>NZ_JBIRTB010000011.1:0-278041 GCF_044334475.1 Streptomyces sp. NPDC020780 | reverse complement strand
TCGGTGACGTAGTCACCGAGGAGGTCGAAGGCTTCCTTCATGCGGTCCAGGGCGACGCGGACGTCCTTGGCGGCGCCGGACTCGGCGCCTTCGCGTCCGCCCCAGGCGACGTAGGTGGTGGCGCCGAGTTCGGCGGCGAGGTCGATGTTGCGGATGACCTTGCGCAGGGCGTAGCGGCGGATGTCGCGGTCGTTGGAGGTGAAGCCGCCGTCCTTGAAGACGGGGTGGGTGAACAGGTTCGTGGTGGCCATCGGGACCTTCATCCCGGTGCGCTCCAGGGCGTCCTTGAACCGGCCGATCAGGCGGGCCCGCTCGCTGTCGGAGGACCCGAAGGGGATGAGGTCGTCGTCGTGGAACGTCACCCCGTGCGCCCCGAGCGCGGCCAGCCGCTCGACCGACTCGACCGGGTCCAGCACGGGCCGGGTCGGCTCGCCGAACGGGTCGTTGCCACGCCAGCCCACGGTCCAGAGACCGAAGGTGAACCTGTCCGCGGGGGTGGGGGTGAAACGGTCCGTCATCGTCTGTCCGCCTTCGCGTGTGTCGGGTCCGGCGCCGGCCGGTTCGGCCGGACTCATTTGTTCAGTGCAATGACTAATTATGCACGGGGCTGCTCCGTGACGTACACCCTCACGCGGGGAATCGGGGCCGCCTCTGGCCCGCAGGCCGCCCATCACGTAATTTGTTTGTCGCACGACCAAAACCGCGTGCGTACGGCCGGGCAGCCGCAGGGCCGTCACCTGCGGCTCCCGCATCCGCATGACCCATGCATCAGCACGAGAAGAGGTAGCCCATGCCGCCGCGTACCGTCGTCATCGGCGTGGACAGCTCCACCCAGTCCACCAAGGCGGCAGTCACCGACGCCGAGACCGGTGAACTGCTCGCCGTCGGCCGCGCCCCGCACGTCGTCACGGGCGCCGGCGGGGCGCGCGAGAGCGACCCGGACGTGTGGTGGCAGGCGCTGTGCGACGCCGTCGCCGCCGGGCTCAAGGAGTCCGGCCTCTCAGCCTCCTGCGTCACCGGCATCGCCGTCGCCGGACAGCAGCACGGCCTCGTGGTCCTGGACCGCTCCGGCCGCCCGCTGCGTCCGTCGCTGCTGTGGAACGACACCCGCTCCGCCCCCCAGGCCGTGGCACTGACCGCCGCCCTGGGCGGCCCCGAGGCGTGGACCGCGCGGACCGGGACGGTGCCGGTCGCCTCCATGACCGCGTCGAAGTGGCAGTGGCTGCGGGACAACGAGCCGGAGACCGCCGACGCGGCCGTCTCCGTACGGCTGCCGCACGACTTCCTGACCGAGCGGCTGGCGGGCATCGCGGCCACCGACCCCGGCGACGCCTCGGGAACCTGCTGGTACTCCACGGACACCGGCGCGTACGACCCCGAACTCCTGGGGCTCCTCGGCCTGGACACCTCCATGCTGCCCCCGGTCGCCGCCACCGGCGGAACGCGGATCGGCTCGCTGACCGCCGAGGCGGCCGAGGCACTGGGCCTGCCCGCCGGGATCGCCGTCGCGGCCGGCACCGGGGACAACATGAGCGCCGCCGTCGGCCTGGGCCTGGGCGGCGCCGGGCTCCTGGACCATCCCGTCCTGAGCCTCGGCACCTCCGGGACGGTCTTCGCCGCGTCCCGGACCCGGCCCGCCTCCACCGCCCTCTCGGGCTTCGCGGCGGCCGACGGTACGTACCTCCCGCTGGCCTGCACGCTCAACTGCACGCTGGCCGTCGACCGGGTGGCCACCCTGCTGGGCCTGCACCGCGACGACGCGACGCCCGGCGGCGAGGCCGTCCTCCTGCCCTACCTGGACGGCGAGCGCACCCCGGACCTGCCGACCTCCTCCGGCCTGCTCACCGGGCTCCGGCACGACACCACTCCGCAGCAGCTGCTGGGCGCCGCCTACGAGGGTGCGGCCTTCACCGTGCTGCGCGCCCTGGACGAACTGCTGCTGGCCTGCGGCCTCGACCCGGCCGACCCCGAGGTCGCGGGCCGGCCGCTGCGGCTGATCGGCGGCGGCGCCCAGGGCCGCACCTGGGTGGACACCGTGCGCCGGCTCTCCGGTCGGCCCCTGATCGTCCCCGTCAGCGGCGAACTGGTCGCGCTCGGCGCCGCCGCGCTCGCCGCGTCGGCCGCGGGCGGCGGCGACCCGGTCGCCGTGGCCACCCGCTGGAACGAGAAGGCCGAGGACGCCCACATCCCGGCGGTGGAACGGGACACGGAGACATGGCAGCGCATCGGGTCGGTACTGGACCGGGCGGCCGGGCCGCTGCTCGGCGGGTGAGCCGGATCCCCGAAATCACCTTTACCGGACCGCTTTTGGGATGACCGCGGATCTTCAATAGGATCCGTCGATGATCATAAGAAAACGGCTGACGGCCGGGGTGGGCGTTCTGCTCGCCACCCTGGCCGCCGGACTCGGCACCGCGCTGCCGGCCGCCGCCGACGAACCCTCCGCCGCCGCGTCACCCAAGGTCGAACTGGTCCTTGACGTCAGCGGCTCCATGCGCACCCGCGACATCGACGGCCAGTCCCGGATCTCGGCCGCCAAGCAGGCGTTCAACGACGTCCTGGACGCGGTGCCGGAAGAGGTACAGCTCGGCATCCGGACGCTCGGCGCCGACTACCCGGGCGACGACCGCAAGGTCGGCTGCAAGGACACCAAGCAGCTCTACCCGGTCGGTCCGCTCGACCGTACGGAGGCCAAGACGGCGGTCGCCACCCTGGCGCCGACCGGCTGGACCCCCATCGGCCCCGCCCTGCTCGGCGCGGCCGACGACCTCGACGGCGGAGACTCCACCCGCCGCATCGTCCTCATCACGGACGGCGAGGACACCTGCGGCCCGCTCGACCCGTGCGAGGTGGCGCGTGACATCGCCGCACGCGGCATCCACCTGGTGATCGACACCCTGGGCCTGGTACCCGATGCCAAGATCCGGCAGCAGCTCACCTGCATCGCCGAGGCCACCGGCGGCACCTACACGGCCGTCCAGCACACGGAGGAACTCTCCGGCCGGGTCAAGCAGTTGGTGGACCGGGCCGCCGAGCCCGTCGTCACCCCCGTGGCGACCGAGGGCGCGGACAGCTGTTCCGCGGCCCCCCAGCTGAAGGCCGGCCTCTACACGGACCGCCAGGAGTTCGGCAAGCACCGCTGGTACCGCGTCGACGTGCGGCCGGGCCAGGAGCTGCGCGCCTCGGTGAGCGTGGCGGCGGACCGTGCCGTCAACAACGACTACGGGGTCCTGCTGCGCGCGGTGACCACGAGCGGCCGCGAGATCGTCCGTGGCGAGGGGGCCGGCACCGGACGTACCGACGCGATCTCCACCGGACTGCGCTATCCGAAGCCTGAACCGGACGGCTCCGACGAATCCGACGGCGTGGAGCCGCCCGCCGAGGCCGTCTGCCTCCAGCTCGGCAACTCCTTCGCGGCGCCCGCCTCCGTCAAGACCACGCCGGGCATGCCCGTCGAGCTGACCATCGACCTGGTCGACGGCCCCGACGACGCGTCCGACGTCGCCGCGTTCGGCCTGGGCCGCGGCTGGTGGCTGCTGGGCGTCATGGTGCTGACCGGACTGATCGCCGGTCTGCTGTTCGGATGGATCTCGCGCTGGCGCGTCGCCGTATGGAGGACCAACTGATGCGTACGTCCCGCACCCGGCGCCTGCGGCGCGCCTGCGCCGGCGCGCTGCTCGCCGGAGTCACCCTGCTCACCTCGGCGGGGGCGGCCGCGGCCGACGACCCGTCGGCGAGCGCGAGCCCGGCCGGTGAAGACGGTGCCGGCCCCACGGAGGCGGGCACCACCTTCCGTACCGCCACGCCCGTCCAGCAGGGGCAGACCGCTACGGCGGACGCCTCCACGGGCGACTACCTGTACTGGGCCTTCCCCGCCGACGCCGGCCAACGGGCCACCGTCCGGGCGAAGATCACCCTGCCGGAGAACGCCACCCGCCACGGTGCGTCGACCTGGCAGGTCGACGTGTACGACGGGCTGCGCCGCAGGCAGGCCTGCGTGTACGGCCACCAGACCAGGAAGGCGGCCCCCGACTCGGGCGCCGTGGAGCTGTCCTGCGTCCTGCGCACCGTGCGCGCCTGGTCCGAACCGTGGGCGAACGACCCCTTGCCGGGGAGTTACTACGTGCGCGTGACCGTGGTCGGCCTGGCCGAGGAGGACCTCGGCCTGCCGGTCCACGCCGAGACCCGGATCACCTCGGACGACAGGGGCGGCGCCCACGACGTGGACGGCACCCTCGCCGAACCGCTGGTCCCGGGCGTGTCCGTCACCTCGGTCCAGGACGGTGCCCGCCTCAGCAGCGAGCCGGAGGACGGCTGGGCCTCCGGCTGGTGGACCACCCGCTGGCTGTGGACCGTGGGCGGGGGCGTACTCGCCGCGCTGGCGGCCGTGTTCGGCTACGGCCTCACCCGCGGCGGCGGCCGTCCCTCCCGGATCCCACCGGGGGTCTGACCGCCCCCGCGGTCCTCGCCGGTGCGCCCCCGTCCGTCCGGACGGGGGCGCACCGCGTCGCCGGGACGGCCGGCCGGTGGACCGTCCGCCACCGCCCGTTCCCTGGCCGGTACGGCAGCGGAGAACCAGCATGCGAGAGGGAGTTGCACGCTGCGGGCGGCCGGGATTGGCTGACCGCATGCAGCAACCGCTTTCTCCGCCTCGGCAGCTCTCCACGCTCGACCACCGCTACCGGGGCGAGCACCCGATCCGTACCCTCGGCTACCTCCTGCGCCCCGACCGGCGGCGGCTCGCCGTCGCCGTGCTCGCGTTCGTCGTCAAGCACAGCCCGGTGTGGCTCCTGCCGCTGATCACCGCGAACATCATCGACGTCGTCGTACAGCACCGCCCGGAGCGGGAGTTGTGGCTGAACGCCGGGGCCCTGCTCTTCGTCCTCGTCCTCAACTACCCCCTGCACCTGCTGTACGTGCGGTGCCTCAACGGCAGCGTCCGCCGCATGGGCACCGCGCTGCGCGACTCCCTGTGCAGGCGGATGCAGCAGTTGTCGATCGGTTACCACAGCCGCACGAGCGCCGGGGTGCTCCAGGCCAAGGTGGTCCGGGACGTGGAGACCGTGGAGCAGATGGTGCAGCAGTCCGCGGACATGGGTCTGGCGGGCATCATCACGCTGACCGGCGGTCTCGTCGTCATCGCCGTCCGGGTCCCGTCGTTCCTCCCGGTGTTCCTGGTGGTCGTGCCGCTGGCCGCTCTGCTGGTCATGAAGCTGCGGACCCGGCTGCGCAGCCACAACGAGTCCTTCCGGCAGGAGGTGGAGCAACTCTCCGCCCGGGTCAGCGAGATGACCAGTCTGATCCCGATCACCCGGGCGCACGGCCTGGAGCGGACCGCGCTCAGCCGGGTGGACGGCTCGCTGCGGCAGGTGCTGTTCGCCGGACTCCGCCTCGACGTGCTCAACGGCCGTTTCGGCGCGCTCGCGTGGATCCTGCTGAACTCGCTCGGGGTGGCGTGCCTGGCGGGCTCCGCGCTGGTGGCGTACCACGGCTGGCTGCCGATCACGGCGGGTGACGTCGTCATGCTCAGCGCCTTCTTCACGACGCTCACCGGCTCGATGAGCACCCTGCTGAGTCTCGCCCCCGTCATCAGCAAGGGCCTGGAGTCGGTCCGCTCGGCGGGCGAGGTGCTGCAGGCTCCCGACCTGGAGAACAACGCGGGCAAGGACGTCGTGGACCGGGTGGAGGGCCGCATCGACTTCGAACGGGTCGGCTTCGCCTACGAGGGGTCGGGCCGCGTCGCGGTGGAGGACTTCACCCTCTCCGCCCGCCCGGGCGAGACGGTCGCGCTGGTCGGCGCGTCGGGGGCGGGCAAGTCGACCGTCCTGAACCTCCTCATCGGTTTCATCCGCCCCACGTCGGGGCGGATCCTCCTCGACGGCACCGACATGGCGACCCTGGATCTGCGCACCTACCGGCGGTTCCTGTCGGTGGTCCCGCAGGAGTCCATCCTGTTCGAGGGCAGCATCAGGGACAACGTCACCTACGGCATGGGCGAGACGGACGAGGAGACGGTCCGGCGGGCTCTCGCGGACGCCAACGCCCTGGAATTCGTCGAGGGGCTGCCGGAGGGCATCCACACGGTGGTGGGTGAGCGCGGCGCACGGCTCTCGGGCGGACAGAAGCAGCGTCTGGCCATCGCCCGCGCACTGATCCGCGACCCGCGGGTACTGATCCTCGACGAGGCGACGTCCGCCCTGGACACCCGGTCGGAGGCGCTGGTCCAGGAGGCCCTGGCCCGCCTGGTGCACGGCCGCACGGTCTTCGTGGTGGCGCACCGGCTGTCCACGATCCGGGCGGCGGACCGCATCGTGGCCATGGACGGGGGGCGGATAGCCGAAGTGGGGACGCACGGGGAACTGCTGGCGAGCGGCGGGGTGTACGCGGGTCTGCAGCCGAAGCAGTCCGCGTAGGCGCTCCGGTCCGGCAGCGGCTCTCAGGGCGCACCCGTGCGGTCGGGCAGCCGCGTGGTGAGCCCGGGCGGCAGTGGTGCGCGTGGAGTGAACCCGCCCGGCACCGGCTCGTGGGGGCGTAGGTACCCGCCCGGTCCGGGCCGGCGCTCGCAACAAGCTCCCACCGCGGTCCGAGACCCTGACGTACTGTGGCTGCTGTCGCCAACTACACGTCGCAGCAAGGATTATGACGGCATGCCAGACAGGTGCGACGGGCCCGGCACTCCGCGGGCCTGCCGTTCGCCTCGAGCTGGACGTGGGCCCTGACACCATCGATCCCCAACCGACGCTGACACTGCAGCCGGACCGGAAGGTCATGGCGACGCTCCGGGCGCGCTGAGCGGGCTGCCGGGTGACGTCCGGGGACCGTGAATTGACCTGAAGCCCGGTCGAGGTCCTAGCGTTCCGTTGTACACACCGACGCCGGAGGCACCCGCATGAGCATGGAAGTCACCGCGTGGACATCGCTCCACAGTGCGATGAACGCGCAGCAGGACCGCAGACCCTTCTCCAAGGCCACCGTGCGCCGTATCGCGGCGTTCGCCCGGCCCCACCGGCGGCGGATCGGCCGCTTCCTGCTGCTCAGTGTGGTCACCGCACTGCTCGCGGTGGCGACGCCGGTGCTGGCCGGGAAGGTCGTCGACGCCATCGTGGACGGTGAGGAGAACGGAACGGTCGTCCGGCTCGCCCTGCTCATCGCCCTGATCGCCGTGGGAGAGGCGGGCCTCGGACTGCTCACCCGGTGGCTGTCGGCCACGCTCGGCGAGGGCCTGATCCTCGATCTGCGGACCGCCGTCTTCGATCATGTCCAGCGGATGCCGGTCGCCTTCTTCACCCGCACCAGGACCGGCGCACTGGTCAGCCGGCTCAACAACGACGTGATCGGCGCCCAGCGGGCGTTCAGCAACACCCTGTCCGGTGTCGTCTCCAACCTCGTCACGCTGCTGCTGACCCTGGTCGTGATGCTCACCATCTCGTGGCAGATCACGCTGCTCGCCCTGGTGCTGCTTCCGGTGTTCGTCGTACCCGCCCGCCGGATGGGCTCGCGGATGGCGGCGCTGCAGCGGGAGGCCGCCGGGCACAACGCCACGATGGGGACCCGGATGACGGAGCGCTTCTCGGCTCCGGGAGCCACCCTCGTCAAGCTCTTCGGCCGGCCCGCCGACGAGTCCGCGGAGTTCGCCGCCCGCGCCCGCCGGGTCCGGGACATCGGGATCCGTACGGCGATGCTGCAGTCCACCTTCATCACGGCGCTCACCCTCGTCTCCGCTCTGGCCCTCGCCCTGGTCTACGGTCTCGGCGGCTACTACGCGCTGCGCGGCAGCCTCGACCCCGGAGCCGTCGTCGCCCTGGCCCTCCTGCTCACCCGGCTCTACGCACCCCTGACCGCGCTGGCCGGCGCCCGCGTCGAGGTGATGAGCGCGCTCGTCAGCTTCGAGCGGGTCTTCGAGATCCTGGACCTGAAGCCTCTGATCGCCGAGAAGCCGGACGCCCGCCGGGTGCCGGACGGGCCGGTCTCCGTGGAGTTCGCCGGCGTGTCCTTCGGCTACCCGTCCGCCGACAAGGTCTCCCTCGCCTCCCTGGAGGAGGTCGCCACACTCGACGGCCGGGGCGGCACGCTGGTCCTGCACGACGTCTCCTTCCGGGCTGAGCCGGGACGTACGGTGGCGCTCGTCGGTTCGTCCGGGGCGGGGAAGTCGACCATCGCGCAGCTGCTGCCCCGGCTGTACGACGCCGACGCCGGCTCCGTGCGGCTGAACGGCGTCGACGTACGCGATCTCACGGCGGACTCGATCCGGGAGACCCTCGGCATGGTCACCCAGGACGGGCACCTTTTCCACGAGTCGGTGCGCGCCAATCTGCTGCTCGCCCGGCCGGACGCCACCGAGGACGACATCTGGGACGCCCTTCGCCGCTCGCGGCTGGACGGCCTGGTGGCCTCGCTGCCGGACGGGCTGGACACCGTGGTCGGTGAGCGCGGCTACCGGCTCTCGGGCGGTGAGCGCCAGCGGCTGACCATCGCCCGGCTGCTTCTGGCCCGGCAGCGGGTGGTGATCCTGGACGAGGCGACGGCCCACCTGGACTCCACGTCGGAGGCCGCCGTCCAGGAGGCGCTCGCGGAGGCGCTGGAGGGCCGTACGGCCGTCGTGATCGCCCACCGGCTCTCGACGGTGCGGGCCGCCGATCTCATCCTGGTGGTCGAGGACGGCCGGGTCGTCGAGCGGGGGACGCACGACGAGCTGCTGGCGCTGGGCGGCCGGTACGAGGAGCTGCACCGCACCCAGTTCGACCGGCCGGGCACGGAGGAGTCCCCGGTGGCCTCCTGACCACCCCGGGTGCCTCATC
This sequence comes from Streptomyces sp. NPDC020780, assembly GCF_044334475.1. Lineage (NCBI taxonomy): Bacteria > Bacillati > Actinomycetota > Actinomycetes > Kitasatosporales > Streptomycetaceae > Streptomyces > Streptomyces sp. NPDC020780. Next base: position 269,243 of record NZ_JBIRTB010000011.1, on the reverse strand, counting down.
GGGGCCCCGCCGGTGCGGTGGCCCCCGGGCGTGGCCACCTCCGGCCTCGACCACCCCACCTTGAACACACGTTCGATTGCCGCGTTAGGCTTGACCCATGTCCATGCACCTCCAGGGCTCCCTCTTCGACCAGGACGACGGCCCGCACCTCTCACCGCTCGTAGGCGTGCGGAGAACCGTGCTCGGCGACGGCGCCTGGATCGACCTGCTGCCGGGATGGCTCAGCGGGGGTGACGGGCTGATGGCCGACCTGGCCGCCGGGGTCCCCTGGCGGGCCGAGCGCCGGCAGATGTACGACCGGACGGTGGACGTGCCCCGACTCCTTGCCTTCTACCGCGACGGCGACACGCTGCCGGCTCCCGTCCTGACGGAGGCCCGCGACGCCCTGTCGTCGCACTACGCCGGCGAGCTGGGCGAGCCCTTCAGCACCGCGGGCCTCTGCTACTACCGGGACGGACGTGACAGCGTCGCCTGGCACGGCGACCTCGTGGGACGCGGGGCCCACGAGGACACGATGGTCGCCATCCTGTCCGTGGGAGCGCCGCGCGACCTCCTCCTGCGCCCGCTGCACGGCAGGGGGGACACGGTACGGCGGCCCCTGGGGCACGGGGACCTCATCGTCATGGGCGGTTCCTGCCAGCGCACCTGGCAACACGCCGTCCCCAAGACGGCGAGTGCGCGAGGGCCCCGGATCAGCATCCAGTACCGTCCCCGCGGGGTGCGGTGACGCGCTCCCCTGCCGTGGGCTCGTCGTCACCGGCGCGCCGCGCAGCGTCAGGCCCCGCGCATGGTCACGTCCGGTAGCACACATAGGTCCGCAGCGCGGGCCACGTCTCGCTGCCGACGATGCCGTCGGTGGCGAGCGAGTAGCCGTACGCGTTGTTCATCATGGTCTGGAACTTCTTGGCGGCGGCCTTGGCCCCGAAGACACCGTCGATCGTGCCGGGGTCGAATCCGGCCCACGTGAGCAGACACTGGGCCTCGACACCTGCGGACGTCACCACGGTGGAGCTGGGAACGACCGTCGTGCCCCCGTAGTGGCCGGCATACGCGTAGGGCTCCGAGGCCGAGAACCTGCAGGTGTAGGCCTGTGCGGTAGCGGTGCCGGCGAAGGCTGCCGGTGCGGTGAGGGTGCCGGTGATCAGTACGGCGGCCGTCAAGGCCGTCGCGATGTTTCTGCGCATCTCGTCCCGTCTCTCCGATGAGGTGCTTCACGACGCTGTCCGGTCGTCGTCGTGGGGGTGTCCCGCGTTGCCCGGTGGACGGACGGTGGCGCCGGCTCGCCGCGTTGTCGGGACGTCCACCACCTCCCGCGGGTGGACGTCCCTCCCCCCGTGCGACGCACCGCGTCCATGCCGCCCTGATCCCCCGGGCAACGCGGGACACCCCCTTTCGGCCGCCGGAACGCGGCATCACCGGCGCTCCGGCCGGCGCCATGGGCGGCCGCCAGGCCCGGCGCCGAGGGCGGCGGGACCGACCGCTCGAGATCGGTCCTCGACCGCGAACGGTGACGGCTGCTCAGGCGTTCTACACGGCGTACCACCGCAGCGCTGGCCATGTGTCGCTGCCGACGATCCCGTCGATCGCGATGTTGTAGCCGTACGCGTTGTTCATCATGGTCTGGAACTTCTTGGCGGCGGCCTTGGAGTTGGTCCCGAAGACACCGTCGATCGTGCCGGGGTCGAATCCGGCCCTCTTGAGCAGGCACTGAGCCTCGATGCCCGCACTGGACACCCCTGTGGAGCTGGGAATCACCGTGTTGCCGCTGTAGTAGCCGGCGTATGCCTTGCCTGCCGAGACCGAGTAGTGGCAGGTGTACGCCTGGGCGGTGGTGGTGCCGGCGAAGGCCGCGGGGGCGGCGACGGTCCCGACGATCAGCGTCGCGGCCGTCAGAGCCATGGCGATGTTTCTGCGCAAGGTCGTCTCACTCTTCTCTCGTGTCGTGGTCCGGTGGTCACCGCTGACGGGCGAAGCCACCGGTGGCGCCGTCGCACGCGTGGGCGCGACGCCGATTCCCGGGTGAACGCGTGGGTCGTTCCGAGCGGTGGTACGGGAAGCGGACGGGCCGGGCCTACCAGTGGGCGCCTACGTAGTACCGCAGCTCGGGCCATGTGTCGCTGCCGACGATCCCGTCGACGTCGAGTACGTGGTAGCCGGACCTGTCGTTCACGTGGGACTGGAATGCCTTGGCCGCGGCCTTGGAGTCGGCCCCGAACACTCCGTCGATCGTGCCGGGGTCGAAACCCGCCGCCCTGAGCAGGCACTGAGCCTCGATGCCCGCACTGGACACCCCTGTGGAGCTGGGAATCACCGTATTGCCGCCGTAGTAACCGGCATACGTGTACACCCCCTGCTCCGAGTAGTGACAGGTGTACGCCTGGGCGGTGGTGGTGCCGGCGAAGGCCGCAGGGGCGAAGACGGTCCCGGCCATCAGCGTCGCGGCCGTCAGGGCGACGGCGATTCCTTTCCGCACGATCCCTCTCGTTTCTCTCGTGCCGTGGTCCGCTGGTGATCACCGCGGACCGACTGCAAGGGCGGCCCCTCGCACCGCAACTCCCCCGCAGCGTCGGGGCCACCGCGCTGCGGGCCACCAGACTGCGGTGATCAGTCCTTCCACCGCGACCGTTTGTGCCAAGATTCGATGAGGTTCGAAGGGACGGCTGCCGGAGCAGCATGACCGGGCAGCGGGGGGTGGAAGGGGCATGATCGAGCTCACCGTGGACGTCGCCGGGCTCGCCCGGTCCCGCTTCGCCGTCTCGCCGCTCCACGAGGTCGTCGCGACGCTGCTGCCTTGGGGGGCCGAACCGGATCCTGACGCCGATCCCTGGGTCGCCCGCACCCGGCAGGTACTGCGGCGGGCACGACTGCCCCTGCTGTCGGAGCTGACGCGGGACGAGGGCGGATACGTGCCCGACTTCCTCAGCCCGCATCCCGCAGGACCCTCGCCCACGGTGGAGGAGCAACTGGAGCAGGTCCGGTGCACGCCGCCCCGACGCGTCCTGGGCGAGTTGGAGGCCCTGCGCGAAGGTCGACCGCCGAACGGCCTCGCCGGCTGCGAGCTGCCGGCAGGTGTGCGGCGTGCCATGGGGCGGGGCGGTGCACATGTGGCCCGGCAGGCGGCGGACGAGATGCGGCGGTACTGGGATCTGGCCTTCGCCCCGCACTGGCATGCCGCCAGGACCACCCTGGACGCGGAGGTCGACCGATGCGCCGGGGTACTCGCCCGGCACGGAGCTGCCAGGCTCTTCAACTCGCTGGACACCGGCGTCTGCTGGGCCGATGGCACCCTGCGGGTCGAGAGCCGGTTCCGGATCGCCCTGCCCGTGCCGTTGGTGATCGTCATGCCGTCACTCGTCGCACGGGGAACGGCCGTTGCCGTGGATCCGACGCGCGACGGGGGACGGCCCCCGATACTCATCTATCCCGTGCGCAACGAGGTCACGGCCGGCGCGATCGGCTCGGCGACAGCCACGGCCGAGATGGCCCGGCTGCTCGGCCCCACCCGTGCCGGGCTGCTGGCCGCTCTGGCGCAGCCGGCCTCCACCACCGAGCTGGCGTCACGTCACTTCCTGAACGAGTCCACGGTCTCCTACCACCTCGGCATACTGCACCGGGCCGGTCTCGTCACCCGCGCCCGGTCCGGCCGGTCGGTGCTCTACCGCCGCACGCCCGAGGGGTCTCGGCTGGCAGGGCGCCGGTAGTGGGGCGGCGGACCTGGTTCCGCCGCCCCACGGGCGAGGCGGGGGGAGGACGAAGAGCTCGTCAGTCCAGCCACTTCTTCCAGGTGTCCGGGTGTTCCTCGATCCAGCGTCCGGCAGCCTCGTCGGGGCTGAGCCGGTCGGAGGCGATCAGTTCCGAGACCTCGTTCTGGTCCTTCTCCGACCACCGGAACTTCTTCAGGAAGGCCGCCGCCTCGCTGCCGCGCTTCGCGAAGTCGGCGTTGAGGTACTTCTGGAGCGGGGTCTTCGGGTAGGCGCAGTCGATCTCCTCGGGGGCCTTGGCCGCACACGCGTCGGAGTACTCCGGGAGCTTCACCTCGACCATGGGCACCTCGTTGAACAGCCACTGCGGCTGGTACCAGTAGCTGAGGAAGGGCTTCTTCTCCTTGGCGAACTGCTGCATCTGCGTGATCTGCGCGGCCTCGGAGCCGGCGAAGACGACCTTGTAGTCCAGGCCGAGGTTCTTGACCAGCGCCTTGTCGTTGGTGACGTAGGACGGCGAACCGTCCATCAGCTGGCCCTTGTCGCCGCTCTCCGCGGTGCGCAGTTGGCCGGCGTACTTGTTCAGGTTCTTCCAGTCCGTGACGTCGGGGTGCTCGTCCGCCCAGTAGGCGGGGACGTACCAGCCGATGTGGCCGGTGACGCCGAGGTCACCGCCCGGGACGATGGTCCTCTTGTCGTGGACGTACAGCTTCTCCTGGTCGGGGTGGCCCCAGTCCTCCAGGATGGCGTCCACCCGGCCCTGGCTGAGGGCGTCCCAGGCGGGGACCTCGTCGGTCTGGACGAGGTCGACGCGGTAGCCGAGTTCGTCCTCGAGAATCTTCCGGGCGACGGCGACGTTGGCCTGGGCGCCGACCCAGGACTGCACGGAGAGCGTGACGGTCCTGATACCGGCGGGGGCCGCGAACGGGGATGCCTGTTCGGTCATGTCCGCGGCGCCGCAGCCGGTGACGGTGAGCAGGGCGGCGGCCGAGGCCACGATCGCGGACGTGCGCAGACGGGCGCGCGTACGGGTACGAGCCATGTCAGCTCTCCTTCGGCGTACGGCGGGCGGTGGGCTGGGTGACCCGGTCCAGCATCAGGCCGAGGCAGACGATGGCGGCTCCCGCGACGAGGCCGGTGGCGAGGTCGCCCTGGGCGAGGCCGAACACGACGTCGTAGCCCAGCGCCCCGGAGCCGACGAGGCCGCCGATGATGACGACCGCGAGGACCAGGACGACGCCCTGATTGACGGCGAGGAGCAGCGCGGGCCTGGCCAGCGGGAGTTGCACCTGGCGCAACTGCTGGGCGCCGGTGGCGCCCAGCGAGCGGGCGCACTCCATCGCGGCGGGGTCCACGCCCCGCAGCCCCTGGGTGGTGATGCGGACGACGGCGGGCAGCGCGTAGACGACCGCCGCGGCGGCGGCGGGGGCGCGGCCGACACCGAAGAGGGCGACGACGGGGATGAGGTAGACGAACTGCGGCAGGGTCTGGAAGACGTCCAGGACAGGGCGCAGCAACCGTTCGAGGCGGGTGCTGCGGGCGGCGCCGATCGCGAGGGCGAAGCCGAGGACCAGGGTGACGGCCACGGCGGCGATGACCTGGCTCAGCGTGTCCATCGAGCGGTCCCAGACGCCGAGGACCCCGATGGCGGCCATGGCCAGTACGGCGGTGAGCGCGGTGCGCCAGGTGCCGATGGGCCAGGCGAGGGCGGCCACGACGAGGAGGACGGACCACCAGGGCAGTCCTTGCAGTCCGCTGCGCAGCGGATTGAGGATCCAGTCGGTGAAGTGTGCTGCCCAGTCGGCGGTTCCGCCGATGACGGGGACACCGGTGTAGAGGTGGTCGACCATCCAGTCCTTGGCGGTGTTGACCGGGCCCGCGATGGCCACGATCCCGTCCTCCGGCCAGACGCGGCCGCCGGCGAACCGTCCGACGACGGCGACGGCCGCGGCGATCAGCGCGGCGACTCCCCAGCCGCGTACGCCGCGCAGGGCCGCGGGCCCGGTCGGTTCCGTGCCGATCGTCCGGCCCGCCGCCTCGGTCGTACGGTCCAGGACGACGGCCAGCAGCACGATCGGGATGCCCGCCGCGAGGGCGGCGCCGACGTCGACCGAGGACAGCGCCTGGTAGACGCGGTCACCGAGACCTCCGGCCCCGATGACGGAGGCGATGACGGCCATGGACAGCGCCATCATGATGGTCTGGTTGAGGCCGAGGAGCAGTTCCTTGCGGGCCAGCGGGAGCCGGGCGGTCAGCAGGCGCTGCCTGCCGGTCGCGCCGAGGGAGGCCACGGCCTCCATGACGCCGGGGTCGGCGCCGCGCAGGCCGAGGGCGGTGAGCCGGGCCATCGGCGGAGCCGCGTAGACGACGGTGGCGAGGACCGCGCCGGGGACGCCGATGCCGAAGACGAGGACGACGGGCAGCAGGTAGGCGAAGGCGGGCAGCACCTGCATGGTGTCGAGTACGGGCCGCAACAGGCGGAACGTACGGTCCGAGAGCCCGGCCGCGAGCCCGAGGAGCATGCCGAGGACCACGGAGGCGAGGACGGCCACGGTCATCAGGGCGAGGGTCTGCATGGTCGGCACCCACATGCCGAGCAGCCCGCACACGAGGAAGGAGGCGCCGGCCGTCAGGGCCAGGCGAACTCCGGCCGTCCGCCAGGCGACGAGCGCGGCGACGGCGGTGACCCCGGCCCAGCCGAGGGCCAGCAGCGCCAGGTAGACGCCGCGTACCGACAGGACGACGGCGTTGCTGATGTGGCCGAAGAAGTACAGGAAGAGGGGGTGGCTGTCGCGGTTGGCGATGATCCAGTCGTTGACCTCGCCGAGGGGTCCGGTGAGGTCGACGGTCAGCGCGCCGGGCCATGTGCCGCCGCCCCAGCGGGCCTGGACGAGGGGCACGGCCACGGCGGCGGTCACCAGCAGCAGAAGCACCTTGCCGAGGGCGGGCCGGCCGCGCAGCGCGGCGAGCGGCCCGCGGCTCGGGGGTCCGGCGGCGGTCCGGGCGGGGGCATGAGCGGCGGTCATCCGGCGGTCACCTCACGGGGGCCCGTGCCGGCGACCACGTCGAGCAGGCACGCGTGGTCGACGATCCCGACCAGCCTCCCGTCCTCCGTCACGCGGGCGGCGGGTTCGCCGGACCGGGCAAGGGCCTCGATGGCCTCGGAGACGGTGGCCCCGGGGCGCAGCGCGGGGCCCTGTCCGCTCTCCCCCGCGGCCGGGGGGCGCATGGCGGTGGCGACGCTGAGGACCTGTTCGCGGGGGACGTCCCGGACGAACTCGCGTACGTAGTCGTCGGCGGGCGAGCCGACGATCTCCTCGGGCGTGCCGAGTTGGACGATCCCACCGTCGCGCATGAGGGCGATGCGGGTGCCCAGGCGCAGTGCCTCGCTCAGGTCGTGGGTGATGAAGACCATGGTCCGGCCTTCCTCACGGTGCAGCCGGACGACCTCGTCCTGCATCTCACGGCGGATCAGCGGGTCGAGCGCGCTGAACGGCTCGTCGAAGAGGAGGACGGACGGGTCGACGGCGAGCGCCCGGGCCAGGCCGACGCGCTGCTGCTGGCCGCCGGACAGCTGGGAGGGGCGGCGGCCCTCCAGCCCCGACAGGCCGACCTTGCCGACCAGTTCGGCCGCCCTGGCGCGCCGTTCGGTCCTGCCGAGGCCCTGGATCTCCAGGCCGTAGGCGACGTTGTCCAGGACGGTGCGGTGCGGCAGCAGCCCGAAGTGCTGGAAGACCATCGCGGCCCGGTGGCGGCGCAGTTCGCGCAGCCGGGTGCGGTCCATGGCCAGGACGTCCTCGCCGTCGATGGCGAGCGTGCCGCTGGTGGGTTCGACGAGCCGGGTGAGACAGCGTACGAGGGTGGACTTGCCGGAGCCGGAGAGCCCCATGACGACGAAGACCTCGCCCTTGTGGACGTCGAAGGAGACGTCGCGTACGGCGGCGGTGCAGCCGGTGCGCTGGCGCAGTTCGGCCGGGGGCAGGTCCGCGTGTTCACCACCGGGGATGCGGGCGGCCTTGGGGCCGAAGACCTTCCAGAGGTTGCGTACGGAGAAGACGGGGGCGGTGGTGTCGCTCATCGGACGTCGCCTTCCGGGGTGGGGGCGGCCGCGAGCGGCACGTCGCCGGTGGTGGCCGGGGTGGTCCCGAGCGGCACGTCGCCCCCGGTGGCCGGGGTGGTGCGGAGCAGTTCGGCGCACTTCTCGCCGACCGTCAGGACGGTGATCATGGGGTTCACCGCGGGCATGGTCGGGAAGACGGAGGCGTCGGCGATCCGCAGCCCTTCCAGGCCCTGGACGCGCAGCTGCGGGTCGACGACGGCTTCCGGGTCCCCGGGGGCGCCGATCCGGCAGGTGCCGGCCGGGTGGTAGACGGTGTGCGCGACCTTGCGGGCGTACTCGCTGATGTCCTCGTCCGAGGTGACTTCGGGTCCGGGGCACACCTCGCGGCGCAGCCAGTGGGCCAGCGGCTCGGTCCTCGCTATCTCGCGGGCCAGCTTGATGCCGTCGACCAGGGTACGGCCGTCGTAGTCGTCCTCGTCCGTGAAGTAGCGGAAGTCCAGGGCGGGTTTGGCCTCGGGGTCGGCGCTGGTGAGGTAGAGCCGGCCGCGGCTGCGCGGCTTGGGGATGTTCGGGGTCATCGACACCCCGTGCTCGGGCTTCTCGTAGCCGAGGCGCTCGGGGTTGTCGGTGAAGGGGATCTGGTAGAAGTGGAACATCAGGTCGGGGCCCCGGGATGCGGGGTCGCGACGTACGAACAGGCCCGCGTCGGAGTCCATCGCCGAGTTCTCCGGGATGGGCCCGTCGGTCTCCCAGACGATGACCGACTCGGGGTGGTCGAGGAGGTTCTCGCCGACGCCGGGCAGGTCGTGGACGACGGGGATGCCGAGTGCCGTGAGGTCCCCGGCCGGTCCGACCCCGGAGTGCAGCAGCAGCCGCGGGGTGTCCACGGCGCCGGCGCAGACGATGACCTCACGGGCGGCGCGCAGCAGCACTTCCTCGCCGTCCCCGGTCCGCACGTGGACGCCGGTGGCCCGGTTGCCCTCGAACTCCAGCCTGTACGCCCATGTCTCCAGCAGGATCGACAGGTTGGGGCGGTCCCCGGCCTCAATGTGCGGGTGGAGGTAGGCGACGGACGCGGAGGAGCGCTTGTTGTTCTCGGGGTGGTAGGCCAGGTCGAAGAAGCCGGCGCCCTCGTGGAAGGGCTTCCTGTTGAAGCTTTCCACGCGGGGTACCCCGGCGGCCGTCTGCGCGGCGTCGACGAAGTCGCGTGCGATGGCGTTCCGGTCCTTCTCGTCGACCGGCACGATGTGGTTGCGGAGCCGGGCGAAGTACGGGTCCATCGCGGCCGCGTCCCAGCCCTCGGCGCCCGCCTCGGCCCATTCGTCCCAGTCGCCGGGCAGCGGCTTGAAGCTGATCAGCGTGTTGTGCGAGGAGCAGCCGCCCAGGACCCGGGCGCGGCTGTGCCGGATGTGGGAGTTGCCGCGCGGCTGTTCGGTGGTCGGGTAGTCGTAGTCCAGGTCGCCGCCGAGGAGCCCGAGCCAGCGGCGCAGGGTGAGCACGTCGTCGCGGTCGATGTCGGTGGGACCGCCCTCGACGAGGGTGACGGTGACGTCGGGGTCCTCGGTGAGGCGGGAGGCGATGACCGAGCCGGCGGTGCCGCCGCCCACGATCACGTAGTCGGCGGGCGCGGTGCGTGCGGCGGGTCCGGGGCGTGCGGTGCTGGGGGGCGGGGGCATCGGTCACTGCTCCTTCTGCAAGGTGCTTGCGCGTGCGTGGCGCTGCGAACAGGTGGGGCGGGGCGCGGCCGCTTCCGTCAGCCGGCGAACCAGCGCTGGGGGCGCGGGTTGAGGTTCTGGTAGATGTGTTTGGCCTCGCGGTACTCGGCGAGCCCGGTGGGGCCGAGCTCGCGTCCGGTCCCGGACTTGCCGAAGCCGCCCCACTCCGCCTGCGGGAGGTAGGGGTGGTAGTCGTTGATCCAGACGGTGCCGTGCCGCAGCCGTCCCGCGACGCGCCGGGCGCGGCCCGCGTCAGCGGTCCACACGGCGCCCGCGAGACCGTAGTCGGTGTCGTTGGCGAGTGTGACGGCCTCTTCCTCGGTACGGAAGGTCTCGACGGTGAGGATCGGGCCGAAGGTCTCCTCGCGGACCACCCTCATCTCCCGGTGGCATCCGTCCAGGACGGTGGGCCGGTAGAAGTAGCCGCTCGCGGGGCGGATGTCCGAGGGCTCGGGGCGGGCTCCGCCCGAGCGGACGACCGCGCCCTCCTCGCGGGCGGAGGCGACGTAGGCCTCGACCTTGGCGAGCTGCTGGGCGGAGACCAACGGGCCGCATTCGACTCCGTCGACGGTGCCGCGGCCGAGCCGGACGGCATCGGCGCGGCGGGCCAGTTCGGTGACGAAGCGTTCGCTGACGGACTCCTCGATGATGAGCCTGGACCCGGCGGAGCACACCTGGCCACTGTGGAAGAACGCGGCGTTGAGCGCCTGGTCGACCGCGGTGTCGAAGCCCTCCTCGGTGGCGCACGCGTCGGCGAAGACGACGTTGGGGTTCTTCCCTCCGAGCTCGAGGGCGACCTTCTTGACGGTGGGGGCGGCGGCCCTGGCCACCTTCGTGCCGCTGGCGAGGCCGCCCGTGAAGGAGACCAGGTCGACGTCGGGGTGTTCGGAGAGCCGGGCGCCGACGGGTTCCCCAGCGCCGGTGACGAGGTTGGCGGCGCCGTCGGGCAGGCCCGCCTCGGCGAGCAGCCGGACCAGGTGCACGGTGGAGAGCGGGGTGACCTCGCTGGGCTTGAGCACGAAGGTGTTGCCCGCGGCGAGCGCCGGGGCTATCTTCCAGCTCGCCTGGAGCAGCGGGTAGTTCCACGGGGCGATGAGGGCGCAGACGCCCACCGGCTCGTGGACGACGATGCTGTGCACGTCGGGGTCGCCGGCGTCGACGACCCGGCCGCCGCTCTCGTTCATCACGAGGTCGGCGAAGTAGCGGAAGGCGCTGGTCACGTCGTCGACGTCGACGCGGCCCTCCTCCAGGGTCTTGCCGGTGTCGCGGCTCTCGGTGATCGCGATCTCCTCGCGGTCCCGCTGGAGCAGGTCCGCGACCCTGCGCAGGAGGCCTGCGCGCTCGGCGACGGACCGGTGCGGCCAGGGGCCGTCGTCGAAGGCGCGGCGGGCGGCTGCCACGGCCGCGTCGGTGTCCTCGACGCCGCCTTCGGAGACGAGGGCGAGGACGGTGGCGTCCGCGGGGTCGAGGATCTCGCGGGTCGCGCCTGTTGCGGCGGCCCGCCATGTGCCGTCGATGTGGAGGGTCTCCAGGGCGGCCGTGGGACGGTCCGACGAGGGGGGAGCCGACATGGGGTGAGCTGCCTTCCGTGCCTGTTTGCTCCGCACCGGTCCTGCCGAGCACCTGGTGCCGGTGGCCCGGGATGCGGCACCAGCGGTCTTGGTGCCTTTCCGTTCCGGCCGGAAGTATGCCGAGGAATTCACTCTGGGTGACGTGACTCACGTGGGAGGCAAGGTCGCCGGGGGGGCGCAACGTCACGGAGAGTTGCCGTATCGGTCGGTTTGTGACCTGCGGGAACACCCGCACGCTGCGTGTGGCCAGGGCCGGTCCGGGGCGGACACGGCTACGCGGACGGCACGGCGGGCTCGGGCCGGGCGATCGGCGACGGCGGAGGGAACACGGGTACGACGGGGTCCGGGGCCCCTCCTGTCCGTGGCTGCCCTTGGCCGGGCGGCAGCCGTCACGGCGGGCACCGTGCGAAGCCGGCCTCGCACGAACGGCGAGGTCCCGCCCCCGGTGCACCCCGGCGGCGGGACGTCCTCCCGTACGCGCCGCAGGCACCGTGCCAGCTCCCGTACGCAGCCGGGCGGCCCGGCGCCCCGTCCTGCGGGACCACGCCGCTCCCCCCGCCGTCGAGGGGAGCGGGACGACCACCCACCCGGGGACGGGCGGCGGAGCGCTCGGCGCTGGCAGGGCGCACGGACCAGGGGCGGGCCGACAAGGCTATCCGGCTGCGCGTCACCCGTTCACCCCGCCGGCACGGCTACGCCGGGTCCGGCCGCTCCCCCGTCCCGTGCGGGGCCGCGGCCGCCCCGGTCAGGTCCGCGGTGGCCGGGGTCAGCAGGCGGGCGAGGAAGGACCGGGTGCGGGCGTGGCGGGGAGCGCCGATCACCCGCTCCGGGGTCCCCTCCTCCACGATGACCCCGCCGTCCATGAAGACGACGCGGTCCGCGACCTCCTTGGCGAAGCTCATCTCATGGGTGACGACGAGCATCGTCATCCCCTCGTCCGCCAGTGAGCGCATCACGGCCAGGACGTCCCCCACCAGTTCCGGGTCGAGCGCGGAGGTGGGCTCGTCGAAGAGCATCAGTTCCGGGTCCATGGCCAGAGCCCGCGCGATGGCCACCCGCTGCTGCTGGCCGCCGGACAACTGCGCCGGGTAGGCGGACTCCTTGTCGGTCAGGCCCACCCGGGCCAGCCGTTCGCGAGCGACCCGCGCCGCCTCCGCCTTGTCGCGCCCGAGCACGCGCCGCTGGGGGAGCGTCAGGTTCTCCAGCACCGTGAGGTGCGGGAACAGGTTGAACGACTGGAAGACCATGCCGATGCGCCGGCGTATCCGGTCGATGTCCACCTCCGGGTCGGTCACTTCGGTTCCGGCCACCGTGACCGTCCCCGACGTGGGCTCCTCCAGCAGGTTCACGCACCGCAGCAGCGTGGACTTGCCCGAACCGGACGGGCCGATGACACACACCACCTCGCCGCGGTCGACCGAGAAGTCGATGCCCGCCAGCACCTCCAGGGCTCCGAACGACTTGCGCAGCCCCCGCACGTCGATCGCAGGCCCGCCCTCCCCCGCCGAGCCGTCTCCCACCGAAACCGACTTCACCGCGGTCACCTCGCCTTCGCCGTTCGCGCTTCGAGCCGCCGGACCAGGTGACCGAGCGGCAGAGTGATGATCAGGTAGCACAGGCCGGCGATGAGGATCGGTGTCAGGCTGCGATTCTGGTTCAGGGCGTCCCGGCCGAACTTGGCCAACTCGTACTGGGAAAGCGACAGGCCCAGCAGGTACACCAGGGACGAGTCCTTGGTCAGCAGGATCAGTTCGTTGGTGAGCGGCGGCAGGACGATACGCAGAGCCTGCGGGACGATGATGGACACCATGGCCCGGGCCTGCGACATCCCCAGCGAACGCGCCGCCTCCATCTGCCCCTTCGGGACCGCCTGGATCCCCGCCCGTATCGTCTCCGCCATATAGGCCGCACCGACGAGGCCGAGTGCCAGCATCACGGTCACGTACTGGTTGAGCGCCACCTGGAAGGCGAGCGGTACGCCGAAGCCGAGGGCGATGAACACCAGCAGGGCGGGAACGCCGCGGAAGAACTCGATGTAGGCGATGGCCAGCCAGCGGTACGGCAGGACGCGCGACAGCCTCATCAGTGCGAGCAGAAGCCCCGCGGCCAGCCCGAACCCGAAGCCGAGCAGGGTGTAGACGACGGTGTTGAGCAGGGCGGTGGTGATGATGTCGGGGAACTGCGCCCTGGCGACATCGGCGTCGAAGAACGCCCGCCGGATCTCGCCCCAGTCGGCGGCCAGGGCGAGTACGAGCAGTACGGCGGCGAGGACGGCGTACTGGACGCCCCGGACGGCACGGGTCCGCTGCCTGCGGGATAGGGACATCGGTAGCGGTTTCCTCACTTCTCGGGAGCGGCGGGGAACCACTTCTTGTAGATCCGGTCATAACTGCCGTCGGATTTCGCGCCGGTGATCACCGCGTCGATCTCCTTGCGCAGGGCGTCGTTACCGGTACGCACCCCGATCCCGTACTCCTCCCCCGTGTCGAACTCGGCGGTGACCTGGGTGTCCGGGTTCTTCCGCACGTATTCGAAGAGCACGCCGTTGTCGTTCACCGCGGCGTCCACCTGTCCGGTCTTCACGGCTGTGAGCAGCAGAGCCAGGTCCTCGAACTGCACGGTCGTCACGCCCTGGGCGTTCTTCTGCGCGTACGTCTCTCCGGTGGTGCCCTGCTGGACCCCGAGCTTCTTCCCCTTGAGGCTCGCCAGCGAGGTGAAGGAGGAACCCTTCTTGGCGATCAGGGCCTGGGTGGCGTCGAAGTAGCCGACGGAGAAGTCCAGGTTCTTCGCGCGCACCGGGGTGATCGTCATGCCCGCTGCGGCCAGATCGCACTTGCGGGCGTTGAGGTCCTCGCCGCTCTGGATGCCCTCGAAGGGCGTGTCCACGATCTCCTGGGTGACCTCGAGCTTCTTGGCGACCAGATCCACCAGGTCCACGTCGAAGCCGACGACGGCGTCGCCCTTGCGGACCTGGAAGGGTTCGTACGGCAGGTGGGTGCAGGTGGTGAGCTTGCCGGACTTCACCAGCTCCAGTCCCGTTCCGTCCGACGCGGAGGGCTTGGTGCTGGTACAGCCCGTGAGCACGGCGACGGCGGTGAGGGTGGCCGTGGCTATCACAGGCAGGGTGGAACGAGCGGACACGACGTCTCCAGAGTTCGGCCGGTCAACGACCCCACTTCGGCAGTGAGTTGGATTGATCTTGCCATCGGATGGGCCGGATGTCGCCTGTCGGTCCGGTTCCGTGCCGCTCGGGAGGCTCGGACGCGGGAACGCGCCGGACGCGCGTGAGCGCGGCGAGGATCTCGAGTTCCGGGGCCGGACAGCACGTGGCCGGCCACCCGCGGGGTCATTCCGGACGGCCGGGGCCGTCCCGGTGTGCCGGAGGGCGCGTTCCGACAGGAGCGTCGTCCGCCCGCGGGGCAGGCCCGCCGACGTCCGGTGCGTGCGCTCACGCGGCGGAGGGCCGCCCCGATACTGCACATACCAGGGCGACCCGGCGACACGGCGCGTGTGCGTGCCGTGTCGCCGCCGGGCGGACGGGACTCACGCACCATGCCCCGCCGCGTCCGAGCACGCCGGCCGAGCGCCCGGCCGCGTCCGGGCACGAGGCCCGGGGCACTCCGCGGGTGCGCACCGGCCCTCTGCGGCATCTTTCCCGCCGCGCTCGGACGGGCGGTCAGCCGAGGGAGACCACCCCGGTCCCCTCCCCCGCGGCCCCGGACTCCTCCAGCGTCACGCGGTACGGGCGGTCCGCCCCCCGGGCCGTGACGTGCGTGCCCTCACCGTCCCGTACGACGTGGAAGGAGGCGGCCGGGCCGCCGGTCAGGTCCGGCACGGTGACCGTGCGCTCGTCGGGCCCCGAGCCGAAGATCCGCAGGGTGAGGCCGTCGAGCCAGTCGCCGTCGGGGCGCTGGTCGTCGGCGCCCCACGGGAGTACGGCGCCGTCCCTGGCGAGCAGGGGCAGGCTGTCGAAACCGTGGGTCTCGTGCCGCCACGCGGGACCGGTGATCCGCTCACCGGTGAGCAGCGAGGTCCAGGTGCCCTCGGGAACGTAGTACTCGACCTGGCCGTCCTCCGTGAAGACCGGGGCGACCAGCAGGTCCGGGCCGAGCATGTACTGCCGGTCCAGGGTCCGGGTGGCCGGGTCGCCCGGGAACTCCATCAGCATGGGGCGCATCATCGGGATGCCCGTGCGGTGTGCCTCGGCCGCCACCCCGTAGAGGTAGGGCATGAGCCGGTGCTTGAGCAGGGTGAACTTCCGTGCCACGTCGACGGCTTCCTCGCCGAAGGCCCACGGCACCCGGTAGGAGACGTTGCCGTGCAGCCGGCTGTGCGAGGAGAGCAGGCCGAAGGCGAGCCAGCGCTTGAAGACGGCCGGGTCGGGGGTGCCCTCGAAGCCGCCGATGTCGTGGCTCCAGAACCCGAACCCGGACAGCGAGAGCGAGAGGCCGCCGCGCAGCGACTCGGCCATCGCCGTGAAGGAGGCGAAGCAGTCGCCGCCCCAGTGCACGGGGAACTGCTGCCCGCCCACCGTGGCAGACCGGGCGAAAAGCACCGCCTCGCCCGCCCCGCGCTCCTTCTCCAGGAGTTCGAAGACGGTGCGGTTGTAGATCTGGGCGTAGTAGTTGTGCATCCGCTCGGGGTCGGAGCCGTCGTGCCAGACCACATCGGTCGGGACGCGCTCGCCGAAGTCGGTCTTGAAGCAGTCGACCCCCTGGTCGAGCAGCGCGCGCAGTTTGCTGTCGTACCACGCGCGGGCTGCGGGATTCGTGAAGTCGACCAGGGCCATACCCGGCTGCCAGAGGTCCCACTGCCAGATGTCTCCGTTCGCCCGCCGTACCAGATAGCCGTGTTCGGCCCCCTCGGCGAACAGTGCGGACTTCTGCGCGATGTACGGGTTGATCCACATGCTGATGCGCAAGCCGCGCGCCTTGAGCCGGGCCAGCATGCCCTCCGGGTCGGGGAAGACCTCGGGATCCCAGAGGAAGTCCGACCACTGGTACTCGCGCATCCAGAAGCAGTCGAAGTGGAAGACGCTGAGCGGGATGTCGCGCTCGGCCACGCCGTCGACGAAGGAGGTGACCGTCTCCTCGTCGTACGAGGTGCAGAAGGAGGTGGTGAGCCAGAGGCCGAACGACCAGGCGGGCGGCAGCGCCGGCCGGCCCGTCAGGGCGGTGTAGCGCGCCAGGACGTCCTTGGGGGTGGGCCCGGCGACGATGTAGTACTCCAGCGACTGGTCCTCGACGCTGAACTGCACCTGCCCGACGGACTCCGAGCCGATCTCGAAGGAGACCTTGCCGGGGTGGTTGACGAAGACGCCGTAACCACGTGAGGACAGGTAGAACGGGATGTTCTTGTAGGCCTGGTCGCTGCTCGTGCCGCCGTCCGCCTGCCAGATGTCGACGGTCTGGCCGTTCTTCACGTACGGGGTGAAGCGCTCGCCGAGTCCGTAGACGTTCTCGCCGACGTCCAGGCGGAGCTGGGCGATCATGTGGTGGACGCCGTCCGGGGTGGTGGCGAAGGCGGTGCCCTTGGGGTCGACGCCGGTCAGCCGTCGTCCCTCGCCGTCGAGGAAGGCCATGCCCCAGGGCCCGTCGCCGTCCATGCGCAGGGTCAGCGGCCCGCTGGTGAGCTCCGTGACCGACCCGTCCGTGCGGGTGCGGGCGTGCGGCGTGTCGCCGTCGCCCGGAAGGAGGGTGAAGTCGGGCCCGTGGTGCGCCTTTCCGGCGTGATGGGTGGTGCGTACGCCGATGACGCCCTCGGCGGGGGAGAAGCATTCCACCGTGATCAGCGGGGTGTTGAGCGTGTCACCGCGTCGGGCGACCCGCTTGACGGCGGCGTAGGCGGTGAACCGGTCGTCCTCCACCCGCAGGTCACGGATCTCGGTGGCGTAGGAGGCGCTCACGCCCTCGCGCATGAGCCAGAAGCCGTCGGTGAACTTCATGAGGACTCCTTGAAGTCGATGCGGGCGAGGCGTACGGAGCCCTGGATCCTGACGCGCACCTCGTGCACGCCGCTGATGTCGAGTGCGGCCTCGAAGGTGTGGTAGTCGTACGGGCCGCCGGCCGCGGGGAACACGACCTCCCTCACCTGTCCGGCCACGCGTACCCCGATGGAACCCTCACCGGCCGCCAGCAGGACCAGCCCCGCCGTGCCGTCACCGAAGTCGCAGTCCCGGTAGACGAGGTGCCCCGGTCCGTCGCCCTCGGGTGCGACGGTGTCCCCGTCCGTCTTCGTGCGGTCGAGGATCCGCGTGCTCTGCTGCTCGTCGTAGTCGGCGGCCTCCAGGCCGTGTACGAGGACGGGGCGCGGGCCGGACGCCTCGCCGTCGAGGACGGTCGTGGTGGTGAGCCGGATGTCGGCGCTGGAGGCACCTGCCAACAGCTCGTACCTCCCCGGCTCCACGGTCCAGCGGCCGTGTACCACGCTCCAGTGCCCCAGCTCCTCGACGGGTACGAGGAATGCGACGCTCTCGGCCGCTCCGGGCGCCAGGTGGATCCGGCGGTGGCCGACCAGCTTGCGCAGCGGCAGATCGGCCGGCGGGGCTTCCTCTCCCGGGGCGCCCGCCGTCCGGACGTAGAGCTGGGCCACCTCGTCCGAGGCCACGGTGCCCTCGTTGGTGACGGTGAGCGACACCCGCAGCCGGTCACCCTCCCGCTCGGCCCGCAGGGCGGAGTACCCGAAGGCGGCGTACCCGAGGCCGTGCCCGAACGGGTAGAGGGGGGTGCCGTCGAAGTACAGGTAGGTCTGCCGGGAGCCGATGATGTCGTAGTCGAGCAGGCCGGGCAGGTCGGCGTCGGCGGCGTACCAGGTCTGCGGCAGGCGCCCGGCCGGGGAGACGTCACCGGCGAGGACCCGGGCGAGCGCGGTGCCGGCCGCCTGGCCGCCGTGGGCGGTCCAGAGCAGCGCGGGGAGCTCGGCCGCGGCATCGGTCACCGCGTACGGGTAGGCGGAGGTCAGGGCCAGGACCGTGCGCGGGTTGGCGGTGTGGGCCGCGCGCCACAGCCGGTCCTGCTGGGCCGGGAGGGCGAGGGTGGTGCGGTCCTGCGTCTCGCGGCCGTTGATGTGCGGGTCGTTCCCGGCGACCACGACGACGGTGTCGGCCGCGGCGGCGACGCGGGCCACGGCGTCCTCGCCGCGTTCGACGGTCACCGTCTCGAAGACCGTGGCGTCGGCGGCCGAGATCTTCTGCCCGTCCACGGCAACCTTCACGCCGTCGGCGGCGACTGTGGCGTACCCACCGGTCCCGATGTGCAGAAGGCGGTGCCCGCCGTCGTGTCCCTCCACCGCTTCCCGGCGGAACGTCTCCTGGACGATCCAGCCGCCGGGCTCCTCCGCGGACGCGCGCACGTACCCGTCCTCGGCGACGGAGAGGTACAGCCCCTCGTCGGTGCGCAGGGTGAGGACTCCGTCGCCCCAGTCGACGAGGGCCAGTTCGGTGGCCTCCTCGCCGCAGGTCAGCGGGGGCAGGTCGGTACGGCCGGCGAGGAGCGCGGGGTCGAGGGCGCCTTCGGCGCCTCGCGCCTCCCCGTCCCGGGGGCCGTCGGCCTCGGGCACCCGGAGCCAGCCGCCGGCACACTTCAGGCGGATCCGGTCGGCGCCTTCGGCGAAGAGCACGTTCTCCGCTCCGTACCGCTCGCGCAGCCCGTCCAGGGGCGTCGAGCGGTGCATGAGCGTGCCGCTGTACCAGTCGAGTTTGCAGGCGTCGGCGAGCAGCCCGACCACGGCGACGGTGCAGCCCTCGCGGGGCTCCAGCGGCAGCAGTCCGTCGTTCTTGAGCAGGACGACCGCCTGCTCCGCCGCTTCGAGGGCGAGCGCCCGGTGCTCCTCGGTGTCCAGCTCGTCCACCTGGGCGTACGGGTCGAGTTCGGGGTCGAACTCCCCGAGCGCGAAGCGCATGGTGAGCAGCCGGCGGACCGCCGTGTCGATGTCGCTCTCGTCGATGAGCCCCTGGGCCAGTGCGTCGCGGATGCGTCCGGTCATGACCGTGGAGTCCGTGCCGTGGTCGGTGAAGCTGTCGACGCCTGCCTTGAGGGAAGCGGCCGTGGCTTCCTCGTGGGTGTCGTAGTAGTGCTCGGAGTCGACCAGGTTGGACGGTGCCCCGGCGTCCGAGCAGACCACGAGGGGCTGGTCGGTCCACTGCCTCAACTGCTGCCCGAGGAGCGGGGAGACGTGGTTGGGGCGGCCGTTGACCAGGTTGTAGGCGGGCATGACGCCGGCCACCGCTCCGGCGCGCACCGCGTCGCGGAAGGCCCGCAGGTCGTACTCGTGCAGGACGCGCGGGCGCACCGAGGAGGACGCGGTGTCGCGGTCGGTCTCGTTGTTGTGCGCGAGCCAGTGCTTGAGCACGGGTGCGGTGCGCCAGTAGTGCGGGTCGTCCCCGCGCAGGCCCCGGGTGTAGGCGACGGCGATGGCGGAGGTCAGGGCGGGGTCCTCGGAGTACCCCTCCTCGCCGCGGCCCCACAGCGGGTGGCGCAGCAGGTTCACCGTCGGGGCCCAGACGTTGAGGCCGACCCGGTCGTCCTGCGCCCGCTTGGCGCGCACCTCGTCGCCGACGGCCTCGCCGACCCTGCGGACCAGGTCGTCGTTCCAGGTGGCGCCGAGACCGACGGCCTGCGGGAAGACGGTGGCCGGCCCCATCCAGGCGACGCCGTGCAGGGCCTCCTGTCCGGTGCGGAAGGCCCCGAGCCCCAGCCGCTCCACCGGAGGTGCGAACTGGTGCAGCATCGCGATCCGCTCCTCGAGCGTGAGCCGCCCGAGCAGATCGTCGGCGCGCCGGTCGAAGGGCAGCTGCGGGTCGCGGAAGGGAAGCGGATGGTCCGTCACGTGCGGGTCCCCTTGGAGAGGTGGGAGGTTTCCGGGCTGGGTGCTTCTTGAAGACCTCGCACACGGAGGGAAGATCTTTCGAAGCGCTTCGATGCTCTGCGTCTCGCACCCCGCTGTCAAGGGCTTCCCTCCCTCATGCGTGCGCAGGGGGTGCATCAGGCCCGGGAAACGGTTCGGAAACAGGTCGGAGGAATCTCGAAACCAACTCTTGTGCGTCCGGGACCCTTCACTTAATCTCGCTGCAACATCGAAGCGCTTCGACAGCGGAAGCCGCTTCATCTCGGCCGGTCGTTCTCAGCCGGCCCGGACGGTAACGCCCCACCTCAGACACAGGAGCCGAACGGCGGTCGCTCGCCGCATGTCGTCCTGGTGTGCCTCGAAGGGTTGACGCAATGACGCCGAATTCCTCCTCCGCCGCCCCGAGCCGGAGAAGCTTCCTCGCCTCCGGCGCGTTCGCCGCCGTGGCCGTGGCCGGCGGAGCCCCGCTGCTCGCCGCGTGCGGCGGCAGCGGTTCCGGTTCAGCGGGTAAGGAGGGTACGACGACGGGCAAGGCACTCAAGAAGGTCCTGCCGAGCTACGTGCCCTCGAATCTGGTCCAGCCCGACGTGCCGGGCGTCAACGGCTCGAGCCCCGGGTTCACCAAGCTGCCCGACCCGCTGGTCGCCTCGGTGAAGTCGGCTCCGGGCAAGGGGTCCTCGTTCCGGGTCATGACCCCGCTGTGGGGCACCGTCCCGAAGAAGGACAATCCCTACTACACGGCCGTGAACAAGGCAGTCGGCGCGAAGCTCAGCTTCGACCCGCAGGACGGCAACACCTACCAGGACAAGATCGGCGCCGTTCTGGCCGGCTCCGACCTCCCGGACGTCATGACCATCCCCGGCTGGAACATGCAGGGGCAGATCCGCAACGCGATCACGGCCAGGTTCGCCGACCTGGGGCCCTACCTCGCGGGTGACGCGGTCAAGAAGTACCCCAACCTGGCCAACATCCCGACCGGCGCCTGGCAGTACTCCGTCTTCGGCGGCAAGCTGCGCGGGCTGCCCATGCCCAACCCGGTCATCGGCAACGCCTTCTTCTACCGCAAGGACCTGATCGGCTCGGGCGCCCTGCCCGCGAGCGCCGAGGACCTGCTCGCCTTCGGCAAGGAGTACACCGCCCCCAAGAGCAAGGTGTGGGCCTTCGACGACCTGTGGACCTGCATCCAGAAGGTGTTCGGCCTGCTGCCCGACGCCCCGCACTACTGGAAGCTGGAGGGCGGCAAGCTCGTCCACAAGATCGAGACCCAGGAGTACCGCGAGGCCCTGGCCTTCGCCCGCAAGCTGCACGAGGGCGGGTACATCCACCCGGACGCCGAGGCCAACAAGGACGCCGACTCCAAGATCCGCTTCACCAGCGGCCACGTCCTCATGTACAACGACGGCACCGGCGGCTGGAAGGGCATGGTCACCGAGCAGGCCGTCGCCAACCCGAAGTTCGACATGCAGGCGCTGGACTTCTTCGCCGCGGACGGCGGCAAGCCGGTCCTGTGGCAGGACGACCCCGCGGGGATCTTCACCTTCATCAACAAGAACCTGCCCAAGGAGAAGATCGAGGAGTTCCTCGGGATCGCCGACTTCGCCGCGGCCCCGTACGGCACCGAGGAGTTCATGCTGACGAACTACGGCGTCCAGGGCGCCCACTACAAGGTCGAGGGCGGGGTGCCGACCTTCACCCCGAAGGGCATCGAGGAGGCGCAGCCCGCCACGCTCCTCTACATCGCCTCCCCGCCGCACACCATCGCCTTCCCCGACGAGCCGCAGCTGGTGAAGGACTACGCCGGCTGGATGGCCCGCCAGGCCCCGCACGTCAGGAAGCCGCTGTTCTTCGGCATGCAGGTCGTGGAGCCCCAGCGGTACGCCTCCCTGTACACGCCGTTCGACGACCTGCAGAAGGACATCCGCCGCGGCCGCAAGAAGGTCAGCGACGTCGACGCCGCCGTGACGACGTGGAAGAACAGCGGCGGCGACCAGCTCCGCGACTGGTACCAGGAGCTCCTCGACAAGAACGGCTCCGGCGTCTGACGCGTACGGCCACCCAGGACACACGTACGACACAGGCCGCCGGGCGCGAGGAGCCCGGCGGCCGGGGCGGAGAGCACGACATGGGGAGCACAGGGTGAAGCCTCGGGCCACGGTGGCGACCGACGCGGACAACACAGCGGGACGGGAGCCGGACACCGGCCCCGGCGGTGAGGACGACGGCGCCGCGCACGGCACAGCACAAGCGGGCGGACCGCCCGGGAGCCGGGTACCGGCGACGGGCCTGAAGAAGGCCGCGGGCAAGCGGTCCGGGAGGAAGGACACCGGGAGCGGCGGTACGGCGCCCGCCGGCGGCATCACCCGGCGCCTGCGCCTGCGGCGCGACCGCACGCTGATCCTGATGACGCTGCCGGCCATGGCCCTGCTGCTGCTGTTCAACTACATCCCGCTGCTCGGGAACATCGTGGCCTTCCAGGACTACGACGTGTACGACCTGGGCATCACCGGCAGCCCGTTCGTCGGCTTCGACAACTTCACCCGCATCTTCGCGGACTACCGCTTCTGGGAAGTCCTGGTCAACACGCTGGTGATCTTCCTGACCCAGCTGCTCCTCTTCTTCCCCATCCCGATCGCCATCGCCCTGCTGCTCAACACGATCATGAGCGCCCGGGTGCGGGCCTGGGTCCAGGCCATCGTCTACCTGCCGCACTTCTTCTCCTGGGTCCTCGTCGTCACCGTCTTCCAGCAGATGTTCGGCGGTGCGGGCCTGGTCGCGCAGTGGCTGCGCGAGCACGGCCACGAGGGCTTCGACCTCATGACCAACCCGGGGTTCTTCAAGTTCCTCGTGACCGCGCAGGCGGTGTGGAAGGACGCCGGCTGGGGCGTCATCGTCTTCCTCGCCGCCCTCGCCGCCGTCAACACCGACCTGTACGAGGCGGCGGCCGTCGACGGTGCGGGCCGCTGGCGCCGCATGTGGCACGTCACCCTGCCGGCGCTGCGCCCGGTCATCGCACTGCTGCTCGTGCTGCGGGTCGGCAGCGCGCTCAACCTGGACTTCGAGCAGATCCTGCTCCAGCGCGACCAGGTCGGCGCGGGCGCCTCCGAAATCCTCGACACCTACATCTGGTGGACGGGCATCAAGACCGGCGACTTCGGTTACGCGGCCGCCGCCGGGATCTTCAAGGGACTGTTCAGCGTCGCCATGGTGCTGGGAGCCAACAAGGTCGCCCACATGATGGGCGAGCAGGGGGTGTACTCCAAGAAATGACGACTCTCCTGGACATGGAAAAGGACGGGAAGGCGCCGGCCCGGGTCACCGCCGCACGGGAGGAGACTCCGTTCCAGCGCGCCCTGCGCATGGAGCCGCGCCCGGTGTGGGAGGAGGAACCCACCACGGCGGGCCTCGCCTTCAAGGGTGTCGGCCTCTTCGCGATCTGCGCGGTGATCCTCATCCCCATCTGGGTGGTGGTGGTCACCAGCCTCTCCGACACGAAGGCCATCAACGACGCCGGCGGCCTGGTCGTCTGGCCCGACGGCATCACCTTCGTCGCGTACAAGGAGCTGCTCAGCGGCGGCGCCGTCACCCGCGCCGCGCTCGTGAGCATCGGGCTGACGGCCGTCGGCACGGTGTTCAGCATGGTGATCTCCGTGCTGTGCGCGTACGGGCTGAGCCGCAAGGACTCCTTCGCGCACCGGCCGCTGCTGATGACGATGATGGCGACGATGTTCTTCGGCGCCGGGCTCATCCCGACGTACCTGCTGGTCACGGGCATCGGCCTGAGCGACAGCTACTGGTCGATGATCCTGCCGAGCGCCATCAGCGTCTTCAACATCCTCGTGCTGCGCGGCTTCTTCATGGACACCGCCCCCGAACTGATCGACGCGGCCCGGATCGACGGCGCGGGCGAGTGGCGGATCCTGCTGCAGATCGTCATGCCGCTGTCCCGGGCGGTGATCGCGGTGATCTCGCTGTTCTACGCGGTGGGCTACTGGAGCCAGTGGTTCAACGCCATGCTGTACATCCAGGACAGCGACAAGTACCCGCTGCAGATGATCCTGCGCCAGTTGGTCCTCCAGCACCAGGTGCCGCCCGGTGCCATGGGCGCGGCGGTCAGCAGCGGCCAGATCAACAGCCTCGCCGTGCAGATGGCTGTGATGGTCCTCGCGCTGATCCCGGTGGCCGTGCTGTCGCCGTTCGTCCAGAAGCACTTCCAGAAGGGCATGCTCACGGGCGCGGTCAAGGGCTGAGCCCGCCCGCCCCCTTTCCGTACGGCCCCTCCCCCGGGCGCGCCCGGGCCCCGCATCCACCCGGACCCACCGGAAGGTCTTCGTCATGCGCTCTTCGTCCGTTCCGCAGCCCGGCCCGGCCCAGCGGCCCCGGCGCCGTACCGTGCTCGCCGGCGCCGCCGCGGTGGCGGCCACGGCAGCCGCGCTGCCGGTGGCCGCGCCCGGCTCGGCCACCGCGGCCGCCGGGCGCCCCGGGAGGACCCAGCCGCACCGCTGGCGTACGGCGGCGATCGGCGGCACCGGCTTCGTGACGGGCATCCTGTTCCACCCGTCCGTGCGGGGCCTGGCCTACGCACGGACGGACATCGGCGGCGCCTACCGGTGGGAGGAGCGCGATTCCCGGTGGACGGCGCTGACCGACTTCGTCGGCTGGGACGACTGGAATCTGATGGGGGTCGAGGCCATGGCCGTCGACCCGGCCCACCCGGACCGGCTGTACCTGGCGCTCGGCACGTACTCCGGGCCTTCCTACGGCCCCGGCGCGGTGCTGAGGTCGCAGGACCGGGGCGCGACCTGGGCGCGCACGGACCTGACGGTACGGCTGGGGGCCAACGAGGACGGCCGGGGCACGGGCGAGCGGCTGCTGGTGGACCCGCGCGACAGCGAGACGCTCCGGCTCGGTACACGCCACGACGGCCTGCTGCTCTCCGGGGACCGCGGGGCGAGCTGGGCCCCCGACACCGCGTTCCCCGTGTCCGGGTCGGCGGGCGGCCAGGGCGTCACGCTGCTGGTGGCGGCCGGCCGCACGGTGTACGCGGGCTGGGGCGACGGGGGCACGGCGCTGTACCGTACGACGTCCTCGGGCGGCTGGGAGCCCGTCCCCGGGCAGCCGTCCGGGGCCGCGGCGAAGGTGCCGGTCCGTGCGGCCTACGACGCGCACACCCGGGCCCTGTACGTGAGTTACGCGGACGGGCCGGGCCCCAACAACCAGGCCGACGGCTCGGTGCACCGGCTGGACACGGCGACCGGCACCTGGACGGACGTCACCCCGGTCGCGCCGGGCGGCGGTGACGCCTTCGGCTACGGCGGCCTCGCGGTCGACGCGGCCCGCCCCGGCACGGTCGTCGTCTCCACGAACAACCGCTGGGGCCCCGTGGACACGCTGTTCCGCTCCACCGACGGCGGTGCGAGCTGGACCTCGCTCAAGGACACGGCCGTGCTGGACGTGTCGGAGACGCCGTATCTGAAGTGGGGCGGTGAGCCGAAGTTCGGCTGGTGGATCCAGGCGGTCGCCGTCGACCCGTTCGACTCGCGGCACCTCCTGTACGGCACGGGCGCGACCATCTTCGGCACCCGTGACCTGGTGCGCTGGGCCCCGGAGATCCGGGGCCTGGAGGAGTCGTCGGTGCGGCAGCTGATCGCCCCGCCCACGGGCGCCCGGCTGCTCAGCGGGCTCGGTGACATCGGGGTGATGTACCACGAGTCGCTGACCTCCTCCCCGTCGCGCGGCATGGCCTCGAACCCGGTCTTCGGCACGGCGACGGGACTGGCCCTGGCCACCCTGAAGCCCTCGTACGTGGTCCGCACGGGCTGGCCGTCGGGGTCGGGCGCCGCGGGCGCGTCCTCGCACGACGGCGGAGCGAGCTGGCAGCCGTTCGCCTCCCAGCCGACGACGGCCGCGTCCGCCCCGGGCCCGGTGGCCGTGTCCGCCGACGGGACGGTCCTGCTGTGGTCGTTCGTCCACTGGGACGGTACGAAGTACGCCGCACACCGCTCGGCCGACGGCGGCGCGACGTGGGCCGAGGTCGCGACCTTCCCCAAGGGCGGCACCCCGGTCGCCGACCCGGCCGACCCCGCCCGCTTCTACGTGTACGACACGGACACCGGCACACTGTTCCGCTCCACGGACGGGGGCGCGACCTTCACTGCGGGCGCCTCCGGGCTGCCCGCAGGGGACACGCAGTTCCGCGTCGCGGCGGCGCCGGGCCGCACCGGGGACCTGTGGCTGTCGGCCAAGGAACACGGGCTGCTGCGCTCGGTGGACGGCGGCCTCACCTTCACGGCGGTGGCCGGCTGCCAGGCGTCCTACGCACTCGGCTTCGGCCGCGCGAAGGACCGCGGACGCCACGCCTACCCCGCGGTCTTCCAGACCGGCCGGGTCTCCGCCACGCACCACGAGGTGGCGGTCCTGCGCTCGGACGACGCGGGCAGGACGTGGATCCGCGTCAACGACGACTCCCACCGATGGGGGTGGACCGGTGAGGTCATCACCGGCGACCCCCGCATCCACGGCCGTGTCTACCTGGGCACCAACGGCCGCGGCATCCAGTACGCGGACCCCGAATGAGGAACGAGAAGTCCATGCCGTCCCTGCACGACGCCACCCGTGGCCGCATTCTCTTCGGCGGCGACTACAACCCCGAGCAATGGCCCGAGGAGGTGTGGGCCGACGACGTCCGGCTGATGAAGGAGGCCGGGGTCACCTCCGTCACCGTCGGCGTCTTCTCCTGGGCCATGATCGAACCGCGCCCCGGGGCACGGGAGTTCGGCTGGCTCGACCGGCTGATGGACCTGATGCACGCGCACGGCGTGGGGGTGGTCCTGGCCACCCCGACGGCGTCACCGCCACCGTGGATGGGTGAGCTGTACCCGGAGACGCTGCCGCGCGCCGAGGACGGCACCGTGGTCTCGTACGGCTCGCGGCAGCACTTCTGCCCCAGCTCGCCGGTCTACCGCCGGCACGCCGCCGCGCTCACCGAGGACCTTGCCGCGCGGTACGCCGGACACCCGGCGCTCACCGTGTGGCACATCAACAACGAGTACTGCACACACTGCTGGTGCGACGGGACGGCCGCCCACTTCCGCCGCTGGCTGGCCGCCCGCTACACCACGGTGGACGCCCTCAACGAGGCGTGGGGGACGGCGTTCTGGAGCCAGCGTTACGACACCTGGGCACAGATCCTGCCGCCGCGCCGGGCGCAGTACATGAGGAACCCGGCCCAGGTGCTGGACTTCAAGCGCTTCACGTCCGACGCCCTGATGGAGTGCTACACCGCCGAGCGGGACATCGTCGCCCGGCACACCCCGCACATCCCGGTGACCACCAACTTCATGCCGCTGTGGGCGGGCCAGGACGGCTGGGCGTGGGCGGAGCAGGAGGACATCCTCTCCGTCGACATCTATCCGGACCCCGCGGACCCGCAGGGCGGCCACTACAACGCGATGCTCGGCGACATGACGCGCGGACAGGCGGCCGGCCCGTGGATGCTGATGGAGCAGGCAGCCGGGCCGGTCAACTGGCGGGGGGTCAACCACCCGAAGCCCGCCGGGCTGAACCGGCTCTGGTCGCTGCAGGCGGTCGCCAGGGGCGCGGACGCCGTCTGCTACTTCCAGTGGCGCCAGTCCCGCCAGGGCGCCGAGAAGTTCCACTCGGGGATGCTGTCGCACGCCGGTGAACACGGTCGCACCTTCCGGGAGATCAAGCGGATCGGCGCCGAACTGGCGCTTCTCGGGCCCGAGGTGGCCGGAACCACCTCGCACGCGGATGCCGCCGTGCTCCACGACTGGGACGCGTGGTGGGCCAGTGCCCAGGAGGGCAGCCCGTCCGCCCTCGTCGAGTACCCCGACCTCGTGCGGGCCTGGCACCGGGGCCTGTGGGAGAGCGGCATCGCGACGGAGTTCGCCCGCCCCGGCGGGGACCTCGGCGCGTACCGCCTGGTCGTCGTGCCCCAGCTCTACCTGCTCGACGACGCGGCGATCGACGGCCTCGTCGCGTACGTCCGGGGCGGTGGCACCCTCGTCTGCGGATTCTTCACCGGTGTCGCTGACCCCGACAACCGGATCAGGCCCGGCGGCATGGACAGCCGGCTGCGTGAGCTCTTCGGCATCCGCACGGTGCACGAGTGGTGGCCGCTGGACGCGGACGCGTCGGCGGAGTGCGACGGCTTCCGCGGCACCCTCTGGTCGGAGGAGCTGGAGCCCGACGGGAGCGCGGAGACCGTCTCCGCCTACCGGGGCGGCGAGCTGGACGGGCTGCCCGCGGTGCTCCGCAAGGACACCGCCTGGTACATCTCGACGCTGCCCGAACCGGAGGCGCTGCGCGACCTGCTCGACCGGGTGGCGGCGGGGGCGGGTGTGCGCCCCGTGGTGGCGGGGCTGCCCGCCGGGGTGGAGGCGGTGCGCCGCGGCTCCCTGCTCTTCCTGCTGAACCACGGCCGGTCCCCGGCGTCGGTGGACCTGCCCGGCCGCCACCTCGACGTGCTCACGGGCGTGGAGCACGACGGCCGCGTGGAGCTGGGCCGTTACGGCGTGGCCGCGCTCCGGGACGCCTCGGCATGATCGACGGTACGTGGGAGCCCGCACCCGCCGCCCGCTGGGAGGACGCCTTCCTGAGCGGCAACGGGCGTCACGGGGCCATGGTGTACGGCGACCCGGCGGACGACCGGGTGATCGTCGACCACCACACCCTGGTCCGGCCCAACGGAAGCGAGGACGTCCGGCCGCCGGAGCTCGCGCACCGGCTGGGCCGCCTCCAGGACGCCCTGCTGGCGGGGGACGTGACAGCGGCCGAGGAGTTCGGCGCGGGGCGGCCGCTCGTGTGGGTGCAGCCCTTCCATCCCGCGTTCCAGACCCGCGTCCGCCGTGACCGGGGGCCGCACGAGGCGCTCGCCGGCTACCGGCGCGAGGTCGACTTCACGACGGGCGAGGTGACGGCGGCGTACGAGGAGTGGCGCAGCCAGGTCTTCGTGTCGCGGGCCGACGACGTGATCGTGCAGCGGATCACCGGCCTCGGTCCGGACGCCCACGTCGTCCTGGACCACGCCCTGCCCGGCGCCCCGGCGCGGCTGGCGGTCGGCCGCACGACCGTACTGGCCCCGCACGGGGCGAACCTGGCGCTGCGGATCGGCTACCCGGGCAGTGACACCGCGTACACCGGGGTCACCGTGGCCCGCGCGGACGGCGGGACGGTGTCGGTGGCGGGCGAGGGCATCAGCGTCCGGGGGGCGCGGGGCATCACCCTGACGACCCGGGTCCACCGCCGCTCCGGCGGCCACGGGGACCTCGCGGCGCTGTGGGCCGCCCTGCCGGACGAGGACTACGACACGCTGCTCGGCCGCCACCACCCGGTGCACCGCGCCGCGTACGGACGTACCGCGCTGACCCTGCGGGACGCCGGCGGCGAGCGGGAGCTGCCCGGAAGCGAGCTGCTGCGCACCCCGCGGAGCCCGGCGCTGCTGGAACGCCTCTTCGCGGCGGGCCGCTACCACCTGCTCTCCTCCTCGGGGCTGCTGCCTCCCCGGCTGACCGGGCTGTGGACCGGCGACTGGGACACGGCGTGGTCGGGGGCGTTCACCACGAACGCCAACCTCAATCTGCAGATCGCGTCGGCGGCGAGCGCCGCCCTGCCCGAGGTGACCGAGGCGCACGCCGCTCTGGTCCTCGGCCATCTGGCCGACTGGCGGGACAACGCCCGGGCGCTGTTCGGGGCCCGCGGCATCGTCGCGCCGTCGCACACGGACGGCGAGTCGGGGCACACCCGTCACTTCCAGCGCGCCTATCCGCTGCACCTGTGGACGGCCGGGGCGGACTGGCTGCTGCAGCCACTCCTGGAGCACGCCGAGGTGACGACGGGGACGCCGGACGCCCGGCTGACCGGTGCCCTCGTCGAAGCGGCCCTGTTCTACGAGGACTTCCTCACGCGTGAGGACCCGGACGGCCGGGTGGCCGTGGTGCCGTCGTACTCCCCGGAGAACCGCCCGGCCAACGCGAGCTGGGGCACGGTCAACGCCACGATGGACATCGCCGCGGCCCGCCACGCGCTGACGACGGCCGCCGCGCACGCCCCCGGCCACCCGTCCGCCGGGCTATGGCGGGCCCTGGCCGGCCGGCTTCCCGACTACCTGGTGAACGAGGACGGGGCACTCGCCGAGTGGGCGTGGCCGGGCCTGGCGGAGACGTACGACCACCGCCACCTCAGCCACCTGTACCCGGTGTGGCCGCTGGACGAGATCAACCCGTACGACACCCCGGCCGCGGCACGGGCCGCGCACCGCGCCCTGGAGCTGCGCGGCTCGGAGAACGACTCCGCCCACGGGCACCTGCACCACGCCCTGGTGGCGGCCCGGCTGCGGGACCCGGCGCGGGTGTCGGCCGCCCTGGACGCGGTGCTGGGCGGCGACTACTTCCACGACTCGCTGATGAGCTCCCACTACCCGTCGCGCGATGTGTACAACGCGGACGCCGCCCACACGCTGCCCGCCGCCGTGATCGAGTCACTCGTCCAGTCGGCGCCCGGCCGCCTGGTGCTGCTCCCCGCACTCCCGTCGGCGTACCCGGCCGGCGAACTGCGGGGGCTGCGCACCCGGTTCGGCGCACGGCTGGACCTGAGCTGGTACGACGGCGGCGCCACCGCGGTCCTGCGTCCCACCCGCGACGCCCGCGTCGACCTGCGTACGGGCGAGGGCTACGCCCTCACCGAGACCTCGGCGGGAGATCCCGCGGCCCCGCTGGAGCTGACGGCCGGAGTGGACCGCGTGCTCACCCTGGGGCCGCGGTAGCGCTGCCCATCGGCTCCTCTCTGCCGGCCCGTCCGCCGCACGTCCGCCGCCACCTCCGAGGCTCACACCTCCGAGGCTCACGCCTTGGGGGGTCACGCCTGGGGGGTCACGCCTGGGGCGCGCCGCCCGCCAGCCACCGGGCGGTCCGTGTCCAGCGGTCGGGGGGGACGACGTCCAGCAGCGCCGCGAAGCGCTCGGGGCGGGCGAGCAGCCGACGGTCCCGGGGATGCAGCGCCGTGTGTGCCAGCAGCCAGCCGGCCAGCGCGTGCGGGTCCGGACCACCGGCGGCGGACAGCGGGGCGGCAGCGGCCAGCTGGGCGGCGTACGCGGTGCGCGCGGCCTCGGCGTCGCCCGCGACGAGCAGTTCGTCACCGCCGGCCGCCGGGCCCGGGCCCGGCTGCTCCTTGCCCAGCAGGTAGAGGCGGCCCCGGTCGTCCTGCCAGTAGCCGCCCGTCCCGGTGGCGACCCGCGGTGCGCCGGCGGGCGCCGGGCCGGCCCCCGAGCGCAGCGCCTCGACGAGCGCCCTCCCGTCGTCCTCGCCGCAGCGCAGGTTGCGCAGCCG
Source organism: Streptomyces sp. NPDC020780 (assembly GCF_044334475.1). Lineage (NCBI taxonomy): Bacteria > Bacillati > Actinomycetota > Actinomycetes > Kitasatosporales > Streptomycetaceae > Streptomyces > Streptomyces sp. NPDC020780. The sequence goes on along the minus strand of NZ_JBIRTB010000011.1, from coordinate 238,007 downwards.
CCACTCCACCCGGTGGCTCACCGCCGACGCCCGGGCCCTCGCCACCACCGCCGGGTCCAGCGGCTCTCCGAGCCAGCCGTCGACCGTCCCGGACAGCCGGGCGACGAGCCGGCGCCCGGGTACGGTGAGCCGGGCCCGGGTGGCGAGGGTGCGCAGGACCATGCGGGTCTGGAGCCGGCGCAGCGCGAAGAGGAACGGCGCACGCCCCTGCGGATCGCCCGCCGGGTCCCCCGCCCGCGCCCGCCAGAACCCGGTCACGCCGACGAAGGCGTAGGCCCCGTGCAGGAGTCCCGGCAGGTGGCGCGGATCCGCGCGCCAGGGGGCGTAGTGGGCTTCGGTCCGGTCGTCCTCGATGAGCGGGAAGAGGTGCAGCAGGGCGCCCAGCTTGCTGTGCTGGAACTCGTGGACGAGGGTTTCGGCGAGTGCGGGTCCGTCCGTCGGCCGGGCGACGACCATGGAGGCGAAGGCGTCGCCGGTGGAGGCGCTGAGCCCCGCCGACGGCACCGGAAGGTCCACGTCACCGTCCGTGGCGCGCCAGGGGACGATCCGGCTGATCTCCTCGGGCCGCAGCCCGCCGGGGGCGGAGCCGTCCCCGCGGCGCAGGATAGCCACGGCCTCGTCGAACAGGCCCTGCCAGGAGCGGAGTTCCTCCGGACCGAGACGGCCCGGAGCGATGGGCTCGTCCAGGTCACGGTACGGGTCCAGGTCGTCGAGCTGTACGGCCCGCGTTCCCGGCCCCGTACCGAGTCTGCGCACCGGCAGCCACTGTGCGGACTCCCTCCCGTCGAGGGGGCGTACGACGGTCCCGGGGCCGTCGGCGTGCCGGACGGTGAGGGTCCCGCCGGACACCACGGCCCGTACGGCGTGGAAGTCGTCCCCGTCCGGGCCGGGCAGCCGCACCATTCCCAGCGCGGGCAGACTCACCGCGTTCCCCCGGGCGGGCAGCACCACCTCGGCGTGCGTGCCCGCGTGGAGGGCCGCCGTCGCGGCCACGGCGGCGATCTGGCCGACGTCGGCCCACAGGGGTGGCCCCGAGGCCGTCCCGTGCAGCCGGCGCAGGGCATGGGCCAGCCAGCTGCCGACCTCGGGGCTCAGCAGCAGTTCCTCGACCCGCTCCGGGGCCTGGGCGGCGGCGGCCTCCAATGTGGGCCAGACCGTCCGGGCGTCCAGGGGGCCAAGGATGCCGGGGTCCGCGTCCAGCAGGTCGAGGAACTCGCGGAGCAGCAGGAGACGCCGGGTACGTTCACCCCTGACCAGGAACGCCACGGCCTCGGGCGAGCCACCGCCCGCGGCGATCTCGTCGAACAACGGGCCGGGCATACGGATCGGGGCGTACACATCGCTCCCTGTCGGTTCCTGAGGCCCGCCGGCCGGCCTCATTCGGCCCGTCCTGAGCCGGGTTCACCGCCCCCCATCGTGTTGCTGCGCGCACGCCGGAGCTCTGCGAGGAGCCGGTCGGCGACCCCGGGGGCCGGGAGGCGCCGGAGATCGGCGACGCGCACGGCGGCCAGATCCATGAGGTCGGACTCGAGGTGATCGGGTGTGCCGTCGGCGGGTTCCGGCTGGTACAAGGCGCGCTCCCCCTTCGCGAGCGGTGGCACGGGATGCCACCGTTTACTCCATCATGACGATTGAGACCCCTTCCCGAAACCCGTGTGATCACGCCGGCCGATCACATCCCGGATCCGGGGCCCGCGGCGAAGTCCTCGACAGCTGCCTTGAGTTCGGCGGACCGGCCGGGATCGTCGTCGAGCAGTGTCACGGCGTCGTACAGCTCCCACAGTCCCTCCGGCCGTGCCCGCAGGGTGCGGACGATCCCGATGACATCGGTCCGCGGCATCGTGTGCCGCGGCATCCGTGCGACGACGGAGGGAGGCAACTCGTTGACCAGTGCCTGTCGTTCGTCGCGGTCGTTCATCAGCGAGTAGGCCAGCAGGGCGTCGATGAGCCGGGCGAGTGCCCGGCCGGCCGCCGGAGGGCGCGGTGCAGGGGCGGGAGGCGGTGGCGGGGCGATGTTGCGGGCCCATCCCGGCCTCTCCATGAAGACGGTGGGGAGTTGCAGGGCGTGGCCGGCGGCCGGCAGCGCGCTCATCCTCGCCTCCACGGCCGCGAAGAGGGCGGCTGGGTCCGGCAGCGGGTCGGGCGGGAGCTCGCTCAGGACGATGTCCGAGAACACTCCGAGCCGGCGCCCGGGGTCGTTGGCCGCCCGCTGCCCGCGGCCTGTGGCGAATATCAGGACCTGTTCGTGCTCCTGGACCCGGGCTCCGGTGGCGAACCGCTCGTGGGGCAGGGTCTGCGGGAAGTTGTGCCGTTCGTCGAAGGTCCGGCACGCGTCGATCATCCACATCTGCCGGCCGAAGGCCGGGACGGCGTCGCTGCGGTAGGCGTCCCGGGCCGACTCCACGTCGATGTTGCGCCGGTCGGTCACGGTGGCGTCGGCGCTGTAGAGCCGCAGGTGCTCCTTCCGGTCCAGCACACCGTGGCCGCCCCACCACACCCACAGGGCGTCCCCGCCCCGGGCCGGCATGTCGGTGACGAGGGCGCGTCTCAGGGAGGCGTGGTCGGCCGGCAGGTAGGGGACGTCGGGCTCCGTCCCGGGGAGCGGGGCGAGGTGCAGCTGGATGCCGGCACCGGGAACGCCGCGGGCCAGCAGCCAGTCGCGGAACCGCAGCGCGTCACGCGCCGGTCCCGGAAGATCCCAGTCGGGTCCGGCGGCATACTGTTCGATTCCGACGACCAGGGCGGCGACGCGGTCGGGCCGGACCGGTGCGCGGTTCACGGCAGCCGCTCCCCGATGGCCCGGAAGACGGCCGGGTCGGTCCAGTAGGCGCTGTGCGCGACGGGGAACGGCTGCCGGCTGTCGGTGGCGACGTCATGGGCGCGCCCGGGGAAGAGAGGCGCCGCCGCGTAGCCGAGGAGGTCGCGGCGGTCGTAGAGGTTCAGCCACGGGGGGACGTGCCCGGGCAGCGGGTCCGGGTGGGCCAGGGCGGGCAGGGCGCCCGTCTCGTACAGGAACGGGCCCTGGGAGCCGACGGTGACCAGCAGTTCGACGCCCGGCAGGGGCCCCGCTATGAGGGTGTCGAGGCAGATGATCCCGCCGAGGCTGTGGCCGAGCAGGACGACGGGCGGTTCCAGGGGGGCGAGGAACGCGCGCAGGCCCTGGCGGACGTCCTCGCCGCGGGCCAGGTACTTGAGGATGTCACCGGCGGCCGGGTGTGCCGCGTCGGTGAGGGCGCGACGCCGCCGCACCGCGTAGCGGGAGCCGAGCCGTACGAGCGGCCGGCCCGCCATCCGCAGCAGAGGGCCTCGGCCGGTGCCGGCAGGGGCAGCGCCCAGGCGCTCCGCGATCGCCGTTACGGCGGCGTCCCTGGCGTCGCCTCCTGCCTGCACGGGGCTGTCCGCGTCCAGGGCGTCGGCGGTGGCCTCCGCGATCAGCGCCCGGGCCAGCACCCAGGCCAGGGTCTCGCGGTCGAGCGCGTCGGCTGCGGGCCCGAGGAGAGGGGTGCGCGCGAGCCGCGCAGCGGCCTCGCGCACTCCGGGGGCGAACGGCCCGGATCCGGGCTCACCCTGAGCCGCGAGCTCCAGGAGCAGGGCCCGCGGGCGTTCGTCCGGGAAAGCCGCTCCGGGCGGCGTGACGCGGCCGGCCGCTCCGGCGGCCGCCGTCGCCAGTTCGGCCCACGGGTCGTCGTAGAGCCGGGCCCACTCCTGCGCCTGGTCCTGTCCGCCGGGCTCCGCGGTGTCCCGGCCTGTTCCGGAGCCGGGGGGTGCCGGGATACTGACGCCGTCGGCGGCCAGCCTGGCCCCGTACCGCTCGCCCCACCGGTAGGCGAGCAGCTGCGCGTCCGGTGCCGTCGCCGTCAGGCCCGACGCGATCTGCCCGAGCAGCGTGGTGAGGTGTGGTTCCCGCACACCCGTGCCGTGAGTGAAGACCACCGTTGTCATGTGAGCGCCCCCGTCGGCTCGTTGCCGTCGGCCGGGCCCACCGCCGCGGGTGCGGTGGGCCCGGCCGGCTGTTACCCCGTCCCCCGCCGCGTCACATCGGCAGTGGCGTGATGTCGCACTCGATGCGCTGGTGCAGCCTGGCCGCGGTGTGCCACGGGTGGCTGTCCCCGAGTACCCGCGCAAGGCCTTCCACCGCCAGGGTGTTGAGCCGGTCCGCCTCCGCCGACTCGCCGAGGCCGCGCCGGTCCAGCGAGAGGTTGGCGGTGCAGGCGAGGGTCAGGGGGTGTTCGGCGCCCGCAGTCTCGGACAGCTTCGGAAGGACCGTGGCGTCGGCGTTCCTCGCCCGGGCGAAGTCCAGGCGGGCGTAGTGGTCGTTGGCCCGGCACATGGCCGCGGTCAGGGTGGCCACATGTGTTTCGCCCAGCGTGCTGCCCAGGTCCGCCAGGGCTCCGGTGTCCAGGCTCTCGGCCCCGTCGATGTCCCCCTGGGCCCGCATCGTCGCTGCCAGGTTCACCTTGGCGAACTGAGTGTACTGATGGCGTTCGCCGAGTACCTTCCGGTACGCGGCCAGCGTCTGCTCCCCGAGTTCCCTCGACCCCGCGAGGTCGCCGTTCAGCCGGCGCTCGACCATGGTGTGGATCGCGGCGCCGAGGGCGTCGGTGTTGTTGAGGCCGTAGCGGGTGGTGAAGCGTTCGAGTGTCTGCTCGGCCAGGGCGGCGCCGCCCTCGGTCACACCCGCCCGGCGGCGGCAGACGGCGAGGTTCAGCGCGGCCCGGATGGTGGAGGCGTTGGTCTCGCCGAAGTGGGTCACGTAGGTGAGGTAGTTCGACTCCTGGAGCGCACGGGCGCCGACGTAGTCACCTGCCTCCCGGATGTCGATGGCGAGTCCGCTGAGGGTGTTGAGGGTGAGTCCGCTCGCAGGGCCGTACAGGAGTTCGCGCTGCCGTGCCGTCTCCTCGTCGATCTCCCGCGCCGTGGCGAACCGGCCGTTCAGCCTCAGGGTGACGCAGTAGTCGTGCGCGGCGCTCAGCGTGGTGGGATCGTCCGGCCCGAACAGATCACTGGCGCGGGCATAGGCCTCCTCCGCCAGGTCGCTCGCCTGCCGGAACTCGCCCTGGTACCGCAGGGCGCCGGCCATCTGCCACATGGAGTCGATGAGCTCCTCGTCGGGGATCTGCGCGCCGCGCGAGATCGCCAGAGCCCGCTCGTTGTGCTCGACCGCCTCAGCGGGGCGCCCGAGTAGCCGCAGGTAGAAGCCGAGGAGTTTGGTGATCCTGATGACATGCAGGTCCTCGTCCCCGGACTGGGCGCGCCACGCGGCCCACGCCAGCCGGGCCTGGGCCGCACCCGACTCATGTGCCCCCCAGTAGTACAGGAACATGACCATGTCGTAGACGAGGTCCCGGACCCAGGCGTCGGAACTCTCCACGGCCTTGGAGGCGATCACGTGGGGCAGGATCGCCTGGTAGGCGGGCCACTGGTCCGGGGAGGCGGGGGCGCCGGGCTTGGCCGTGGTGAGCAGCAGGTGGGCCGCCCGTGTCATCCTGGCCCGCTCCTCGGGGTCCATCCTGGCCACGATGACGTTCTGCATGAGCCGGTGCATCTGCAGGGTGCCGCTTTTGTGGTCCAGCCGGACCAGGGACAGCTTGCTGAGGTCGCGGGTGGCGCGGGCGAGCAGCAGCGGGTCGCGCAGGACGGGGTCGAGTTCGGGGGTGATCTCGACGTTGCGGCCGCCCCGGAAGAGGCTGAGCGGGATGGGTTCCGGCGCCATGCAGGCGCAGATCTCCAGGAGTTGGCGTGCGGCGGGGTTGTCCTGCGAGAGGCGGCTCAGCGAGATGTCCCAGACCGCCGCGACCGGCAGCGGGTAGTCGGGGGACGGGTCGAGTTCGAGGATCTCGGGCCGCCGCTCCTCCAGCAGGCCGAGGTACTCGTCCACGGGCATCCCGGTCGCGGCGTGCCAGGCACCCGCCTGCTCGACGGCGAGCGGCAGGTCACCGAGCGCCGCGGCGAGGCGGTCGGCGTCGCCGGTGCTGAGGCCGCGGGCGCGGCGCTGCAGGAGCGCGATGCTCTCGTCGCGGTCGAAGACGTCGACGCTGAGGGGGGTAGCGACGCGTTCCCACTCGCGGTTGCGCGAGGTGACGATGATCTTCCCTGGGCCGCCGTTGGGGAAGTAGGAGCGTACGGCCTCGATGTTCTCCGCGTTGTCGAAGACCAGCAGCCAGTTGTCGAACGGCTTCCCGGTGCGCAGTGCCTCGCGGACGGCCGGGACGGCGGCGTTGGCCTGCGGGCCGACCTCCAGGCCGAGGCTGCGGGCCAGGTCGGCGAGAGCTCCGAGGATCAGGTTCTCCTGCTCCGCGGGGATCCACCAGATGACGTTGAACTCGCCGCTGTGGCGGTAGACGTACTCCACCGCGATCTGCGACTTACCGACCCCACCCATGCCGTGCAGCGCGTGCGGCAGGACGGCCGTGGTCTCGTCCTCCCGCAACTGCCTTTCCACCGCGGCCAGAAGGCTCTCCCGGCCGGTGAAGTTGGGGTTCTTCGGTGGGACGTTCCCCATGATCTTCGGCTGGCCGGTGCGGACGAAGCGTAGCTCCGGTGCTGTGACTTCCATGCTCTGGTCGGCCCTCCGGGCATCCTGGTCAACTTCTGCGGGTGTCGTGGACGACACGGATCCTCCTGGGGAGACGGCCGGATGCGACCGGAGAGCGGGGGCATTCTCATTCACGTCAAATGCCTCTTTATCATCTCCGGTCCCGGACGTCGCCGAACCCGCGCCGTGCAGCAGGACGGTGTTCAGACGTGCCGCCCTGGCCCGGTACGGCTGCCCGCCCAGGGCGCGCAGCACGGCGAGTTCGATGCGCAGCCAGGCCTGGCCGCCCGCCCGGTCCGGCAGGGCGGCGCGCGCCGGGTCGCGGAGCGCGGCGCGCAGCCGGATGCCCTGGGTGCGGCCGGCCCGTGATTCTGCCAGCAGCCCTACGGCACGGGCGAGTTGGGTGCGGTTACTGGTGGCCAGCAGCGCTTCGCGTACCCCGTCCGCGAAGTCCGGGCCTCCGTCGCCGTCACGCTCCCAGTCGATGAGTCCGCCCATCATGATCTCGGCGAGATGGTCGGGACCCGACTCGGGGAAGGCGCGGTCGCGCAGCTCCTGGATGACGTCGAAGCTCATCGGCGCCACGGCGAGCAGCACGGCCAGCTGCCGTGCGAGCGGGCTGGCCAGGGCGACGAACCTGCGTACGGCGTCCGCGGCCGCGCGGGGCCCGTCGATCCGGGGGGTGCGCAGCCCCGGCGTGGACACTCCCTTGGCCATCGCTCCGGCGAGTACGACCGGCAGCGCCCGCCGCACCCCGCGCTCACCGGTGACCAGATCGGCCCAGGCCCGGAACGAGCCGGGGCGCAGGCTGAGCACCGGCACGGCCACGGAACCGTCACCCGAACCGGTGAGCGCGCGGGCGCCCTCGGGTACCCCGTGCACGGAGTGGCAGAGGAAGTGCCGGTTGAGCGCGCCGAACCCGCCGGCGTCCAGCCGCGCCCGGAAGGGGTACACGGAGGACCGGTGGCGCAGGTACGGGGGCAGCAGGTGGACGAGCGCCGTGGGGCCGGCCGCCGAGAGCCTCCCCAGCAGTTCGTCGGCCCCTCGGTCCGCCCAGCCGGGCGCCAGCCCGTCGGTGACGACGAGGAACAACCGGGCCCCCCGGCCGTCGAGGAGCTCGGCGGGATGGGCGTGCCGATTGCCCGGCCAGCGCAGGACGGGGGCCGCGCCGCCGGGCAGGGCGACATCGACGGTCCGGACGTCCCGGAACGCACCGCTGCGCACCGCCTCGTCCGTCAACCGGCTGACGGTGTCCGCCCATACGGGCATGGTGGGTGCGCTGTCCACGAGGAGCATCAGGTCGAAGGCCCGCTCCTGGACCGGTTCGAGGTACGGGATCCACAGGCCGTCGCTCAGCCCGTGCTCGGCGGTGCGTTCCTCGTCGAGGCGGCGCTGATGGCGTGAGGGGACGCTCCGGCCCAGCCCGCGCAGCGCCCTGGCGAGGCGCAGCGGCGCGGTGCGCCGGGAGGGCCGCGGGGACGGCGGGAGCACGGCCTCCGGGCGGCCGGCCCTGGCCTCCTCGACGGCGCGCAGCACGAGGTCGCGCGGGTCCAGGGTGTCCGTGCTCCCCGCCGGCACGGTCTCCGGGGACCACGGCTCGGCACCGGGGGGCGGAAGGTCGGTGGGCGGCGGCTCCGGACCCTCCTCGGGTAACGCTCCCCCGGCGGGGTCGGTCTCACCGTGCGAGGTGCGGCCGGCCCGCCGCCACGCCGCCGCGAGCCAGACACCGTCCCCCAGGTCCCGCCAGCTCGTGCCGTCCGCCGGGCGACCGGTCGCCGCACGGGTCGACGCTGCCGTCGAGTCCGGGGCGCGTTCCCGTGGCAAGCCGTTCATCAGCGGCCTTTCGAGAGGTCGCGAAGGAGCATCTCAATGAGATTACGCCCCTCGCCGTCGGCCCGGAATCCGTGGGCCGTGGTGAGTTGCACGGCGTTCAGCAACTGGTCCACCGACTGGGTGCCGCCGCCGTCCAGGCGCCTGACGAAGTCGTCGACGATCTCCTCGACGCCTTCGGGGCGCTGCCGCAGATGACTGACGACGATCGACACGAGCTGTTCCCGGCCGGGCGGCCGCATCTCCAGGGGCAGGCAGCGGCGGCGGAAGGCGGCCGGGAACTCGCGCTCGCCGTTGCTGGTGATCACGACGACGGGGAACTCGGCGCACTCGACACGGCCCGACCCGATGACGGCCCGGCCGTGCGGGTCGTCGGTGAAGACCGACACGTCGCCCTCCCCGGCGCGGACCAGCTCGGGGATCTCGTAACTGCCGTTCTCCAGGACGTGGAGCAGGTCGTTGGGCAGGTCGATATCGCTCTTGTCCAGCTCGTCGACCAGCAGGACCCGGGGCCGCCGGTAGGCGAGCAGCGCCGTTCCCAGCGGGCCGAGGGTCAGGAAGTCCCCGAGGTCCGGAGCGTCGCCCCGGGCGTCGGTCCCGCTCTCCGCGCCCGCACGCCAGGCGGCGATGGCCTGCGCCCGTCCGATGGCGTCGTACTCGTAGAGGCCGCCGCGCAGCGTGGTGCGGCTCACGATGCTCCAGGGCAGGACCCGGCCGAGACCCAGTTCCAGGGCGATCAGATAGGCCAAGGTGGATTTCCCGACACCCGGGGGTCCGGTGATCAGCAGGGGGCGGCGCAGCAGGAGCGCGGCGTTGACCGCGTCGATCTCCTCGTCACGCAGCTGGGCGCCCCCCTGCACGGCGCCGAGCCGGCGCAGCGCCGACTGGGCGTCGTCGGGCGGGGGTTGCTGCTCGGGACCGCCGGAGAAGGTTCTCCACGGAGGCGGCGACGGAAGTTCCGGCGGCTCCCCGGCGGGCGGCCGGCCCGTCGCGTGGAACACCCTCCACGAGGGCGGCGCGACGGGGCGCGATGCCGAGTCCTGCTCGGTCATGCTGTCAACTCCTCACAGTCGACCAGGCGGTACGGATCGTCCCAGAAGAAGGCCATGTGCTTGCCGACGGAGAGACTGTCACGGCCCAGCCCTTCGGCTTCCTTCCGTAACTGACTTACCTTTGACGGGAGTTGCGACGGCGGATGGGCGAGCAGCAGGGTCAGCACCTCACCCGAGAGGTCGGGGCTGTCGGTTCTGCGGTCCCACGCCGCAAGGCCCACTCCTTGTTCGATGGCGATGATGAGCGCGTCCAGACCGCGGTCGGGCAGTGCGGGAACATCGAGTATGACCGCGGTCAGCCGCGGGTCGGCGGCGAGGTCGGCGCGCCATCGGTCCAGCCGCTCGCCCTGTTCGCCGTGCCAGCGGTGGGGCTCCGCCACGCCGATCTTCCTGAGCTGTGCCCAACGGGCCCGCCAGCGCCCGAGCTCCTCGGTGTCGCGGCTTCTCATGCGTTCGAGGCTCCGCAGGTGGACATGGTAGCGAAGTGCGAGGGGCAGCGGGACATGGCTCCGCGTACCCAGTTCGAGCCGGGCCATGTCGTGGTTCAGGTAGCGGAACGGCAGCACGAACTCGACTCGGACCGTGGGGTCGTGCTCCGTCTCCGAGACATCCGCCCAGCGTGACGCGCCCCGGCCGACGGCCCGCTCCACCGCAGCCGCCAGGGCGTCCAGGGTGGTGCGCTCCACGTCCCCGGCCATCGGTTCCCAGTATCCGGGCGCCGCGTTGACCCAATGACGTACGTAGATATCGGCCGATCCGTCGTCGGCGGGCTCCACCATCACGACCAGGCAGCGTGGCACCTCCGGGTCGCTCCTCGGGAGAGCGGCGAGCGCGCGCCTGCGGTCCTCGAGAGCCCGTACGAGCTCGGGGCCGGCGTCCAGGGCCCACTGGTCGGACCACTCCATGAGCGACTCGCGGAGGGCCGGCTGCTGATCGAGGGCCAGGATCTCGACCAGCACCAGGGCCGCGGGCAGTCCGTCGGCCTGGGCGCTGACCCCGCACAGGAAGTCGAAGCGCTGGGCCGGCGACTGCCCGTGGGGGACGTCCACCCCGAGTTCGTGGTTGAGAATCGTGTACAGACGGGATTCGTGTCCGCCGCGCACCTCGGCGAGCAACCGCCGGATCTCCTGGACCGCGGAGTCGTCGAATTCGGGGTCCGGCTCCCTCACCTCTTCACCGGGGAGGCCGCTGCCCACCAGGCGGGCCAGCCGGGCGGAGTCCTCCGGACCGGCGACGACACCGACGGCGAGGACCAGGGCCTCCAGACCCCGTTCGCGTTTCATCACGTCCATGACGAGTGCCAGCATGTCGACGCGCGGGGTCCTGCGCAGGTAGGTGATCTCCACTCCGAGGTGCCATCCCACGAGCGCCACCAGGTGGATGCACTGGTCGGGATCGCGCACGCACGGCAGCGCGCACAACTCGTTGACGAGTACCCCGATGAGGTACGCGTCGCCCTCGCCGGGCCCCTGAGATACGTGTGCTACCACCGACCATCCCCCAACGAGTCGGTTCCACCCTCGTGACCGATCGCGAAGTTATCACGCCGGATCTTCGGCAACCAGTTTCATTCCCAGGCCCACGGGCCTCCATACCGCCGCTGGGCCCCCGGTCCCCGTGCGTCACGCTGCGGGGTTTTCACCCCATCGGGTGGAAAACCCCGCGCGCACGTCAGGACGGAGCCGGGCCTGTGCTCGCCCGGACGGTCAACACCGGCTCCAGCAACTCCACCTCGTCCGTCCCCCGGCCCGCGAGCTTCGCCACCACCTGCTCCACCGCCCGGCGGCCCATCTCCTGGGCGGGGATGGCCACGGAGGTGAGCCGCACCGAGGCCTGGGTGGCCACCTGCTCGGGACAGACGGCCACCACGGACACGTCCTCCGGAACCGCACGCCCCTGCTGCTGCAGCAGGTTGAGCAGAGGCTCGACCGCGGCCTCGTTCTGCACGACGAACCCGGTGGTGCCCGGCCGTTCGTCGAAGATCCGGGCCAGGGTGCCGGCCATCGCCGCGTACCCGCCCTCGCATGGCCGGTGCAGGACCCGGACGCCCGCCTCCTGCGCCTTGGCGCGGATGCCGTCGACGGTTCGTTCGGCGAAGCCGGTGTGCCGTTCGTAGACGGCGGCGGCTTCGCCGATCACCGCGATCTCCCGGTGTCCGAGGCCCGCGAGATGGTCGACGCAGAGCGCGCCGGTCGCCTCGAAGTCGAGGTCCACGCAGGTCAGTCCGGTCCGGTCGGCGGGCAGACCGATCAGGACCGCCGTGCGCCCCGACTCACGCAGCAGGGGCAGCCGCTCGTCGTGCAGTTCGACGTCCATGAGGATCATCGCGTCGGCGAGGGAACTCCCGGCGATCCGCCGTACGGCCGCGGGACCCTCCTCGCCGGTGAGGAGCAGCACGTCGTAGCCGTGTGTTCGGGCGGTCGTGGCGACGGCGATGGCGATCTCCATCATCACCGGCACGTACATGTCGGTGCGCAGGGGCACCATCAGCGCGATGATGTTGGACCGGCTGCTGGCAAGGGCCCGCGCCCCCGCGTTGGGGTGGTAGCCGAGTTGCTGGATGCTGTGCTCCACCCGTTCCCGGGTGGGGGCGGAGATCGACCGCTTCCCGCTGAGGACGTAGCTCACCGTGCTCGCGGAGACTCCGGCGTGCTGGGCGACCTCGGCAAGCGTGACCATTCAGCTCTCCCTTACGGATGAGAGGAGGAGGGGGAAGGGTGGGTGAAGTGGTGAAGCGCTTCAACAGGGCCTGTTGCCCACACCCTTACACTCTGACATGCACAGACATCGTGAACCTTAGACTCGCCCGCAGGCACTGTCCAGAGTGGCACCGAGCATGCAGTCGAAGCGCTTCGACCGAGGTCGGGCCCGCCCTCGCACGGCGCTCCGGTCGCCCCCCGGGGCCGGTGGAGCGGGCTACGCCGGCGCTTCGCTGCCATGTCCTGATCCATTCCGTGGGGGAAGTGCGGGGTCCGGGCAGTGGTCGCCGCCGTCACGGCAAAGGTTGCCGGGGTGCCGGCCCGCGGAACCGCGTGTCCCGCGCGCGCAGCGCCGTGCGGGGCCCGGCCGAACGGAGCACCACGTCCAGGGCGCGGGCGGGCTCGGCGGCGTACACGTTGCTGAACCACGCCATGTTGGCCTCGACGACCGCCCACTGCTCGGCGTCCGGGCTGCTCGGCCGGCGCAGGACCCCGATGTCCACGACGACCCCACTGGGCAGGTCCTCCCCTGCCGCGTCCCACAACCGGCGGGCGAAGTCCCGGACGGCGGGCTCGTCGCGGTGCCCGCTCAGCGGGGCGGCGTCCAGCCGTCCGAAGGTCGCGTACTGCGAGCCGGTCCGTATCCGTCCATCGAGGAGGAAGAGCCGGAATTCCCTGACCCAGACGACCACTTCGCTGAGCTGGACCAGCGGATCACCGGAAGGAGCCGGGAGGGCACGGTCTTCGGGGAGGGCGCTGCCGTTCTGGTACACCGCCGCCGGGAAGCTCTTGTCGGTGGGAGGCTTCGCGAAGAACGGGCCGTCGGCGCGGCGTGCCACGGAGAGGGAGACGCTCCCGATGCGGCGCCCCGTGAACGTGTGGGGCAGGCCGTCCAGCCAGTCCGCGTCCGGCTCCAGCAGGGCTGTGCCGAGAGGGCCGACGACGCCGGACGCGAAGTGCGGGCCGCCGAAGTAGTGAGCGCCGCCCCTCTCGCGCAACCGGTCGGGGACGCCGCGGCGCGGCAGAACCACGACGTCCATGCCGCGCTCCCGCGCCGCTCCGGCCAGCAGCCCGGCCGTGGTGGAGCGGTGGGGGGCGAGAGCCAGGAGGGGGCGCATGGCACCCCAGCGTACGGGGCCGTTGCCCGCACGCCGGGGTGTGCACACGCGACTCTGCCGCAGCGACCGCCGCATGACCGCCTCAGCCGTGCAGGAGCACGGGGAACGCCTCCATGTCGTTCTGCGTCATCACCGGCAGCCTGCGGATCTCCTCGTCGGGTATCGCGAGCTTGAGGCCGGGGAAGCGGCCGAACAGCGCGGGCAGCGCGATGCCGGCCTCCACCCGTGACAGGGCGGCTCCGGGGCAGATGTGGGGGCCGTGGCCGAAGGTCATGTGCCGGATGGGCGCCGGCCGGGTGACGTCGAAGACGTCGGCGTCCTCGCCGTGCTGGGCGGTGTCCCTGCCGATGGCCCGGTAGGAGATCACGACGCCTTCCCCCTCGGCGATCACCTGATCCCCGACCTGCACGTCCTCGGTGGCGAAACGCATCAGCAGGTGGGTGGTGGGGGTGTCCCAGCGCAGCGTCTCCTCGACCACCGACTCCCACGGCACCTCGCCGTCCAGAACCTTCTTCAACTGGTCGGGGTGGGTCAGCAGCGCGCGGACGGCGTTGAGGACGAGCCCGATCGTGGTCTCGTGTCCGGCGGCCACCATGGCCTTGAGGTTGCCGACGACCTCCTCCTCGGTGAGCGGCTCCCCGCCCTCCTCGGCGAGGATCAGGGCGCTGGTGAGGTCGTCCGTGGGATGCGCGGTCTTCTCCCGTACGAGTGCGGTGTAGAAGACGTCCAGCTCCGCGAGCAGTGCCAGCCGTTCCTCCTGCGGGGTGAGCATGGAGAAGAACGCCTTGTACTTCCGGGTCAGCATGGGGTGCAGGGTCTGGTCCACGCCCATCAGCAGGCCCACCACGCGCATGGGCAGCGGCTGCGCGAAGACGGCCTTGAGGTCGACGACGCCGTCCGCACCCTGCTCGTCGAGCGCGTCCAGCAGTTCCTCGGTGAACTTCTCGATCTCCGGGCGGATCGCCTGCAGCCGGCGCGGGGTGAGCGCCTGGGAGGTCTTTGTACGCAGTCGCCGGTGTTCCTCCCCGTCCACGGTGAACATGGAGCGTCCCGCGTCGATCATGCCGATCAGCGGCCAGTCGTGGGTCACGTCACCGCTCCGCCAGAGCCCCCAGGCATCGAGGTCCTTCACCAGCCGGCTGTCGACGAGGAGGTGCCTGGCCTCGGCGTGCCGGGTGACGGCCCAGGCGGGCACTCCGAGGAGGTCGATGCGGGTGAGCGGCTCGGCCCGGCGGAGCTGTTCGGTCTCACCGTCGAGGTCCCGGACCATGGGGTCGATGACCACGGGGGCGGCATGCGGGCAGTTCACAGCAGGTCTCCTGTCGTTCGTACGGGGGCGAACCGGACGGGCAGCGCGTTCATCCCGCGCAGGAAGGCGGACGGCCGACGCACCAACTCAGCGACAGGAACGGACAGTTCGAGGTCCGGCAACCGGTCGAGCAGGACCTCGATTCCGGTACGGGCGATCGTCTCGGCGATCTCCTGGGCGGGGAAGGGGCAGCGATACTCGCCGTGGCTGAACGCCAGGTGCGCGCCGTTGCTCGCGTGACGGCCGGCCCCCAGGTCCTGGCGTACCAACGGGTCGGTGTTGGCCGCTCCCAGTCCCAGCAGGAGCATGTCCCCGGCCCGGATCGCGCGCCCGCCGAGCTGGGTGTCGCGGACCGCCCAGCGGCCGGCGAGGATCTGGGTCGGGCTCTCCTCCCAGAGCACTTCGTTCATGGCGTCACCGACGCTGCGCCGGCCGCCGGAGAGCGAGTCGGCGAACTCGTCCTCGGTGAGCATGAGCCGCAGGGAGTTGCTGATCCAGTCGGCGGTGGTGAGGTGCCCGGCGGCGGTGACGGCCATCAGGTCGAGGGCGTACTCCTCGTCCGTGAAGGGTTCCGGATCGGCGAGCATGTGCGAGGTGACGTCGTCCCCGGGCACGGCCCGCTTGGCGGCCACCAGTCGCCGCATGTGCTCGCCGAACCGCCCGTACGCCTCCTGCGCCCCCGGCCCCCCGTCGGCCAGGTCCTTCAGGACCCGGGCGATGTCGGCGCCTTCCTCGTCGGGGAAGCCCACGAGGCGGGCGAGGACGAGGACGGGCAGCGGCTCCGCGAAGTCCGCGACGAGGTCGGCCGTGCCCCGGCTGCACATGTCGTCGACGAGCCGGTCGGCGAGCTGCTCGCAGTGGCCCCGGATCTCGAAGGGGTCCGCGCCCTCGAGGGCGGGCACCACCATGCGGGAGTGGCGCCGGTGCTCGGCGCCCGCGGTGAAGTAGATGGACGGCATGGGCCGTCCGACCATGGGGAGCAGCGGCCAGTCCTCCGGGATGTGCTCCCACTGGTTCCACAGCCCGACGTCCCTCGGGAACAACTCGCCGTCGCTGGTGACCTGGTGGAGTTCCCGGTAGCCGACGACGAGCCAGGCGGGGAAGCCGCCGGGGAGCTCGACGGGGACCACGGGCCCGTAGGTGTGGCGCATGGTGCGGTACAGGGCCTGCGGCGCGGTGTGGAACTCCGGCCCGCTGAGCGGCACGGGGCGGGTCGCGAGGTGCGCGGGGCAGCCACCACCGGGCGCGGGCACGGGCGCGGCGGGTAAGGAGGGGGTCGGCATCGTGCGGGCTCCAGGAAGACGGCTTCGCGCGTTGCGGCCATACGATCAACGCGTCTCAACTATAGGGAGGTTGGGTGAAGCTTTGGGGAAGGATCACCGTTCCGTTACCCGCCCGGAGATCCGCGCCCCGTCCGGGTACACGGCCGCGCGGATGGTGGCGGCGGCTGCCGCACGGGATGGCTGGAGCGGCCCCGCCGACGAACCCGGCTCAGCGCTCCGGCCGCGACCAGGCTTCGGGCATACGGAGTGGTCGGGGGACCCCGTACACGCAGGAGGACGACATGCGGCGCCGCCCGGCCTTTCCGGCCGGGCGGCGCCGCATCGGGTCGTGGCTACGGAGCCTCCCCGGCGACCTTGGTGAGTACCGCCCGGCGCAGGCCGGCGGGGTCCACCGCCAGGGCTGCCAGCACCTCCAGGCCCCGCCCCTCTCCCGCTGCCAGTAGGCCCAGCAGGATGTGTTCGGTTCCGAACTTCTCGTGGCCCAGCGCGCGTGCCTCGTGCAAGGTGTGTTCGAGGGCCTTCTTGGCGTGCGGCGTGTAGGCGGGCCTCGGGTACTGGAAGGCGCCGGGGCCGAAGGCGTCGTCGGCGCGGCGCTGGATCTCCTCGACGTCGATGCCGATGGTAGACAGGGCGTCCTTCGCGTGCTGTCCACCGGTCGCGACGATCCCGGCGGCCTCCAGGATCCGTACGGTCTCCTCCCGGGCCCGCGTCAGCTCGACCCCCTGCTCGCGCAGCACATCTGCGGCGGCGCTCCCGCCGGTGCCGATCAGTCCGAGCAGGATGTGCTCCGTACCGATGAAGTCATGTCCGAGGGCGATCGCCTCGTCCTGGGACTGCACCACGGCCTGCCTGGCGCGGTCGGTGAAGAACTCGAACACCTCTACTCCTCCGTCTTTCCTGTGGCTTTGCGCCTGCTCGCATGCTTCTCGTGCACCGACTGCCTGCTGACGTTCAGCGAGGTGGCGATGCTCTGCCACGACCAGCCCTGGTCGCGTGCGTTGTCGACGTGCATCCGCTCGAGTTCTTCCAGGAGTCGGCGCAGGGCGACGACGGCCTGGAGCCCGACAGCGGGGTCCTTGGCGGTGACTTGTCCGGCCAGCGAGGCCGGTGTGTCCTCAGCTCCCATGCATGTCAGGATGCCCTGACACAGTGACGCCTGTCAAGGAATCCTGACACGTCGTACCCCTGGTGCGGTCCCGGACCGGCAGCGGGCCGAACGCGGGGGCGCGCATGCGGATCCCGGTCGCGGGCGGTCCCGTTGCCGCTGGACGGCGGGCAAGGACAGCGGTGGGGCGCGCGGAACCTGTCAGCCGCAGCCCCCAGGGCGGGGCACAGTCCCGCCCGCCCACCCGGCACCGAGAGGGGCGCTCTCCCCCTCTCACCTGATGGCGCGTCAGGCCCACATGAACGCCGTGCCCTGCCCGTCAGCGGCGCGCCGCTGAAGTCCGACGGGGCGGAGGCCACCGCGGAGAAGGGGCGACCGTCCCGTCGGGCGGGGCGTCGTCCCAGGCACCTCAACGCAGCGGCCGGGACGGCCGATCGTCAGCTCCATGGAGCTGCGGACGTCCTCGGACAGCGAGGGAGTAGGGCGGGTCCGGCTCAGGCACCGCGTCCCAGGTTCCGCGTGTGGGTCGACGTCTCGGCTGCCTCCGCGTTCACTGCGGCGTTGTGATGAGCACGGAGTTCGACACGACGGGAGGGGGCGAGGGCAGCAGAACGTAGCCCGTCCGGGGGTCTGTCGTCTTTTTCACCGACTGGTACGTGTCGCTGTTCATCAGCAGTACGGAAACACTCCGCTCGGATCCTGGTGGCGTCGTACGGAGAACGGCGTCGTAGGTGTAGGTGCCCGGGCCGCTGCTCAGGTCGTCCCGCAGCGTGTACCGCGTGTGTGGGGCGGCGGCGGGACCGGTGACCTTCCGCACCACCCAGACGAGATGGTCACCGGGCGCGAGGACACAGGACACCGTGGCGACCACGGTCGCTGCCGAACGGTTCGGCCTCCCCTCCAGGCGGAGCATGACGTCCTTGCTCGAACGGCCGCAGTGGGACGGGGAACCGGTGGACGGACCCGCCGTGGTGGGCGGCGAGTCGGAGGCATGGGGCCGGGACGGCTTCGAGTCCCCGAATTGTTCCAGCAATTCTTTCCACACGCCCAGGAACTGCCCCACCACGCCTGCTACGAGCGCCAGGAGGGTGAGCGTGGCGGTCGCCGTCGTCGTCCACCGGCCGACCGCCCCGTCGACGTCACGTGCCGGCACACGTCGCCGAGGAGGGCGGACTCGGTTTCTGCCGGAGACCGGGGTCCTCTGTCGCCTGGCCATACTGGTGGCTTCCCTGCCCGGAACGGCTTCAATCCACCCGCCGGCCCCGCCCCGGGACCGGACCGGCGACCGGACCCCGTGGGACACGTCCGGAGATGAGGCGGGGTGCGTTCGGTCTCGCGGGCGGTCGAGGCCCGGCGCGGCAGCCCGGTCGGCGGATGTGTCGGCACTCCTGTGCCTGCCGAGAGCCCCCCGTGCCTCCGCGAGCCGCCGTTTTGTAGGGTTCGTGTCCTGGGCATCGCCTCGAGTTCGCCCTGGTGCCTCGCGCCCCACACCTGGGGACCGCGGACCGTGCTCAACGGTGCGGCTTCCCTACCCTTACCCCTTTCAGGAGCAGCGTGTTGAACCGACGTGCTCGCGTGGCGCTCGTGCCGGTGCTGGTCGGGCTGCTGGGCGGATGCGGTTCGGTTCCGGCCGAACCGCGCTCTGCCTCGGCCCGCGAAGCACCGTTCTGGCAGGCGGAGTTCGACGGAGCGGCGGGCGTCCGACCCTCGGAGAGGTTCTGGAACACCGAGACGGGCAACCGGGATGCCGAGGGATGGGGCAACAACGAGCTCCAGTACTACACGGACGAGGCGGCCAACTCCGCACTCGACGGTGCGGGGCACTTGGTGATCTCCGCCCGTCCGGCCCCCGACGGTTCTGAACTGCCGTGCTTCACGCAGGCTTTCTGTCCCTGGACGTCGGCCCGGCTGACGACCGAGGGAAAGGTGGCGCTCACCCATGGGCGCGTGGAGGTCCGCGCGAAGATGCCCACCGGCACCGGACTACTGCCCGCGATCTGGATGCTGGGCGACAACGGGGTCGAATGGCCCGGACAGGGGGAGATCGACATCTGCGAGGTGGTCGGCGAAGAACCGCGGACGGTCTACGGCACCGCGCACGGGCCGACCTACTTCAACGAGAACGGCCTTGGTGGCACCACCGACCTCCCGGCCGACGCGTCACAGGCGTTTCACACCTACGCCGTCGACAAGCAGCCACGCCGTATCACCTGGTCAGTCGACGGAGAGCCGTACTTCACCTTGACGCCTTCGGAGCTGCCCGCACCGAGCGACTGGGTCTTCGAGCAGGACATGCACCTGCTGCTCAACGTCGCCGTCGGAGGCGACTGGCCCGGCCCTCCCGACGCCTCGACGCCGTCCCCCGCGTCGATGACGGTCGACTATGTGCGCCTCTACGGCGAAGGCCGCGCGTGATCTCCACCTGCGTCGCGACACCCTCGCCCTCCGATCCCGCCACGAGGCGGAAGTCTCCTGAGGCTCTGCGCGCGGTGGACCCCCAGGACGAGCCCCACGACCTGAGCCGCGGGTCCGCTGTCGGCGCGACGACGCGCAGGGGCCACGCGGCGACCCACCACCGCGCGGCCCCTGCGACACGTACGGCTGTTACTTCACGTTGACCGCCGTCCAGGTGGCCGCGACCGCCTTGTACTCGGCGCTGCCCGCGCCGTAGAGGTCCGTCGCCGCCTGGAGGGTGGCGGTGCGGGCTCCGGCGTAGCTGGTGGAGGATGTCATGTAGGTGGAAAGGGCCTTGTACCAGATCTTGTACGCCTTGACGTTGCCGATGCCGGTGACGGCGGCACCGTCGTAGGTGGGCGAGTTGTAGCTGACCCCGTTGACGCTCTTGGCGCCGCTGCCCTCGGAGAGCAGGTAGAAGAAGTGGTTCGCCGGACCCGAGGAGTAGTGGACGTCGAGGTTGGCGAGGCTCTTGGACCAGTAGTCGGCGGAGCTGCCGTCCTTGCTGGGCTTGTCCATGTAACGGAGTGGCGCGCCGTTGCCGTTGATGTCGATCTTCTCGCCGATGAGGTAGTCGCCGACGTCCGAGGAGTTGTTGGCGTAGAACTCGACCGAGGTGCCGAAGATGTCCGAGGTGGCTTCGTTGAGGCCGCCCGACTCCCGGCTGTAGCGCAGGTTGGCGGTGGAGGCCGTCAGGCCGTGGGACATCTCGTGGGCGGCCACGTCGATCGAGGTGAGCGGCTTGACGTTGTTCGCGCCGTCCCCGTAGGTCATGCAGAAGCAGGTGTCGGACCAGAAGGCGTTGACGTACGCGTTGCCGTAGTGGACGCGCGAGTACGCGCCGACGCCGTCGCCGCGGATGCCGTTGCGGCCGAGCTCGTTCTTGTAGAAGTCCCAGGTGAGCGCGGCGCCGTAGTGGGCGTCGGCGGCCGCCGACGCGCGGTTGCCCGAGGTGCCGTCGCCCCAGATGTCGGTGCTGTTGGTGAAGAGCGTGCCGGTGCCGGAGGTGGCGCCGTTGAGGTCGTACGTCTTGTGGCCGCCGCGGCTGGCGTCCGTCAGCGTGAAGGAGCCGGTACCGCTGGTGCCGAGGGTGACCTGACCGCTGTACATGGCGTTGCCGGTGCCGGTTTCGATGGCCTCGTAGGAGTAGAGCTGCTTACCGGTGGCCGCGTCGGTGATGACGTGCAGCTCGCTCGGCGTGCCGTCGGCCTGGGCGCCGGTGACGACGGTCTCCCAGGCGAGGGTGGGCTTGCCGGTCGCGGCCCAGATCACCTTGCGGGCCGAGGAGGCCGCCGGGGCCTTGGCCTGCGAGGCGGCGACGGCCGACCGGTTGGCGGTGGTGGCGGCGACGGCAGGGGTCGTGGTCGGCACGGATATCCGCGCGTCGGTCGCCTTGGTGGTGGAGCGGGCGCCGTTGTTCCTCTTCTGGTGCACGACGAGGTCGCCGCCGAGGACCGGAAGGCCCTTGTAGTTGCGCTCGTAGCGGGTGTGGACCGTGCCGTCGGCGTCCTTGACGACGTCCCGGACGACCAGCTCCTCCTGGCTGGACAGGCCGATGGCCTCGGCAGTGCCGGCAGCGGCGGCCTGGGCCTCCTGGACGGCGGCGGCGCGCTGGCTGCCGGTGAACGCGACGGCGGTGGCCCCAGCCTCGCGCTGCGCGTCGGCGTTGGCCGATCCGGTCTGGACTCCGACGACGACCACGGCCGCCGAGGCGATCAGGGCGGCGGCACGGAGCGGGGTACGGCGCTGCGAGGACTGCTTGCGTGACACGCGGGCTCCTTGGCTGGAACAGGGGGATTGTGGAGGGAGGTGGTGCGGCTGAGAGCGTGCCAGCGAACAAGCCGTTTTGACAGTCCTGCAACAAGAATTTGACCATGAGTTGTCCGAAGGGCGGTCAACTCCATCCGCTATGCGACGAGCTGACCGCCCTTCGGGCAACTGGCCGGAGATGCGAGTCTTCTCTTGATCCAGACGTCTCACCGCGCCCGTACGGGGTACACGGGCAGCATGGCTCTCGTGAAGCGTGTTGCTCTTGCTCCCCGTGCGGTACGGCAGTTGAGGCGCGTCCGCTCGGTGTACGCGGCGGGGATGCTGCTGTCCGCCCTCGCCCTGCTCTCCTTCGACGAGTCGGCGGCCGGTGGCCGGCAGACGGTCATCGCGGGCGTCTTCCTCGTGGTGTTCGCCGCGCTCCTCACGCTGACGGCGGTCCAGCTGTGGCGGCACGGGCGGGCCGAGCACTGCAGTACGGCGCGGAAGCTGACTCCGCTCACCTGACAAGACGGCACACGCCGCCCGGAGTGGCAGCGTGTCGGCCGAGCGGCAGGATGCGGCGGCGGGGTCCGAACCCAGAGGTGGGGCAACCGGTTCGCCTCCGCGCGCGCGGAGAGCACCACGAGCCCACCGCCTGCCCGGCCGTGACGCGCGGTTCACCTCCGCTCGCGCGGAGAGCACACGCGGTTCGACCACAGGACCTCGGTCCGGGCCGGTTCACCTCCGCTCGCGCGGAGAGCACAAGACGGTCGCCCGCGCGGGCCTGCCCGGATACGGTTCACCTCCGCTCGCGCGGAGAGCACTGGGCGGAGTCCCTGGACGGCCCATGGACTGACGGTTCACCTCCGCTCGCGCGGAGAGCACAATCCGCCGGCCGCCGCGCCCGCGTTCGTGAACGGTTCACCTCCGCTCGCGCGGAGAGCACCAGAAACCGAACAATCTGCAAGCGCCATTCCGCGGTTCACCTCCGCTCGCGCGGAGAGCACGACCAGTTCCTCGTCGAGCAGGCCGTGCTCACCGGTTCACCTCCGCTCGCGCCGAGAGCACGAGGGTCCAGGGGGACTGCATGTGGAGTCGGGCGGTTCACCTCCGCTCGCGCGGAGAGCACCGAACACCCCCACCCCGCTCACCGTGACGGGCCGGTTCACCTCCGCTCGCGCGGAGAGCACTCGCGGTAGACCCAGCACGGCCCGCCCGACCGCGGTTCACCTCCGCTCGCGCGGAGAGCACCGCGGGGGCTGCGGGAGTGCCGGGACCCGGGACGGTTCACCTCCGCTCGCGCGGAGAGCACGGCACCATGAGCGCAATCACCATCGTTGGGAACGGTTCACCTCCGCTCGCGCGGAGAGCACGACTGAAGGCCCCGGGATTCCCGCCCCGGGGCCGGTTCACCTCCGCTCGCGCGGAGAGCACCGGTCGGGGTGCCAGGCGTATCCGGCGGCGTGCGGTTCACCTCCGCTCGCGCGGAGAGCACGCGCCCCCGCCGGTGGACCCTGATCGCGTCGCCGGTTCACCTCCGCTCGCGCGGAGAGCACTCGCCCCCGTTGAACGTCACGGCGGACACGGTCGGTTCACCTCCGCTCGCGCGGAGAGCACCCGGCGAGGCCGAGCCACGGGGGGAGGTGGGGCGGTTCACCTCCGCTCGCGCGGAGAGCACCATGGGGAGCGCCCCTTGCAGGTAGGGGACGGCGGTTCACCTCCGCTCGCGCGGAGAGCACGAAGAGGCTGACGGTCATGCCTTCGCCTCCGTCGGTTCACCTCCGCTCGCGCGGAGAGCACCAGCTCTCAGCCTCGACTGGGCTGATCGCCTCCGGTTCACCTCCGCTCGCGCGGAGAGCACTTGGCGATGCGAGAGACCCCGGCGGAGCCCTCCGGTTCACCTCCGCTCGCGCGGAGAGCACCGCGGCTCCTGACCTAGGCTCAGACAGTTCCACGGTTCACCTCCGCTCGCGCGGAGAGCACGGCCGGTGTCGCTCACGTCACCGACCGCGGGGCGGTTCACCTCCGCTCGCGCGGAGAGCACCGCATGAACAAAGGCGAGAACCCGGGCCCGAGCGGTTCACCTCCGCTCGCGCGGAGAGCACTTCGTCGGCGTTGATCCGGACGAGGTCGGGGCCGGTTCACCTCCGCTCGCGCGGAGAGCACAACATTCCGAGGGCACCGCCGATCAGAAGAGACGGTTCACCTCCGCTCGCGCGGAGAGCACCCTTCGCGACCTGGCACTATCTGAGCGCTTTGCCCGTTCTTTGCCCAACGTCGTCGCGCATGCATCTCGATTCGTTGTCGTCGCGCAGCGAGTGTACGGCTCGTCCTTCATGCCAGCACGATGCCAGCACGATTTGGGGCCGTTGTCAGTGGCAGGTGCTATCCCTGGGGCCATGATGAAGGGCGACGGGGCGGGGGCCTCAGGGGACTGCGTTCTGGATGTTCGGCTGTGGGGGAAGGAGAACGGGCTGCCGCGGCCATATCCGGTGATATGCCACCTCCTCGATACGGGCGCGGTGTTCCAGGAGCTGTGGGATGTCGTTCTGAGTGACGAGTCCAAGGCAGTTGTTGCGGATGCGCTCGGCCTGAGTGTGGTGGAGGCGCGCACGGTGGTCTCGTTCTGGGCCGGGCTGCATGACGTCGGCAAGATCACTCCCCCGTTCCAGGCACAAGTCCCCGACTGCTACAGGCCAATTCGTGACGACCCTGCCTACGTCAACGCACCGGGGGCCGAGGGTGAGAAGGGCTTTCGCCACGAGATCGCCTCTCACTGGGCTCTTTACCAGCTCTTCGAGGAAGCCGGTTATCCGGGCGGCGAGCGCCTGCTTCACAAGTCTGTGAGTCATCAGGTGGCGCAGTTGCTGGGCGGCCATCACGGCCTCTTCGGCGAGGTGCTGACGGCCAAGAAGGCGGCGCGGGCCGGTGACTACAACCCTGGTCTCGGGACGCATGGCTGGGCCGACCAGCGGCGGAAGCATTTCGAGGAGTTGCGGCGGGCCATGGGTGCGTTTGCGGTTCCTCGGGGTGGCCTGCCTCCAGGGTTGGCCGTGGTGGTGTCCGGGTTGGTTGTGGTGGCGGACTGGCTGGCGAGTCAGACATCTGCGATCGAGTCGCGGATCCCTGCTCCTGGCTGGTCGGGGACCGCCGAGGAGGTTGATGCCCACTGGCATGCTGCCGTGAGGGCAGCTCCGGCGTTGGTGCGGGCGGCGCGGCTGGGCCGGGCCCGGTTCTCCACCGGGGAGTTCGGTGAGATGTTCCCGTTCGCTCCGAACAGTTTGCAGCAGGATCTCGCCGAGCATCTTCCTGCGATGGTCGGTGAGCGCGGCCCCGGGCTGGTGTTGGTGACGGCTCCGACGGGTGACGGGAAGACGGAGGCTGCTTTGTTCGCGGCCTCGTTGCTGGGGCGGGCGGCGGGGGCCCGCGGGGTGTACTTCGCGCTGCCGACGATGGGAACGGCGGACGCGATGTTGCCGCGAGTGGAGGCATTCGCCGCGAGAGCGCTGTCCGGGGAGCGGGCATTGATGCTGCTTCACTCGATGGCGTGGCTGAGTGCCCCGAACAATGGGGACAAGGCGGCTGTGTTCGATGCTTCGGCCGGCGCGGGGTCCGTGAGTGCGGCCAAGGGCACGGCGGTTGAGGCTGACGGGTGGTTGCGGGGTGCGAAACGTGGGCTGCTCGCCCCGCTGGGTGTGGGCACCATCGATCAGGCTTTGAGCGCGGTGCTGCCTGTGCGGTACAACGCGCTGCGCCTGTTCGGGTTATCGGACAAGGTGTTCGTGGTCGACGAGGCGCACGCGTACGGGCCGTGGATGCACCAGCTTCTGGTGCGGCTGCTGGAGTGGCTGGGTGCGATGGGTGCCCCGGTGGTGCTGTTGTCGGCCACGCTGACGGGTCGTTCGGCCGGGTCGCTGGTGGACGCCTACCGGCATGGGGCGGGGTTCCGTGAGCCGTCGGGTGTGGTTCCGCGGTATCCGGGCTGGCTGTTCGCGAGCGGCGTCTCCGGTGAGGTGTCGGCCGCGCGGGGTACGGCGAGCAACCGTGCCCGGACGTTGAAGGTGACCCGTCGTCCGGTGGAGTGGGACGCCTCGGAGCCGGCTGGGGCGCCGGTACGGAAGGGCGGCCGGCGTGCTGCGCTGCGGAAGGTGCTGGCTCCCGTGGCCGCCGAGGGCGGTACGGCGCTGGTGTGCTGCACGACGGTGGCCGAGGCCCAGCAGACCTACCGGGATGTGCGTGCGGCCTTTCCTGAGCTTGCGGCACGCCCCGGTGGGGTGCGGCTGTTGCACTCCCGCTACCCGGCGGACGTACGAACGGCGATCACGGCCGAGTGCGAGGCCGCGTACGGGAAGCCGGGCGAGGAGACCGTTTCGGTGCGTCCCGGCTCGGTCCTGGTGGCAACTCAGGTGGTGGAGCAGTCCCTGGACTTCGACTTCGACCTGGTGGTGAGCGATCTGGCTCCACTGGCGCAGTTGTTGCAGCGTGCCGGGCGCGGGCGGCGGCACCCACGGGGGCCTCTCGGCCGGCCGGCGTGGGCGGCGACGGAGGACGCGCCGGAGCTGGTGGTCCTCGATCCTCTGGCCGCGCCCGACGGATCCGTCCCCCGCTCCTGGGGCACCGTCTACGACGCGGGACTGCTGGTGCGCACGTCACAGGCGATTGACCAGTGCGCCCTGGGCGGCATCGCGGTGCCTGATGCAGTGCAGCGGTTGGTCGATGAGGTGTACGAGGAGGAGTTCGTCGACCGGCTGGAGGGTGCGGCCCGTGAGGAGCTGGCGCGGCTGGACGAGGAGCGACTGGCGGGTGAGGCGGCTGAGCGGCATCTTGCGGCCTGGACGAGCATCTGCGCCCCGGCGGACGTGAAGGGCGATCTCAGCAAGCTGTCGGCCCGGGACGCGGGAGTGACCGAGGAGTTGCTGACGACGCGTCTGGGTGCCGACACGGGAAGGGTGCTCTGTCTGTACGCACAGGCCGACGGGAAGGCAACACTCGATCCCGCAGGCGATGTCCCGGGCCCTGCCGGAGGCCGGCACGGCCTCCGGGCGGCGGAACTGGCAGGCGTCGCGCGACGGGTGGCGCCGGTGCCGGGGCGGTGGCTGCGCGGCGCCGACCCAGGCGGAACGGTGCCGGAGAACTGGGGGACGCATCCCTCCCTCCGCGACCTCGTTGTACTGCGTATGAGCCCTGCGGGGGACGGGGTTTGGGCGTGCTCCCATGGGCGTTACACGGTCTCCATATCAGATGTCGGCCTAGAAGCTCAGTGATCTTCACGTTTAGATCACTTACCCTTCGCGTTTCCACTACGTTTCGGATGCGGCCTTCCGCAACCGGGGTGGCACGTAGTCGCCTCACGGGTGCGTGGCGAAGGGCCGCGCTCACCCATCCCGGCCTCCAGCGCTGTCTGAATGACGACAGGACACTTCCATGCCGACCGGCACGTTCAACCTGATCGACCAACCGTGTGTCCCCGTGCGCTGGAAGCCCGGCAGCACGGCCTCGGCCACGGGCACGCTCCCGGATCTGGTGGGGTTGCGTGAATTGATGCTGCGCAGTCACGAGATCGAGTCCCTGGCCGTCGCTGACGCGCCGGCACACGCAGCCCTGCTTCGCGTCCTGTACGCGCTCACGGCCGGAGTGGCTCACCTGACAGATCAGGGCCGCGAAGGTGACTGGGAGGAACGTCGCCTGGAGGCTCTGGACGCCGGCCAGTTCCCGCCCGGCGATGTCGATACGTACTTCGAGGCGTTCAGGGACCGGTTCTACCTGTTCGCACCGGGCGGGCGTCCGTGGATGCAGGATCCTCGCCTGGCTCATCAGTGCGACGCGACGAACACCGCCGGTGTCAACAAGCTCATCGTCACCCGCCCTTCGGGCAACAATCATTCCTGGTTCAGGCACGACACGGATGCCGCCCCCGAACTCCCGACCGCTCCCGAGGCCTTCCTCAGCCTTCTGGTATGGCACTACTACGGGCCGTCAGGGCGGTGTTCGTCCCGTGAGGTGAAGGGGGTGAAGACCGCGAGCGCCACCGCCGGACCGCTCCGCACAGCCCTGTCCTATCACCCTGAGGGCGACTCCCTCTTCGAGACACTGCTGGCCGGCCTGGTCCCGCCGGAGGACAGCGTGAACGGGCAGGATGACCTGTGCCCGTGGGAACAGGAGGATCTGCCGGACCCGGACCATCCGCCCAGGGAGTCCAGGGGGCCTCGTTCACGGCACACCGGCCGCTCGCAGCACGCGCTGCTCCTGCTGCCGGACGAGACCCACACCCATGTGCGCGACGCGTTCATCACCTGGGCGTACCGGGGTGAGCGGATGCCGCGGGAGGACGACTACCTGATCTGGCAGACCAGCCAGCAGGGCAACCGCTACCCGCGTCCCGCTGACGCCGGGCGCGCGCTGTGGCGGGACCTGGACGCTCTGCTGCTGCAGCACCCACCGGAGGGCAGCGCGCACCCGCAGCAGCCCCGTGTCTTCCGCACAGCGGTCCAGGTCTCGGAGGACCTGCGGGTGCGCGCGCTCGGCTTCGACCAGGAGGGCCAGGCCAAGGACACCCAGTTCGTCGACGCGAGCACTCCGGCGGTCCTCGGCTACGCCGAGAGGAACGACCCCCGTACCGTTCCCGCCGTCGGCCGCCTGCGGCAGTGCGGGGAACTGTACGGACGCCGTCTGGACCGGGCGGTCAAGCGTGCTTGGGCCGCCTATGTCAGGGACGCCAAAGCGGACGGTGGGGCCTGGGCGGCGGAGGCCGGGGCCCGGTACTGGCCGCGTGCAGAGGCGGAGTTCTGGGCACGGTTCCGTCTCCTGGACCGCAGCGGTGACGTGGCCGACGGCGGCTTCGACCCCGTGGCGACCCGTCGAGCCTTCCTGCGCCTGGCCGAGGAGGCGTACGACACGGTGACCGCGCCCGTCACCCGCACGCTACGGGGCGCGAAGGCCGTCTCGCAGGCCCGCATCGACCTCTACGGCGGAACCCCGAAACCCCGGGCGGCCTCACCCGGACCGCGTTCGAAGACCAAGGAGCCCACTACATGACGACCACTCCCCCACCGGCCGCCTCAGCCACCACCGACCCGCAGGAAGCAGCCGGCAAGATCCCGCAGCAGAACCGTGCCCCCCGGGCGGGCCGCTCACGTGCGTTCACCGACTGGATCGTGCAGGTCAGCGGCGAGGACCCCGGCGCCCGCAGCGCACTGCGCAGCGGGCTTCGGAAGGATCTCGATTCGGTGCGGCGCATGCACCGCCTGGTCTCCCCGTGGCTGCCGGAGCAGCGCTCCGAGGATGTGGAGCGCGCGTACTACACGGTCGCTGCGATGATCGCCGCCCAGCCACGCGGCGCTGTCGCCGTGCCGCAAGGAACCGCCGGCGGGCAGGCCCGATCGGACGGGCAGGAACCGGCCCCTGCCCGGCGGCGGCGCGCCAGTCTCGGCACGGCATTCGCGGCCGCCGTCACCGAAGGGCCTGGCCGCGAGAAGGAGATGCGGGCAGGAACCGCGGAGAGCCGCCTCAACCTCCTCACTCGTCAGAGCGTCAACGGCTTGCACCGGCACCTGCCCGCCTCCGTCGGATACCTGCGCTCGCTGGGCGTGGACATCGACTGGGCGCAGCTCCTGGACGACCTGGGCAACTGGCGTAAGCAGTCCGGGCGGATCTCCCGTATGTGGCTCCAGGACTTCTACCGGGCGCGAGACACCAACCTTGTCCAGCAGGCGGACGTTGCGGACGAGAGAGAGCTCACGGCCGAGGCGACAGCCGGCCCCGCCGCTCCCTGACCCCACGCATCCGATCCATCACATACCTCACGCACTTCCGTACGAAGGAGTCACACACCATGGCCATGGCCGCCCGCTTCATCGACATCCACATCATCCAGAGCGTCCCGTTCGCCAACCTGAACCGTGACGACACGAACTCGGTCAAGACGGTGCAGTACGGCAGCGTGCTCCGCACCCGGGTGAGCAGCCAGTCCTGGAAGCGGGCCGTCCGTGGTGTGTTCGAGGACCGCATCGGCCAGGCGGCGCTGCGTACCCGCCGCATCGGCGAGCGCGTCACCCGTCTCCTCACAGAGGACCGCGGATGGCCGCTGGATCTCGCGGAGAGGGCGGGGGCGCACACGGCAGCGGCCAGCAGCATCAAGTTCGAACTCGCGAAGGACCCGAAGGACTCCAAGCAGTCCCTCACGAACAAGGTCCTCACCAACGCGATGGTCTACGTCCCCGAGACCGCGGTAGCCGAACTCGCCAACCTGGCCGAGGAACACCGCGAGGCGCTGCAGGGCGCGAAGGACATCAGGAAGCCCGCCGACAAGAGCGTCCTGCCGGCGGACAAGGTCGAGGCGGTGCTGCGCTCCCGCAACGGCGTCATCAACCTCTTCGGCCGCATGCTCGCCGAGGTCGACAACGCCGGCGTCGACGGCGCCGTCCAGGTCGCCCACGCCCTCACCACCCACGAGACCGACGTCGAGCTCGACTATTTCTCCGCCGTCGACGACATCACCGCCACCTGGGGCGACCAGACCGGCAGCGGACATATGGGCCACACCGAGTTCAGCGCCGGCACCTTCTACCGGTATGCCACCGTGGACCTGCGCGACCTCGCCCGCAACGTCGGAGAGAACCCCGCCGAGCTCCGCGAACTCACCGCCGCCTTCCTCAGCGCGTTCATCCTCTCCCTGCCCCAGGCGAAGAAGAACTCCACCGCCCCGCACACCATCCCCGACCTCGTCCACGTCTCCGTCCGCACCGACCGGCCCCTGTCCTACGCCGCCGCGTTCGAGAGCCCCGTCGCCGCAGCCGGCCAGGGCGGCTACGCCGCCCCCTCCCGCACCACCCTGTCCGAGTACGCCGAGGCCGCCAACCGTCTCCTGGGCACCAACGGCATCCTCACCTCCGGCTGGGCCGGGGTCGACGCCAAGGGCCTCGACGGACTCGGCACCCGCCACACCGGCTTCGACACCCTCATCGACGCTTCCCTCGAGAAGGCCCTCGCCACCACGCTGTCCTCCGGCGGCGCCGCATGACCGCCCCTTTCCCGGCCCCCGAGCCGGGACTCCTGCTCCGCCTGACCGGGCCCCTGCAGTCCTGGGGGCTGCACAGCCACTTCAACGAACGTGACACCGCCGCCTTCCCGACCCGCTCCGGCGTCGTCGGCATGCTCGCATCCGCCCTCGGACGACACCGCGACCAACCCATCGACGACCTCACCGCGCTGCGGCTGACCGTGCGCACCGACCGGCCCGGCGTACTGCTGCGTGACCTGCACACCGTCGGCGGCGGCCTCCCCGGCAAAGCGACCGTGACCACGGCCGAACGCAAGAAGCGCCCCGGCGACACCGGCACGCTGCTCACCCACCGCGACTACCTTGCCGACGCCGCCTTCACCGTCGCCCTCACCACCCCGCAGACCACCGCCGAGACCCACGTGCTCCTGGAGCGTTGCGCTGACGCCCTACGCGCCCCCCGGTGGTCCCTGCACCTCGGGCGCCGCTCATGCCCGCCCGAAGGCCCCGTGCTGCTCGCACGCAGCGACGACGCACTGCACCACCTCATCCACCTGCCGCTCGCCGCACGACCGGCCCGCCAACGTGCTGCCGAGGGCTCCCCGGTCGAATTCCTTGCAGACCGCCCGCTGACACACCTGCCCGCTCCGGCCCACACGGTCGGCGAGACCAACGAAGACGGCACCCACTCGTCGGGCGAACTCAACGACCAGCCTGTCAGCTACCACCCCAGCCGACGCGCCTACCGCGCCCGGCCGCTGTACCGGCGCACCCTGCTCCTGCCCCACACCCAATTCGCCGGTCTCGGAAGAGACCAGCTCGCAGCCCTGGGCCGCTACCTCGACACCCGGCTGGACACCGAAGGGAGCCGACGATGACACTCTGGCTCACCCGCATCGTTCCCGACGCCCGCTCCCAGGACGCCCGCCGCGATCTCGCGGGGGCCATCGGCATGCACCGCCGCGTCATGAGCCTCTTCCCGTCAGACGCCGGCCCCGACCCTCGTGCCCGGTTCGGCGTCCTTTTCCGCACCGAGGACACCCCCGCCGGCCCGCACCTGCTCATCCAGTCCGCCCACGAACCCGACACCGCACTCCTCCCCCACGGTTACGGCACAGCCCTCTCCCGTCCCCTCGACGCACTCATCGACGCCATCCGCCCCGGACTCACCGTCCGTTACCGGTGCGTCGCAAGCCCTGTACGCAAACCCGGCGCTACCACCCGAACCCTTTACAACCTCCCGCCCGTCGTCCCTCTCACCGGCGCGGCAGCCGACGAATGGTGGCTCCGCCAAGCCGACCAAGGCGGACTCAAGCCCCTCACCCACCACTCCCACCCGCTGGACGCCGTACGCGGCGAACGCCGCCCCGGCGACGCCCCACCCCAGCGCATCCGCCACGCCCGCACCCAGTTCGACGGCACCGCCGCCATCATCGACACCGACAGGCTCCGAACAGCCGTCCTCAACGGCATCGGACGCGGCAAGGCTTATGGATGCGGTCTTCTCAGCATCGCCCCCGCGAGGCAACCTCAGTGACTCCACGCTCCGCGGCCAAGCCCCTCACCACCAACAACGCCCGCCGCAAACTCGCCGCACCCACCGTCGCCATGCTCCCCCGCTTCGCCGACTCCCTGTCCTTCCTCTACGTCGACATCGTCCGCATCCACCAGGACGACACCGGAGTCTGCGCCGAAGTCACCAGCGAACAACGAGGACCCGAAACCGTCTACCTGCCGACCGCAGCCCTCAGCTGCGTCCTCCTCGGCCCCGGCACCTCCATCACCGCACGCGCCCTCACCACCTTTGCCAGAAACGGCACCACCGTCATCACCGCCGGATCAGGAGGCGTCCGCTGCTACTCCGCAGCCGTCCCCGAATCCCTCACCACCCTCTGGCTCGAACGCCAGACCCGCGCCTGGGCCAATGACACCCACCGCCTCGCGATCGCCCAGGCCATGTACGAACTCCGCTTCGGGGACGGCACCGCCACCGGCGGAACCAACCTCGAAAAGCTCCGCGGCATGGAGGGCCAACGCGTCAAAGCCCACTATCAACTCCTGGCCCGCCAGTACAAGATCGGGCGCTTCCGGCGCGCCTACGACCCCGCATCCTGGGACAGCCAGGACCCCGTCAACCTGGCCCTGTCCTCGGCCAACACCTGCCTCTACGGCATCGCCCATGCCGCGATCACCGCCCTCGGCTGCTCGCCCGCCCTGGGCTTTGTCCACAGCGGCAACCAGCAAGCCTTCGTCTACGACATCGCAGACCTCTACAAAGCCGAACTCACCATCCCCCTCGCGTTCTCCCTCCACGCATCGTCCAACCCGGAGGGCGAAGCCCGCCGCTCCTTCCGCCACGAGCTTCGCCTCTTCCAGCTTCTCCCTCGCATCGTCACCGACATCCAGCAGCTCCTCGACCCCGGCCACACCTACGAACGCCCCGACCCCGAAGAGCAGATGGTCGATCTTTGGGACCCGGTCTCCGGATCAGTCCCCGCCGGCGTCAACCACGGGAATCAACTGTGAACCGTCCACCGGAAGGACACGACGCATGTCCTCCATGATCGTCATCTCGGCAACTGCCGTCCCTGACCACCTCCGCGGCGCTCTCACCCGCTGGCTCCTCGAAGTCACGCCCGAGCTCTACGTCGGCACCGTCTCCGCCAAGGTCCGCGATGAGCTCTGGGCAGCCGTCACCGCCTGCACCAACGACGGCATCGCAGTCCTCGCCCACCCCGCATACAACGAACAAGGCTTCCAACTACGCACAACTGGCACCCGCCGCCGAGAACCCGTCAACTTCGACGGCCTCACCCTGATCGCCTTCCAGCGAGAAAGTCAAGAAATGGCAAACCCCCACTAACGTGCCAGGTCAAAAAGGGTCCTCTCCGCGCGAGCGGAGGTGAACCGGACGGCCTTTCCCATGACGGCCAATGGTCCGAGTCCTCTCCGCGCGAGCGGAGGTGAACCGGCTCGACGAACGAACGAACGCCCAGGACGCGGGTCCTCTCCGCGCGAGCGGAGGTGAACCGAGTGAAGGGTAGTGAAGGGTTTTCCGTTAATCGTCCTCTCCGCGCGAGCGGAGGTGAACCGGCCAACGCGCTGGACGGGCTCGACTCCATCGCGTCCTCTCCGCGCGAGCGGAGGTGAACCGGTCCGCGAGTTCCAGGTGCGCCAGGACCTCACGTCCTCTCCGCGCGAGCGGAGGTGAACCGTCCGGGGGCGTCGGTCGGGGTGCGGTCCCGTCGTCCTCTCCGCGCGAGCGGAGGTGAACCGTCCTCGTCCTGGTCCGGCTTCGGCGGTCAGGAGTCCTCTCCGCGCGAGCGGAGGTGAACCGCCGTCCTGCGGGGCGACTCCGCGCCGGTACTGGGTCCTCTCCGCGCGAGCGGAGGTGAACCGGAAGGGTCCGCCGGGATCTCCCGCGTCGCCAAGTCCTCTCCGCGCGAGCGGAGGTGAACCGCGACGGGAGTTGGGGAATGAGGCTTTCCAGTAGTCCTCTCCGCGCGAGCGGAGGTGAACCGCCAGTCTGCGACATCCTGTGTCATGGTCTGCCGTCCTCTCCGCGCGAGCGGAGGTGAACCGTGGCCGGTACGGAGAGCGCGGCCAAGGATGCCGTCCTCTCCGCGCGAGCGGAGGTGAACCGGCCCGGCGCATGAAGCAAGATCCGGTGGAGTGGTCCTCTCCGCGCGAGCGGAGGTGAACCGCCGTGTCCACCGATCCACCGCCCACCCCCGTCGTCCTCTCCGCGCGAGCGGAGGTGAACCGCCTGCGCAGCTGTCGCATGCGGAGAACCGGGCGTCCTCTCCGCGCGAGCGGAGGTGAACCGACGTCGAGGTGGTCACCACGGTGGCCTCGGCCGTCCTCTCCGCGCGAGCGGAGGTGAACCGCTGATGCGGGTCATGTGTGGACCTTTCGGTAGGTCCTCTCCGCGCGAGCGGAGGTGAACCGTTGTAGGCGATGTCGGAGTAGTTCTCCTTGACGTCCTCTCCGCGCGAGCGGAGGTGAACCGGCCCCCAAGGGCCTGGAATGGTGCGCGAAGCGGTCCTCTCCGCGCGAGCGGAGGTGAACCGCGCTGGGCCGCCGAGGAAGCCGCCGCTGAGACGTCCTCTCCGCGCGAGCGGAGGTGAACCGCCCTACGCCATCGACCCTGCCTCTCTGCGTGTGTCCTCTCCGCGCGAGCGGAGGTGAACCGCCGGCCGCGGAGTAGCCGGAGCATGCGGAAGCGTCCTCTCCGCGCGAGCGGAGGTGAACCGTCCGCGTCCCCGCCCCCACCCCGGCCGCCGGAGCGCCGGCGTCCTCTCCGCGCGAGCGGAGGTGACCGGGCCGCCGCAGCGAACTCTTCGGTATCGCCCGGTCCTCTCCGCGCGAGCGGAGGTAAACCGTGGCCCGTGCCCTAGGAGTGAGCGAGACAGTGGTCCTCTCCGCGCGAGCGGAGGTGAACCGTCAGGCGACTACGGCAAAAAGCTGCTCGGGCTGTCCTCTCCGCGCGAGCGGAGGTGAACCGTGCTGTTCCACCCATGGCCAGAAGGCGGGGTAGTCCTCCCCGCGCGAGCGGAGGTGAACCGGCGATCCGCGCGGTGCACACCGGGATCATCGAGTCCTCTCCGCGCGAGTGGATGCACAGGGCGCCAGTACTTCGACCCCGACAAGAGCTTCCGGTCCAACCTGGACCGCAGCGCACACCCGGCCGCGCGGAGGACGTGGACGAGTAGTCCCCGCACGTATGCGGGAGGGCCCCGCCGCAACGCCGGATCGGCGTGCGGCGGGGCCCTCCCGCGTAGGTTGCTCAGCCGGCGACGAGCCCGACGAACCCGGCCCACGCGTCCGGGGTGACGGTCAGGACGGGGCCGCCGGACTGCTTCGAGTCCCGGATGTGCACGTGGGCGGCCGCGGCGGCGAACTCGACGCACTCGCCGCCGTCGCCGCTGCTGTAACTGCTCTTGAACCAAGCGCTCTCAGGCACTGGGCGGGCAGTGGTTTGTGCGCTCATGTCTCCCCAATCAGCTTCACGATCAACGCTGACGACTCAGCGGGCGTCAAAGCCTGCGATCGGAGAATGCCATAGCGGGCTTCGAGCACGCGAACTTTTCGGCTGCCAGTGTAGAGACGACTGTCACTCTGGACCTCAGCGTACGCGATGCGTTGTCCGTTGTCCGTGTCGATCAGAGCGAACGGCCCGCCAAGGCCTGCGCTGTCCTCACGGTCAGTAGGCATGACTTGAACCTCCACACTGCGCAATTGCCCGGTCAACAGAATCTGCTCCAGAGTGTTCCGCATCATCTGCTTCCCGCCGATCGGCCGACGAAGAACGGCTTCCTCGATTACGAAACTCAGCAGGGGAACGGGGGTCCGGTTGAAGACGTCCTGCCTCACCATTCGCGCTTCCAAACGCTGCTCGATCACGTCATCCTCCAGGAGCGGGCGCTCCATCTGGAAGACAGCACGTGCGTACTCCTCCGTCTGAAGCAACCCTGGCACGGCGTTCACTGCGTACACGCTCATGGCGGCAGCACGCGCCTCCAGCCGCGCCATGTCCCGAAAGAACGCCGGATACTGCGACCGCGCCAGCTCCTCCTTCAACGCCACCAGCAGCCCACCCGCCTCCAGCACCCGGTCCGCCTTGTCGACGAACTCCGGCTGCGGGATGCGCCGTCCCTGCTCGAACGAGGCCACCGACTGCGCCGCGTACCCCACCCGCTTGCCGAACTCCACCCGGTCCAGCCCCGACCGCACCCGCAGCAGCTTCAACTGCCGCCCGAACGCGACCGCAACCCCGTTCTCCGACCTGCCCTCCGAGCGTCCCCCGGAATCCGAAGAGGACTCGGCCCCATCCCCCACGCCCACGCCCACGCCCGACTCGTCCTGCGTCATCCGCCACCACCTGTCCCCGTACGTACACACCCCACGTCCGTCGCGCCCCACCGTCACACAACGGACAGCCCTTCACGGCTCACCCACCAGGACGACAACATCCGCGTCCGCGTCCCCCGGACCGCAGCGCCCGCCTTGGCCCGCCCCGCTCGGGCACCGTAATCACGCGCTCATCCGCCCGCACGGCGTCTGCCGGTGGTTCCCTCCAAAGAGTGGGTGGCCGCGAGCCGTATCGCGCCCGTCCCGCCACCGTTGGTCCCGCAGTCTCTGCGCGGCTCACCGGTCGACCCCACGAGAGGATTCCCACATGGTCAGGACCACCCAACTTCGCACCTACACCGTCCGCGACGGCCTGCTGGACGCATGGGTGCAACGGTGGAAGGCCGACATCCTGCCGCTGCGGCTCGAGTGGGGGTTCACGATCGGCGGCGCCTGGATCGACCGGGAGCACAATCAGTTCGTCTGGCTGGTCTCCTACGACGGCCCGGAGACGTTCGCCGAGCGCAACGCGACGTACTGGGCGTCGCCGGCCCGCAAGGCCATGGACCTCGATCCGGACGACTACCTCGTCAGCACCGACGAGCGGACGGTGGAACAGTGGTACTGACGTCCTGGTGGACGCCCAGGAACGGCCACCTCTCCTCTCGTAGGTGTCGGCTCTCCGGTCACGCACGGTCCCTGCAGCAGCCCGGTGGGATGGTTACTTCGATTCCAGCCGTCCCAGCGGGTGCGAGTCACCGGAGAGCGCGACGTGCGCCGTTTCCCAGTCGGTGTGGTCGATCCCGGTGACGTGACGGAGGTAGGCGAGGGTGACGTGCTGGACGAGGGCTACGCGCCCCGGATGTTCGTCGGTCGTTTCTGCCGCTTCGTAGCCGACGATGCCGCCGAGGGAGTGCTGGCCGCCGTGGACCGTCAGCAGGCTCTTGCCGCTGGGGCT
Source organism: Streptomyces sp. NPDC020780 (assembly GCF_044334475.1). Taxonomy (NCBI): domain Bacteria; kingdom Bacillati; phylum Actinomycetota; class Actinomycetes; order Kitasatosporales; family Streptomycetaceae; genus Streptomyces; species Streptomyces sp. NPDC020780. The sequence continues at coordinate 201,067 of NZ_JBIRTB010000011.1, read as the reverse complement.
GAGGGTGTACGGGTCGGTCGTCCAGGATGGCCCTCGGGTGGAGAGCGGAAGTTCGTCCTCGTCCCCGGCGACAACGAGTCCGGGCGCGGTCATGTGGGAAAAGTCCTGGCCGCTCAGCCAGGGAGCGTTCTCGATGGCGAAAGGGGTCAATTCGTCTCCGCCCCTGCCTGCGGTGGCCAGCTGGATGCTCGCCGTGATCCGTCGGTCGGACATCTCCTGCGCGATACCCGTCACCGGGTCCGTGACGCGCAGGCCGACGAGGGTACCCGCGGTCTGTCCGCCGAAGGAATGCCCCGCCGCGACGATGCGGCTGCGGTCCACCCGGTGGGCCAGGGCAGGTACGGACGCCTCCAGGTGATCCAGTTCGTCGAGGATCTGCTTCATGTCCTGCACGCGGTAGCGCCACATGTGCGGTGTGCGGGGATCGTCGGCGAGGATGCCGAAGCGCCTGGAGTCGAGGTGTGTGGCCTGGATCACCACGAAGCCATGGGAGGCCCAGTGGTCGATCAGCGGCGCGTAGCCGTCCAGATGCGAACCGAATCCGTGCGCGAAGAGCACGATCGGCAGATTCGTTCCGGTGACCGGCGCGGAGACCCGTACGTGCAGGTCCTCGCCGCGATACGGCGCGGGAAGCACGACCGGTGCCACCGACACGGTCGGGGTGGACGGGGTGCGGGTGAGGCCGGTCATCTGGCTCGCGTTCGTTCTCGCGTTCGCTCTCGCGTTCATTCTCGCGTTCTCCTTGCATTCAGGTCTTCGTACGCCAGGAGACGGACCGGAGAGGAGTCCCCTGGTGAGGTGCACTCGCGTTACGCTAAAACCTGACGTCGACGTCAGAGGCAAGTCGCGTGACGGAAGTCGCACAGGAGAGAGATGCGCGTCGGAGAACTCGCCGCCCGGACCGGTGTCAGCGTCCGGGCGCTTCGCTACTACGAAGAGCAGAACCTGCTCGGCGCCGAGCGCAGCCGTAGCGGCCAGCGCCACTACCCCGAGAGCGCTGTCGACCGGGTCCAGCTCATCCAGCAGCTCTACGCCGCCGGGCTGGCCAGTAGGACCATCGCCGAACTCCTGCCGTGCGTCGTCGACGGCCGGGCCACACCCGCCCTGCTCAAGCGGCTGGCAACCGAGCGCGAGCATGTCGACCAGCGCATCACCGATCTTCTGCAAGCCCGGGACCGGCTCGACTCGGTCATCACCGCCGCCGGCAGCAACATGCTCACGGGCATCTCCTGCCAGAAGGAGACCGGAGTGCACGTCGAGCACTGACGGCGACCGGGACGACGGGCCGGCCGCGCGTCGCGCTACGACGCGAGGGGCGTCCCCGGGGGCGGCAGCCCGCGGTGCGTCCTGCCGAAACGGGTGACGGGTAGTCTGCAGCCCCCTGCGCTTCCGCGGGCGGCGAACTCCGGCGCCGTCATCCCCTGCACCACCGCGCGGGACGCCACGCCCGATCTGCGGGGGACGCCTCCTCGGCGCCGCTCCAGGGGTCTTGCGTGACGCCGCTCCGCGAGCAGGCCCGCATCAGATCCCTGACCCGGCGCCGGGCTTCGACCCGGGCGATCGGGCCCGCTGTCCCGCTCTCCAGGCCCTCGAACGCCTCCTGCCGACGGGCAGGTCGTACGCCTGTGTCCCGGGGTCGCCGCCACATCATCAGTCTGCGCCCGCCGATGGTCAACGACGGCCGCAACCTTCCCGCAGCCGACCCACGAGCAGGAGCAGGAGCGGGAGCGGGAGCGGGAGCACGGTCTATGACTGCAGGTCGCGCTCGTACCAGGCGCCTGACTTGCCGCCGAGATCGGGCGGGGAGGCAGGACCGACCGGGACGAACCCGGCCTTGGTCAGGACTTTTCGGGACGCGAGGTTGTCGTGGGAGGCCGCCGCCCGCAGAGTGCGCAGGCCGTGCGTCACTGTCGCCGTCCGGCACAGCTCCCGGACGGTCGCGGTCGCCACGCCGCGGCCGGCGACCCGCTCCGCGACTCGGTAGCCGAGTCTGGCGGTGCCGTCCTCCAAGTCGTACAGGTTGAACCTGCCGAGTACTGAGCCGTCCTCGGCGACGAGGACGTAGAAGGCGCAGACGCCGGCCTCCTGCTCGGCCAGCGCGGCGCTGTGCCGGTCGGGGAACCGGTCGAAGAATTCGTCGCCGCGGTCGGAGATCGAGGCTGCGAAGTAGGCGCGGTTCGCCAGCTCGAAAGCAAGGACCGCCGGGGCGTGGTCGGCATGCAGCCGTCTCAGCTCGGGCATTGCCCGACTGTATCCAGATCATGCGCCGCGGCCACCTGGATTTCGGCCGGGGGCGGACAGCGCGGGACCAGGGAACACATCTCGCATCCGCCCAGCCCGGCATCGGGGCCGCGATCTGGTTCCACGCCACCGATGTCCAAGCCGTCCACGATGCGCTCGCCGCCGATGGTCACACCGTCGTCTCCGCCCCGATCGACGGCCCCTTCGGCCGGACGTTCACCTTCGCCGACCCCGACGGCTACCACGTCACTCTCCACGACCGCGCCTGAGAGGACGGTACGTGCAGTTGTGCCCCGCCTTCTTCAAGGTGGGTGAGGAGCAGACCGGCGCGATCGGGAACGCTCCGGATTCCGGCGAGTTCGGGAGCTATCCGCGACCCGTCGGGGCGAGCGCCGCCGCACCGGTCCCGAGGGCGCGTCCCCACAGGAACCACGAGCCGCCCGGGATTCCCGCCTACGGATCGCGCCCTGACACCGGAACAGCCCGGGTGAGCGCCACCCCGATTCCCGTGGCCGCGCGTCGGCCGGCCCGGAGGATCGGGCACGGTGACCGGAAGGGCCGGGCTGCGCCGTACGGCTGGACGGGACGGCGTGATCCGGGGGGATCTGCGGGTCGCGTCACGTCGACTGCGGCCGGGAGTCGCAGAATGCGGCGAAGCCGCATACCCGGGCGGACGAGGTGAGCGAGGGCGGCCATGGCCAGTGCGAGCGGACGCGTAGGAGAGCCGGTGGGCAAGGCCACACCCACGAGCTGGCTGTCGAGCATCTTCCGGCTCGACCCGGCCGGGCTCAACTGGCCGCGGGCCGTGCTGTTCCTGGACATCGCCTTGGTGGTGCTGGTGGTCTTCAGGGCGATCGGGCACGGGCAGTACCTGCTCAGCGCACTGTTCGGCCTGCTCTTCGCCTGGCTGGACGACCCGGGCGGCAGTTTCGCGAACCGCGCCCGGCACATCGCGGTCTTCGCCCTGGTCGGCGCCGGGCTCACCGCGCTGGGATTCGGTATCGGCGGCGACGCCTGGGGCTGGCTGGTCCTCGCGGCCTTCGCGGTCACGCTGGTGGCCGGACTGACGGCCGCGTTCGGCGTGCGCAGGTTCGTGACCGCCATGCTGCTGAACCTCTGGTTCGTCATCACCCTCGGGGTCGCGTCCGGTTTCCACCACCACGCCCGCATCACCAGCTACACCTGGGCCCAGACCCTCGCCTGGGCCGGCGGAGCGGCCCTGTGGATCGCGGCGACGTTCATCGCCTGGCTGATTCGCGGACGCGGCGACCGGCCCCAACCGGTCCCGGAAATCCCCGGCGACACCGCGCGAAAGCCGCTCACCCGGCCCCTGGTCATGTTCGCGCTCCTGCGCGCCCTGGTCATCGCCGGAACCGTGGCGCTCGCCTTCGGCCTCAACCTCTCCCACGGCTACTGGATGCCGATCGCAGCCCTCGTCGCGATGAAACCGAGCCTGGAACAAAGCACCCTGACCGCCGCGCAACGCCTCGCCGGCGCGCTGATCGGCGCCGTCACGGCCGCCCTGCTGTTGCTGATCCCGACCGGCGAACACGGACTGAGGCTGTTCGCGGTCGAGCGCGCACTGGAGATGGTGGCTCTCGTCCTGTTCACGCACGCGGCGGCGATCCGCTTCTGGAACTACGCCCTCTACTGCGCGGCCATCGCCGCGGGCGTGCTGATCCTGGTCGACCTGCCCCAGCCCACCGAATACACCGCCGAGGGTTACCGCGTGCTCTGGACCCTCTGCGGTGTCGGGGCCGGGCTGCTCGTCATGCTGCTCGGCGGCCTGCTGGCCAAGCACACCGCCGAGGAACCAGCACAATCAGCCTGAACGCGCGCCGCGCCGGTCCCGCCGAGGGAAGGCCGATCCCGGCCTCGACATACGACCGTCATGGTCCGGTGGGCCCGGGACTCGGCCAAGGCGGTGCGATGCTCGTAGTCGCGCACCAGCCTGCGGTGGAGCATCAAGACCCCATGCCTCTGTCGCCTGCACGAGGTGGCTCCGACGCTCGGATCTCGGGACCCAGGCTCCGAGATCCGAGCTTCGGAGGGAGGCCCCACTCGTTCGGGGGACGTACTCATGGGCCGAACCCGGCGCTTGAGCGTCGGGATTCGGGGGTCGGGACGCGAGGTCCGGGATTCGAGCGCTGTTGTTCACCCGGTAGGTGAAAGAAGGGGTGGGGAAAGACCTTCCCATCCTCCCTGACCCGTCACGGCCAGCTGATATGACTAAAGGTGATCAGCTTGCGGCGCAACGTCACGGCTGCTTACGGTGCCCCCGACGAAACGACCCCGACGCGGTGCAGCAAACACCGGGCCGGGGTCTCACCCCAAGATCGAAACGGACGATCTCGTGGCTACCGAGCACCTTAGCCCTGCCCTTCGCGCACCCGCATCCTCGCGCCCGTACGCGAAGGCCCGCCCCGGCTACGGCAAACGCACCGCAGCAGGCCAACGCCCGTCCCGCCCGGACGACTTCGCCCTGATGCCGGAGCGCGAGCGCTACATCGCCGCCTACGTCGACCGGCTCCCCGACGGCGCCGCGATGGACATCAAGTCCCTGGCCAGACACCTGCCCCTGTACGGGCAGATGGCCGTCTCCAGCGCCCTCAAGGCCCTCGGCGTGGCAGGTCACCTTCGGCGCGTACGCTGCCTCGCCGGCGAGCGCAATGAGGTCCGCTGGGTCTCCCGCACCTACTGGTCCCGCACCGCCCGCGACAACGAATGGTGGGACACCTTCCTGACCACCGAGAGCGGCCACCCAGCACCCGAAGCGACGACACCCGCTCCCCCACCGCCCGATGCCGACACCGACACCCACACCCACACCGGTCCACGGCCGGTGTCCCCCCAGCCTGCGCACGCGTCACCGGCCGCCCCGCCCGGGCCCGCACCACAGCCCACCGGGGTCCCCGGAGCAACCCCCGAGACAGTCCCCGCAAGCGTGGCGCACCCCGCACCCGCAACGCCCGCCGTACCCGGTGCACCCGCCGTGCCCGCGCAGGGCACCCCGGTGGCAGTCCCGGCCGCGCCCTCCCCCGCCTACCTCGCCCTGGCCCGACTCGGCCGCGCGGACACGCGTCTGGCCCTCTCCGCAGCCGACTGCCGCGTCCTGGAACCCCTGGCCGCCGCATGGTTCGCACGCGGCGTGGACACCGACTACCTCACCCGGGCCGTGTCGTCGGGCCTCCCCGCACAGGTCGGCTCCCCCGTCGGCTTCGTACGCCGCCGCCTCACCGACAAACTCCCGCCCCACCAGCCCAGCAACCCCACCCCCACCACAACCATCACGCCCGCCGCCACCCCAGCACGCCGCCTCATGGCCGAATGCACCGAATGCGGCCGCCCCGGCCCACCCGAAGCACTCCCCGACGGCCTCTGCCGCACCTGCCGCCCCACCACCCCGGACACCACCCCGGCACCCCTTGCCGAGCCACCAGCCGCACGCGACGTCCACACCCTGGTCAGCCAACTCCGCGACCTCACACGCCTTCCCTGACCACCCCCCACCACCGAAGCCCACGAGGCCCAAGGCCACAGGCGGTCTTCCCTGGTGACGCGCGTCGGACGTCGCGTGCCCCACGGGCGTCCGCGCCGCGCCCCGACGGCGGTCGTCTCCGCAGCCCGCGATACGCCGAAGCCGCATCACGCGTTCCCCTTCAGCGACCGCCCCGCGCGCTCGGCGCCGGCGTCTTCCACTTCTTCCGGATCGCATCCGCCATCTCGAAGCACGTGACCGGAATATCGGAGTTCTTCTCCGCTGACGCCCTCTCCTCCAGGGCCCGTTTCACCCTGTCTCCGGTGAAGTAGTCGTTCACCTGCTGCGGGAAGCAGTCGTACACGGCCCCGAACAACAGGGCGGAGAAGGCGCGGGCACTCGGATCGGTGTCCCTCTCGCTGCATTCCAGGAGGACGTTCGTCGGCCACACGGGCGGATCCCCGCCGTGGCACCACCAGTCCCTGTCCCGGGACGTCAGCATCGTCCCCATCGCCATCAGGATGTTCTCCTTCACCAGGTGGCGCTTCTTGGCCCGGCGCAACCCGTCCAGGCGGTACCGCGGGAAGGCCCATCCGATCTGGAAGTCTCCGGGGAAGCTGTAGTCCAGCCTCTTCGACTGCATGAGGTCGGCGGCGTGTTTCCACAGCAGTACCGACGCTTCGTTCATCGCGGTCTCGTCCGGGCGGTCGGCATCCATCTGGCTACGGTCGGTCCTGTCGCTGATGAGGACCTGGTTGATGAGCCAGGTGGCCGTCTGGGGGTCCACGACCCCCTTGTTCCAGGCCGGCCCGAGGATGCGTATGGCGATGCGCTGCTGCCCCAGCAGCACCATGGTCGCCAGGACGGCGGGAACACGCTGCGGGGATTCCGCCGGCAGGAACTCCAGGCTCTTGACCACGGTCTCCAGCTGCAGACGCCGCCGCTCGCGCGCGTTGTGTTCACGCGTGAGCAGTGCACCGACCAGTGTCACCGCCGTCGCGAGACCGCCCCCGATGAACACCTTGAACATCTCGACCTGATCGGAACCCGGTTTCCCCACTCCCTTGACCGGCCAGAACAGGTCGGCGCGGAACGCCAGGGAAGCCGCCATCCAGAGCATGGGGAGGAAGACGCAGACAACGAGCGCCAGATAGGGCCAGTTGTGGACCAGCCACTTGCCGACGAGTACGGCGCGGCCACGCATCAGACCTGGCCGTCCTCCGCGCGCCAGTCACTCTCTCCCCTACGGGCCCGACCGCGCGACATCTGCTGAGTCCGCCCGTCCTCCGCCAGGACGGGTTCCCGGGGAGCGGACGAGCCCCGGCCCGCCGAGGCCGGCCGGTCGGCGCGGCGCGCCTCGGCCTCCTTCTCGGCCTCGGCCCCGCTGAGGAAGCCGACGAAGTTCTTGCCCTTGCAGGAGGCCAGGACATTGAGCGCTTCTTCGTAGACCTCCTTCTTCATCTGTCGGACATTGAACCCGAGACGCCCCGCCTCGTAGTAATCGATCGGGAACGGGTGGTGCGTATACCCGTAAACGAGCTGCTCGGCGATACGGTCGATGCGCTGCGGGTCGACTTTCTCGCCCGCAGTCCCGGCCCCGGTCTCGCCGTCGGCCCCTGCTACGGATTCCCGGACCATGGCTTCGCGCGCTTTTGCCTCCAGGAGCTTCCGTGCGTACTGCTCGCCGATCCTGAGGCTGCGCCCCCACCCACCGAAGTCCAGGGCCTTGACACCCTCAAGGATCGAGCGGATGGAACCGAGGGAGAAATCGGAGGCGGTGTTGATCAGGTCGCTGATGGGAATCCGTCGCTCCGTCCACTTGACGATTTCCGGCAGTACCGAGGAGAAGGTCGCGAAGCCGAATTTCCGGACGTAGTCGACGCTCTGGTAGCAGTCGAGCGCGGATACCGTGTTCGCGGGATTGCGTGGGTCGGGAATCTGGGTGTCCAGCGGCCCGAGTTCGCCGAACGGGGACATGTACACCTGATGCGCGCCCAACGCGAGAAGCGTGCTGGCACTCTTGGCCCGTCCCGGCACATGGACGTTGATCCTCGTGGCGTACGCGGACAGGTACAGGGCCGTCGTGTACGCGCCGTCGAGATTGCCGCCCGGAGAGTCGAGCAGGACGTTGAGTGTGCGCCCCGGGCTGTCCGCCTCCTGGCTGTCGGGGCTCGACGTCTGCGCGTCCTCCAGCGTCACCTTGGGCCTCGGGTAGTCGAAGGCGCTGTACAGCATCTTTCTGATCTGACCGTCGGTGCTCTCGCCGTCGCCCCAGGTGAACTCACCGTTGATCAGAAGCCAGACGCCCTCGATGCCGGCTTCCTCGGCCTGCTTCGTGAGGTCTTCCCCGGCCCTGACGACAGCCTGGCGTTCGGCCTCCGTGATCTCGTCGGCGTCGAGCCGGAAGCCGGGATCGAGTGCTTTGGCCTCCTCCTTGTCGGCGAAGAGCTGGCCGGAGCTGTTCTTCTCACTCATCGGGAGTTACTCCTTCACCTGGAACTCGCGTCCGATGCCCTGCGCGTCTCGGGCCTCAGGCACACGTGTTCGTCGGTCCATGGTCAGGGCCGAAGAGAACTCCCGACCCGGTGACGCGGAGCCGGGAACACGGGCCGGCGCCCCACCTCTTGGCACCCTCCGCGAGATGCCGGAGGCGCAGGGCCCACCGCCCCCGCAGCACGCGCCCGGGCCCTGTGCCCCGCTCCCCGCTCCCCGCTCCCCGCTCCCCGGCGGAGTGCACACGCGGTTTGTACTCCCAGCGTGACGCCGGACGGCGATGCACGCATCTCCCGCGCCCTCCGCGCCGGCGGGCTCCCGTCCACCGCCCCACGGCACGGGACCGCCGCCCCTGCGGCCTGCCCCTTCTGCGTACGCGCCCCGCCCCGGTCGCGTACACCCGCCTGGCGACAGCGCGTCACCCATGGTCACGCACGGCCACGATGCGTCAGCGTCGGGGCATGACCAGCAAGAAGCCGCCTCTCCCTGTGCGCCCGGTGCTTTCGGCCCGCACCGCCCACGCCCGTTTCCCCTGGCACCGGTTCGCGATGCGTTTCAGCTCGACCCCGCGCGGAGCCCGCCTCGCCCGACGCCTGGCCGGTGAACGCCTCGACGCCTGGGGCATCGCGTACGGGAGCGATCCACACGACGCGCTGACCCTGGCCGTCGCCGAGCTGAGCAGCAACGCCGTGCGCCACGGCCGCGTGTACGGCCGTGACTTCCGCCTCCGGCTCACCGCCGAAGGCGCGGCCATCCGCATCGAGGTCACCGACAGCCGGGGCGAATGCCTCCCCGGCTCGGCCGAACCCGCCTCGCCCGACGAGGACGGCGGCCGCGGCCTGCTCCTCGTCGCCGCCCTCACCGACCGCTGGGGCTGGTACCCCAGCCCGGACGGGCCGGGCAAGACGGTATGGGCGGTCCTGGAGATCACCCCGTGATGACCCAGGGCCCGCCACCAGGTCGTCGATGCGGAACAGCCCCAGGGCAGGGCGGGAGTACCGGCCGGTTCGGTGAGCCGGAACGGGAGGACGAGGTGGGGATCGGGCGATCGACCGGCCCCGCCCGGCCCTCCTCCCCCTTCATGCGACACCGAGCTTCGTGCGACACCGAGAGCTGCCCTCGCCAGGAGCGGGACGAGGGGGCCGACGCGCCTCGGGACACAGACCGACCGGACCTCGCCACCACAGCAGAACGCTCGGCTGGAGTTCTCCAGCCGAGCGTCTTACCGGGCACTGACAGCAGGCCTGACCAGGAGAGCGCCAGACCCTCCCGCTCTTCCTTCCGGGGCTCGACGCCCGTTCGGCCGGCGTGGCCCCCGGGCCTGCGTCAGGTCAGATCGTCGGCGTCTCGTCGACTATCTCCTTGTGCGGTTCGACGACGAACTTCCAGCCCTCGCTGGGCTCCAGGAACCGCACGCGGGTCGGGTAGATGTCCAGGGCGCGGCGGTCGCGGTTCTGGGCGCTCGTGCCCTTCCGCGCCCGGGCCGGCTCCTCGTACAGGTCGATCTTGACGTCCGGTACCGCGACGACTTCCTCGCTCCAGCGCTGCACGACCCCCGCACCGAACGCGTCACGCGCGGCGGAGTAGAGCGACTCCAGGGATTCCATGTTCCCTTCGGGCACGAAGAGGGCAAGGTTCAGAAGAACGCCGGCGGCCTGGAGGACCTCGATCTCCTCCCCCTCCGCGTCGGCAACCCAGATCCCGCTCTCTTCGGCGTTACCGGGGAGGACATGAACTTCCTCACCGAAGACGGTCCGCGCGGTATAGGCCCCTCCCTCGAAATTCTTGCCCGGCTGCGTGAGGAAAGCCGGGGCGTAGCAGTCGAGAGGAAGACCGTCCATTCCAGCCGAGACGAAGATGCCGTCCTGGAGGCCCAACTCTGCAATGTCCTCGGCCGTAAGACGTCGAGCCGTGACCTTCTCGGTTTTCACGCCGCTCCCCTTTTAATCGTGGCGTCCTGTGAATTCATTCGAAACTCTACCACGGAAACGATCAACCATTTCCTGATACCAAAGGACCCCGCACTCATGGACGTCCGGGTCCACCCTCGGATAATACCTTCCAAGAGAACGGCGGTTGACACTCCACCCGCACCACCGGAACGCGGCACTCATCAAGGAATGCGGCGACATCCAGGAGACAGCCCTCTCGCGCTGTGGCTCGACTTCCGGTAACGGCGTCAGCGGTCGAGGTGAAGCCGATCGGGCTTTCATGTGGAGCAGCGGACGAGAGAGATAAACGCGAGCAAAATACGCATTCACCGTCTCCTGTGTTCACATCGCGACGAAGCAAGCGCATTGCGCGCGACGGATGAAAGAGGGCACCGGCGGCCTGAGACCACGGTGTTCGCACCGGCCGACGCCGCGTTCGGGAAGGTCCCGATGACGGACCTCGGCTCCGGGCCGCTGGGCCGGCCATGCGGCCGAAGGGCAGTCGGAGGCAGCGCACCGGGTGCCGGGCCCCGAAGCACGCGCCCGTGGGGGTGCGTCGGGGCGCCCCTGTGACCGCATGGCCCCGTGACCGCGTGACCCCGTAGCCCCGTGACCGCGTGGCCGACACCCGACTCGGCGGCCGAACCCTCCGCCCGAGGGCGGTATACGCTGCCTGGTCATGCGAATAACAGCACGCGGACCGGCCGTCGGTGTCGCCGTTCTTGCCCCTGTCCTTCTGCTCGCCGTCACCGGCTGCTCGTCCGGCTCCGACGACGGGGGTGACAGCGGTTCCGAGCTGCTCACGGGCCTGGGGTCCCTGGCCGGCGACACCGGTACGAAGCGGGTGACCTTCCTCGACGCCGCCGCCGTCCGGAAACTGAGCAAGGACGACGCGGAGCGGTTCGCCTCCGTCTCCCAGCCGAGCAGCGTCCTGCTGAGTCCGTACGAGCCGGGGCTGTTGGGGAAGGACTTCGAGGTCTCCCATATCGCCACCGCTGTCGACACCGACGAGGCCGGTCACTGGGAAGGTTCGTTCGACACGCGGGCCGTCATCACGTCGTTGAAGTCCAAGGGGTACAAGCAGAGCGGCAGCGACGACGAGGAGGTCTGGTCGCATCCCGGGAACAAGGGTGTGTCGCTCCAGGTGTCGGAGGACGAGATCTCCTACTCGGCGCGGGAGTCCGACCCCATGGCGGCCGTCGCACCGAAGAAGGGGTCCTCCCTGGCCGACGACAAGGACTTCGGCCGCGCGGCTGCTTGCCTGGGGGACGACGTCTACCGCGCGGACTTCAGCCCGTCCAGCGACCCGGGGCCGGTACTCATGGCAGCTGCGGGCCAGCGGGCCGCCTCCGCGGCCGAGCACACCGAGGTGCTGTGTTTCGTGGTCGAGGACGACGCGGCTGCCAAGAGCCTGGAGTCGAAGCTGCGGGAGGTGGTCCGCGCCGAGGCACCGAAGTTCGACGGTGCGAAGGTGACCGTGCAGAAGGGCGACCGGCCCGTCGTGCGGGCCGTCGTCCCTGACACCGCTACCCAGCGGCCGGGCCGGCTGATCCTCACCGACATGGAGCTGTGGACGACCGCGACCACTGCGGAGTAGCTGATGGGAACAGGCCGCCACAGCGGCCTCGGCCCGCCGGCCTGCAGACCCCGCAGGCAACAAACTCGCGAACGTCACCGCCGGCTGGCTCCTGGGTGCCCCCATCGGCGCCCGTTCGGAACGTCGAGAGGGAACAAGGGCCGGAAGCCCGCCGAGCCGGCGTCCCCACGGGACGTCGGCTCGGCGGACGCGGCTCGCGCCACGTGCGTCACGCCGGGAAACACCGCCACGCCCAAGGCCCTTGTCGCAGTGAAGGTGACAAGCCGGGCACGCAGGGGATCCTCACGGGGACCCCTCGGCTCGGTCGGCGGTCGGCGGTTGGCGGGGGGTCGGGTGGCCCCTGGATCAGACCACGCGAACGTGCACCTGGGAGGAGGACCCCTCGACCGACGCGTCGCCGGCGTAGACCACCTTCAGGGTGCGCAGGCCCCGTTGCTTCATCGTGAGCGCAGTCGAGGCCGTGCCGCCGCCCGAGAGGGTGAGGGTCTTGGCCCTGTGCCCGTTCTCGTAGACCAGCACGCTCCCGCCCGGTGTGCCGGCCGTGGCCGAGACCTTGACCGTGAGCGTCACCGAGTGCTTCTTCTTCACCGACGTCGCGGAGAGCCCGACGACGACCTGGGACTTCGCCGCGGTCACCCTGGCGGTCTCGGCCGAGGTCGAGGACGCCGGAGTCTTTCCGGCCTTGGACGCGGTCACCGTCACCGACAGCCGATGCCCCAGGTCGGCCCGGACCAGCCGGTAGGTCGAGGCGTTCGCGGCGCCGCCGATCGGACGCCCGTCGCGGCGCCACTGGTAGGCGAACGACAGCCCCTTGGTGTTCCACGAACCCGTGGTCGCGGTCAGCACCGAGCCGTACGTCGGTGTCCCGGTGATCTGGGGGGCTACCAGGGCCTTGACGGTGTCCACGTCCGCCAGGTCGACGACCACCGAGTGCACCGGCTCGGGGTTCCCGGCCACGTCGGTGGAGAAGAAGTCGACCGTGTGCCGGCCGAAGCCCTCGACCGCGGGAGTCTCGCCGGCCAGCACCTTCCAGGCGCTCCCGTCGATCCGGTAGGTCGTCGTCGCGACGCCGCTGAGCGTGTCCCGGGCGGTGAAGCCGACCGTGGCCCGGTCTGCCTCCGCCGTCCCGGCCCCGCGGGTGACCGCGAGCTGGGTGACGGGAGCGGTCCCGTCGATCCAGACGTGCGCGGTGCGCTGACCGGTGGAGTTGCCGGCCGTGTCCTTCGCCCGGTAGTGGACCTCGTGCTTGCCCTCACCGCTGACCACGAACGGAGCGACGTAGGCCTGCCAGCCGGCGGACCGGCCGACCTCGACCGAGGGAGCGGTGTCCCGGTTGTCGACGGCGGTGACGGCCACGGAGGCGTCACCCCGGTACCAGCCGTTGTCGCCGGGCGCGGCGGCACTGGTCACCGTCGCGGAGGCCAGCGGAGCCAGGCTGTCGTCGGGCACCGGCAGCACCCAGCTGTCAGCGATCGACGGGTCGTAGTAGCCCGAGGCGTCGAGCGGGAACTCGTACTTGATCCGTACGGTGCCGTCGTTGTCGATCGCGGCGGGATCGTCGATGACCGTCTGATAGGTCTTCGTGCCCATACCGGACTCGGTGCGCTTCAGCATGTACGTCTTCACCAGGGTGTCGTCGACGTAGATGTTGTACTTCTTCGTCCTGGCGGCGTCGAACGTCTCCCGGTTGCGGAGCATGAATGGCTTACCCGGCGTCACATGCACCACGGCCGAGTACCACGAGCCCGGGGTGGCCGAGTTCGCATAGCGTCGGTCGAGGCCGGCTTCGTTGTTCGTCCCGCTGGCCGGTGCAGCCATGATCGCGTGGGCGTTCTCCGAAGCTGCGTTGCCGAAGTCGACGTGGTCGAGGACGTCCTGCGTCGGCGGTACCGCGAGGTCGACCCCGATCGTCGCGTTCTCGGCGGCGAGCGTCGCACCCTCATCGACGAACTCGACCTCGACCTTCCGATCACCCGCGACGGTCTCGAGTCCGGGGAACAGCGGGAGTACGACGACCTTGCTCGCCCCGGGCTCGATCGTGACCCGGTCGGAGGCGGGCGGGGTCTTCCATCCTTCCGGCAGGACCGCCGTGACCTGCCCCGACACGGCGGAGCGACCGTTGTTCCTGACAGTCGCGGTCAGCGTGGCCTTCTCGTCGGAGCCGTCGACCGGGTTGGCCGACGTCACGCTGGTGATGTCGACGCCCGACGTCACCGAGACCCACGGCGTCGAGTCGTCCAGGGTGAACGTCCCGTACGTGCTGGTGAAGGTCAGCTCGACCGAGGCGTCATACTTGCCGGGCTTCTGGTGCTTCGGCACACCGACCGTGAACGGCAGTTGTGCGCTGTCACCCGCTCCGACCGTGTCCTTGGTCGAGCCGGCCGGTTCGGCATCCCAGCCGTCGACCGTCACGACGGCCTTCAGATCGCTGATCGCGACATCACCGGCGTTCGCGATCCCGATCGTTCCGGGGACACTCGCTCCGGGCAGCCCCGGCTCGGCGACGGGCGGGACGACGACCGAGATTCCGAGACTCGCGGCGACCGCCTTGCCGAACAGGGCCTCGATCGACTCCAGACGGGTCGTCAGGTCGTTCTTGACCGGTCCGTCGACGGACGAGTCGGCCAGCCAGGCCGTGAGGGTCCGGACGGTCGCCACGCCGTCGCTCAGCCGCTGCGCCGCCTGACCCGAATCGCCCGCGACGTCCGCAGCGAGGGCATCCTCGACCTTGCCGCGTGCGGTGTCGAGTGCGCCACCGATGTGGGTGCGGCTCGCCGCACCGAGGTCACCCGCTGTCGCCAGGTCGCCGGCGTGGTCGTCGGTCTTGTGGATCGCGGAGACGATGTCGCCGAACAGGGCGCGCCTGGTGTCGGAGTGGATCAAGTACGAACCCGAGCCGACGGTGAACGTCACGATGCCCTTGCCGACCGATACATCGCTGACACCCTCGGCCTTCGTGATCGGCGTGCCGCCCTCGGTCACGGCCTCGACGTTTCGCGCCGGGATGCTGACCTTCGAGGTCGTGTTGACGGGGACCGTGATGTCCAGGGACATGCCCTGATCGGTCTTCTCCCAGTTGGAGCCGATCGTCCCGTACACGGATTCGTAGGTTCCATGGCCGCTGCTCAGGTCGCCGCCCATGGCCGGGGCGATCTTCGACTCCTTGTAGCCGGCCTTGATCGCCGAGATGCCGCCGATGTTCTGATACATCCAGTCACCGACCGCGCCATAGGCGTAGTGGTTGAAGGAGTTCATGCCGGCATCGCCGAAACTGCCATCGGGGTTGATCGAGTTCCAGCGTTCCCACATCGTGGTGGCCCCGTGCTCGATCTCGTAGCCCCACGACGGGTAGTCCTTCTTGAGGATCATCGTGTACGCCAGGTCGGACCGCCCGATGCTGCTGAGCGCCGGCAGGAGCCACGGTGTTCCGAGGAACCCGGTCGTGAGGTGGTAGTCACTGGTCCTGAGCTTGGCGACGAACTTCACGCCGACCTTCTCGCGCAGCGCCGGATCGGTCACGAGGTTCATGCCGAGCGCCATGGCGTAGGCCGTCTGGCTCCCGCCTCGGACCGTGCCGTCGGCCGCCACGAGCTTCGAGGTGAAGGCCTCGCGCACATCGGCTGAGAGCTGCGCATAGGTCGCCGCGTCGGCGTCCTCACCGATGGCCTTCGCCATCTCCGACAGCATGCGCGCGTCCTCGGCGTAGTACGCGGTGCCGAGGACATCGGTGCCGGTGTTGTCGTCGAGGTTGAGCCAGTCGTTCCAGTTGCCACGCGCCGAGTCGATGAGGTCGTCGCCCGCGCCGTTCTTCACGAAGCCGAGGAACTTCTTCATCGACGCGTAGTTGGCCCGCACGATGGCGTTGTCACCCTGCGCGTGCCACACCGCGTACGGCACCGTGACCGCCGCGTCGGACCAACCGAGGCCACTGCCCAAGTCGATCGTCGGCACCGAGGGAGCGATACCCGGGTAGTTGCCATCGCTGTAGGCCGAGTCACGCAGGTCGGTCGTCCACTTGCCGAGGAAGGCGCGGGTGTCGCGCAGGTAACTCGCGGTCGGCGAGAAGACGTTGATGTCGCCGGTCCAGCCGAGGCGCTCGTCACGGGCCGGGGTGTCGGTCGGGATCGACAGGAAGTTGCCTCGCTGTCCCCACGAGATGTTGCTCTGGAGCTGATTGAGCATCGTGTCGGAGGTCGTCAGCGTTCCGGTCGCCGTGAGATCGGAGCCCCAGACGACGCCGGTGACATCGCGGAGTCCGGGTGCGCTCGTGACATTCGAGATCTCGAGGTAGCGGTAGCCGTGCTGGGTGAACTTCGGTTCGTAGACGACCGTGCCGCTCGTGCTGAACGTGTAGTGGTCGGTGACCTTGGCCGCGCGGAGGTTGGCGGTGTAGAGGCTCCCGTCCTTGTTGAGGACCTCGCCGTAGCGGATCCTGACCGTCTGTCCCGCGACGCCCTGCAGGCGCATCCGGGCGACGCCGACCATGTTCTGGCCGAGGTCGTAGATGTAGGTACCGGCGGAAGGACTGGTCCTGGTGAGTGCCGGGAGCTCGCCGGTCGCGCGCACGGGCTCATCGGGCTGCGGCACCAGCTTGGCGGTGTCGGAGGGGCCGACCGTGGCGGGGTTCCACGCCGCGTCGTCGTAGGCGGGGCGGTCCCAGCCGGGCTGCTCGGCCCCTGCGTCGTACGTCTCGCCGTCGATGTTGTCGGCAGCCGCGTACGGACCCGAGTGGCTCTTCCACGTGGCGTCGGTCTTGATGACCTGACGGGTGCCGTCGGTGTAGTCGATGCGCATCTGCGCGATCAGGCCGACCGAGTTACCGAACATGCCCGGGCCCCACATGCCGACCTTGCCCGCCCACCAGCCGTCTCCGAGCTCCGCGCCGATCGCGTTCCGGCCGTCGGCGAGCTGATCGGTGACGTCATAGGTCTGGTACTGGATGCGCTTCCTGTAGTCGGTGTCGCCAGGGGCCAGGAACTGGTCGCCGACCTTCTTGCCGTTGAGCTGCAGCTCGTAGACGCCGTGCGCGGACGCGTACACCCTGGCCCGGGCGACCGTCTTGCCGGGGGCGGTGGTGAACTCCTTGCGCAGAAGCGGCAGATTGCTGTCGCTGGTCCGCAGGATCGCGTCGAGCTTCTTCTCCACGAGCAGGCCGTCCGGCGTCGGGGTGCCGCCGGTGAACGGGTTCGTGGGACCGGAGAAGTCGGTCCGGAACAGCACGTCGCCGGCCTTCGCGGTGACCTTGACCGCATGGACGTGCGCTGTCTCGGGTCCCTCGTTGGCGAGGTCCTGGCGGAAACCGATGAAACCCTTGGCGAACGTGGCGTCGGTGCGGCTGTCGATCTCGGCGCCATCGAGCTTCGTGGTGATCGTGGAGCCGTCGAGGGTGATCGACAGGCGGTGTGTGCCGGTGAGCAGTTGGGCGGATGTCAGGGTCGTGATCGGGATGTTCCCGAGCAGGGAGTAGCCGCCGTTGACCTTCTTGTGCGGCCGGAACTTCGGGACCGCGGTCCCGTCGGCGGTGCTGACCTGCCACATGTACGCGTTCGCGGTGTCCGACGCGCGCAGGTAGACGCCGAACGCCAGGTTGTCCAGGGTGAAGTCGACATCCGTGGTGTAGTCGGTCCACTTGTCCATCTCGCCGCCGGCGGACTTGCCGATCCAGTCGCCGGTCCACTCGGCGGCGTCCAGGATGCCGGTCTCGAACCAGCTCGGGGCACTCCAGTCGCCGGCCTCGTCCTCACCGTCCCAGACCCTGGCCTGCCAGTAGTAGCGGGTCTGCGAGGCCAAGTCCGGCCCGGCGTACCGCACGTCGAGCTGGTCGCTCGACCCGACCTTCCCCGAGGACCACACGTCGTCGGCGGCTGCGCGCGTGCCGACCCGGACCTCGTACGCGCTCTGCACCATGCCACGGGCGCTCGACGTCGTCTTCCAACTGAACGTCGGGGCGTTGCCCGCGATGCCGAGCGGTTCGGTTCGGGCGTTGGTCTGGAGAGAGCCGACCGCGAGGCCGTTCTCCTTCGTTGCACCGGCTGCCGGGTCCGCGACCAGGAAGGCGGCGGCCACCATGACGAGGGCCACGAGCAGCGCGAAGAACCGGCGCCCCGCTGGGGCGGCGGGTGGGACTGGGTGTGCGGCAACTGGTCTGGAAGGCATCATGCCGACGGACCTTTCGTGGCAAGAGGGGGCCCTCGCGGCTCCCCGCCGCAAGGTGAAACGTTCCAAAAATGATGTGGCGGCCGTCACAAGTCAAGGGTTCGGACAACATCGGCCACCACACTCAGCCCAGCCCAGGTGGGCATCCATGCCGCCGAGCCCCTAGGCACCACCGATTGAAACGACACATTGTCGAGACGTGGCGGCGGCGATCTCAGCTGAGCTCACCACGAACCGCTCGAAACGACCACCCCGATCGGCGTCCCGCGCCGAGGAGGTCGCACAGGGCCCGCAACCTGCGGCGCCGGCCCACTCGCCGGTGCCGGGTTCGCGTGTCGGCGCCTCGGGCGCTCGCCCAGCCGCGCGCCGGACGGCGCGGTTCGACGGTGGTCCTCAAGGCGGCGAAACGGGGCGGCTCGGCGTACATGGTCGGGGTCGATCCGCCGGCCGGAGCCGAAGGACTGTCCCGCACTTCCCGGGGGATCAGCGCGCGGCGTCGGATGCGGTGCATCGCACGGCGGAGGAGCATCCGCATACGGGATGTGCGGGGACGTTCCGACAACGCGGCGATGTGCCGTTGCTGTCGTCGGGCGCCCGCCGGAAATTGCCGGACACCCCTCAGGATCAGGCGCCCGCACCCGGAGGCCTCGGACCTGGCGGTGGGCCCGGAGCCCACGCCCTCGCCGCCGATCCGCAGGTGCACCGCCTTTCGGACACTGCCGGCCCAGCCCAGGTGCGGCACGCCCACGGAACGGGTCAGCGCCGTGGTCGGAAGCGGCTGAACCGTTCCGGGTCTGATCGAGGCCCGATTCTTCGGCGGATTAAGCCCGTTACGGCGGAGCACTTCCCGAAGGAGCTCGATGAGCGGGCCGTGCCTCCGGTCCTGAAGACCCGTCATCCGTACGCGACCGCTTCCGCGGCGATCCGGTCGATGGGCGCGAAGCTCGACATCCGGCCGGATTCCCCGCGGACGGGGTGCGGCAGACCGAGACCGACGGCGCCCGGACCGGGACCACGACTGAGTTATCCGCCCAGCTCAAGGCCCTCAAGAAGGAGGTCAGGGAGCTGAAGCGGGCAACGCGTTCTTCGAACGCCCGCTCAGAGGGAGTCCAGCTCGGCCGCGAGGTCCGCGTCGCGCATGCCGGGGAAGGCGTAGCCCTCGGACCCGTCCCAGGGGACGTCGAGGTCGTCCATGTGCACGTGCCACTCCGCTCCCGGCAGCGCACGGCGCAACTCGCTGACAGAACCCAGCACATGGTCGAGGACGGGCAGGATCCGGTCCGGTTCGAAGGGCACCTTGGTGGACCCGGCCAGGACCTCGGACGGCTCCCGGCCATCACCGTCGTACAGGTACAGACTCTCCTCGTCCTCGTACGGGAAGGCCGACCTGTGGGCGGCGACGATGCGCGCCACAGCGGCTGCCTCTGCAGCCGTCAGGGGCACCGCCCGGCTCGCGCGGTAGTAGAGAGAGACGCTCATGGTCCGAGCGTAGCGAGCGGGTACGGCAGAACGGCCGGGCACCGCGTCCGGCCGGCGCCCGGCCAGCCCGGGCCGGTGCGCGCGGTACCCGAGGTATCCAAGGTGCGCGAGGTACGCAAGGTACCCGAGGTACGCGGAGCCGTGGGTGGGCCGGTGCCGGGAGCCGCCCCGCGGAAGAGGCCGACCGCCGTATGCTCCCCGGCCCAGGGACGCGTGGGACCGTACCTGCGCGCAGCCGCTGGACGTCCCGGCCCCGGCACGGATCGCCCCCGTGTCCGCTTCACCCAGCTGAAGGTCTGAGAACGGGGGCCCGGCGGCCCGTTCCGCAGGGATGGTGACGCCATCGGCACCGTACGCCCCGCTCCTGCGGCCGGTCGTCCGCCGCCTGCCCTTCGTGGGTTTCGCCCTCCCCGGCGGGAGCCGCGTGGGAGGAGGTCCCAGGCCTCGCAGCGCCCGTGCACCGGACTGTCACAGGGGTGCCATACGATGCGCACATTCATTCGTAAGATCTCTGTTTGAGGATGCACACGTCATGTCTCTGGGTGTCATGTCCCTTTCTCTGCGCCGCATATCCGTTCTGGTCGCCCTTGTCGCGGTCGGCGCCACGGGATGCTCCGACGTCTCCGATGCCATCGACGGTGCCAAGGACGGGGCCAAGAAGGTTGCTCGTCAGCGGTCGGTCTTCTCGCTCGAGACCGGCGACTGCTACAACCCGAACACCAAGCCGGCCGGGGAGGGCGTGCAGGAGGAAGCCGCGATCGAGATCGTGCCCTGCGAGGAAGCGCACCAGGGCCAGGTCGTCGGCGAGTTCTCGATCGACAAGAAGGAATTCCCGGGCGACGACGCGGTCTCGGTGATCGCCGACGAGCGCTGCCCGGTCGAGGCGCAGAAGTTCACCCCTGACACCTGGGCTCTGCCCAAGGGCGTTTCCGTCTTCTACTACCACCCGACCAAGGAGAGCTGGGCGACCGGTGACCGCGCTGTGAGCTGCGCGTACACCAAGGAGTCGGGCACGTTCTCCGGCACCCTGAAGAGCAAGCCCCTGACCGCCGACCAGACCGCGTACCTGAAGGGCGCGAACGCCGTCTACGACGCTCTCTGGATGACCCAGCCCGAAGGGGAGGTCGAGGACGACCTCCCCGGTTACAAGGCGCAGGCGAAGGCCGTCGCCGACGCACTCGCCACCCACGTCACGGCCCTGGAGGGCATCCAGCAGCCGGAGACCACCAAGCTCCGTTCGACGCTGGAGAAGGCCGCGGACAACTGGAAGAAGGCCTCGACCGCCGGAGATTCGGACGCCTTCTTCCTCGCCTACGACCCGGCCTTCACCGGCATCGACCCGAACGGCACGGTCGCCGCCCGCAAGGAACTGAAGCTCGCCACCACCGTCCCGGCCGACGAGGCCGAGGTCTGGGCCGGCTGACCTCACCGGTCGTGGCCAGGGGGCGGTGCACCTGTCCCCCTGGCCCGTCCCGTTCTCGCCGACCGGCGCGCCGCCGCTTCTCCTTGACCGCCCTCGGCAGACCCACGCGAGCGCCGGGCGTCAGGTGACCCGCGCGAGGCGACCTGGGCGGCGCGAACCGATGTCAGCCCTGGCGTGCCGCTGTCGCCCCCGCCGAGGCGGGGCAGTACCGGCGGTCACCGGTCGCCCGGCCCCGGGCTCCCCCCTCCGGGTTCTCACTCTCCGTGACGCATGCCCGCACCCGGTCTGCCGACATGTGAAGGTGTGACCCCGTTTGGTCGGGTCTTCTGGTGAGGCCTTGCGAGTGATTCTTACGCGGGGGTACCTACTTGCCTCATGAACTTTTTCAGCCGCAACTCCTCACCCCGGCGGGCGGGGCTGTCCACAGCTCCTGCGGCCTCCGGGGCCGCTGTGCTGCCGGACCCCGGCCTGGCGGCTCTCACGGGTGAGTGGGTGATCGACCCTGCGCACAGCAGGATCGGGTTCTCCGTGCGGCATGCCATGGTGACGACGGTGCGCGGCTGTTTCCCGGAGTACGAGAGCCGCCTCCACTTCGACGGGCTCGACCCCGAGCGGTCCACCGCCGAGATCAAGCTGTCCACGGCCAGCGTCGACACCGGGGTGGAACAACGCGACGCGCACCTCGTCGGCCGGGACTTCCTGGACGCCGCCAGGTATCCGCGGATGGTGTTCACGAGCACCGGTGTCGAACTCGCCGGCAAGGACGTCTACCGCATGACCGGCGCCCTCACCATCCGGGACGTGACCCGCCCCGTGGTCCTGGAACTCACCTACATCGGTCATGTGACCGACCCGTTCGGTTACGAGCGGGTCGGATTCGACGGCACCACCACCATCAACCGCTCCGACTGGGGCCTGACCTACAACGCCAGACTGGCGGAAGGCGGGGCCATGGTGAGCGAGAAGCTCCGGCTGCAGTTCGACATAGCCGCCATCCGTATGCCCCCGTCCGGCTGACCGAGCGCCCGGCCACCCTGGCGAGTACGCCGACCGCGCCCCCCGGGAAACGGCGGGCGGCCGGTACGCTCGGGCCCGACGGCCCGACCGGAGCCGGTGTCCTGCCGGACGCCTCCGGGCCCGTGTCAGGGCCCGCACCCGGGCGGGCCGACAGAGACCCGGAGGACGCAGTCATGGTGGGGAAGCAGCACGGCGCAACGGCCGCTGCGCGGCGTACGGGACCGGGTACCGAGTCCCTTCAGGGGCGTCGGCCCGGACGACGCGGGACGAGCCCGCTGGGATGGGCCCTGGTCGTTCTCGTCATGCTCGTACTCCTCGTGGTGGAACCCTTGTTCAGGTTGTTCAGGGCAGGGTGACCGCCCGCGCCGAGCGGTACCTCCCCCGGTCGTCCCCGGTGGCTCCGGGGCGGGCCGACAGCAGGTAGCCGCGGAGATCCCCCGCGCCGCGTAAGCCGGGCAAAGAGACGGGGCGACGGCCGGCGACGAGGTCGGGCGGCGTGGCGCCACCGGACACGAGGACGACCGTGGGGACTTCACGCGCCGCCTCGCGGAGGGCTTCGGGGGTGACACTCGCGTCGTGGCCACCGGTCTGGCGGGAGGCGCAGCCGGCGTAGTAGGCGATCGGGACGGCCTGGTCGCCGCTGACCACACAGGGCGGACGTACCCCCTGCCGGTTCAGCGCGCCGGCGACCGCGGCGAAGCCGGCCGTGGTGGCACGGCTCGTGCGGACCACATGGCTGAGGACGGAGAGCTGCACGGTGAGGTGCCCCGCCAGGACGAGCGAGAGCACGACGAGGCCCGCCGGCCGCCGCGCCCGTCGCCCCCGGGTGAACAGGCAGACCACGCCCTCGGCCACCGGTACGGCCAGCAACGCGTAGGCGGGGAGCAGGAAGCGCGGTGCGGCGTAGTCGACCAGGAGCAGGTAGGGCACCGCCGACGACACCCCCGCCGCCGCCGCTGTGAGGGCGACGGAACCCCGCCCGGCCCGGCGGGCCGCGACGACCCCGCCGACTGCGGCCAGGGGCAGTAGGGCCCACCACACCGCCGTGACCGGACTCTCCCACGGAATATCGCAGGGCCGGCACAGGGTCCGCCCCGCCAGCGCGCGCAGGTGGTCCTCCACGGCGACGTTCCAGCCGAGCCCGCCCTGGATCTCTCCGGCCCGGCGCAGCCGGGAACTCAGGCCGCCGTACCGTGCGTACGCCTCGGCCACCCAGGGCGCGCACCCCGCCACGAGTCCCCCGACGAGCGCCGCGCACACGTCCGGTCGGCGCCGCCCGGGGACCAGCACGGCGAGGGCGAGCGGCAGCACCAGCCAGAAGCCGTCGGCGGGCCGCATCAGCGCGACCAGGGCGACGGCCACTCCCGCACCGGCCGGCTCCGCGCGCCCGCCCGCACCGCGCAGGGCCCGGACGGTCCAGCCCGCAGCGGCCAGGGCGCCGAGGGCGCACCACAGGTTCGGCATGGCGGCGGGGCCGTAGTACAGGGTGGGCCACAGCCCGGCGAACAGCGCGCCCGCGCAGGCGAGTACGGGCACGGGCAGCACCCCGCGCCAGATCCACAGGGCGCCGGCCAGGGCGAGGGCGGACAGCAGCGCGAGGTAGACCCGCAGCAGCGTGGTGGACGCGGTGAGGGCCGCCACGGGTGCGACCAGGTACGAGATGCCACGGGCGCGGGGGGCGCTGAAGAAGGCGGGCGGGGCGTTGCCGCCGACCTGGCTGACGTAGACGGTCTCGTCCCAGGCCAGGCCCGACCCCGGTACGACGAAAGCCAGTTGGACGGCGAGAGAGACCACGGCGACGGCCGCGAGCCACGGCAGCGGTCCGGCGGCCCGGCCGGTCGGCCGGGTGTCCACGCCGGTCGGGTCCGGGTGGAGCGGCCCGTCAGCACGCGCACCGGTCCCCCGGCGCCGCCCGTCTGCGTCGTGGATGCCGTGCACCCTGTCACCGGTCCGCACTGCCTGCCCCCTCGCGCCGCCCGGTGCAGCACCACGCGGAGTGGGCGGACGCCTGGTCAACGACAGGAGGCGGACGGGGTCACGGCCCGGTCGGTCCAGCGCCACCGGCCACTTCACGTGGCGCCCTGCGCCGGCCGCGGAAACGAGCGGCCGAACGAGTCCCGGCAGCCGGACGGAACAGTCGCAGGACGGCCCAGCAGGACGTCAGTCAGCCCCTGAGCCACGACCACCGGAACCCGCTACGCGTATCAATGTCAGACCCCCGTCCTACAGTTCCCGTATGGACATGAAGGACGGGGACGACCCGCAGCAGGTAGGTATCGCGTTCGCCGAGATCGTTCTCGGTGTCACGGTGAGCGAGGACGCTCCGGACCCGGCTTCCCCTCTGGGCAGGGTCCGCGCGTTCACCGAGAAGTACGGCGAGGACGCGCTCGGACCCGAGCACTTCGCGGCGGCACGGGAGGGGCGCCCCTTGCTGCCGTGACGGCCGACGACCGCACACGGCACACGGCACACCAAGGGCTCAGGCTCCCACGACGCCGTCGACGCCCTCGCGCAGAAGGTCGGCGTGTCCGTTGTGACGGCCGTACTCGAGGAGCACGTGCACCATCACCATCCGCAGGGACACCTCCTGGCCCCACCTCGGCTGGTGTCCGGCCCTGTCCAGGGACTCGGACTCCCGCTCGATGCGGCGCGAACGGTCCACCTCGGCCTCCCACGCGGTGAAGGCCTCGGCCCTGGTCGACGCGCTCGCGTCGTAAGCCGCCTGGAAGTCGACCTCGTCGGACCAGACCATGGGCGCGTCGTTGTCCTCGAACACTCGACGGAACCACGCACGCTCCACCTCCGCCATGTGCCGTACGAGCCCGAGCAGCGACAACGAGGACGGTGGCATCGACTGCTGTCGCAGTTCGCCGTCGGTCAGCCCCTCACACTTCATGGCGAGGGTCGCGCGGTGGTAGTCGAGGAACGCGCGCAGCGTCTCGCGTTCGCTGCCGAAACTGGGCGGTCCGGTGCGGTTGTCGCCGGTCACTCGTCGTGCTCCCTCGTCGGTGTCTGGATCGCGGGCCGGGATCCGCTCCCCTCGCCCCTTGGGTGATGCCCCTCAGGGAAGTCGGGGACGGGCCGGGTCGTGCGGATGATGTGCGGTGGTGGGCTGTGCGGTGGAATCAAGGCATCGTTCCAGATCCCCGGAGGCTCTTCCGTGACCGCCCCTGCACAGCGACCCCACGACCGGCCCCCACCCACGGCCCACTCGCTCGTCGCGGCCTTCACGCGCTTCGCCGTCTGCGGCGGCGGAGTGGGTCTGGCCGCGAGCGGGATACTCGTGCTGCTCAGTGGTCCCGTACCGATGGTGGTCGCCAACGCCCTCGTCACGGTGGTGTCCACGGTCGTGGCGACCGAGTTGCACAGCCGGATCTCGTTCCGGAGCGGGCGCGGGGGCTGGGGCGTGCACCTGCAGTCCGGGCTGACCGTGGCCTTGAGCTACGCCTTCACGACGGGTGCTCTCCTCACCCTGCTCACCCTACGGCCCGCCTCCTCGGCTCTCGTCCAGCAGGGCGTCTACCTGTCGGCCTCGGCGCTCGCCGGAGTCGGGCGGTTCGCGCTGCTCCGGCTCGTGGTCTTCGCCCGGCCCGTGGCGCGGGCGGCGCCCACCGCGGGGACGTGGACGGAGCGGGCGGCGGACACGCCGGCGATGACCGCTCGCGCGCACGGGGAAGCGGGCCGCCGGCCGGACTCCTCTACGATCGCGGCGTGTGCGCACATGTGATGGTCGCGGAAGACGACGTGAAACAAGCCGAGCTCGTACGCCGTTACCTCGAACGCGAGGGGCATGCGGTGACCGTGGTCGGTGACGGCCTCACCGCGCTGGAGCAGGTCCGGCAGGAGGCGCCCGACCTGCTCATCCTCGACGTGATGATGCCGCGGGCCGACGGGCTGGACGTGGTGCGTGTCCTGCGGTCCGAGGAGCGGGAGCTGGCGGTCCTGATGCTGACCGCCCGGTCCACGGAGGACGATCTGCTGCTAGGGCTGGACCTGGGCGCCGACGACTACATGACGAAGCCGTACAGTCCACGCGAATTGATGGCCCGCGTGCGCACCCTGTTGCGGCGCAGCCGCCGGGGGCAGGACCCGGTGCGGGAGGACGGGACGCTGCGGGTGGGGGCGCTGGCCGTCGATCCCGTACGTCACGAGGTGTCCGTCGACGGCGTCCATGTCGACTGCACACCGGGGGAGTTCAGGCTCCTCGCCGCACTGGCCGCCGAACCCGACCGGGTCTTCACCCGTGAGCAACTTCTCGCGGAACTGCACGGCTTCGGCCGATACATCAGCAGCCGTACCGTCGACGTGCACATCATGAACCTGCGCAAGAAGATAGAACCCGCGCCCCGGCGGCCGGTACGGCTGCTGACCGTCTTCGGCGTCGGATACAAGCTGACGGACCCCGGGAAGGGGCATTCCCGTGCGTCGGCGCGCTGAGGGCGGCGGGGCGGACGGCCGCCGACTGCCGCTGCGCAAGAGCCTGCTGGGCCGGATGCTGGCCGTCTCGGCGCTGGTGGCCTCCTGCTCGGTCGCCGCGACCGCCTGGCTGGCCGTGCAGACGACGTCCGGGGCGATCGAACAGGAGCAGGGCGAGAACCTCACCGCGGGGGCCCGGATCCACGACACCCTGCTCGGTTACGCGGCGCAGCACCCGACCTGGGACGGCGTCGGGGCGACGGTGCGCGCGCTGGCCGACGCCTCGGACCGCCGGATCACGCTGACCACGCAGAGGCGGGAGATCCTCGCCGATTCCGCCGCCCCCTCCCCTTCCCCGCCGGACCTGCCACCGCAGGCGTCGGCGGTGGTGGACCCCCTCTCGGTGGACACGGCCCCGACGGCCGGTACACCGGTGGCCGTCTCACTGTCCGGCCCCGGCGGGGCGTTCACTTCGAGGAACGACCGTGTCGACCCCCGGGCTGTCGGCCCTTTCCGCCTTCCCCGGGCGGAGAGGACGTCGCTGCGCCGCACCGCCGAGGAGACCGTGCGGTGCCTCAACGGCAACGGGATCGCCTCGGACGTCGTCGAGACCACGAGCGGGCGCCCCCGCATCCAGCTCGTGGGGAACGACCCCGGGCGGCTGGAGGGCACCCGGTGTGCGACCGAGGCGCTGGACAGTCCGACCGGCACGGAGGAGAGGGCGCTCACCGCTCTCAACGCCCTCGTCGACGCCTGCCTGGACCGCCAGGGCCGCGAACCCGTGCGGCTCGGCCTGGACCTGGCGTGGGGCACGGACCACGGATCGGCCACCGCGGAACCGGTCGCCAGGGACGAGGCGGACCAGCCGGTCCAGGCGCCCCGGGAGGCGGCCACCCGGGGCTCCCTGCTCCGGCCGACTCCCGT
This sequence comes from Streptomyces sp. NPDC020780, assembly GCF_044334475.1. Taxonomy (NCBI): domain Bacteria; kingdom Bacillati; phylum Actinomycetota; class Actinomycetes; order Kitasatosporales; family Streptomycetaceae; genus Streptomyces; species Streptomyces sp. NPDC020780. The sequence goes on along the minus strand of NZ_JBIRTB010000011.1, from coordinate 173,912 downwards.
GCCCGCGCCCGCGCCCACGACGGTCCCCACGGCGCCCACGGTCCGCGACAGTGCCGACGAGCGGGCCGTCGACTCGTGCGTCGGTACGGCACGGCGCGAACAGCTCGGCTCCTACGTCGCCGCGCCCGCCCTGCTGTTCGTCAGCGACCCGGGCGGGACGTCGGTCCCCGGCCTGGACCTCTCCCCGGCGAACACGGCCAGGATCGCCGGTGTCGCCGCGCTCGTCCTGGCCCTGACCGTCGGCGCCTCGTTCTTCGCCGGGATCCGGCTCGTACGGCCGCTGCGGGCGCTGACGGGCGCCGCCCAGCGCATGCGGGACGGCGTGGCCGCCGCACCCGAACCGGTCGTCGTCACCTCGGACAACGAGATCGGGCGGCTCGCCACCGCCTTCAACGACATGTCCGCGCACCGCGCGCGGCTGGAGGAACAGCGCAAGGTGATGGTCAGTGACGTCGCCCACGAGCTGCGGACGCCGTTGAGCAACATCCGGGGCTGGCTCGAAGGGGCGCAGGACGGAGTCGCCGCCCCCGACGCGGCGTTCGTCTCCTCGCTGCTGGAGGAGGCCGTCCAGCTCCAGCACATCATCGACGACCTCCAGGACCTGTCGGCGGCGGACGCCGGCGTACTGCGCCTGCATCCGGAACCGGTACGGATCCTGGGCCTGCTCGCCCATGTCGCGGCGGCCCACCAGGCACAGGCGGAGGCGGCGGAGAAGACCTTGACGGTCGCCGCCGACACGCCGGCGCTCACGCTCACCGCCGATCCCGTGCGGCTGCGGCAGGCCGTGGGCAACCTGGTCTCCAACGCCGTGCGCCACACCCCGGCGGGCGGTCGCGTCACGTTGCGCGCGTACGCCGACGAGGACGGCGGGGTGGCGGTGGAGGTCGCCGACACCGGCTCCGGAATCCCGCCCGAGAACCTGCCGTACGTCTTCGACCGGTTCTGGCGGGCCGAGAAGTCCCGCAGCCGCCGCACCGGCGGAAGCGGTCTGGGCCTTTCGATCGTCCGCAAGCTCACCGAGGCACACGGCGGGACCGCCGGCGTGGTCAGCACGGTGGGCGAGGGGTCGGTGTTCACCCTGCGGCTGCCGGCCTCCGGCCCTGATGCGACGGACACAGCGCTCTGACAGTTTCCTCATAACTCCGGTCCAGGCTGTCGGCGTGCCCGGCGCCCGCCGCGCATCGGCGTGGCGGGCACCATCGACGCCGGGCCGGAATCGGAGTATCCATGTCGTCCCGTTCCTTCCTGCGCACCGCACTGCTCGGCCTCGTCGCCACGGGCGCGGTCCTCGCTCCCGCCGCCGCGGCGGTCGCCGACGACGCGCCCAAGCCGGCCGCCCCGGCCGCCGACCGTCAGGCCACTTCCTCGCCCGCGCCCAGGACGTCCGCGCCGACGGCGGTTCCCTCACAGGCCGCGACCGACACGGACACCACGCGCCCGATGCCGCGCGGCGGTGTCGCCGCCGGTGAGCGTCCGGTCGCGGACACCGGCTCCGCCACCGCGCTCTACGGCTCGGCCGCCGGCGCCGTCCTGCTCGCCGGCGCGGGCACGATCGTGCTGCGCCGCCGTTCCGCCACGCACCACAACGGCTGATCCGCCACGGGTGGCGCCGCCCCACGCGTGGGGCGGCGCCACCTGCCGTTCCCCCGCCTGCCCGACGCACGGAGCCCTCATGTCCCGTACCACGCACGTCCTGAGCACGGCCGTCCTGCCCACGCTGACCGCCCTGGTGATGCTCGCCCCGGTCGCCGGCTGCTCGTCACCCGACGCGGCACGGCCGGCCGCCGCTTCGCCGTCCGCCTCCACCGGTCGGACCGCCGGAACGGACGGCACCGGCAAGAGCGACGGGCCGGCGCAAGCCGGCGCCCCGGCGAAAGACACGAAGACGGCGACCCCGGTCGAGGTGTCCGTCCCTTCCCTCTCGGTGACCGCTCCGCTGATGCGGCTCGGCCTGAACCAGGACGGGACGGTGGAGGTACCGCCAGCCGAGAAGGGCATGACGGCCGGCTGGTACACGGGCGGAGCCGTCCCCGGTGAGCCCGGGGCCGCCGTCATCATCGGCCACAACGACACCCGGTTCGGCAAGGCCGTCTTCCACGACCTGAAGAAGATCACCCGGGGCGCGGACATCGTCGTCCGCGACGGGAACGGCGGGCGGACCCGCTTCACGGTCACCGGGACCGAGACCGTGAGGAAGAACGCCTTCCCCACCGAGAAGGTCTACGGGGCCACCCGCGAGCCCGTGCTCCGGCTCGTCACGTGCGACGGCGGTTTCGACGCGGCCGGGCACCCCGTCGACAATCTCATCGTGTACGCGTCGGTCCGCTGACCAGGCCGGCCAGTGCCCGGGGCGCCCCCTCGGGACCCCGGATGCCCGGGAAGGCGTTGACGTCCACCACGACGGGCGCGCCCACGCGGTCCGGAAGGTCGATGCCGTAGACCTCCAGGCCGAAGACCTCCCCCGCGCGCAGGGCGAGTTCGGCCCAGGCCGGGGGCAGGTCGGTGACCACGGGGCCGGCCGGTGGCCGGGGCGTACCGGGCGACGGCCGCAGCTGTGTGAACAGGCGTCCGTCGACCACCCACACCTTGTGGTCCCAGCCGCTGTTGTCCACGAACTCCTGCACGACGACGGGTTCGTCCGGCCACGTCCCGATGAGTGCGCGCAGACGGTCGGGGCCGTCCACCCGGGCGACGAGGTCTCCCCGCCTGCTGTGGCGGCTCTTGACCATGAACGGGTACGCGGTCCGCGCCGGTGCGTCGCCCGGCCGGAGCAGGGACAGCGAGCGCAGGGTGCGGGTGGCGGGCATCGGAACGCCCGCGCGCTCGGCCACCTCGGCGATCCGGCCCCGGTCCTGGCAGAGCGCGGTCGCCGAGGCGGAGTTGACCACCCGGGCGCCCCTCGCCTCCAGGCACCGGGCCAGGGCCAGCGCGGCGGGGGTGTGCGCCTTGAGGAGGTAGACGTCCGCGAGGTCCCCGCCGGCCGGAGCCGCCGCGGGGGCGTCCGGGTCCAGCCACACCACCTCGTGCCCTCTCCCGGCAAGGAGGGAGGTCGCGGCGGCGAGCGTCGGGTGGTCCGGCTTGTCGGTCAGCAGGCAGACCTTCACCGGAGCGTCTCGCCCGGTACGTGCGTCAGTCCCGCCGGATCCGGCGGAAGCGCCTGGGCGGGGACGAGCGGTTCCGGGCGGACGGGTCCCGCCCAGGCGCTCCGGCCGCTGCGGGCCAGAGCGAGGACGGCGTCGGCGACCCTGGCCACGGAGTCGGGAACCCGCCGGAAGCTGGGGAAGTCGTTGATGTCCACGATCACGGGGCCGTCGGGGCCGAGGACGATGTCGACGCCGTACAGGTCGAGCCCGAAGACCTCACCGACCCGCGTCACCACCGAGGCCACTTCCGCCTGGAGCGGGACGGCCCGCTCCTCGACCTCGCGGTGCGGGTGCAGCGGTGACCGGCGCCGGGTCGCGTGGAGTTCGCCCGCGAGGCAGTACACCTTCAGGTCGGCGCCCGAGTTCGGGACGTAGGGCTGCGCGATGAGCCGTACGCCCCTGTCCCGGCCGTCCGCTCCTACTCCCGCGTCCTCGCCGTCGTGCGCCAGCCGGGCCGGGTCCGCGACCAGGCGTACCCCCCGGCCCGCGCTGCCCTCGGCGGGCTTGACGACCAGTGGGAAGAGCTCCTGCGGGACGCCGGCGAAGAGAGTGGCTCTCGGCGCGGTGTACGTCACCGGGACCGGCAGTCCGTGCCGCCGTGCGATGACGGAGGTGAGGGCCTTGTCGCGTACGGAACGGATGGACCGTGCGTCGTTCACCGTGGTGAGGCCGACGGCGGCGGCCGCTTCGAGCAGGGTGAGCCCCGGACCTCCGGACACGGTCTTCAGGACCCAGGCGTCGTGCGTGCCGGCCTGGATGTCCTCGGAGACGCGCGTCAGCGAATCGCCCGGCCGGACGACGTCCACCTCGTGCCCCAGGGCCTTGAGCCTTCGGACCACATCACGTGGCATGCCGTCATGCCGGTACAGCTCTTCGACGAGGAAGCAGAGCTTCATCCAGGAACTCCTCGGCGCCCCACCGCATTTCGGTGTCGGCGCGCAACGATCCATGCGGCGCCCACCTGCGAACGCCCCCCAAGATGGATACGCTACGTCACATCCACCCCCCGGCTTGAGCGGGTGGCCCACCTTCCTGCGGGAGTCCCGCCGGGCCTGCCCCACGCGCGCACCCGGAGGACCGGACCGGGGCACGGTGTGACCGGCAGCCGGCTACCGCAGCGGTTCGCTCAGCTCGATCGCGCGCAGGGCCGCCGCGAGGGCCTGTCCGTCGCCGGTGTCCAGGGCGGTGTCCGTCAGCTTGATGACGTGCTCGTCCCCATGCGCCAGGGCGCGTTCGACGACCTCTTCGGCGGTGAGGGTGCCGGGCGGCGTGACGGGCACCGGCACATCCGGCGCATACATCGCGGTGACCGCGGCGGAGGCTGTCCAGGCCACTCGCAGGCTCGGCACCCACAGGGCGCGCGGCAGTGCGGGCAGGGTGCGCAGCACGGCGTTGGGGGCGGTCGCCGCGTGGACGAGCATCGTGGGTTCGCCGTGGCCGTGGGTGGCATACCGGTGGGTGGCCGCCCGTACCAGTTCGGTGAGGCGGAGCCGGGCCACGTCGGGGTCCGTGACGTCGGCCGCCCACACCGGCAGGCCCGAAACCCGTCCGAGCCGGTCGGGGAAACCGCCGGTCCGGTCGGTGAGGGGCGTCACCGCGTCCAGCGCGGCGGCGGCACTGCCGGCGCCGGGCAGCGGGGCGAGGCCGGGCACGGGCCGGTGGCGGGCGGCCCAGTAGCCGAGCCCGTGGGCGAGTTCGTCCAGGCGAGGCCCGGTCTCCCCGCCGGCCAGCAGGGTACGTACGGCGTGGCCGACCCGGATCACGGGGTGGGCCGAGCCTCCGTAGATTCCGGGCAGGAGACGCGGCCACCACCGGGCGAGTACGTCGCGCCAGGGTTGCTCGGCGACCTCGCGGGAGAAGAAGCCGATCCAGTCGGCGGCCCGGCGCGGATCACCCAGCGCCGCCCGCCAGTCGGCGGCGATGACGGGCTCGGTGCCGGACGGGAACTCCTCCAGCCTGGGGGCGTACAGGTCCAGCCACCGGTGTACGGCGTGTGCCTGGCCTCGGGCCGCGAGTGACTCGACCGCCATCGGTGCGTGGTTGGTCAGCCGCCCGAGCCGTTCCGGTCCCGATGCGTGCAGTCGCTGAAGTGCCTCGTCGAGGGTTCCTGTCCGATCCATGACCAGGACGGTAGACGGGCCGCTGCCGCGGCGTAACGGGCAGAGGTCGTACGACCGGGTGCCCGCCCGTACCACCGGCGACGTAGGCCCCGTCGGCCGGCCGGACGTCGCCGGTGTGCGGCCGTCAGAAGAACACGCCGCACCGCAGCAGCACGTTCGCGTACGGTCTCGCCTCGCCCGTGCGCACCACCAGGCGGGCCCCGGCGGTGAGGGACTTGAGGGTCTCGTGGGGGACGTGGGTGAGGCCGGGGAGGCGGGCGGTCAGGAGGCGGGCCGTCCCGGGGTTCGCCTCCCGTACCTCGTCGGCCGCTATCGCACCCTCCACGACCAGTTCGTCCAGCAGGCCGTCCAGGACCTCCGCGAAGGACGGGACGCCGGCCCGGAAGGCGAGGTCGACGACGCGGGGGCCGGCGGGGATGGGCATGCCCACGTCGCAGACCAGTACGCCGTCGCCGTGGCCCAGTGCGGCCAGGGCGCCTGCCAGGTGGCGGTTGAGGATGCCTGACTTCTTCACAGTGCGGAGACCTCCTCCGCGGTCGGGAAGGACGCCTGCGCACCCTTCCTGGTGACGGCTGCCGCACCGACGCGGACAGCGAACGCGGCAGCCTCGGGGAGGTCCTCCCCCAGGCCGAGCCGCCAGGCCAGGGCGGCCGTGAACGCGTCGCCCGCTCCCGTCGTGTCCACCGCCTCGACCGTGGGGCTCGGTACGCGCACCGGGTCGCCCCCCCGGGTGTCGGCGACCAGGGCGCCGCCCGCGCCCAGGGTGATCACCACCGAGCGCGGGCCGAGCGCGGTGAGGTCCCGTGCCCAGGACTCGGGGGTGGCTCCGGCGCCCTCACCCAGCATGAAGCGGGCCTCGTGCTCGTTGACGACCAGCGGGTCGCAGGCGGCCAGCACCTCGGAAGGGAGCGGGGCCGGCGGGGAGGGGTTGAGGACGAGACGGGTGCCGGGCGCGAGGGTGCGTGCCGTCTCGGCGACCGTGTCCAGCGGGATCTCGAGCTGGACGGAGACGACCCGGGCGGCGGACAGCAGCGGGCCCGCCGCCCGGATGTCGTGCGGGGTGAGCCGGGCGTTGGCCCCCGGGGAGACGACGATGCTGTTGTCCCCCGAGGGGTCGACGGTGATCAGGGCGACCCCGGTGGGGGCTCCGCCGACGAGGACTCCGCCGGTGTCGACGCCCGCCGCCCGCTGCGATTCCAGCAGCAGCCGGCCGTGGGCGTCGTCGCCGACCCGGGCCAGCAGAGCCGTACGGGCTCCGAGGCGGGCGGCGGCGGCCGCCTGGTTGGCGCCCTTGCCGCCCGGGTGGACGACGAGGTCGGAACCGAGCACCGTCTCCCCCGCCGCGGGGCGGCGGTCGACGTCGACGACCAGGTCGGCGTTGGCGGAACCGACGACCAGGAGGTCGTACCGGGTGAGGGCGGAGTCCTCGTTCTCGTACATCAGTACTACTGCCTTCCGTGGGCCTGTGCGGTCAGGAGAAGTCGGCGACGTTCTGCCGGGTGACGACCTTGACCGGCACCTTCACCATGCTGTCGACCTTCTTGCCGTCGGCCGCCCGCACCGCGTTCTGCACGGCGATCCTGCCGAGTTCCTTCGGCTGCTGGGCGACGGACGCGTAGAGCGTGCCCACGGCGACCGCCTTCAGCCCGTCGGGGGTGCCGTCGAAGCCGACGACGGAGACGGACTTCCCGGCCTTGGAGCCGAGGGCCTTGACCGCGCCGAGTGCCATCTCGTCGTTCTCGGCGAAGACGCCGGTGATGCCGGGGTGGCCCTGGAGCAGGTTGGTCATGACGTCCAGGCCCTTGGTGCGGTCGAAGTCGGCAGGCTGGGTGGCCACGACCCTGATGCCCGGGTACGCCTTGATGCCCTGGGCGAAGCCCGCACCGCGCTCACGGCTCGCGGAGGTGCCCGCGGTGCCCTGGAGGACGACGATGTCCCCCTTGCCGCCGAGCTTGTCGGCGAGCGCCTTCGCGGCGAGCTTGCCGCCCGCCACGTTGTCGGAGGCCACGAGCGTGGCCGTGTCCGCCTTGTTGACGCCGCGGTCGGCGGCGACGACCGGGATGCCGGCCTTGTCGGCGCTGCGCACGGCAGGCCCCACGGCGTCGGAGTCGACCGGGTTGACGATGATGGAGTCCACCTGGGAACTCGTGAAGTTCTGCAACTGGTTGGCCTGCTGCGACGCGTCGTTCTGGGAGTCGGTGACCGTCAGATCGATCCCTGCGGCCTTGGCCTCCGCCTGGGCGCCCGCCTTCATCTGGACGAAGAAGGGGTTGTTCAGGGTAGAGAGCGACATGCCCACCTTGGTGGTGGTACCGGAGGAACCGGAGTTGAAGAAGGAGACCGCGGCGACGACGGCGGCCACGACGACCACCGCGAGGCCGGCCTTCGCGGCCCCCTTGCGCCCCGATCCCGGCGCCCCCGGTGAGGCGGAGCCGGTGGAGGCCGCGGCTCCCGAACCGGCCTTGCGGCGCAGGGTGTCCAGCAGCACCGCGAGGGCGATGACGACACCGATGACGACCTGCTGCCAGAACGCGGACACCGACAGGAGGTTGAGGCCGTTGCGCAGCACGGCGAGTATCAGGGCGCCGATCAGGGTGCCGGAGGCCTTGCCGACTCCGCCCGCGAGGCTGGCGCCGCCGATGACGACCGCGGCGATGGCGTCGAGCTCGTATCCCTGCGCGGCCTGCGGCTGGGCGGAGACCAGGCGGGAGGCGAGGACGATGCCCGCGACGGCGGCGAACAGGCCGGAGAGGGCGTAGATGGCCAGCTTCTGCTTCTTGACCCGCAGCCCGGAGAGCCGGGCCGCTTCCTCGTTGCCGCCGATGGCGTACATCGAGCGGCCGATGTAGGTGCGGGCGAGGATGAGCGCCGTGATCAGGCCCATCGCGATCATGACGAGGACCGGGACGGGGAGCCAGCCGCCGAGCGTGTCACCGAGTACGGAGACGGAGTCGGGGAAGGCGATCGGGCTGCCCTGGGAGATCACCAGGGACAGGCCGCGGGCGACCGAGAGCATGGCCAGGGTCGCGATGAACGACGGCAGCTTCCCGTACGCGACGAGTGCGCCGTTGACGAAGCCGCAGGCGATGCCGGTGGCGACGGCGAGGATGACCGCCAGCCAGACGGGGACCCCGGCGGACGTCGCCGACCAGGCGAGGACGGTCGCGGAGAGCGCGGCGACCGAGCCGACGGAGAGGTCGATGCCCGCGGAGACGATGACGAAGGTGACGCCGAACGCGAGGATGGCGGTGACGGCCGCCTGTACGCCGACGTTCAGCAGGTTCTGGGTGGTGAGGAAGTCGCCGGAGAGCAGCGACATCGCCACCAGGAGGACGACCAGCGCCGTGAGGGCGCCGTTGTCGAGCAGGAGGCGGCGGAGGGTGTGTCCGGCGCCGCCCGCGGCCGCCTTGCTCGGATGCGTGTCAGTGGCCACGGGGGCTCTCCTCTGCGTTCTCGGTGGGTGCGGTGGCGGACGGTGCGCTGACGGCGAGGGCCATCACGGCGTCCTGGGTGGCTTCGTGGGCGGTCAGTTCGCCGGCGATCCGGCCCTGCGCCATGACGAGGACCCGGTCGCTCATGCCGAGGACCTCGGGCAGATCGCTGGAGATCATCAGGACCGCGTGGCCGGAGGCCGTCAGCTCGTTGATGAGCTGGTAGATCTCGACCTTGGCGCCGACGTCGATCCCGCGGGTCGGCTCGTCGAGGATGAGCACACGGGTGTCCGCGAGCAGCCACTTGCCGATGACGACCTTCTGCTGGTTGCCGCCGGAGAGGGTACGGACGTGCTGGCCGAGGCCTGCCATCCGTACGCCGAGCTGCTCGGCGATCCCGGCGGCGGCCGTGCGCTGCCCCTTGAGGTCGACGAGGCCGGAGCGGCTCGCCGCGCGCAGGGTCACCAGGCCGAGGTTCTCCTGTACGGAGGCGTCGAGCACGAGGCCCTGGCCCTTGCGGTCCTCGGGAACGAGGCCGATCCCGGCGCCCATGGCGGCGGTCACGTCGTGCTTGCCGAGCCGCTCGCCGCGTACGTCGACGGTGCCGGCGTCGTACGGGTCGGCGCCGAAGACGGCGCGGGCCACCTCGGTCCGGCCGGCTCCGACGAGTCCGGCGAGGCCGACGACCTCGCCGGCCCGCACGTCGAAGCTGATGTCGTGGAAGACACCGTCGCGGGTGAGCCCGCGCACGGAGAGCAGCGGCTGTCCGGCTTCGGGCCGTTCGCGGGGGTACTGCTGGTCGATGCTGCGCCCCACCATCAGCTGGACGAGCTCCGGCTCGGGGGTCGAGGCGGGGACCTGGTCGATGCTCCGGCCGTCGCGCAGCACCGTGACGCGGTCGCCGAGGGCGGCGATCTCGTCGAGGTGGTGGGTGATGAAGACGATGCCGACGCCGTCCTCGCGCAGCTGCCGCACGATGCGGAACAGCTTGTCGACCTCCTCGGAGGTGAGGACCGCGGTGGGCTCGTCCATGATCAGCACGCGGGCGTCCAGGCTGAGGGCCTTGGCGATCTCGACCATCTGCAGCCGGGCGATGCCCAGTTCACGGATCCTGGTGCGGGGCGACACGTGCAGTCCGACCCGGCGCAGCAGCACCTCGGCGTCGGCTTCCATGGTCCGCCGGTCGATCATGCCGTAGCGGCGCGGCTGGCGTCCGAGGAAGATGTTCTCGGCGACCGTCAGATCGGGCACCAGGTTGAACTCCTGGTAGATCGTGGCGATCCCGAGCTTCTCGGCGTCCTGGGCGCCGTGGATGCGGACCTCCTGCCCCTGGGCGAAGATCCGGCCGCTGTCGGGGCGGTAGGCGCCCGAGAGCATCTTGATGAGGGTGCTCTTGCCGGCCCCGTTCTCCCCGAGCAGGACGTGCACTTCGCCGCTGCGCAGGTCGAAGTCGACGCTGTCCAGGGCAACGACACCGGGGAAGGTCTTGCGTACGCCTTCGATGCGCAGCAACTCCACTGACTCGCTCACACGTTGCTCCTCGGGTCGGGTGCGGGCAGGGCCGGCTCGCCGCAGGAGCTGCGTACGACGAGACGGGCGGGCAGGGTGACGGACTGCGGGGGCCGGCCCTCGACGATGTCGACGAGGGCGCGTACGGCGGCACGGCCGAGGTCACCGGTCGGCTGGGCGATCGCGGTGATCGGCGGGCCGGTGTGCAGGAACCACGGGATGTCGTCGAAGGCCGCGATCCCGATGTCCTCGGGGACGCGCAGGCCGCGTGCCCGGATGGCGTCGAGGGCGCCGAGCGCCATCAGGTTGTCGGCGGCGAAGACGATCTGGGGCGGTTCGGGAAGGGACAGGAAGTGCTCGGTCGCGCGCCGGCCGCTGGCCGCCTGGAAGTCCCCCTGGCCGATGTAGGCGCCGGGCAGCGCGAGGCCGTGCGTGCGCATCGCCTCGCGGAAGGCCTCGACACGCTCGTCGCCCGTGGTGGTGGCGGCGGGGCCCGCGATGATGGCGAGCCTGCGGTGGCCGAGGGCGTACAGGTGGGCGACCAGGTCCTGGATCGCCCGGTGGCCGTCGGCGCGCACGACGGGGACGTCCACCCCGGGCATCCAGCGGTCGACGAAGACCATCGGTGTGCCGGTGCGCGCGACGTCCCCGAGCAGCGGGGAGTCGCCGTCCGCGGGCGAGACGAGGAGCCCGTCGATCCTGCGGTCCAGGAGCGTGCGGACGTGGTGGTCCTGCTGCTCGGGCCGCTCGTCGGCGTTGCCGATGATCACGCTGTAGCCGAGGGCGCGGGCCTCCTCCTCCACGGAGCGGGCCAGCGCGGTGAAGTACGGGTTGAGTACGTCACTGATGACCAGGCCCAGCGTGCGGGTCTGGTCGGTGCGCAGCGAGCGGGCGACGGCGTTGGGCCGGTAGCCGAGGGCCTCGACGGCGGCGAGGACGCGCCTGCGCGCCCCGGGGCTGACGGAGGGATGACTGTTCAGGACGCGGGAGACCGTGGCGACAGAGACTCCTGCCTGGGCCGCGACATCCTTGATGCTCGCCATTTCCGGACCACCTCCTTGTGGTTTCCGCGAGCCTCGAAACCAGCGGATCAAGCCGTGGAATCGATTACACGGATGATTGGAAACGATTACACGGCTGAAAACAACCCCTGCTCCCGTGTCCGAGACCGGATCGTGATGGGCGGCTTCCACGCTCCCGCCGGGAGGCGGCGGGGCCGGTGGTGGTGCGGGGAGGCGGTACGGCACGCCCGCACAGGGGGCGCCGCGCGGCACGGCAGCCGACGGCGGCCCCATCCGCCCCGCGGCCCCAGGCTGCCGCAGGAGGAATCACACGGAGAGCCGACTGCGAGGAAAGGAATACGGACGCGGCCGTCACAGGAACTCCGCAATGCGTTAACCCCGCGGAAACGAACAGCTGCGGGAACAGCACCGGCGGACGATGACCGTCAGGGAATGGCCGTCGCATATCCGCGCGGGCGGACGGACGACTCCGGACGCCGTCCGCCCGGCACTCCCGGACTCGTACGCGACAAGGGAGGTGCGCCGGTTTACCGGAGAAGCCCGCCCGCTCCCCACAGTGCTTGTTCACGCCCCCTCGGAATCACCACAGCCGCGCCGATCGGACAGGTGGTCAGAAAGCGGCTCGAGACGGCGGAGGAGCACGGCGGGACAGCGACAGCGGCTGCTCAGAGGGGAGTTGAGAAGGGCTCGGCCACCCGGGGCCCGGACGCCACGGAGACGGGAAGGACATCGCCGACTGCAGGCTGCATACTCAAAGAGCGTGCGGCACAGTCGATTTCACTCATTCCACCGCCGAATTCCGGACTCTTCACACGAGGTTGTCCCGCCAGATGTTTCCCACCTGTTAGCGTCCAGGGAAAGAAGCGGAGTCCGGAAGGGGGCGCAGGTGCGAGATGCGACGGCCCGGTTCGTGTTCACGCTCCTGACCGCAATCCTGCTCGCCCTGCAATTCCCCGCCCCGTCCGCACGCGCCGAATCCGGCGCATCCGACGCATCCGCCGCATTCGCCCACCACACCCCCGCGTCCCCTCCCGTCCCTCCTGCGCACACGTACGCCCGCACGGACGGGGGTGCCCAGGAGACCGGGCGGGAACTGGTCCCGTGCGACATGCCGGCCGACGACGGCGGCTCCCACGGCCTGTTGTGCTCGCGGGACCGCCACCGCACGGCCGTCGGATCCGCCCCGGAAAACCTCTCCCGCTCCCTGGTCACAGACGCCGCCGGCGACCGGTCCGTTACCGCGGCACTCGTCGCCCCCGGCGAACCGTACGGGGCTCCGGGACCGTCGGTCTCCCCCTCCCCCGCCGTGCTCCAGGTCTTCCGCTGCTGAGCTGATCCGCGGCTCGCACCGACCCCGGCCCTCCCGCCCGGACCGCTCCTGGCCACCAAATTCGGGTGCCTCGCCTTCGCCGCGCTGTCACCCCTGATCCGCCCGGACCGAAGCCCCGACCGCACACGCCGCGCACCCTCGCGTGCGGCGTCGTGGGGCCATGCCGACGTGCCTGCTCCGCCTCCGTTCCCGTACGCACGCCGACGCGCACCCATCCGCGCGCCAGGAGGAACCACTGGTATGCACCCCCCCATCGCACACACCCAGCCGCTGCCCGAACAGGTCGCGGCACACCCCGGGCAGCGGCCCCTGCCGGCCCACGACACGCCCTTCGACACGCCCTTCGACACCGTGCGGACGCGGTGAGGGCCGGGATGGACCACCGCCTCGCATCGTCCCCTCTGCGGCACGATCTCGCCGCCTCCGTCGTCGTCTTCCTCGTCGCCCTGCCGCTGTGCGTGGGCGTCGCCGTCGCGTCCGGCGTTCCCGCCGAACTGGGCCTGATCACCGGCATCGTGGGCGGTCTCGTCACGGGCGTCATGCGCGGCAGCAGCCTGCAGGTCTCAGGGCCTGCCGCCGGTATGACCGTCCTCGTCTTCGAGGCGGTGCGCGCCTACGGGCTCGCCACCCTCGGGGTGATCGTGCTGGCCTCAGGGCTGCTGCAGCTCGTCATGGGCGCCCTGAGACTGGGGCGCTGGTTCCGGGCCATCTCCGTCTCCGTCGTCGAGGGCATGCTCGCCGGGATCGGACTGGTGATCATCGCGGGCCAGCTCTACGCGGCGGCCGGCATCAAGGCCCCGGCCTCCGGCCTGGACAAGGTGACGGGCCTCCCGGAGGCCCTGGCCGGGGCCGTAGTCAGGGCCGAAGCGCTCACGTCGCTCGCGGTGGGCGCCGGTACCGTGCTGGTGCTGGTGCTGTGGCAGCGGGCGCCCGCTCGGGTCAGGGCCGTCCCGGGCGCGCTGGCCGCGGTCGTACTGGCCACCCTCGCCTCGCTCGCCTTCAGCCTGCCCGTCGCCACGGTCGAGGTGCGGGGCCTGTTCGGCGCCGTCCAGCTGCCCGGAAGCGAGGCTCTCGGTCAGCTCGCGGACATCGGCGTGCTCGGGACCGTGCTGGCCTTCACCCTGATCGCCTCCGCCGAGAGCCTGTTCAGCGCCGCCGCCGTGGACCGGCTCCACGACGGGCCGCGCACCCGGTACGACAAGGAGCTGATGGCTCAGGGCGCCGGCAACGCCGTCTCCGGCCTGCTGGGTGCGCTGCCGCTGACCGCGGTCATCGTCCGCAGCTCCGCCAACGTCCGGGCGGGTGCCCGGACCAAGGCCTCCCGCGTCCTGCACGGGGTATGGCTGCTGCTGTTCGCGGCGCTGCTGCCGTCGGCCCTCGGCGTCATTCCGCTTCCCGCCCTGGCCGGGATCCTCGTCCACGCGGGCTGGAAACTGATCCCGCTGCGCACCGTCGCGGCCCTGTGGCGCGGACACCGGGGCGAGGTGCTGGTGCTCGTGGTCACGGCGGTCTCGATCGTGACGGTGAACATGTTCGAAGGTGTCCTGATCGGACTGGCCCTCTCCGTGGCCAAGACGGCCTGGGACGCGTCACACATCAGCCTGGACGTCGACGACGAGGGAGCGGGGCCCGTGCGGGCCCGGCTGTCGGGCAACGCCACGTTCCTGCGGCTGCCGAAGATACTGGACAGCCTGGAGGCCCTGCCGCAGGACCGGCCCGTCCAGCTGGATCTGGCCGGTCTCACCCACCTCGACCACGCCTGCCGGGTGGCGCTGGAGAACTGGGCGGCGCGGCACAGCGCGCCGGGCACGGAGCCCGTGCACCTGAGCGAACCGGCGACGGCGAAGGCCCCTTCCGGCTGATGCCGCCCACGCCCCGGCCGCGGACTCCGAGCCCGCGGCCGGGCGCGGGCCGGCTGCCGGGCTTCGCGCCACGGGTCCTTGAGATCGCCAGGGCGGACAGGCTCGCTGTGCAGGTACATCCCCTTGACCAGACGTATCGTTTTTCGATAATATCGATAAACAATACGCATGCTGCTGATCGACAGGGGGAGATCATGGGCGCCAAGTCCTGGTGGAGCCAGACCGACAGCCGGTTGCTGGAGGCGGCTCTGGGCCTGACTGTTCTGCTGGTCGGTGTCTTCGGAGTCCTGCTTCCGGCCCTCGGGGTGGCCGGTCTGACGGATCCGATGGACACCCGCGAGGTTGGGGTCGAGACGGCGGCCCGGGTACCGGGAACCGTGACCGACGCGGTGAAGGGGTACGGCATGACCCTCACCGGCACTCACCGGGCGGATCTCGTCCTCGCCGGCCCCGACGTGGGTCAGCGCCTGCTGCTCGCCCTGCCGGAGATCGTCGGCAGCCTGCTCCTGCTCCTCATCCTGGCCCTCCTTTTCAAGATGGCCCGGACCCTGCGCGGTGGCGACGTCTTCGTGCCGGTGAACGCCCGATACCTGAGCGTCATAGGACTCGCGGTGCTCGTGCAGGCACTCCTCGCCCCGGCTTTGACGGCGCTCACCACAGAAATTCTGGTGAGCGGTACCCCCATGGCCGAACAGGTCCCGTTCTCGGTCACGTTCACCGGGGAGTACGCACTGCTGGCTTTCCTCGTCCTGGCGCTGGGAGAAGTCTTCCGGCGCGGGACGACGCTGCGCGCCGATTCCGAGGGGTTGGTCTGATGCCACCGGAAGAGGAGCACCGGGTCCAGGTCCACCTGGACCGACTGCTGGCCGAGCGCGGCATGACCCTGTCCGAACTGGCGACCAGGGTCGGGGTGACGGTGGTCAACCTCTCCATCCTCAAGAACGACCGGGCGAAGGCGATCCGCTTCTCCACCCTCACCGCGATCTGCCGTGAACTGAACTGCCAGCCCGGCGATCTGCTCAGTGTCCGCAAGGACTGACCCTCCCCGGACGACCTGCACAGCGGGGGGTCTCGATCCGTCCCGTACGTCGCCGGCCGGACCACGGCAACCACGGGGTCGTTGCCGAAGGATCACGAAACCCGGCCTGTCATCCCTGGTCCGACCTGGAGATTCGCTCGGCTGTTGGTCACATGGTTGGTCACGTGGTTGGTCACGCCACAGCCTGACAAACAGAAAAACCCCACGTGAAGTGGGGTCTCTGCTGATGCTGGTGTCCGAGGGGGGACTTGAACCCCCACGCCCGATAAAGGGCACTAGCACCTCAAGCTAGCGCGTCTGCCATTCCGCCACCCGGACAAGGTGTCTGCCGTTCACGGGGCGTTCCCCGCGGCGACAAAGAAAACAATACCAGGGGTTCGGGGGCGCTTTCACCCGCGTTTCCCGTGGTCAGTGCGGTGCGCTCCGGTGCGGGTGGCCGACCGGGACGCGGTCGCGGCGACGTATGTACGGTGCGTGGCCCGTCGTGTACGCGGAGCACCTCCGACCGTCATTCCGGCAGGGGAGACCACTCCTGCCGCCGGCTGCGCCCGGCGCCCAGCGGTACGGAGGCCGTCGCCGGCCCCGTACCGCTGTGGCGCGGTCGTCCGCGGCGGGTCAGTCCCCGCAGCGGCCCTCGCGGAGCGCGTGCAGGTGTTCGCTGGACTTGCGGGCGAAGGCGAGCGACTCGACCGGGTTGTCGTGCTCGGTCTGCCAGTGGTGGTAGGTACGGCCGCGGTGCGTGCGGGTGGTGACCCGGCCGATGAAGTTCTTGTAGTCGATGTCCCCGTCCCCGACGTCCGTCATGCGGTAGCCGTCGCGGGTGGTGTCGTCCCTGGTGCCGTCCTTGACGTGGAAGAGGGGGTAGCGGTCGGGCTGCTTGAGTACGTAGTCGATGGGGTTGAAGGGCGCCGGGGTGCCATCCGCCCGCTTGCCGAAGCGGAACTGGGCGCAGAACGCCCAGTAGATGTCCATCTCCAGGTAGACCAGGTCGGGGTCGGTCTCGGCGAGCAGGACGTCGTAGAGGCGAACGTTCGGCTTGTCGGTGGCGAAGGAGAACTCCTCGGCGTGGTTGTGCTGGTAGAACTTCATGCCGCGCTTGCGGGCGGCGGCGCCGTAGGTGTTGAAGTCCTCGGCGGCCCGCTTCCAGCTGTCCACCGTGGAGCCGTAGCGGAAGGGCCCCGAGGCGGTGCCGATGTGCTTGAGGCCGAGCGCCTCGGCGTCGTCGAGGACCTTGGTGAGGTTCTGGGCGAAGGTGTAGGCACCGGGGTTGTTGTCGTCGGAGTAGCCGACGTGGCTGCCGATCGGGTTGAGCCCGTGGTCCTTGGCCAGCCGCTTGAGCTGGGCGAGGGTGAGGGGGCCCGCGGAGCCCTGGGTGTATCCGGCGAACTCGATCTCGTCGTAGCCGTACTTCTCCAGCTCGGCGAAGACGGGGGCGAAGCCGAGGGTGGAGACCTTGTCACGGAGGCTGTACAGCTGGATGCCGAGGCGGCCGGGCGGCAGGACGGGGCGGCCCTTGCCCCGGCCCTGGACGTCCTGAGCGCCCTGGACGCCCTGCGGGCTCGAGGCCTGCGCGGTGGCGCCGCCCAGGAGCGTGGCGGCGGTGGCACCGGCGGCGACACCCAGCACGTTGCGGCGGCTGAGCCTGTGCGCGAGCTCGGGGTCCTTCGGGGTGCGGCTCATGATCACGTGTCTCCCTGTCGGTGTGCGGGCGGTACGGATGGTCAGTGCAGTCCGGCAAGCTGGAGCAGCAGGGACTTCACTTCGGTGGCCTGGACTCGGCCGGTGAACGCGTGGGGGGTGGAGCAGAGGATGAGCGGACCTTCGTCGTCGCTCGTGGGCAGGCGGCCGTGGCTGCCGCGGATCGGTGCGGGATCGAGGGGCACGACCGCCATGCGGTAGCGCATCCCGAGTTTCTTGCGGGCGACCGCCGAGACGGCCTTGACCCGGACGTAGGGGTCCTGGGGGTCCATGAACAGCTCGACGGGGTCGTAGCCGGGTTTGCGGTGGATCTCGACGAGCTGGGCGAAGTCGGGGGCGTGGGCGTCGTCGAGCCAGTAGTAGTACGTGAACCACGCGTCCTTCTCCGCGACGGCGACGAGCTCGCCGGAGCGGGGGTGGTCCAGGTGGTGGGCCTTCTTGCCCGCGTCGTCCAGGAGTTGGTCGATGCCGGGCAGGTCCGCCAGGGCGGTCCGGGTCGCTTCGAGGTCCTCGGGTCGGCGTACGTACACGTGGGCGAGCTGGTGGTCGGCTACGGCGAAGGCGCGCGAGGCCATGGGGTCGAGGTACTCCATGCCGTCCTGCGTGTGGACCTCCAGCAGGCCCGCGCGGCGCAGGGCGCGGTTGATGTCGACGGGCCGGTCCACGCGGGTGATGCCGTACTCGGAGAGCGCGACGACGGTGCGGCCCTGGGCGCGCGCGTCGGCCAGGAGGGGGGCGACGGCGGTGTCGAGCGCGGTGGCTGCCCGGTGGGAGCGGGGGTCGTCGGGGCCGTAGCGCTGCAGGTCGTAGTCGAGGTGGGGCAGGTAGCACAGGGCCAGGTCGGGGGTGCGGGTGGCGAGGATGTGCCGGGTGGCGTCGATGATCCACTGCGAGGAGACGAGGTCGGCGCCGGGACCCCAGAAGTGGAAGAGGGGGAAGGTACCCAGCTTGTCGGTGAGTTCGTCGTGCAGGGCGGGGGGCCGGGTGTAGCAGTCGGGTTCCTTGCGGCCGTCGGCGTAGTAGACGGGGCGGGGGGTGACGGTCCAGTCGGTGTCGGCGCCCATGGCGTACCACCAGCAGATGTTGGCGACGGTGTAGCCGGGGTGGGCGCGCCGTGCGGCGTCCCAGAGCTTGTCGCCCTCGACGAGGCCGTTGTGCTGGCGCCAGAGGAGGACGTCTCCGAGCTCGCGGAAGTACCAGCCGTTGGCGACGATGCCGTGCTCGGCGGGGGTGGTGCCGGTGAGGAAGGTGGACTGGGCGGCACAGGTGACGGCGGGCAGGACGGTCGTCAGGGGGGCCTGGGCGCCGGCTCGGGCCATGGCCCGCAGGTTCGGCATGTGCGCGAGCAGGTGGGGAGTGAGGCCCACGACGTCCAGGACGAGGAGGGGGGTGGGCTGTGCGGTGGTGGTCACGGAAGCTCCTTCAGCCCGAGGTCGGTCAGGAGGTCGCGGGCGAGGGTGAGTTCGGCGGCGATGCCGTCGGCGAGCTGGGCGCGGGTGCGCGGACGCAGTGCGGCAGGGAGCGCCTGCCACGTGTACGTCTCGACCTCCAGGTGCCGGGTGAGGGGCGCGGGGCCTCCGACGAGCCGGGTCAGGACCGACCGGAGTACGGGGAGCGTGGAGGTGAGCGGGGGCGCGGGGGGCGCGTGCAGGGGGACGTGGAAGTGGGAGCGCCAGGGGGTGCTGTCGGGGAGGGCGCCGCCGGAGACCGCTTCGTCGAGGTCGTCGGTGC
Source organism: Streptomyces sp. NPDC020780 (assembly GCF_044334475.1). Taxonomy (NCBI): domain Bacteria; kingdom Bacillati; phylum Actinomycetota; class Actinomycetes; order Kitasatosporales; family Streptomycetaceae; genus Streptomyces; species Streptomyces sp. NPDC020780. Next base: position 155,027 of record NZ_JBIRTB010000011.1, on the reverse strand, counting down.
CGCGCAGGCCGGCCGCGGTGAGGGTGCGGGTCTGGTGCAGGAAGCGGGGCTCGGCGAAGGCGGCCAGGGCGGCGCGTACCTCGGGCAGGTGGGGGTGTTCCGCGTGCAGTGCCGCGGAGAGCTGGGTCTTGGCGACGGGTATGCCGGCCGCCCCCAGAGCGTCGAGCGCGGTGTCGGGGTCCTCGAAGGAGGTGGCGAGGTGGCAGGTGTCGACGCAGATGCCGATGCGGTCGTGGCCGACCTCGGTGAGGGGGCCGATGGCGTCGGCGGTGGTCTCCACCGTGCAGCCCGGTTCGGGTTCGAGGCCGATCCTGATCGACTTTCCGGTCAGTTCGGCGAGCGCGTCGAGTCGCTGGGCGAGGGTGGTGAGGGCCTTCCGCGCGGTGCCGGCGGCCGTCGGGTCGGTGGCGAACGGGGTGCGCCAGGCGATCGGCAGGGTGGAGATGGTTCCTTCGGTGACGTCGTCCGGGAGGAGCGTGGCGAGCAGCCGGGCCAGGTCGGTGGTGTGGGCGAGCCGCTCGGGGTCGGTCCAGTCCGGCTTGTACACCCGGTACTTGACCTCGTCGGCTCCGAACCCCTCGTACGGGAAGCCGTTGAGGGTGACCACTTCGAGGCCGCGGTGTTCGAGTTCGGTCCGCAGCGCGCGCAGGGCGGACGGATCGTTGACCAGGGCGCGGGCGGCGTCCTTGGCGAGCCAGAGCCCGATGCCGAGGCGGTCGCGGCCGAGCCGTCTGCGGACGGGCTCGCAGTGGTCGCGCAGCTGGGCCCGGACGCCTTCCAGGGTCTCGGCGGGGTGCACGTTGGTGCAGTAGGCCAGGTGGACGGTGGAGCCGTCGGGGTGGCGGAAGCGCATCGCTCACTCCCCGCCGCGGAGGATGGAGTTGCCCTCGTGGAGCGCGTCGGTGGCGGTGATGTCGAGCTGGAGCCGGCCGCTCTGCCCGTAGAAGGCGACGGGGTTGCGCCACAGCACCTTGTCGACGTCGTCCTCGTCGAATCCGGCCTTCAGCATGGTGTCGGCGACCTTGCGGGTCTTCAGCGGATCGCTCCTGCCCCAGTCGGCCGCCGAGTTGACGAGGATCCGGTCGGTGCCGTGCTCGCGCAGGACCGACACCATGCGGTCCTCGTCCATCTTGGTGTCGGGGTAGATGGAGAACCCGGCCCAGCAGCCGCTGTCGAGGGCGTCCCGCACGGTCGTCTCGTTGAGGTGGTCGAGCAGGACGGCCTCCGGGGCGAGGGCCGATTCGCGGACGACGTCGATGGTGCGGCGGAGCCCGGCGAGCTTGTCGCGGTGCGGGGTGTGGACGAGCGCGGGCAGGCCGTGGTCGGCGGCGAGCTGGAGCTGGGTGGCGAGGGCGGTGTCCTCGGCCGGGGTCATGGAGTCGTAGCCGATCTCCCCGACGGCGACGACGGAGTCCTTGACGAGGTAGCGGGGCAGGGCGTCCAGAACGGGGGTGCAGCGGGGGTCGTTCGCCTCCTTGGGGTTGAGCGCGAGTGTGCAGTGGTGGGCGATGCCGTACTGGGAGGCGCGGAAGGGCTCCCAGCCGAGGAGGGCGTCGAAGTAGTCGAAGAAGCTGGCCGGGGAGGTGCGGGGCTGGCCGAGCCAGAAGGAGGGTTCGACGAGGGCGCGGACCCCGGCGTCGTACATGGCCTGGTAGTCGTCCGTGGTGCGGGAGGTCATGTGGATGTGCGGGTCGAAGATGCGCATCAGGACTCCTCCGTGGGGGCGGGGACCGGGTCTGTGAGGGCGAGGACGGTCTGCAGGCCGTCGGGGACGGTGCGGCCGGCGGCCGTGCGCTCGGCGGCGAAGTCCCGCAGCATGCGGGCCAGTTCTGCGTCCCCGCAGGCGCGTTCGCCGAGCCGGTCGACGGTCTCGACGGGGACCTCGGTGAAGAGGCACTTGAGGACGGCGTGCCGCCAGCCGTGGGCGTCGAGGTGGGCGGCGGCGTACGGGCCGACGGCGGCGGCGACCAGCCGGGTGTCGTTGGTGCGCAGGGCGTCCTCGACGAGGGGAAGCGCGGCGGGTCCCAGGTCCAGCCGGTGCAGGGTGAGGAGGACGGCACGGCGCTCGGCCGCGGTGCCCCGCTCGTAGAGCCTGGTGACGGCGGGCAGGCCGGCGCGTGCCTCGACGAGCAGCAGCGCGCGTACGGAGTCGGCGTGTTCGAGTCCGCAGTGCCGTCCCGCCGAGGCGAACCGCAGCTCCCAGGGCGGGGTGCCGCTGTCCGCGCCGGGGTGCGCGGCGGCGTGTGCCGCCTCGGCGAGTGCTTCGTCGAGCCAGGCCCTGGCCGCGCCGCGGAGCCGGTCGTCGAGTTCCTTGCGGTCGCTCAGCACGGTGCGGCTCCGTCCGTCGCCCGTGCGGCACGGCGCAGGAAGCCGATCGAGTCCCGGGCGAGTTCGGGCCCCGCGTGGGAGTGGCGGGGCAGTTCGACGACGGTGAGTCCGGTGTAGCCGGTGGCGTCGAGGGCTTCGAGCACCGGCGGGAAGTCGATCTCGCCGTCACCGAACGGCAGGTGTTCGTGGACCCCTCTGCGCATGTCCTCGATCTGGACGTGGCGCAGCCAGGGCGCGGCCTCCTTGACGCAGTCGGCGGGCGGGGAGGGTTCCAGGCACTGGCAGTGGCCGATGTCGAGGGTGAGCCCGAGGGGTTCCGGGTCGCCGAGCAGGATGCGCAGGTGGTGGAAGTCGGCGAGCGTGGCGAGCAGGTGGCCGGGTTCCGGCTCGACGGCCAGGGGGATGCCGGCGCGGGTGGCGGCGTCCAGTACGGGGGTGAACGCCTCGGCCAGCCGTTGCCAGGCGGTGTCCTCGGTGGTGTCGGGCGGGGTGATGCCGCTGAAGCAGTGCACGGCGTGGGCGCCCAGGTCGGCGGCCACGTCGACGGCCCGGACGAGCAGGGCGGTGCGGGCGGCACGGGCGTCGGGATCCGGGTCGAGGAGGGAGGGGCCGTGCTTGCGCCGGGGGTCCAGGACGTAGCGGGCGCCCGTCTCGACGGTGACGCCGAGACCCAGCGAGCTGAGCCTGCGTGCCACGTGGCGGGTGCGCGCGGCGAGGTCGGGGGCGAGGGGGTCCAGATGCATGTGGTCGAGGGTCAGCCCGACGCCGTCGTACCCGAGGCCGGCGAGGAGTTCGAGGGCGTCGTCGAGGCGGAGGTCGGTCAGGCCGTTGGTGCCGTAGCCGAGGCGGAGGCTCATGTGGGGCTCACCTTCCGTGCGAGCTTCCGGGCGAGGGGGACGAGTGCCATGGCCGCGAGTCCGCTGAGCGGCGCCCCTGCCTTCACGGCCAGGGCCGCCTGGAACGGGATCATGGCGCGGATGCCGCCGCCGACGGCGCGCTGGGTGAGGGGCGGGGAGGGGTTGAGGGCGGCGTGGAGGAGGGGGGCCGCGGCGGTGCGCAGGTAGGCGGCGGCGAGGGCGGTCCGCAGGAGCCGGTGCGCGGTGGCCGCGGGTCTCTCCCCCCTGCCGGGCGACGGCGGTGCGGGCCGGTCGCGGGCGACGGCGGCGCCGAGGGCGGCGGTGGCGGCGAGCGCCGCGAGGGGCGCCGCGGTGGAGCCGCCCCGGGCCTCGTGGCGGGAGACCTCGGTGACGGCGTAGGTGTGCGCGCCGAGCAGCAGGGCGGCCCGGACGGGACGTGCCGTCGCGGAGACGGTGCGGCGCGGGATCCTCACCGGGCCCGTCCTTCCGGTCGCGGCGGGGACTCCCACCGTTCGCCGGGTCCTCGCGGCCGGGCCCCTGGCGGCCACCGGGCCCGCGGGAGCCGGCTTCCCGGCCGTACCGGCCGTACCGGCCGTGGTCGCGTTGCCCGCCCTCGTTGCGGTAGCCGCCGTCGTAGCCGTAGCCGACGCTCCGGGTGTCCCCGCCGCGGCTGCCCGGCCCGGGCCCGACGCCCCGGCCGGAGCCGCTGCGGCCGGTGTCCTCGACCGCCCCGTCGCGGCCGCACCGAGCAGCAGGTCGAGGGAGCGGGCGGTGGCCATCGCGGCCGGGCCCAGGGAAGTGTGCTTGAGACGCAGGTCGTAGGCCCAGACGGTGGCCGCCAAACCGGATGCCACCGCCAGGGCGGGCCGGCCCGCGCGGGCGGCCAGGGCCAGGCCGGCCGCGGTAAGGACGCCCGCCGCAGTCAGCGCGGCCGCGGGGGTGACGCGGCCGGAGGGGATCGGGCGGTGCGGCCGGTCGACGGCGTCCTCGTCGCGGTCCGCCCAGTCGTTGAGGGCCATCCCCGCCTCGTAGAGGCACAGCGACGCGCCGACGGCCAGCGCGGTGCCCCGGTCGGGCCGCCGGCCGGCGGCGGCGGCCCCGGCCAGGGCGTCCCCGGGAACGGTGAACAGCGCGGACACCCTGAGGAGTTCCGCCCAGGCGCGCGCCTCCCTGCGGGTGCGGGGCCTGTCCGGTGCGGGCGCAGTCCCGCCCGTACCGGACAGGCTGTACGGGGCCGCCTCGCGGCGGGTGCCGAGCAGTCCCGGCATCCCGGTCGCGGCGGTCAGGCCGTGTTGCGAAAGTGGTGTCGTCTGCCCGGAGGGCGCGTTCGGCGACGTCCGGTGCGTGCAATCGCACGACGGAGGGTCGTCCCGATACCGGGCGTCTCTGGATGATCCCGTCAACGCGGCGAGTACGCGTGCCAGACGCCGCGGGGCCGACGGGGCCTTCGCACCATGGCCGAGCAGGCGCAGCGGGTTCACCGGCCGTCCCGCAGCCGCTCGGCGAAGCCGAGAAGGGCCGCGTACTGCTCGGACAGCCCGGCCGGCCCACCGTCCGGGTCCTTGAAGTAGAAGCCGAGTTCGGGGCGCGGCCCGGCCAGACCGATGGCGTGGGCGCGGGCCAGCAGCCGGGCGAGGTCCAGGACGAGGGGGGCGGCCAGGGCGGAGTCGCAGCCCTGCCAGATGGTCTGGAGGATCATGCGCGAGCCGAGGAAGCCGTCGAAGGCGACGTGGTCCCAGGCGGTCTTCCAGTCCCCCATCGCCGGTACGTCGTCGATGTGGACCTCACCCTCCGGGGCGGTGCCCAGCGTGTCGGCGAGCACCCGTGCCTTGCCGGCGTTCTTGGCGGCGGCCGCGGCCGGGTCGGCGAGCGCCGCCCCGTCGCCGCCGCCCAGCAGGTTGGTGCCCGACCAGGCCCGTACGGGCAGGGCTCGCTGGACGAACATCGGGGCGAGCACGGAACGGAGCAGCGTCTGGCCGGTCTTGCCGTCGCGTCCGGCGTGGGGAAGTCCGCCGGAGCGGGCGGCGTCCTGGAGGCGGGGGCTGTGCAGCCCCGTGGACGGGGTGAAGTTGACGTACGGGCAGCCGGCGCGGAGTGCCGCCGCCGCGTAGAGGGAGCTGGCGGGCAGGCGGGTCTCGTCGTCGCCGGGGGCGGGCTCGGTCGAGGCGACGTTGACGACGACGGTCCGGACCAGTGCGTGGCGTCGCGCGAAGTCGTCGAGGTCGGCCGCGAACGCGGTGATGAGCTCCTCGTCGGTACGGGTGTCTCCGGGCAGGGGTCCGCCGGTGCGTATCTCCGCGTCGGCGGCGGCGAGTTCGGCGCCGGCGGCGGAGGGCAGCCCGTGCGGGAGGACTCCGCCGGCCGCGAGCGCCTCGGCCCGCTTGGGCAGTGGGCAGTCGAGGGTGTCGTGGCCGCCGAAGACGAGGGAGGTCAGGGGTGGCAGCCCGCTGTCGGCGAAGGCCGGTGTCTCGGTGGCCATGCCGGTCGCCGGGTGGAGGCCCGCAGCGATGGCTGCGCACCCCGCGGTGGCGGTGGTGGCGACGGAGCCGCGTGCTCCGATGAACCAGACTCCGGTACGAACGGCCTGTGCGGTCACGGACTGCCTCCCTGGGGGATGGGAACGGAGTGGAGGACGGTGGGCGGGGCAGGGACACTGCCCCGCCCACCGCCGGCAGAGGCGGCCGCCCTACGTCGAGGGCAGCTCCTTCAGCTGGATGTTGCGGAAGGACACCTGGTCGTCGGCCCCGTGGTTCTGCAGGCCGATGTAGCCGTCCTTGAGGCTGCGGACCGGATCGGTGTTGGTGAAGTCGTTGATCTTCACTCCGTTGAGGAAGACCTGGAGACGTTCGCCCTGGACCTTGATCTCGTAGCTGTTCCACTGGCCGGGCGGCCGCAGGACCTGGTCGCGGGCCTTGATGTCGGCCGACTTGAAGGTGTAGACCGCTCCGGTGGTGCGGTCCGGCGCGTCCGTGGCGTCGATCTGGACCTCGTAGCCGTTGTTCACCGCGGACCACGGGTCGTCGGACGCCGGGAAGCCGACGAAGACACCGGAGTTGTCGTCACCCGCCATCTTCCAGTCCAGCTTCAGCGAGTAGGACTTCAGCTCCTTGGCCTGGTAGGTCAGCAGGCCCATGCCGCCCACGGAGCGCAGTTCGCCGTCGACGACGTCGAACTTTCCGGGGCCGGCCTGCTTCCAGCCGTCGAGCGTCTTGCCGTTGAAGAGCGAGCGGTAGCCGGTGTCGGGCTTGCAGTCGGCCGCCACCTGGCCGGCCGCGTAGCGCAGCCCGCCCAGCAGGTGCTGGCGCATGGCCGGTTCGGTGTACGACTCCTTGGTGTGGCCGAGTCCGGTGTAGAAGGAGCGGCCGCCCTGGTAGGCCTGGCACCAGGAGATCGGGTGGTCGCCCTTCATGGTGCCGCCGGTGTAGCTGGTCTCGTCGAGCGTGGCCAGCACCTGGGCCTTGTCTCGGGGGTTGGTGCGGTAGTTGTACCACTCGTCGGTGCGGTCCCAGGCCTCGCCCAGGTGCGCGGTCGCGGGGTGGTCGTGGTTCTCCACCCGGACGGTCGCGGGCTGGATCTGCGGGTGCGAGGCGAAGTAGGCGCCGACGAGTCCGCCGTAGAACTCCCAGTCGTACTCGGTGTCGGCGGCGGCGTGGACGCCCATGTAGCCGCCTCCGGTGGCCACGTAGTTCTCGAACGCCTTCTGCTGGTCGGCGTTGAGGACGTCACCGGTCGTGGAGAGGAAGACGACGGCGTCGTAGCGTGCCAGGTTGCTGGTGGTGAACTGGCCGGCCTCCTCGGTGGAGTCGACGGTGATGTTGCTGTCCTTGCCCAGCTCCTTCAGCGCGGTGATGCCGGCCGGGATCGAGTCGTGCCGGAAGCCACCGGTCTTGGAGAAGACCAGGACGCGCTTGGCGGTCCTGTCGACCGGGCTGTTGGAGAGGGTGAAGTCGTCCACGTCGTAGAGCGCTCCGTCGCCGCCCTTGAAGACCAGGTAGAGCTGGGTCGCCTTCTTCGGGACGCCGCGCAGCGGTACGTCGATGTCCTGGAAGGTGTCCCAGCTGCCGGTCACCGGGATGGGTGCCGAGCCGAGGATCGTGCCGGTGGGAGATCCGGTGCGCACCTCCAGGAAACCTCCCGCGCCGGCGGAGGAGGTACGGGCGGTGAGCTTGGTGCTGCCGCTGAGGATGTACGGGGTGAAGGAGATCCAGTCTCCGTTGTGGATGTCACCGACGGTCCGGCCGCCGTGCGCGCTCGTCTTGCTCGGCGTGGTGATGCCCGAGGAGGTGTCGTAGTGCTCGGCCTGCCGGTGGCGCGGCTGGAGCTTCGCCTGGTCACGGCCGGTCAGCGCGGCCTGGCCGCCGCCACCGCCGTCGGTGTACGAGGCGGAGATACCGCCGTAGATGTTGGCGTTCGGGTCGTGCCCGCCTTCCATCCGGGTCTTGACGGTGCCTTCGCAGCCGTGCTCGGTGGTGATGTCGTGCCCGTGGCTGTCGTGGCCCAGGGTGAACTTGACCTCGACCTTGGAGCAGTCGACGGTGCCGTCCTCCGGGTCGGTGACGGTCACTTTGAAGGGCACCTCGTCACCGAACTCGAACATCTGGCCGTCGGAGGGGAACTGCATGGTGACGACGGGAGCGGTGTTGCCGACGGTCACGTGCACACTGGCCGATCCGGTGCGTCCCGTCGGGTCCTTGGCGGTCACCGTGGCCGTGTAGGTGCCGTTCTTCTTGTACGTGTAGGAGGGGTTGGCGGCCGTGGACTTCCCCCCGTCGCCGAAGTCCCACGCGTACGTCAGGGCGTCACCGTCGCCGTCGGTGGTGCCGGCCGAGGAGAAGTTCACCCGGAGCGGGGCCACGCCGGACGTCTTGTTCGAGGTGGCCTCGGCGACGGGTGAGCGGCCGCCGGTGGCGTTCTCGATGCGGTAGAGCGCCGAGTGCTCGTCACCGCCGAACCAGGAGAGCCCGTAGTCCAGGACGTACAGCGCCCCGTCGGGTCCGAACGCCATGTCCATGATCTGGGTGCCCGACCACGGGATGTCGCTGATCGACTGGACGGTGCCGTCGCCGTCCTGCTCGACGCGCTTGATCCACTGCCGTCCGAACTCACCGGCGAAGAAGTCCCCGTCGTACGCCTCGGGGAACTTGACGGGCGAGTCGAGGCCGGCGTCGTAGTGGTAGACGGGTCCGCCCATCGGGGACTCGGAGCCGGTACCGAACTCGGGGACGGAGCCGCCGTCGTACGGGATCCAGGCGGGCTGCGCGGGCGGCAGGTCGGCCAGGCCGGTGTTGTGCGGCGAGTCGTTCTTCGGCGCCGCGCAGTCGAAGGCAGGCCCGGACGTCTTCGTCGCGAAGTCGTAGTCCCGGTAGGCGTCGTTGTCGCCGGTGCAGAAGGGCCAGCCGAAGTTGCCGGGCTTCGTCACCCGGGCGAACTCGACCTGTCCGGCGGGTCCGCGGTTCGGGTCGGCGGCGCCCGCGTCGGGGCCGTAGTCACCGACGTACAGGATGCCGGTGGCCTTGTCGACGCTGAAGCGGAAGGGGTTGCGGAAGCCCATCGCGTAGATCTCGGGGCGGGTCTTGTCGGTGCCCGGCGCGAAGAGGTTGCCGTCCGGGACGGTGTACGAGCCGTCGTCGGCGACCTTGATGCGGAGGATCTTGCCGCGGAGGTCGTTGGTGTTGCCGGAGGTGCGGCGGGCGTCGAAGGCCGGGTTGCGGTCGGGCCGGTCGTCGAGGGGCGAATAGCCGTCGGAGGCGAAGGGGTTGGTGTCGTCGCCCGTCGACAGGTAGAGGTTGCCCTCGGCGTCGAAGTCGATGTCGCCGCCGACGTGGCAGCAGATGCCGCGCGAGGTCGGTACGTCGAGGATCTTCTTCTCGCTGGCGTTGTCGAGGGTGCCGTCGGCCTTGAGCACGAAGCGGGAGAGGCGGTTCACGCCGTCGAACTTGGCGAAGTCGGCGGCGGTGCCGTTCTCGGGGGCGTCGCCGGCCGGAGTGTCCAGCGGGGGCGCGTAGTAGAGGTAGATCGCCCGGTTCTCCGCGAAGTCGGGGTCGATCCCGACGCCTTGGAGGCCTTCCTCGTCGTGCGAGTAGACGGGGAGGGTGCCGGAGATCCGGGTGTTGCCGGCGCTGTCGGTTATTCGCAGCTCGCCGCTGCGCGAGGTGTGCAGCACGCTGCGGTCGGGAAGCACGGCCAGCGACATGGGTTCGCCGGTCTCGGCGGCGCCCTTGGCCAGGGTCACCTGCTGGAAGTCCTCGGCGGCCGTGTCCTGTGCGGCCGGCGAGACCGGGGCGTCGGCCGCGGTGGCGGGCGAGGAACCGAGGGTGAGGGTGGCGGCTGCGAGCAGTCCGCCGGTGAGAAGTGCGAGTGCTTTTCGGGCGCGGAGCCGTCTGCTGCTTCTGTGCACGTGCGTCCTCCGGAAGGTGCCGGTTGTTCGGGCTGGTGCGTTCTGCCGTTCGGCGCGGGGACTGCCGCGCTCGCCACCGGGGGCCGGTGAGCCCCTGGTGACGCGAGTCATCTTCTGTACACGTAGGGGGACCGTAGCGGGGTTCGTCCGAGACGGAAAGCCCTTGTGCGGGTTGTACGTTGACCTTTTCCCTGCTGCTGGACAAAGCCGGTCCGGGGCACGCCGAACCGGCCCGCGGGACCGCCCCACGGGCTGCGGACGGGGCAACGCCCCCGACCGGACTCCCGGAGCCGCAGACGACGCGCGGGACCCGTACAGCTCCCCGCGCCGCATCCAGGCCGGCGGGGCACCATGCAGCTCGCACCACCGCATCCGGCCCCGCGCCACCACATGCAGCTGGCGCAACCAGATACGGGCCAGCGCCACCACATCCGGCTCGCGCCACCACATCCGGCCTCGCGGACCACTCCCAGCTCGCGCAACCCCATCCGGCCCCGCAAACCACTCCCAGCTCGCGCAACCCCATCCGGCCCCGCAAACCACTCCCAGCTCGCGCCACCACATCCGGCCTCGCGGACCACATCCCGGCTCACCGAGCCACATCAAGCCCCGCCGGCGATTGAGGCGCGGGGTCCGGGGCAGAGCCCCGAAAACCAGCCCCGCCGGCGATTGAGGCGCGGGGGCGACGGGGGCGGAGCCCCCGGAAGGGGGCCCGGGGGCTCCGTCCCCGGTCTACTCCCCGCCCCCGAACGCCGCGTCGAACGACGCGCTCGGCGGGTCGAAATCGAACCGCTTGAGCGAGGCCAGCGCCTCCGGCGCCCCCGTCAACCGGTCCATGCCCGCGTCCTCCCACTCCACCGAGACCGGCCCCTGGTACCCGATCGACCGGAGCATCCGGAACACGTCCTCCCACGGCACGTCTCCGTGCCCGGCCGAGACGAAGTCCCAGCCCCGCCGGGGGTCGCCCCACGGCAGGTGGGAGCCGAGACGCCCGTTGCGGCCGTCGAGGCGCTTACGGGCCTCCTTGCAGTCCACGTGGTAGATCCGGTCCCGGAAGTCGTACAGGAAACCGACCGGGTCGAGGTCCTGCCACACGAAGTGGCTCGGGTCGAAGTTCAGCCCGAACGCGGGGCGGTGGTCCACGGCCTCCAGGGCCCGGTGAGTGGTCCAGTAGTCGTACGCGATCTCGCTGGGGTGCACCTCGTGCGCGAAGCGCACCCCCTCCGCGTCGAAGACGTCCAGGATCGGGTTCCACCGCTCCGCGAAGTCCTCGTACCCACGCTCGATCATGTGCGGGGGGACCGGCGGGAACATGGCGACCAGGTGCCAGATCGAGGAGCCGGTGAAACCGATGACGGTGTCCACGCCGAACGCGGCCGCCGCGCGGGCGGTGTTCTTGATCTCCTCGGCGGCCCGCCGGCGCACGCCTTCGGGTTCCCCGTCCCCCCAGATCCGGGCGGGCAGGATGCCCTGGTGGCGTTCGTCGATCGGGTTGTCGCAGACGGCCTGGCCCACCAGGTGGTTGGAGACGGCGAAGCACTTCAGGCCGTACCTGTCGAGCAGCTGCCGCCGCCCGTCCAGGTAACCGGGGTCGGCCAGCGCCTTGTCGACCTCGAAGTGGTCTCCCCAGCAGGCGAGTTCGAGACCGTCGTAGCCGAAGTCCCGGGCGTGCCGGCAGACCTCCTCCAGGGGCAGGTCGGCCCACTGGCCGGTGAAGAGGGTGAAGGGGCGGGGCATGCGCACGACCTCCTAGAGAGGGACCGGGGTGAGTACGGAGTTCTTGGCGGCGCTCTCCTCGACGGCGGCGAGCACCCGCTGCACCTGGAGGCCGTCGGCGAACGAGGGTACGGGCGCCGTCCCTTCGGCGATCGTGCGCACCACGTCGCGGGCCTGGTGTACGAAGGTGTGCTCGTAGCCCAGCCCGTGGCCCGGCGGCCACCACGCCTCCAGGTAGGGGTGCTCGGGTTCGGTGACCAGGATCCGGCGGAAGCCGGCGGAGGCCGCGGGCTCCGTGTGGTCGTGGAAGGAGAGTTCGTTGAGCCGCTCCAGGTCGAAGGCGAGCGAGCCCCGCTCTCCGTTGATCTCCAGCCGCAGGGCGTTCTTGCGGCCGGCCGCCATCCGGGTCGCCTCGAACGAGGCCAGCGCGCCGGAGGCCAGCCGCCCGGTGAACAGCGCCGCGTCGTCGACGGTGACCGCGCCCCGCGCGGCGCCGTCGGCGGCGCCCGTGAGCCCGGCCGTGGTGCCGGCGAGCACGGGCCGTTCCCGTACGAAGGTCTCGCTCACCGCCGACACGCCGACCAGCAGCTCCCCGGCGAGGTACTGGGCGAGGTCGACGATGTGCGCCCCGAGGTCCCCCAGCGCTCCGGAACCGGCGTGCTCGCGTTCCAGCCGCCAGGTGAGCGGCGACTCGGGATCGACCAGCCAGTCCTGGAGGTAGGTGGCCCGTACGTGCCGCAGAGGGCCCAGCCGGCCCTCCGCGATCAGGGAGCGGGCGTATGTGATGGCGGGCACCTTGCGGTAGTTGAAGCCCACGATCGCCACCTGGCCGCGGGCCGCCGCCCGCTCGGCCGCAGCGGCCATGGCCTCCGCCTCGGCGACCGTGTTGGCGAGCGGCTTCTCGCACAGCACGTGCTTGCCCGCCTCCAGCGCGGCGATGGCGATCTCCGCATGGCTGTCGCCGGGGGTGCAGATGTCGACCAGCTGCACGTCGTCCCGGGCGATCAGGGCGCGCCAGTCGGTCTCCGCCGCAGCCCAGCCGTGCCGGGCGGCGGCGGCTTCGACGGCCGTACGGTCGCGTCCGCAGATCGCGGCGAGAGCGGGTCTCACCGGCAGGTCGAAGACGTGTCCCGCGGTCCGCCAGCCCTGTGAGTGGGCGGCTCCCATGAACGCGTATCCGACCATGCCGACGCCGAGTGCCGTCGTCGGCCCCCCTGCCGGCGGCGGTGCCTCGGTCTCCTGCTCCGTCTCTTCCCTACGGGCCATGCGGGCTTCCTCCTCGTCGGTGGTTCGGTGGCGGCGGTGGGGCGGGATCAGCTGAAGCCCGTCGGCAGGTACTGGTCCACGTTCTCCTTGGTGACCACGGCGGAGTACAGGGTCAGGGACGTCGGGATCTCCATCTCGGAGAGGCCGGCGATGCCCTTGCTCTGACCGAGGGCGCGGGCCAGGTCGATGGCGGACGCGGCCATCGTCGGCGGGTACAGCACGGTGGCCTTCAGGACGCTGTTGTCGGCCTTGATGGCGTCCATCGCGGACTTCGCCCCGGCGCCGCCGACCATGATGAACTCGTCCCGGCCCGCCTGCTGGATGGCGCGCAGGGCGCCCACGCCCTGGTCGTCGTCGTGGTTCCACAGGGCGTCGAACTGCTTCTGGGCCTGGAGGAGCTGGGCCATCTTGGCCTGACCGGACTCGACGGTGAAGTCGGCGGCCTGACGGGCCACCAGCTTCACGTTGGGGTAGTTCTTCAGCGCGTCGGCGAAGCCCTGGCTGCGCTGCTTGGTGAGTTCGAGGTTGTCGATGCCCGCGAGCTCGACGACCTTGGCTCCGGCCTTCCCCTTGAGCTGCTCGCCGATGTAGTGACCCGCGTTGAGCCCCATGCCGTAGTTGTCACCGCCGACCCAGCAGCGGTACGCCTGCGGGGAGGCGAAGACGCGGTCCAGGTTGACGACGGGGATGCCCGCCTTCATGGCCTCCAGGCCCACCTGGGTGAGTGCCTTGCCGTCGGCGGGCAGGACGACGAGGACGTCGACCTTCTTGTTGATGAGGGTCTTGACCTGGCCGATCTGGGCGGCGGTGTCATTGGAACCCTCGGTGATCTCCAGGGTCACCTCGGAGTACTTCTCCGCCCGCGACTTGGCGTTCACGTTGATCGCGTTGAGCCAGCCGTGGTCGGCCTGCGGTCCGGCGAATCCGATGGTGACGGGGGTGCCGGGCTTGTCGTCGGCGGCGGGCTGGTTGTTCGCGGCGGTCGCCTTCTCCTTGGGCTCGTTGCTGGTGCAGGCGGTGAGGAAGGCTCCCGCGGAGACGGCCGCGGTGCCGAAGAGCAGTCCTCTGCGGCTGGTTTCTGGCATGGCTGTCAAACCCTTCATCCGGTGCGTGGGACAAGGAACGGCGGGGGAAGCGGCTCAGGTCTCGCCGTGGCGCGAGGTGCGGCGCTGGACCAGGACGGCGGCGACGATGATCGCGCCCTTGGCGATCTGCTGGACATCGCTCTGCAGATTGTTGAGCGCGAAGATGTTGGTGATCGTGGTGAAGACCAGGACACCGAGTACGGAGCCGACGATCGTTCCGCGGCCCCCGCTCAGGAGCGTGCCGCCGATGATCGCGGCGGCGATCGCGTCGAGTTCGTACAGGTTGCCGTTGGTGTTCTGGCCCGACCCGGACAGGATGATCAGCATGAAGGCGGCGATGCCGCAGCACAGGCCGGAGAGCAGGTAGAGGTAGAGCCGCTGGCGGCGTACGTCGATGCCGGCGAGCCGGGCCGCTTCGGCGTTGCCGCCGACCGCGACCGTACGGCGTCCGAAGGTCGTCCGGTTCAGGATCAGCCAGCCCGCGACGGTGACCGCGGCGAAGACGAGGACGAGCGGCGGGATGCCGAGGACGTAGGCGTCCGGCAGGCCCAGATCGAGGACGGACTGGACCGTCACGATCTGCGTCTTGCCGTCGGTGATCTGCAGGGCGAGCCCGCGGGCGGAGGCGAGCATCGCGAGGGTGGCGATGAACGGGACCATGCCGCCGTACGCGATGAGCAGCCCGTTGACCAGGCCGGCGGCCAGTCCCACGACCACGGCGGTGAACAGGATGCCCGCGAAGCCGTACTCCTGGGTGGCGAGGGTGGTCGCCCAGACGGAGGCGAGGGCCACCATCGCGCCGACGGAGAGGTCGATGCCGCCGCTGGTGATGACGAAGGTCATGCCGACGGTGACGACCCCGATGACGGAGGCCTGCGTCAGGATCAGCTGGAGGTTCCCGGTGTCCAGGAAGGCGTCCGGTTCGGTGAAGCCGCCGACGGCGACGAGGACGGCGAGGACGCCGAGCAGTGACAGGTTGCGGACGTCGGCACGCAGACCGAGTGTGCGCGGGCCGCCGCCCTGTCTCGAGGGCGGGGCGGCCGGTTTGGTCAGGTCCGGCCCGTGGTGCTGCGCCGACGGTGCGGGCTGTGTCATGACGTCGGGCTCCCTTCCATGACGAGGTCGAGTACGCGGTGCTCGTCGAGCTCCCGGGCGTCGGCCGTGTGCACGACCCGGCCTTCGCGGAGCACCAGCACCCGGTCGGCGAGGCCCAGCACTTCGGGCACTTCGCTGGAGACGAGCAGAACGGCGAGGCCTTCGTCGGCCAGCCGGCGGATCACGGCGTAGAGCTCGGCGCGTGCGCCGATGTCGACACCGCGGGTGGGTTCGTCGAGCAGCAGGACCCGGCAGCCGCGCAGCAGCCAGCGGGCCAGGACCGCCTTCTGCTGGTTGCCGCCGGACAGGGTGCGGACGGCGGCGTCCGGGTTGTCGGGCCGCAGCGAGAGTTCGCGGGTGGCGGCCCTGGCCGCCTTGCGCTCGGCTCCCCGGTCGACCCAGCCGGCGCGGGCGAAGCGGGAGAGCGAGGAGACGGAGACGTTGCGGGTGACCGACTCGGTCAGCAGGAGGGCCTGCGCCTTGCGTTCCTCCGGCGCGAGACCGATCCCCGCGGCGATGGCGGCCCGGACGCTGCCGGGGCGCAGCGGTGTGCCGGCGACGGTCACACGGCCCGTACTCGGCTTGCGGGCCCCGAAGACCGTCTCCAGGATCTCGGAGCGCCCCGAGCCGACGAGGCCGGCGAGGCCGACGATCTCTCCGGGCCTCAACTCCAGGTCGAAAGGCTCGAACTCCCCCTTACGGGAGAGGCCTTCGACGGTGAGTACGGGGTCCGCGGTGTCGGGTAGGCCGGACGCGGGCCGCGGGGGGAAGACGTGCTCGACGGTGCGGCCGGTCATCAGGGCGACGATGTCCCGGGTGGGGGTGGACTCGGCGGGGAGCCCGACCGCGACGGCACGGCCGTCCTTGAGGACGGTCACCCGGTCGCCGATGCGGCGGATCTCCTCCAGCCGGTGCGAGATGTAGATGACGGACACGCCTTCGGCGGCGAGGCCCTCGACGGTCCGGAAGAGGTTGGCCACCTCGTCGGGGTCCAGCGCGGCGGACGGTTCGTCCATCACGATGAGCTCCACCTCGAGCGAGAGGGCCCGCGCCATGGAGACGATCTGCTGCTGTGCCGCCGAGAGGTCACCGACCGCGCGTCCGGGATCGATCTCCGGGTGGCCGAGGCGTGCGAGGAGAGCGGAGGCCCCGATCTCGGCCACGCCGGTGCGGACGACGAAGCCGGCGGTGGTGAATTCGTGGCCGAGGAAGATGTTCTCAGCCACGGACAGGTTCTCGACCAGGTCGAGTTCCTGGTAGATGGTGGCGATGCCCATCCGCATCGCGGTGATGGGCGAGGAGAGCTGGACGGGTCTGCCGCGCCAGGTGATGGTGCCGCCGTCGGGCTGGTGGGCCCCGGCCAGCACCTTGATGAGGGTGGACTTGCCGGCGCCGTTCTGACCGAGGAGGCAGTGGACTTCGCCGGCCTGCACCTCCAGGTCCACGCCGTCGAGGGCGCGCACACCGGGGAACGATTTGGTGATGCCGGACATCGTGAGCAGGGGTGGTTCTGGTGCCATGACGAATCCCCTCGGCGAATGGGGTCTCCCCTTGCTCGGGCGGAGCCGAGAATGCGGGGAGGGCCGGTGAGCGGGCAGGGCGCAGTGCCGGCGGTGCCGTACTGCTGACGGAACTGCTGGTGGGCTGTGCGGGGGTGCGGGTGGTGCGGTGCTCGGTACGGGCTGCTTACGGAGACTGCTACTGCGGAGGCGGTGCTCGGTAGAGGCTGCTGCGGGGCGAGGACGGCTTACGGAGACTGCTGCGGGTGGGGCTCTGGACAGGGCTGCTAGGGGAAGGCTGCGGAGAGCGCGTGCCGGCCCGGACGTCAGGCCGGCGAGAACAGGTGGTCGCTGATGAGCCTGGCCGCGCCGGTCACTCCGGCGACGGGCCCCAGCTCACCGAGGACGATGGGGAGGTTTCCCGTGGCCAGCGGCAGGGACTGCCGGTAGACCTGGGTGCGGATGCTGGCCAGCAGGTTGTGGCCGAGCCCGGTCACCCCGCCGCCGATCACGACGAGGCCCGGGTTGAAGAAGCTGACGAGTCCCGCGATGACCTGGCCGACCCGGTTGCCGCCCTCGCGGATGAGGTCGAGCGCGGTGGCATCACCCGCCGCCGCGGCGGCCGCCACGTCGACGGCCGTGAGCTTGCCGGCCGTCTCCAGCCGGGCCCCGAGCTCCGGTGACAGGCCGGCGCGGGCCGCGTCCTCGGCGTCACGGGCGAGGGACGCGCCGCTGAAGTGGGCTTCCAGGCAGCCCCGGTTGCCGCAGGCGCAGGGGCGCCCGTCGGGTTCCACCTGGATGTGACCGATGTCGCCCGCGCTTCCCGTCGTCCCGCGGTAGACCTCGCCGCCGACGACGATGCCGCAGCCGATACCGGTGCCGATCTTGACGCAGAGGAAGTCGCCCACGGAACGGGCGACGCCCGCGTGCTGCTCCCCCATCGCCATCAGGTTCACGTCGTTGTCGACCATGACGGGACAGCCGAGTTCCTGGCTGAGCGCCTCCCGGACCGGGAAACCGTCCCAGCCGGGCATGATCGGTGGTGCGACCGGGACGCCTTCGGGGAAGCGGACCGGTCCCGGTACGCCGATGCCGGCGCCGTCGAACCCCTCGGCGAGCCCGGAGGCCCGGAGCTTGGCCGCCATGGCCAGCACCTGTTCGAAGATGGCGACGGGCCCCTCGCGTACGTCCATGGGGTGGTTGAGGTGTCCGAGAACCTCCAACTCGGCGTTGGTGACGGCCACATCGACGGAGGTGGCGCCGATGTCGACGCCGAGGAAGCGCAGTTCGGGTGCGAGCCGGATGTTGTGCGACCGGCGTCCGCCGCGGGAGGCGGCGAGGCCGTCGGCCACGACGAGTCCGGTCTCCAGGAGACGGTCCACCTCGACGGCGAGCTTGGACCGCGAGAGGTCGATCTGGTCACCGAGCTGCGCACGGGAGTTGGGCCCGTCGTCGCGCAACAACCTCAGCAGTCGCGCCTGGTGCGTGTTCGCGGGTCGTGCCGTCATGCGTCTCACGCGT
Source organism: Streptomyces sp. NPDC020780 (assembly GCF_044334475.1). Taxonomy (NCBI): domain Bacteria; kingdom Bacillati; phylum Actinomycetota; class Actinomycetes; order Kitasatosporales; family Streptomycetaceae; genus Streptomyces; species Streptomyces sp. NPDC020780. The sequence continues at coordinate 137,263 of NZ_JBIRTB010000011.1, read as the reverse complement.
CCCTCCCCGCCACATCGGCCAGTCCGTCGGGCTTTCGAGGGGAACGTAGCAGCGGTTTACCCGAGTGGGAAGAAGTTGCGCAGGAATCCGGTCCAACTTTCTCCACACTCAGGACAAAGGTGCGCCCCGGCGGCCGTCCCAGGGCCCGGGCACGCGAAAGGCCGGGGCTCGCGCCCCGGCCTCCGGGAGGGGGCACAGCGAGAGCAGCCGCCCGAACCGCACTCAGGGGCAGCGGATGACCTGTCCGGCGTAGGAGAGGTTCCCGCCGAAGCCGAAGAGCAGGGCCGGAGCACCGCTCTCCACCTCACCCCGCTCGATCAGTTTGGACAGCGCCATGGGGATCGACGCGGCCGAGGTGTTGCCGGAGTCCACCACGTCCTTGGCGATGACCGCGTTGACCGCTCCGATCTTCCTGGCGACGGGTTCGATGATCCGCAGATTGGCCTGGTGCAGGACGACGGCCGCGAGATCCTCGGGCGTGAGACCGGCACGCTCGCAGACCGTCCGGGCGATCGACGGCAGCTGCGTGGTGGCCCAGCGGTAGACGGACTGCCCCTCCTGCGCGAACAGCGGGGGCGTGCCCTCGATCCGTACGGCGTTGCCCATCTCGGGCACCGAGCCCCACAGCACGGGGCCGATCCCGGGCCGGTCCCCCGAGTCCGGCTCGGCGGTGACGACGGCGGCACCGGCTCCGTCCCCCATGAGGACGCAGGTGGAGCGGTCGGTCCAGTCGACGATGTCGCCCATCTTGTCGGCCCCGATGACCAGGGCACGGGTCGCCGCACCCGCCCGGATCGCGTGGTCCGCGGTGGCCAGCGCGTGGGTGAACCCGGAGCAGACGACGTTGATGTCCATCACGGCGGGTGAGCGCATGCCCAGGCGTGCGGCGACCCGGGCCGACATGCTCGGCGAGCGGTCGATCGCGGTGGACGTGGCGACGAGGACCAGATCGATGTCGGCGGGCAGCAGGCCGGCCGTTGCGAGGGCCTTGGCCGCCGCGTGTGCCGCCAGTTCGTCGACCGGCTCGTCGGGGCCTCCCAGATGCCGGGTCCTGATGCCGACACGACTGGTGATCCACTCGTCACTGGTGTCGACCATGGCCGCAACGTCGTGGTTGGTGAGGACCTTGGCGGGCTGGTAGTGGCCGAGCGCCACGACACGTGAGCCGGTCATGTACGGGTTCCCCTCGCTACGTATGGCAGGAGTTCACCAGTCTTGGTTGCTACCGCTCGGTACAGAGGCACGTAACCCGACAGGAATCCGGCCCCAGGCTTGGAGCGTCCGGGACAGCCCTCCGGGAACTTCCGCCGGGACGTCTCAGAACGACACGGCAGCACACTCACCGTCACCACCCTCGACCCGATTCCGGGCATCGTGCGGGCAATACCGTCGACGTGCCACGCTCGCTCGGCTCTCTCACCCCGATGGACGAGGACGTCACACGTCTGCGCCTCCTCCGGCGCCGGGTGCGACGTCACCCTCCACGTGCAGGACGACGGGACCGTCAAGGCCACCTCGCCCCATGACCACCGGTGACCCATGGCAATCTCTGTATCAAGGGCCGTTTCGGCTTCCACCACGTACAGAATCGGGATTGACGGCTATGGGACGGGTCACCGAGCGTCGCCGCACCATCCGCATCCGGGACGGGGCCGTCACCACCCGCCCCGACACCCTCGTCGCCGAGGAGCCCCTGGAGATCCGGCTGAACGGCAGGCCGCTCGCCATCACCATGCGCACCCCGGGCGACGACTTCGCGCTGGCGGCGGGCTTCCTGGTGAGCGAGGGCGTGATCGGTGCGGCCTCCGAGGTGCAGTCGATCGTGTACTGCGCCGGGGCGACGGCGGACGGGGTCAACACCTACAACGTCGTGGACGTGAAACTCGCACCGGGCGTCGTGGTCCCCGACATCACCCTCGAACGCAACGTCTACACCACGTCCTCCTGCGGGCTGTGCGGCAAGGCCAGCCTGGACGCCGTCCGCACCACGACCCGTCATCCGGTCAGCGACACTCCCCCGGTCCGGGTGACGCCCGCCCTGCTCGCCACCTTGCCCGACCGGCTGCGCGCGTCACAGCGCGTGTTCGACCGGACCGGGGGCCTGCACGCGGCGGCGCTCTTCTCGGCGGAGGGCGAGTTGCTCGACATCCGGGAGGACGTCGGCCGCCACAACGCGGTGGACAAGCTGGTCGGCCGGGCCCTGACGGACGACCGGCTGCCCCTCTCCCGGGCGATCCTGCTGGTGTCGGGGCGCGCCTCGTTCGAACTGGCGCAGAAAGCGGTGATGGCCGGCATTCCGATGCTCGCCGCTGTCTCCGCACCGTCGTCGCTGGCCGTGGACCTCGCGGCCGAGAGCGGACTGACCCTCGTGGGCTTCCTGCGGGGTCCGTCCATGAACGTGTACGCGGGTGACCACCGCATCGCCCTGGAGGCGCAGGCGGGCCGGGGCTGAAGCGTTCCGCCCGCTGCACGGGCCGGCGGGCCGTCAGGCGGGGAGCGTTCCCTGCGCCGGCCGGGTCACGTCGCGGCGCGACGTACCGGGGCCCGGTCCGCCGGACAGGTGCCGAGCGCTGCCCGGCGGAGTGGCCGTGCCGCCGACCCAACGCGTCCGGCACCAACCACTTCACCAAGTCCGTTTGCACGGCTCAACGAGCGATCACGCCATGGGAAGCGGCGTCTGACTGCGGGCACCCACGACCAGCCGGCACCCCACCGGCTGGTCCCGCACTCCACACGGGCTGAGCGGCGACGAATGGCTCCGTGGGCCTTTCGAAGTCCTCGACCAGGTCGGCAGGCGCCGGGCATTATGCTGCTCGCGACTCAACGAATCACGTGTGAGGTAACGATGAGCAGGCTGCTGGATTTCTACGAAACCACGGTTTCCCCAAGCTACCGCATCTTCGGTCTGGTCGACACCAGTGTCGATACGTACGCACCCCATGCGGATCGCTCACAATGGCTCCTATCTGCCCCTGGCATGGTGTATCTACAGGTGCCGCCCCAGGTTATCCGGGCGTGCGTGCGGTTGGAGAGTTGGTCAACTGTCCCTCTGCCGGACGAGGAGGAGTGGTCCGGTACGGAGGAGGTGGAGGTGGAGCTTCCCGGCGGTGACCTCGCCTTGGAAACCATCGACGGCGGGCAGAAGGAAACCCCCCTGATCCTGCCCTCGTCCGGCTTGTATCGGATGCGATGGCAATGGATATTCAATCCTGCAGGCGGTGCTTTCACCTCTCCACTGGCGGAAATTCGCGAGCCCCTGCCCATACCCCTGAGACACGAGGAGAAACTGAACGACGCGGATCAGTACTGCCTCGTCCAAATCTGGCGCATCACGGCCGGTGAAGACATCGTGAAAGAGTAAGGGAAATGCGGGGACGCTCCGATGGAGCGGCCCCGCATGACGACCATTCGAGACCGGAGGTCCGGTCAGTCGCCGATGACGACTATGAACGGGTCATGACTGAGAATCCGGTCGTTGTCGTACCAGGCGCCGAGACGCCGCCCGGCCTCTTGATTCTCGTCTGAGTCGATGTAGCGGACGGAGAAATCGTCGCGGTATGCGTCTCCCTCGTACTGGTAGCGCGCGGCCCCCTGATAGCTGGAGGCGAAGGGGAACTCGTCGCAGTCGCGTCGCTCTCCCGCCGTGGGCCGGCCCGGAACGGCGGCGTTGTTGCAGGTGGAGGAGACCACGGAGCGGTTGGCGTCGTAGCGCGCCTGCTCGTTCAACCCGAACCCGGGCACGAGGCGGTGCATCGGATTCAGGGCACTCCCGCCGGGCAGCTTCTTGTCGCTCTTCGTCGGATAAGTGCTGCTCGGGTCGTCCAGAGCGTCGCCGATGTGGTCGGCGACAGCGGCGACTCCGATGTACGGCTCCACGGGAGCACTCGGATCGGACGTGTCGCTGCGGTCGTAGCGCAGGGCAGGCGTCGCGTCGGGGAAGACGGAACCCACCTTCGCCCGCACGTTGTAGGCGGCGCTGTCGAAGCGAACCTCCCCCTGCTCACCCTCGGAAGGAATGACCTGGGAGTACCCCGGGATCGTGAACCTGAGGACCGGAGTGAACAGACCCGTGGCTATCTGATCGCCGTTGGCGACGTCGGGCAGCCTGGGCGCCAGCGACCAGAGGTCGAACTTCGTGTCACCGTTGTACTTCCACTGGCTGGGCGAGTCACTGCGGCCGGTGTACACGCCAGGCTGGCAGGCGTCCTCCGCCGTGGGGCTGCCCGGTACCCCGATGTCCCAGTCTCCCTCGCACTCCAGTTTCGCTTCCAACTTGGCGCCTGCCTTGTTGAAGTCTCCGCTGGAGAGGAAAACATCCACATTGAAATCGAATTCGGCGAACCGGGTCAGCGTGCTGTCACCCAGACCGCCGATCTGTCCTCGCCCGATGAGGGTGTTGGTCGAGATGAAGGCGCCCTGGAGGTAGCAGCCGGGGGGCCAGAGGCCGCACCTGATCGCCGGCATGACCGTCAGAGTCTCCTGGCAGTACGAGAACCTGTTCTTGATCCACCCCGATGCGTTGTCCGAGTCGTCGGCGTTATGGCACTCGTCGACGTCGGCGATGTACTCATAGGGATCCTGGCCGTTGTTCTCGGGCTTGCGGCCGCGAGTGAAGCGCTGACTGGGAACGGTGTAGGTGCGCTCCCAGGCAGCCATCGTCCCGACGGTCGGCCCCTGTGCCGTACCGCCCGCGGCACTGTCGGAGGTACCGGACGTGGCTGCGGCAGGCTGCTCAGCGGACGGACCGGTACGCGGCTTGATGCCGAGCGCGTCCAGATTCCCGTCCCTGTTCAGGACTTGCTCAACCGGAGCGGGGTCGGCGATCAGCGCAGGATCGTTGATCGTGTAGGTGTCGCCCGGCTGAAGACTGGTGGGGACGCCGGCGGCGGCGGTCTCCACGACGAACGTCCGCCACGGGGACCATCCCAGGTTGTAGTGGGTGCCGTCGTAGGCGTTGGTGCGGAACTTGTACATCTTGCCGTCGGCGAGCTGCCCCTCGGGGACCGTCACGGTGGCCCACTCGCCGGGTGTGACGAAGTCGGACACAAGCACGCCGTCCCCGGCCGGAGTCGTGATCGGCGTGTTGGTTTCCGCGTCGTAGACCTGGAAGCTACCACTGACCTTGTCGCCGTCCGCGTCGGTGAACTGGTCCCTCAGCGTGGGTGTGAGGGTGCTGACGGCCCACACACCGTTGTAGGTCTTGAAGGGCGGACCAGCTTGCTGCGCTGTTCCGTCGGAGGGACGGTAGTTGTAGGTCACGGTCAGCTTCGGCTGGTTCGCGGTCGCGTTGCCGGAGTTGACGCGCTTCCAGGCACGGGTGTCGTCCGTCTCCGCGCGCAGACCCATGTAGCCGCGGGTCGCCTTCGCGGAGGCCCAGGTCTGCACGAGGGTGTCGACGTCTGCGTTGATCCAGCCGTCGGGCTGTGTGGCGGTACAGTCCGGGTTGCCGCGGGTCTGGGTCGAGGAGTGGTACTGCTGGTTCCAGGTGGGCTGGTTCGTCCAGCGGGACGAGGTCGACGCCGCGGTGGTGTCCCATACGGTCCATGCCTGGGCGGCGCAGTCGATGTTGCCCGAATGAAAGTTCCACAGCGCCAGGTTCGTATCGATGATCAATGCGTCCTGGATCGGCGTGGTGTTCCAGTGGACGAAGGACCGGGCCACGCGGGTGGTGCCGTCGGCGTTGGTGGTGCCGGGGTTACCGAAGTCGAGTTCGGTGTCGGCCGACCAGTCGACTGTTTCACCGCGCTGCACGTAGGTGTCGAAGGTGGACGCCAGGGCGGAGGTCGAGGGGTCAACCGTGACCGGGTACCGGGTCTTGGGGCTGGCGAGGAACTCCGCGCTGGGCGTGACGACCAGGTCGATGCGGCCGGTTCCCTTGTTGACGACCTTCATGGCGACGCGGGACCGGCGGGTGTGCTCGCCTGACCGCTTGTCCACCGAGGCGTCCCACATGACGGGGGCGGGCATCGTCGCGCGCCGCTCACCGGTCTCGGCGTCGGTGAAGGTCACCGAACCGTCCTTGTCCGCCTTGGCCTTCAGCCCCTTGGCCTTGACCGGCAGAGTGTACGAATAGGCGCCGGAGGGCCTTTCGTTGATCTCGACGTACTGCTCAAAGCCGGTCCGCGTCGCCTCGACGATGACGTCGGCGCCCGGTACGGCCTCCGGGTAGCGAGCAGTGGTGCCGTCCAGCTCCGGCGCAGGAAGACCACCCTTCCACTGCAGCGTCACAGCCTGCTCACCACTGCCCAGCGTGACGAGATCACGGGGGGCGGCGTCACGGGCGGCGGCCTGCGACCGCGGCGTGGTGCCGCCCTTGCCGGCCAGGCGCAGCCCGTTGGGATGCTCCTTCGCCTTCACCGTGCCGTCACCGGCCCTGGTCAGCGTGGCATCGACCTTGCGCCACGCACCGGCCCGCCACACCCTCTCGGGTCCGGAGGTCAGCTCGGTGGTAAGAGTGCCGTCGGGGTTGGCCACGGTGTACGAGGTGGCCGTCGTCTCGTCAGAGGCGACGACCTTCTTGCCGGTCTTCCGCGCCTCGAGTCTCGCCCACTCCTTCGAGCCCTTGGGGTGGCGAGCTGCCTTCTTGGCGTCGGCCTTGCGAGCGTCGGCCTTGCGAGCGTCAGCCTGGTAAGTCTGGACGGCTTCCGCAGACGTGCTGCGGTCAGGGCCAGAAGCCGCAGCTGCCTGGCCCGTGATGGCGATCCCCGCCTCGGCGATCAGCAGCAACGCGGCTGCTGCCGCAACTCGTCTGCCCCTTGTGCGTCTTGCTGGGGTGGATCGTATGGATGGCGACACGAAGTGCAGTGCCCTTCCTCATGGTTCAACTCAAACGTCCGTGCGGAGTCGCACGAACAGGAGGACCCTGACAGGAAACGCAATGCCCCTGAAGTTACTTTCAGGACATGTGCATCAGTCAACTAAACGAGAGATAGGCGCGCATGGCATGTCGGGACGCACGTGATCAAACGTCAGGTAGATCACGTCGAATCCTTCGGCCTCACAAGCACGGATGAGGACACGTGCGGAGGGAAGAATCCGGGCCCTGCTTGGCCTGTGGCCTCACGTGACGTGAGGGGGAGATCGAGATGTCCGATAGGGGGCATTCCTCGCCCTGAGCGGCAAAGCGGAGCTGTGGAGAGAATGCACCTCATGGCGGAGGCGACCTGAAAGTGGCGCTAACTCTCCCTTGCCGCAGGGTGTGTGACGCGGTATAAGCCCAAGAGGTCGTCACCCGTGGCACGTTTCGCAGGCTTCTTGTAATTGCTCAGGGTGGCGGCCGTAGCCGTCCTCGGCTATGCCAGTCGTTGGGACCACGTAAGGAGTCTTGAGACCACGAGCAGCCCATGGCAGGCTCGTGGCGCATGATCGATCAATTCGCCAAGGACAACCTGCACGGGAGACTGCGGCGGGACCGCAAGGCACTGCTCTGGAAACTCGAGGGTCTACCCGAGTACGACGTTCGCCGACCTTTGACGGCGTCGGGGACCAACCTCCTCGGCCTGGTCAAACACGTGGCCGGCGTCGAGGCACGGTACTTCGGCGAGGTCTTCGACCGTCCTTCTCCGGAACCGTTGCCCCGGTGGCAGGACCATGACGGCAGCGACCTGTGGGCGACCGAGGACGAGACGCGCGATCAGATCGTCGGCTCCTACCGGCGCGCGTGGGAACACTCGGACGCGACGATCAACGAGCTTCCCCTCGATGCCCCCGGCCACGTGCCGTGGTGGACGGAGCCCTATTCCCACACGAACCTGTTCGCCGTCATGGTCCACGTCCTCGGTGAGACCAACCGGCATGCCGGGCACGCCGATATCCTGCGCGAAGGCGTCGACGGCCGTACCGGGTTGCGCCCTGAACATGAGGTGCAGATCGATGAGGCAGCCCGCGCCGCCTATCACGCGAGGATCGAGCGGGCTGCCAGGTCAGCCGCATCAGTCGAAGCATAGAAGGCTGCGCCGAGCGATCTGATGTTCGCCATGGTGCCGGACCGTGGGTCCTGACCTGTCGAAGCATCTGGTCCCCGATGAGCGCTGGGGGCTGGCTGCTCCGTTACTGCCGTCGTTCGCGGCTCGACCGCAAGGTGGTGGGACGGCTCATGCCGCAGTCGGCGCAGCGGGCCGTCACGAGAGGCCGAGGCCGATGCGGCCGTCGCTCCGTCCCTCACCGCGGACGAAGGGCGACCGGCCGCCGGCGAGGTCCTGCGGCCGGGGCCGCTCGCTGTGCCGCAGTTGGCAGACCGTGACCACCCGTGCCACGTCGGCAAAGCCGTCCGGACACCGCAGCCTCTTCGTGCGCGTTCTCGCGACGGCGGGCCACCGGTGGCGATCCGCGTGAGAGCATGCGTCCATGAGCAGCGACCTGGAAGTGAGCGCGCTGGCGATCAACGTCACGATCCCGCAGCCGCTCCGCTGGACGGACACGCGACGCGGTGAGGCGTTCGAGCTGAGCACGCTCAACGTCCGGCTCCTCCCGGACGGCCACCTCGCCGTGAAGGCCTACGGCCGGCCGGTCGCCGGCGGCCGGGGCGCCTACGTCTCGTTCCCCGTGCCCGACCAACCCGAACTGGCGGCACTGATCGCCGACGCCGCCGACCGCGCCGGTGCGTTGTGGGCCGCCCACCTCGGTCTGAACTGAGCCCTTCCGTCGGCCCAGAAGGCGCACGGGGACCGTCCGGGGCGTCACCTCCGCGGCAGGCACGGTGCTGGATCGTCCCGCGTGACGCGCGTGCGGGTGCGCGTCGGGTCATGCACGGCACCCGGTCCACGAGCGGCCCGCTACGGTCGCCGCACCGCCGTAGCCTCGTCGACGGAGACCTTCTCGGCCCCGATCCGTCCCGCACGTGCGGTGCCCCACGCCCCCAAAGGCGCCAGGGCGGCGTTGAGTGATACGCCGTGTTCCGTCAGGGAGTACTCGACCTTCGGAGGCACCTCGGGGTACACCTCCCGGTGCACGAGCCCGTCCTCCTCCATCTCCCGCAAGTGCTGGATCAACATCTTCTCGCTGACGCCCGGCAGACCGCGCCGGAGCTGGGCGAACCGGCGGGTCCCGTAGTGGTGCAACTCCCAGAGGATCAGCGGCTTCCACTTGCCGGCGACCACGTCCATCGCCGCGTCGATGCCGCAGACGTAGGGACCACGTCGCGCTGATGCTGCCATCCGTCCCCTCCCCGAGGTACTTACCCGGGGGTGAGTACCCGACTAATTAGTCCGTACTGGCCAACTCTACTGGCCCTGGGGAGGATTCAGCCGTACGACGAACACGAGGGGAACCCCGGACAATGACAACCGACAACAGCTTCCAGGTGAGTGTGCTCGGGCTGGGAGCGATGGGCAGCGCCCTCGCCGGCGCCCTGATCAAGGCGGGACACGGGACGACCGTCTGGAACCGGTCACCGGAGAAGGCCGAGGACCTCGCCGCGCAGGGCGCCGAGGCCGCCGCCACGGCCGGCGACGCGGTCCGGGCCGGCCAACTGGTGATCGTGTGCCTGCTGGACCACGCGTCGGTCCGCGAGGTGCTCGACCCGCTCACCGGCGAACTGACCGGACGCACCCTGGTCAACGTGACCACGACGACACCGGCGCAGGCCCGGGAGATGGCCGACTGGGCCGCACGGGCCGGGATCACCTACCTGGACGGCGGCATCATGGCCGTCCCGCAGATGATCGGCCTTCCCGGGGCGTCGGTCCTCTACAGCGGATCGGCCGAAGCCTTCGACCAGCACAGGTCGCTGCTCGAACTGTGGGGAACCGCGACCTACTTCGGTGAGGACCCCGGGCTGGCCTCCCTGTACGACCTCGCCCTGCTCGCGGGCATGTACGTCATGTTCGCCGGCTTCATGCACGGCGCCGCCATGGTCGCACCGGCAGGAATGACGGCCCGCCAGTTCGCCGCCATGGCCGCACCGTGGCTGACCGCCATGACCGGCGCCCTCGACGGGCTGGCAGCCGTCGTCGACGGTGGGGACTACACCGTCGAAGGGCAGCAGAGCCTCGAGTTCTCCAGCCTCGGGGACCTGCTGGACGCCAGTGCCGCACAGGGCGTCAGCACCGAGGTGGTCGCCATGGTGCAACGTCTGATCCGACGCCAGATCGACGCGGGCCACGGGGAGGAGGGCTTCTCCCGCATCATCGAGAGCATCAGACAGCCGGTCTGACGCGATCCGGGCCCGCTGTGGGCTCACTCGGAACCACAAAGGCCCTTCCCTGACCGGTCATCGGCCAGCGAAGGGCCCTTGTGCGCGCAGCTTTCAGGCCCTGAACGCCTCGCCCTTCACGGCGGCCACGAAGGACGCCCAGCCGTCCGCCGAGAACGTGAGCGCGGGGCCCTGAGGGTGCTTGCTGTCGCGTACGGGGACGAGGGCGGCGACGTCGTCGGACACCTCGATGCAGGCGCCGCCGTCCGAGTTGCTGTAGCTACTTCTCCGCCAGGACACGCTGCTCAGGTCGAGGGATCGCACGTCACTTCCTCCGACAACCGCGGGATGAACGTGGACGAGGTATCGGCCGAGCCCGCACCGGGCGCGGGGACGACCAGCGTTGACAGCGGAGCCCTCTCACGTGTGGGCCACTCAGGCGCCCATCGCCCCGTGCTTGACCGCGACGACGAACGACGACCAGCCGTCCGCCGCGAAGGTAAGCGCGGGACCGTGCGGGCACTTACTGTCACGCACCGGGACGACACCCGGGAAGGCGTCGGAGACTTCTATACATTGGCCGCCATCAGAGTTGCTGTAACTGCTCCTACGCCAAGCAGCAACACTCAGGTCGAGGGATCGCACGGGATTTCCTCCAACAGACACGAAATGTGCTTACGCGACTCGCCTGGGGACAGTGCCAAGTCGCGGACGGAATCGTACATTTGCTGAAGCTCCTCAACCTGCCGAGATGCCTCGAACAGGTTGCCGTGGGTGGCACTCTCCACGTACGCCACCGTACGCCCCTCGGCCACCCGCAGGAACATCACGTCAGTACTCGACAAGCTGTGCGCACCGGCACTGTGCGGCAGCACTTGCACGACCGTCCGCGCCCTCTCGGCCATGTTAAGAAGATGCTTCAGCTGCTCCCGCCACGCACTCGCCTCCCGGAGTGGCGTGCAAAGCACCGTCTCGGACAGGAGCGAGCGGAAGTGCGGCGCTCCCCCGCCCTCAAGTAGCTCGCGCCGCGTCAGTCGAGCCTTCACCTGCTCCTCGATCTCTTCCCCGTCGAGTTGCCCAGCCGCGAGTACTTCCCGTGCGTAAGCCTCCGTCTGCAACACTCCCGGCAGTACCCCCACCGCGAAGTGCCAGAGGCTCGTGGCCTCCGCCTCCAGGGCCATGTACCGCCGGTACCGCTCCTTGAACTGCGTCTGGTCGCTGACAGCCAGCTCCCACAGAGCCAGCAGCAGCCCCGGCGTCCCGTAGTACTGGTCGAGCGCCTGCACGACCTCCGGGCCGCCGACCGTCTCGCCCTTCTCCATCTTCCCGAACAACGACCAGTCCCAGCCCAGCCGTTCGCCCAGCTGCCGCAGACTGTCGCCGCGCGCGGTGCGCAGCAGCCGCAACTCCTCCGCGAACCGTGCGCGTGGTTCCCTGCTGCGGCCCGTGACCGCCCGCCTCGTCGGCATCGACCCTCCGTGGAACGTGTGGAACGTGACTCACCTGCCGGGGAAGCACATCCCGCCCTCGGTGTGTCGCGCTCCCGGCCGGGCCACTCTCGTAGCGCAGCCCTCACCCACCGTAGTCACAGGCGTGGGGGCCGGCGCAGGAGAACCCGTGCATGACCAACCGAAGGAAGTCACCATGACGTCACCGTCGCAGAAGCCACCGCTCCCCCGTAGGGCCTGCCGGTCGGAGCACCCGGAAACGGCCGGGATCCAGGAGGCCGTCGACGCGCGGGACGCCCTCGCAGCCGCACTGAGCGAAGCCGGTGTCCAATTGCCCGCGATGGATGTCCGTACCCCGTGGCCGGACACGGACGGCGGTGACGAGGGGCGGGCGGCCCGGTACGCCTTGGTCCATCTCGGCGTCTGTTCCGCCCCTGTGGCGCACGCCCTGGCTGCCGTGATCAGGGTCGGGGCGGCAGGTGGCCGGTGACGGTGTGCCCCCTCTCGGGGTGGCCGTGCACGACGAGGGGAGCGGCCGGGTGGGGCTGGTGACGGGCCATGAGGGCCCGTACGTCCAGCTCCGCCCGCTCGGCGGCGGCCTCGAGTGGGACGCGGACCCGGCACGCGTACGCCCGGCCCGCCCGGCCGAGCTGCTGAGCGCCCGCGTCGCCGACGCCAACGCCCGCAGCCGCACCGGCCTGGGACTCGGCGGCGTACGGAGTGCGCCGCGCGCACACGGGGAGGAGGACGGCACCCGGTGACTGCGGCGAGCGTGGGCACCGGAAGTCGGCCGGTCCCGGTCAGGCCGCCGGGGTGGTCAGGACGGCCTCGGCCGCCCGCCGGAGACTCCCGATCATCGGATTGGCGTCGCCCTTGCGGCTGGCCAGGACGACCTGGCTGGGAGGAGCGCCCACGACCGGCACGGTGACCAGGTCGGGACGCAGGGAGCTACGCCGGTCGCCGACCGGCAGCACGGCGATCGCCCGGCCGCTCGCGACGAGTTCGAGCTTGTCCTCGTAGCTCTCGGTCGGCGGAACGCCGGCTCCGAGGAGCCGGTAGGAAGTCCAGTCCGAGGTCTCGAACGCGCAGGGCGCCGCCTCCTCGCCGGCCAGTTCCTCCGCGCTCACCGACGCACGCCCGGCCAGGGGGTGACCGCGCGGGACCACGAGCACCCGGGGCTCCTCGTACAGCGGGACGGTGGACACGTCGTCGGCGAGCGGCAGCGGCGCCCGCGCGATCAGGGCGTCGACGCGCCTGTCGGACAGCGCCCCGACGTCGCGGCAGCTCAGGTGCCGGGTGGCGATCTCGGCGTCCTGGTAACGGCTGCGGAGTTCCCGTACGACGTGGGTGATCACCAGGTCTTCGACGTAGCCGATGGTGATGCGCCCGGTCTCGGCTTGTTCACGCACGGCCAGCTCGGCCTGGTGGGCGGCCTGCAGCAGGGCTTCGGCCCGGGGGAGGAACGCCTGGCCGGCCGGGGTGAGCCGGGCGCCCTGGGGCACGCGGTCCAGCAGCCGTGCGCCGAGGTGCTTCTCCAGCCGTTGGATCTGGCGGCTCAGCGCCGGCTGCGCCACGTGCAGGGCGGCGGCGGCCCGCCCGAAGTGCTGGTGCGCCGCCACCGCGGTGAAATAGCGCACCAGCCGGAGTTCCAGGTCCTGGCCGAGATCGTTCACCTTTCCAGCGTACGCGCCATGCTGTTTCGGAATGATCGGGTTGCCGTACAGGTCTTGGACGACTGCGCTGTCGTGGGCCTTGACTGGAGGAGCAAACGTTTCCCCGAGAAAGCGACAGGCGCGATGAAGGCGATCCAGTTCCACGAAGCGGGCGGCCCGGAAGTACTGCGGTACGAGGAGGTGCCGGTGCCCGAGATCGGCCCGGGCGAGGTGCTCGTCCGGGTGCACGCGGCGGGCATCAACCCGCCGGACTGGTACCTGCGTGAGGGGATGAAGGTCATGCCGGCCGAGCTGAGGCCGGCGCTGGAGTTCCCCCTCACCCCGGGAACGGACATGTCGGGCGTGGTCCAGGCGGTCGCTCCGGATGTGGCGGACTTCGCCGTAGGGGACGAGGTCTTCGGCATGCTGCGGTTCCCCGGGTTCGACGGCCGGACGTACGCGGAGTACGTGGCCGCGCCGGCCTCGGATCTGGCGCGCAAGCCGGACGGCATCGACCACGTGCAGGCGGCCGGGGCACCGATGGCCGTGCTCACGGCCTGGCAGTACCTGATCGATCTCGGCCACGACGTGCCGTCTCCTTTCACCGGCCAGGTGCACCGGCCGGCGCCGATCACGCCGGGGATGACCGTGCTGGTCAACGGGGCCGCCGGTGGAGTGGGTCACTTCGCGGTGCAGCTGGCGAAATGGAAGGGGGCGCGCGTCATCGCGGTGGCCTCGGGCCGGCACGAACAGTTCCTGCGCAAGCTCGGCGCCGACGAGTTCATCGACTACACCAGGACGCGGGCCTCGGACGTGGTCAGCGGTGTCGACCTGGTGATCGACACCGTCGGTGGCCCGGACAGTTCCCGCTTCCTGGCCGTGCTCAAGCGCGGCGGGACCATGCTTCCGGTGTTCTTCGCTCAGTACGACCCGGAAGAGACGGCGAGTCTGGGCATCACGGTCTCGAACATCCAGGTGCGTTCCAACGGCCGCCAACTCGCCCAGATCGGGAACCTGTTCGCCGAGGGCACGCTCCAGGTCGGGGTGGACAGCACCTACCCGCTGCCCGAGGCGGGCAGCGCGCACGCGCGAGCCGCACAGGGGCACATCCAGGGCAAGATCGTGCTGACGGTGGCCTCATGATCGCCGAGCTCCAGCAGGCGGTGGCGACGTACGCGTATGCCCTGGACGAGCTGGATGTGCCGGGCCTGGAAGCGGTCCTGACCGAAGACACCACCTGGACCTTCACCACGCCCGGACAGGGAGTGCTCGGCCCGGTCACCGGACGCGCGGCGGTGCTCGACTTCATCCGTGCCGGGCACATGGCCCAGACCGGAAGGGTGCGGCACCACCTGGGCAATGTCGTGGTCACGAGGGCGGAAACCGCCATCGCAGAGGTGCGGGCCTACCTGATGCAGACGAGGAACACCGGCGAGAGCATCCAGGTCCTCTCCACCGGGGTCTACACGTTCGTCCTGCGCCTGTCGGACGACAGATGGCGGATCGCCGACCTCACCCTGGCACTGGACAACGCCTTGGGGTGAAACCCACCAGGTGGCCTACGGAACCCTGGGCGTGGGCGACACGCTGTTCCACGGCAGGGCGGCGACAGCCGCGAGCGGTCCGCACAGCACCACCACCGGGCCGTTCCCCCGTCCACGAGGACGCGATCTCAACGGCGGTGGTGCCCGTGCCACCTGTCCCGGTGCTGTGCGGCCGGCCGATCGCCGGTCGCCGGCCCGGGATGCGCGTCCTCGCGCTCCGAATTCGCCTCCGGGTCGAGCCGGCTCGCAGGGTGCAGCGCCTCTTCGGAGTACCGCGTGGCGGCAATCGCTTCGACCGTCTGCGACTCCGTGAACGTCTCGGAGCCCGGGATGTGGGGCACGAAGCCCATGAGGACGCCGTCGCGCAGCACCTGGGCATCGAGCCCGCCCCCACCGACCGACCACAACGCCTCGCTGCCGTCCGGGATGACGACACGGATTCCGAACTCGTCCACACCCTCGTCGGCACGGTGGGCCATGACATTCCGCGCGCGCAGTACGGCAACGATGCGGTCGATTCGATCGGGTTCCACCGCAGTGCACCTCCATCGTCCCTTCTCGGACGAAATAGACCCATACGTGCCTTATTTTTTTATCGTACTGCTCCTGCTCACCCCGGGTACGACAGTGGCGGCCTCCCCGTCGCTCTCCTGGGCACGGCATGACGCCGGGCGTTCAGCGGGCGCGCCCGGGCAAGGCGGGTATCGCCGACGTCACCCGCGTCGCGGTTCCGAGGCGTCATGCGTTCGTGACTGCTCGCCCACCGGGCTGCGAGGAGACGCCGGCCCCCCAGGTCGCCTTCGCGCCCGAGTCGCCGATGCGGTAGACCTGCACGACCGCGCCGACCGCCACCACGAGCGAGAGCAGGATCGCGGCGACCCGCAGCCAGGGGCTGGGCTTCCTGCCCGTGCCGCGCGGGCCGTCCGCGCCAGCGGCGGAGGGCAGGTACGCCCAGCGGTAGGCCGCCCAGAGTGCTGTGGCCATGACGAACAGACCCACCGCCCAGGGCAGGAGTTCGTCACCCATCTCCGTGTGCCGTTCCACCAGCGCGTTCTCCTCCGTGCGTTCCTGCAGCCATTCCCCTGCGTTGGTGGCGAGAGGAACGGTGATGAGGGCCACCAGCGCCAGGACGGGCAGGGCGAGACCGAATCTGCGCATCACCTGCGGGAAGATCGCACAGGCCACCAAAGCCAGCGCGGCAAGCGGCACCAGCACCACCACGAAGTGGACGAGGAAGGGATGTGCGGGGATTCCATTGATCTGCGTGGGGCCCATCAGGCAACTCCTTCGGAAGACGCAGGTCACGGCAGCACTGCCCGTGCTGCCGTGCTGTCGCCGCACCTGCCCTACGGCGGCATAGGGGAAGCGGGGTCGCTCACCGTCACCTTTCTTCCTGACCGACGCGGAGGAGTAAACCCCGCGCGAAGGCACATGGAGGTACGCGTCAGATCCCCGCCGCCCACTCCGCGGCCGGCCACCCCGTCCCCTCCCCGCGTCCACCACCGTCGGCACGGCTGCCTCGCGGACGTCTCCATGACACGGGACGGTCCGCCGCCCGTGTGACGGCACTCCGTACAGTCCGGTACCGATGGTCGAGCGCTCCGGGGGATCAGTGGGACGGGTGGCCCGATACCCATTCGGCCAGGGCGAGCAGCGTGGACTCCGCGCTGTCGGCCATGTGGTCGCGCAACGCCTGGATCTCCTCGGGTGTGCCGCCCAGGACCGGGTCGGTGCGCAGCAGCTGCCAGGACTGCTCGACGACGGTGCCGGTGCCCTGTTCGCCGAAGTGCCAGCTCCAGCGCACGATGCCGTCCTCGGCTCCGCCGACGACGAAGGCGAAGGCGGTACCCGGATCCGCCCGCACCACCTGGGAGCGTGTGACCCATGAGCGCCCGTTCCGGTGGTTGCGGCCGCTGAACCAGGCGCCGGCCCACGGACCGTCGCCCGGCGCGTAGAGCACATCGTCGGCGCTGGGGCTCCAGGTCTCGATCAGCGACACGTCGCTGATGAGGCGGTAGACGGCGTCCGGTGGCGCGTCGACCCAGCACCGCCGGGTGAACGCGAGGGCAGTCAGGTCGAGCCCGGCGAGCGTGGACGGCGGGTCGGGGGTGTTCGGGTCGATAGCGGCACCCATGGATTCCTGCGGGGAGTGAGGAAGGGACATGCGGCTCATCCTGCGGCCTGCCGCCGGGGTCAGCCTGACCCCACGGATCCTCACCCCGACAGGGTGGGGCACGGGTGAGGGGCGATGCGCATACTCGTGAACATGAACAAGAACGGGCAGCTCGCGGATTTCCTGCAGGCCCGCCGGGGCCGGCTGCGACCCGACGACGTCGGGCTGCGGACCTACGGTGAGCGGCGCCGGGTACCGGGGCTGCGGCGGGAGGAGCTCGCCCTGCTCGCGGGCATCAGCGCGCCGTACTACACGCGGCTCGAACAGGGCCAGTCGCACAACGCCTCACCCGAGGTACTCGACGCCCTGGCGGGCGCCCTGCGGCTGGACGCGTCCGAGCGGGCTCACCTGCACGCACTGTCCCGCGCGCCGAGAAAGGGCCGGCCCGCCCCCCGGCCGGTTCCCGAACACGTCACCGGGGCGACCAAGGCGCTGCTGGTGGCACTCGGGGACACACCTGCCCTCGTGATGGGACGCCGCAGCGAGGTACTCGCCTGGAACGCTCAGGGACATGCGCTGTTCGCCGGACATCTCGACCCGGCGGCCCCGGATGACCCACGGCGGCGGCCGAACATGGCCCGGCTGGTGCTTCTCGACGCGCACACCCGTGGCCTGTACGCCGACTGGCCCGCCAAGGCGGGGGCGGTGGTGGGCAACCTGCGCCTGACCGCCGGCCGCTACCCCGACGATCCGCTGCTGGCAGCACTGATCGGCGAACTGACGATGTCCAGCCCGGAGTTCGCCACTCTGTGGGCCGACCACCGGGTCCTGGCCTGCGACGTCGCCGCGTACGACATGCGCCACCCCCTGGTCGGAGCACTGACCGTCACCCAGCAGACGCTGCAGAGCCCGCAGGGCGAAGGCCCGGCGATCGTGGTGGCCACAGCCGCCCCGGACTCCCCCGCGGCCAGCGCGCTGGCCCTGCTCGCCCACGCCACCACCCCCCGGGAAGACCCCGTGGCCCGCCCCGGGCGCAGCGCCGACACCCCCACCGCCTGACCCCCACCCCCAAGCCCCGCCGCCGAACTCGGGCCCCAGGCCGCTCTCTGCGCCTCCCCTCGGCGGCGCGTATCCCACCTCCCTCGCAATCCCCCTTCATGACCAGGGCGCCGCGCCGCGGCTCCCGCATGCCCGAAAACCCCTGAACACCCGGAACGGACGAAGGAATCATGTCCAAGCGAAGCGTCAAGATCACCATGTCGGCCGTCGTGACGGCCGCCACCGCCCTGACCGCAACCGTCCTGACCGCGGCCGGACCGGCCGGCGCGACGCCGCCGGCCGCGCGGCCGCTGAGTGAGGTGCGGATCGCCGCCCACTTCGACCTGTCCGCCGGCCAGATGCCGGAGAACGTCACGCTGCTGCCGGACGGCAGCGCGGACGTCACCTTCGCCGCCGCCCGCCAGGTCGCCCGGATCACCCCCGGAGGCACCACGCGCATCCTCGCCACGCTGCCCGCCCCCGCCGACGGCGGAGTCCACACCCCCGTCCTCGGATTCGCCCTGACCACCGGCATCGCCCGCACCTCCGACGGCACGCTCTACGTGCTGTACGCGACCGGCACGGCCGACCTGACAGGGCTGTGGCGGCTGCGCCCCGGACACGCGCCGCAGCGTATCGCCGCGCTGCCGGCCACCGGCCTGCCCAACGGCCTGGCACTGGACCCGCACAGCAAGCGCCTTTACATCACCGACTCGGTCCTGGGCACGGTCTGGACCGCCCCCACCACCGGCGGCACACCCACCGCGTGGTCCACCGCCCCGACCCTCGCCTCGACGGGCTTCCTCGGAGCCAACGGCGCGAAGGTGCACGACGGCGCCCTGTGGGTGACCAACCTCGACCAGGGCACCCTCCTGCGCATCCCGATCGGCCCGGGAAACCGCGCCGGCACCCCGCAGGTCAAGGCATCGGGCCTGGTCGGCATCGACGACTTCACCTTCACCGGCCATGGCGACGAGGCCCTCGCCGCCCTCAACGGCCCCAACACGGTCGTACGGATCTCCTCCGACGGCACCGGCACCACCGTCCTGGACGCCACGGACGGACTCCAGAACCCCACCTCCGTCTCGCTGCGCGGCAACGACGTGTACGTCCTCAGCGCCGCCTACACCACCGGCACCGACCCCAACCTGCTCCGCGCCCGCCTGCACGACCACGGCTGAGCGGGTCGCGGCCCACAGGCTGCCGAACCCACGGCTCCGGCCCACATGCGGTGACGACCTGGCTCACCCCGGCCGAGGCCCCGCACCGGGCGAACGCCTCGTGTCCGGGGCCCTGGTCGCGCGGCGGCGCGGTGCACCACATGCCCGCCACGGCTCAGCTCAGTGCCTCCGACGGCGTGTGCCGGACCGGGGCAGCCGGCAGGGGGTCGCGGGAGCGGCGTTCGGCGATCACCGCGCAGACCATCAGCTGCATCTGGTGGAAGAGCATGAGCGGCAGCACCGCGAGGCTCGCGTGGGCGCCGAACAGGACGCTCGCCATCGGGAGCCCCGCGGCAAGGCTCTTCTTCGATCCGGCGAACTGGATCGCGATCCGGTCCCCCCGCCCGAAGCCGAGCCGCCTCGCCCCGTACCAGCTCAGCGCGAGCATGAGGGCGAGCAGTACGGCCTCGGCGGCGAGCAGCGCGCCGAGCCGGAGCGGGGTGACCTGGTGCCATACGCCGGCGACCATGCCCTCACTGAACGCCGCGTAGACGACGAGCAGGATCGAGCCCCGGTCGACGTACCCCAGGGCCTTGCGGTGCCGCGCGACGAAGCCGCCCACCCAACGGCGCAGCAGCTGACCGGCGAGGAAGGGCACCAGCAACTGGAGGACGATCTTCACCAGGGAATCCGTCGAGAAGCCTCCCGCGCTGCCGCCGAGCAGGAGGGCGGCCAGCAGCGGGGTGAGCAGGATGCCGGCGAGGCTGGAGAAGGAGCCGGCGCAGACCGCCGCGGGGACGTTGCCACGGGCGATCGAGGTGAAGGCGATCGACGACTGGATCGTCGAAGGGACCAGGCAGAGGAAGAGGAACCCTTCCTGGAGCTGCGGGGTCAGCACGTACGGGACGAGCCCCCGGCTCGCCAGCCCCAGCAGCGGGAACGCCACGAAGGTGCAGGCCAGGACGGTGAGGTGGAGCCGCCAGTGCTTCAGCCCGTCCAGCGCCTCGGCGGTGGACAGGCGCGCCCCGTACAGGAAGAAGAGGAGGGCGACCGCCCCGGTGGACGCGCCGCCGGCCACGTCGGCGCCGATTCCGGAGGCGGGCAGCAGGGCCGCGAGCACCACCGTGCCGATCAGCGCCAGGATGTACGGGTCGGCCGGCAGCCAGGAAGGCGGCGCCGGGATGCGGCGGG
This sequence comes from Streptomyces sp. NPDC020780, assembly GCF_044334475.1. NCBI lineage: Bacteria > Bacillati > Actinomycetota > Actinomycetes > Kitasatosporales > Streptomycetaceae > Streptomyces > Streptomyces sp. NPDC020780. Next base: position 116,985 of record NZ_JBIRTB010000011.1, on the reverse strand, counting down.
TGGGGCGGCGGCTCATGTGCTTCGTGCTCTCTCGGTGGGGTCGTGCACGTGCCTCGGCGTCGTGCCCTGCCTCGGCGGTTCGTGCCCTTTGTTTCGGCGGGTCGTGCCCCGTTCGCGGCCCGGCCGGGCCCTCCCCATCGTGCTCCGGAGCCAGGCGATCGGGAATCCCGTACATCCCTCTGACTGTCATCACGTCACGCGATAGCCGTGGCGCGCGCGGGATAGCCTGCCGCTCATGTACGACCCCGTCCAGCTCCGCACCTTCCTCGCCGTCGCCCAGACGCTCAGCTTCACCCAGGCCGCGCACCGGCTCGGCGTCCGGCAGTCCACGGTCAGCCAGCACGTGCGCCGCCTGGAGGCGGAGGCGGGCCGGCAGCTGTTCAGCCGGGACACGCACCGGGTGGACCTCACCGAGGACGGCGAGGCCATGCTCGGGTTCGCCCGGACGATCCTCCAGGCCCACGAGCGGGCCGCCGCGTTCTTCGCCGGGACGCGGCTGCGCGGGCGGCTGCGCTTCGGGGCCTCCGAGGACTTCGTCCTGACCCGGCTGCCGGAGATCCTGGAGTCCTTCCGGCGCGAGCACCCCGAGGTCGACCTCGAACTGACCGTGGAACTGTCCGGCACGCTGCACCAGCACCTCGCGGCGGGCCGGCTGGATCTGGTACTGGCCAAGCGGCGGAGCGGGGACACGCACGGCGAGCTGGTGTGGCGGGACGCGCTGGTCTGGATCGGGGCGCCACGGCTGCGCATCGATCCGGAGCGCCCGCTGCCGCTGATCGCCTTTCCGCCGCCGGGCATCACCCGGGCCCGTGCGCTGGAGGTACTGGAGGAACACGGCCGGTCCTGGCGGTTCGCGTGTACGAGTACGAGCCTGAGCGGCCTCGTGGCGGCGGCCCGCGCCGGCCTGGGCGTGATGGCGCACACCCGGGGGCTGATCCCGCCGGGACTCGTCCCGGTGACCGCCAGAGCGGGGCTGCCCGACCTCGGTGACGTGGACTTCGTCCTCCTGCACGGCCGACGCAGGGCCGCCGCGAAGGAAGCGGCCGGCGCCCTGGCGGCGGCCGTGCTCGCCGGCGCGGACCGGCTGCACCGGGGGCCCGCCGGGCCCCCGCCGCCGGAGCCTGGGTAAGAACGGCGTACAGATTCGGTGGAGATTCCGGCGCCGCCTACTTACCCCAAAGTCAGAAGTGCGCCCGAGCCTTGCCCATCTGGACCGATATTCCATGGCCGGCCTGTGCAGATGTGACGTTTTCCGGAGACTTCGGACCCTCCCGCGGCCGCCCCGCGTGGGGTAGCGTCGCGGCGCTGTGCGGAGCGCCACAAGGAGCAGGTCATTGCGCGAGTTCACTGTCCCACCCCTGGCCGCCGCCCCACACGCCGGTGGTCTCGCCGATACCGTCTTCGATCAGGCCGAGGACGATCCGCACCGGGTCGCTCTGGGCCGCAAGGGTGCGGACGGACGGTGGCAGGACGTCTCCGCGGCCACCTTCCGCGACGAGGTCCTGGCCCTCGCCAAGGGGCTGATCGCGCACGGGGTCAGGTTCGGCGACCGGGTCGCCCTCATGTCCCGCACGCGCTACGAATGGACGCTCTTCGACTTCGCGCTCTGGGCGGTGGGCGCCCAGTCGGTACCGGTCTACCCGACGTCATCGGCCGAACAGGTCCTGTGGATGCTGCACGACGCCCAGGTCGTGGCCGTCATGGTCGAGCACGAGGACCACGCGATGACGATCGGCTCGGTCATCGACCGGCTTCCGCAGCTCAAGCGGCTCTGGCAGCTGGACGCGGACGCCGTGTCCGAGCTCGTCGAGGCAGGCGGCCGGATCGACGACGAGGTGGTGCACCGGCACCGGCGCGCGGTGACGCCCGAGTCGGTGGCGACCGTCATCTACACCTCGGGCACCACCGGCCGCCCCAAGGGCTGTGTGATCACGCACGCCAATTTCATGTTCGAGGCGGACACCATGGTCGGCCGCTGGCACCCGGTGTTCCACTCGAAGTCGGGTGAGGAGGCCGCCACACTGCTCTTCCTGCCCCTGGCCCATGTCTTCGGCCGCATGGTGGAGATCGCCGCGCTGCGGGGCCGGGTGAAGCTGGGCCACCAGCCGGAGCTGTCGGCGAAGGCGCTGATGCCGGACCTGGTGGCATTCCGGCCCACCTTCATCCTGGCGGTGCCGTACATCTTCGAGAAGGTCTTCAACGGCGCCCGGCGCACGGCTGAGTCGGAGGGCCGCGCCAGGCCGTTCGACAAGGCCGTCGACATCGCGGTGGCCTACGCGGAGGCGCTGGAGGCGCGGTCCTTCGGTACGGGCCCCGGCCCTTCCGCCGGGCTGCGGATGCAGCACCAGTTCTTCGACAAGCTGGTCTACAAGAAGGTCCGCGAGGCGATGGGCGGCCGGGTGCGGCACGCGATGTCGGGCGGTTCCGGCATGGAACGGCGGCTGGGCCTGTTCTTCGCCGGTGCGGGCGTCGCGGTCTACGAGGGGTACGGCCTCACCGAGACGACCGCCGCGGCGACGGCCAATCCGCCCGAGCGCACCCGCTACGGCACCGTCGGCCGGCCGATCCCGGGTTCGACCGTGCACATCGCGCAGGACGGGGAGATCTGGGTCCACGGCGCCAACGTCTTCTCCGGATACCTGGGCGCACCCGAGGCCACCGCCGCCGTGCTGCAGGACGGCTGGCTCGCCACCGGTGACCTGGGCGCCCTCGACGACGACGGTTATCTGACGATCACCGGGCGCAAGAAGGAGATCCTGGTGACGTCGGGTGGTAAGAGCGTGTCCCCGGCCGCGCTGGAGGAACGGGTGCGCGCGCATCCGCTGGTGGCGCAGTGCGTCGTCGTGGGCAACGACCGGCCGTACATCTCCGCACTCGTCACCGTCGACCAGGAGTCGGTCGACCACTGGCTGATCATGCAGGGCAGGACGCCGATACGGGCCGCCGCCCTGGTGCGCGACCCCGACCTGGAGATGGAGGTGCGCCGGGCGGTGGTGGCCGCGAACACGGCCGTCTCGCAGGCCGAGTCCATCCGGACGTTCCGCATCCTGGCCCACCCGTTCACCGAGGAGCACGGGTTGCTCACCCCGTCGCTGAAGCTGAAGCGGAAGGCGATCGAGACGGCGTACGCCGCCGAGATCGACGCCCTCTACCGCTGAGTGTCCGGCACATTCACTGACGGGGCACCAGATACATCCTCCCCGTATCCGGAACCCTCCCGCAGGCGGGAATGTGTGGGCTCCACCGATCGTTGGCCTGGGGAGTAGCAACCCACGACGTAAGGATCGACCGCTCGTGAGCAAGGTCCCCTCCCTGACCCTGAACAACGGCCTCGAGATGCCGCAGCTCGGCTTCGGCGTCTGGCAGGTGCCGGACGACGAGGCGACGACGGCCGTGACCACGGCCATCGAGTCCGGGTACCGGAGCATCGACACCGCCGCGATCTACGGGAACGAGGCGGGCACCGGCAAGGCCCTCGCCGCCTCCGGTGTGCCGCGCGAGGAGTTGTTCGTCACCACCAAGCTGTGGAACGCCGACCAGGGCTTCGACTCCACGCTGCGCGCCTTCGACGCCTCGCTCGACAAGCTGGGCCTGGACTACGTCGACCTCTACCTCATCCACTGGCCGCTGCCGGCCAAGGACGCCTACGTCGACACGTACAAGGCCCTCGAGAAGATCCACGCCGACGGCCGGGCGAAGTCCATCGGTGTGTCGAACTTCCTGCCCTCGCATCTGGAGCGGCTGATGGGCGAGACGTCCATCGTCCCCGCGGTCAACCAGATCGAGCTGCACCCGCAGTTCCAGCAGGCGGAGGCCCGCGCCTTCCACGCCCGGCACGGCATCGTGACCGAGGCCTGGTCGCCCCTGGGGCAGGGCAAGGGCCTGGGCGGCCCGACCATCGGGGCGATCGCCCACAAGCACGGCCGGACGCCGGCCCAGGTGGTGCTGCGCTGGCACCTGCAGACCGGGCACGTCGCCATCCCGAAGTCCGTGACGCCCTCACGGATCGTGGAGAACCTGGACGTGTTCGGCTTCGAGCTGGACGCCGACGACCTCGCCGCGTTCGCGGCGCTCGACGAGAACAAGCGCATCGGCGCCGACCCGGCCACGTTCGACGCCGGCGCCTGACGCGCGCGGCACGGAGCCCCCGCCGCGGGTGAGCCCGTCCTCCCCCGTGTGGCGGGGGCTCACCGCCACCACCCGGCCGATGCCACCTGCCCGGCGGACGACCGCGGTTCCCCGCCACCGAGGCCGTGGCGAGGGCGGGGCGGGTGCACCCTTTCCGTGGACGCGGAGGCGGTGCGACAGGCACGCACCCCGGGCAGCCGATCGCCCGCGTTCCGGACTGCGGGCCGGCGCTCCGACGCGCGGGGCCGCAGTCCGAAAGTCACAGCGGTGCGTGGCTGAGGGTTGTCCCGCACTTCCCGGTGGATCAGCGCACGGCGTCGGATGCGGGGCATCGCACGACGGAGGGACGTCCGCATACGGGATGTATGAGGACGCTCCGACAACGCGGCGAGGTGCCGTAGCTGTCGTCGCGCGCCCGCCGCGAAGTGCGGGACAGCCCTTACTCGGCGCCGTGCCCGGCGGCGATCGCCTCCACCCGCCCGGCCAGCCTGAGGTCCTTGCTCGTGACCTTGCCGCCCGCGTCGTGCGAGTTCACCGCCAGGCGCACGGTGTTGTACCCCAGGGTCAGGTCGGAGTGGTGGTCGAGCTCGTCCTGGATCCGCGCGACGTGGACGGTCAGCGCGGCCGCGGCGAAGTGCGAGGGGAGCCGGTAGGTCCGGGTGATCCGGTCCCCCTCCACCTGCCAGCCGGGCAGGTCGCGCAGCCCCGTCTCGATGTCGTGCGCGGACAGCGGGTCAGCGGCCATGAAGCGGCTCCTGTCTGGGTCGGTGTGAACAGCGGTGTCCGTGACGCTACGGTCTCCGTATGACGACTGTCGCGCTCGACACGGGGGTAGGGCCGCTGTTGCGCGGCTGGCGGGAGCAACGGCGGATCAGCCAGCTGGAACTGGCGCTGCGCGCGGACTCCTCGGCCCGGCACATCTCGTTCGTCGAGACGGGCCGTGCGCGTCCCAGCGAGGAGATGATCCTGCGGCTGGCAGAGCATCTCGACATCCCGGTCCGGGAGCGCAACGCGCTGCTGGTGGTGGCCGGTTACGCGCCCCGCTTCGGGGAGACGGCACTCGACGATCCGGCGATGGAGGCCGTACGCGGGGCGCTGGAGCGGCTGCTCCACGGGTACGAGCCCTATCCGGCCCTCGTCGTCGACGCCACCTACACCGTGGTGGCCGCCAACCAGGGCATGCGGCTGCTGCTGGAGGGCGTGTCGCCGCAGCTCCTCACCCCGCCGCTGAACGCCATGCGGATCACTCTGCACCCCGGAGGGCTGGCCCCGCGCATCCTGAACCTGCCGGAGTGGCGCGCCGATCTGCTCGCGCAGATGGAACGGCAGATCGCCCTGCACCGCTCCCCCGAACTGCGCTGCCTGTACGACGAGGTTGCGGCCTACCCCGCCCCCGCTCCGCCGCAGGACCGTCCGGCGGGCGGAACGGCCGGGGCGGGCGCGGGGCTGCCGTCGCTCGCGCTGCCCCTGCGGATCGCCCACCGCGGGCGCGAGCTCTCCTTCCTCTCGTCCATCGCGACCTTCAACACACCGATGGACGTCACCGTGGCGGAGCTGGCCATCGAGACGTTCCTTCCGGCCGACCGGGCCACCGCGGAGCACCTGCACACGCTCATGCCGTGACGGGCGGGGCCCGGCGCCCCCACCTCCCCGCGGCGGACGGTTCGCTCCGGGCCGGCCGGGGTCCCGGCCGGCCCGGAGGCCGGGTCAGGCGCGCTACACCCGCGCACCGTTGTCGAACGGGTCCCGGGGTGCCCGCGGGGACCCGGGCGCACGCCGCGGCCCCCGCTTCCGGGCGGGGGGTGGGGCCTTGCTGCTCCTCTCCAGGACGAGCGCACCCGGGACGGCGGTCATGACCGAGGAGTACGTCCCCACACAGATCCCGATGAGCAGGGCCAGTGCGAAGTCGGCGAGCGAGTCGCCGCCCAGCACCGCGAGGGCGATCAGGATGAACAGGGCGCCCATGCCGGTGTTGACGGTGCGCGGCACGGTCTGGAGTACGGCGCGGTTGGCCACGTCGGCGACGGGGGTGCGCCTGCTCCTGGCCCACAGCTCGCGTACGCGGTCGAAGACGACGACCGAGTCGTTGACGGAGTAGCCGATGACGGTGAGCAGGGCGGCCAGGAAGATCCCGTCGACGGGACGCCCGAGCCAGGCGAACGCGCCGACCAGGATGACGACGTCGTGGACCAGCGCCCCGACCGAGGCCACGGCGAACGTCCACCGGAATCGGGCTGCCAGGTAGGCGAGTTGGACGAACACGGCGACGGCCAGCGCGATCAGCGCGTTGCGCCGCAGTTCGTCGCCGAGACTGGGCCCGATCAGCTCGTCGCGCACCTTGGTGGTCTCGCCGCCTTCTGCGGCGAGGGCGGCTCGCAGGGCGTGCTCCCCGTCGTTGTCCAGCTTCCCGGTCCGTACGGAGAGGTCGCGCTCCCCCGCGGTGGTGACCTCCGCGTCGCCGAATCCGGCGGCGGTGATGGCCTCGCGGGCCGTGTCGACGTCCACGGGACGGCTGGTGGAGTACTCGACGAGCCGTCCCCCGGTGAACTCCACCCCTAGGTTGACCCCGCGCAGGACGATGCCGAGTACGGCGACGGCGACGAGGGCGGCCGAGACCAGCAGCCAGCGGCGCGGCGACCGGAACAGTTGCGGGTCCCGCGCGGTCAGCCAGGTGCGGATGCGGCCGGGCCGGGCGATGCCGTTGACGCCCCGGTAGTCGCGTACGAAGCGGGAGCACGTCGCCGTCTCGGTGAGCGCGCGGGCGATGACCAGCGCGGAGAACATCGAGGCGAGGACGCCGATGGCGAGGGTGACACCGAAGCCCTTGACCGGTCCGGAGCCGAGGAAGAAGAGCAGGCCGGCGGCGATGAGGGTGGTGACGTTGGAGTCGGCGACCGCACTCCAGGCGTTGCGGAATCCGGCGGTCAGCGCGGAGCGCAGCGACCGTTTGGGGTGGGCCGCGCTCTCCTCGCGGGCCCGCTCGAACACGAGGACGTTCGCGTCGACCGCCATGCCGATCGCGAGGACGAACCCGGCGAGACCGGGCAGGGTCAGCGTGACACCGAGGACGACGAGCGCGGCGTACGAGATCACGCCGTAGGCGGCCAGGGCGAGGGCGGCGAGCCCGCCGAAGAGCCGGTACATGAAGGTGATGAAGAGTGCGGTGGCCGCGGCGCCGATGAGGGCCGCCCGGGCACTGGCGTCGATGGCGGCGGCGCCCAGGGTCGGGCCCACGGTCCGCTGTTCGACGATCTCCACGGGGACGGGAAGGGCGCCTCCCTCGATGAGCAGGGCGAGATCACGGGCTTCCTCGGCGCTGAAGGAGCCGGTGATCTGGGTGGACCCGGAGGGCAGGCCGACCTTGCAGCCGATCGACGGATCGACCTGGGGTGAGGAGATGACCTTGCCGTCGAGCACGATCGCGACCCGGCGCCGTTCGTCGCCGGCCGGGCTGCAGGCGGCCTCCCCGGTCAGCGCCGTCCACTTCTTGCCCGCGTCCTTGTGGAAGTCGAGCGAGACGGTCCATCCCGCGCCCTGCTGGGCGTCGAAGGTCGCGGAGGCGTCCTTGACGCCCGCGCCGGAGAGCGCCACCGGGCCCAGCGAGAGCAGGCCGCCCTGTTCGTCGGGGAGCGTCGGTCCGTCCTTCGCCGTGGCCTCTTCCGGCTTCGGTTCCGTTCCCGGTCCCTGGACCGCGTGGAAGGCGAGCTGGGCGGTCCTGCCGAGGACGTCGGCGGCCTCGCGCGGGTCCTGTACGTCGGGCAGTTCGACGATGATCCGGTCCTCACCGGAACGGGTCAGGGTCGGTTCGGCGACACCGAGCGAGTCGATGCGGCGGCGGAGCACCTCCAGGGTGCGGTCGGTGCCGGCCCGGTCCGCCTTCGCGGTGTCCGAGTCCTTGGCCTGCAGCACCATACGGGTGCCGCCCTGCAGGTCCAGGCCGAGTCTGGGTGACATGGTCAGCGTGATGAACACGGAGACGAGCAGCACGGCGGCAGCCAGAACCGCTCGCACCGTGGTGGCGCGAGTCATGGGGATTCCTCCGGGAGGGCGCCGTCCGCCCTCCTCTCAGAGGACGCGGGACGGCGGGTCTGTGGAGCAGGACCGGTGAAGGACCGGCTGACCGGCCGCGCTCCCGGGAGGACCGCGCACACCGGGCAGCGCCGCCCCGGTGCGGCCGGGTACGAGGACGGCGGCGCCCGCCGGCCCCTGCTGGACGGTGCAGGGTACGAGCAGGCCGGGCGCCCGGGGTGGCAGCGCGCCGTGACCGGGCGGGGGGAAGTGGTGCGGCGCGTGCGGACGATCGGCGCCCGCCCGGGGGCCGGGCGCGGGAACGGCCTGGGCCCACCACCCCGCACCGTCCAGCCCGGCCGCCGGCGCTCCGGCCACCGGCCCGGGGTCACGGGAAGCCTCCGGGGCGGAGACGGCGGACCACGGAGGGCCGGAGGGGAGGTCCGGTGCCGTGGAAGGTCCGGATCCTTGCGGGGCGACAGCGCGGGGCGCCGACGGGGCGGTCCACCGGCGTGCCGGGGAGGCGACGACGGCACGGTCCGGCGGCGCGGAAACCCGTAGACCGGGCGGGGCGAGGGCAGAACGCGCCGGCAGCGCGGCGACCTCGCGTGCGGGTGCCCCGGCCGGGGCCGGCAGGGCCGTCGTGGCCGGGTGGACGGATGTGGGCGGGTGCCCGGTGACCGCCCCCGGCGGGGGCACGGCGTCCGCGGCGGCGGGCACGCCGCCCACGACGGTGAGGACGGCGAGCAGCAGCGCCGCGAAGGCGTCGCGCACCCGGTGCCCCGGTGCGTCCGGCCGCCCCCGTGGGGGCGCGTTCCCCCGGGGTGCCCCCGGGAGGGGGCTCACCTCAGCCGGCCCGGAAGGGCGGGCACCGTGCGCGCACCGGCGGAGTGCAGAACGGCGTCCAGGATCAGCCCGGCGCCCCGTACGACGGCGGTCGAAGGGTCCTCGTCGAGGCGCACCCGGACACCGAGACATCCCGCGATGCGGTGGGTCACATCGGCGCGCAGCGCGCCGCCTCCGGTGAGCACGGGGCCCCGACGCAGCGCGCCGCGTACCGCTCCGTGCTTGTCCTGCCGCCACATGGCCATGATCATATCGAGCACGTTCCGGACGAGTTCGGCGGGCAGCGCGGCCGGTTCGACGTCGCTCAGGCCTATCTCGGCCTGGCGGGCGTCGGCGACCATCCCGTCGACGAGCAGGGTGACCTCGGTCAGCTCGGCCCCCATGTCGACGACGAGCAGCGGACCTCCGGACCCCGGCCCGGCGCTCGCCGCGGCGGCCCGGGCACTGTTGAGGACCACCACGCCGGACGGGCCGAGCGCGGCGAGGAGTTCCCGCGCGAGCCCGCGGTGTTCCGGCCCGGCCAGGACCGGGTGGCTGAGGACGATGACGCTGCCGTGGCGGTCCTCGCCCAGGGTGCTGTCGGCGAGGTGCCGGAGCAGTCTGCCGCAGGCTTCCGGGTCGACGATGCGGCCGCGCCGGACCGGCCTGCCGGTGCCGGCGTCCCAGGGGGAGCCGGCGACGAGCCCCTGCCCGGGGACCCAGGCGCGGGCCCCCGAGCTGCCCAGGTCGATGGCCAGCCCGCGCGACGCCCCGGGGTGGCGCGCCTCAGCGGTGTGTCCGCCCCGCAGCGGGTGGAGGGGCCGGCTGCGCCGCCGTCCGTCACGCAGAGAACGCATCGCCCCTCGCCCCCGGCTCGCCCTCGCGGCCGTTCATCACCCGATGACCCGCTGATAGCGAGGCATGACCGAACCCTCACTATGCAATATCGGGCATAGGAAAGCCACTCCCTCGACGATTCCAAGGTTCGGTCCCGGCATGGCGCCGCCCGGCCACCCGCTGCCGCTCCCCTCGCCTCCCCTCCCGGTCACGCCTCACCGCCCTCCCGGTCACACCTGCGGAGTCAGGTAGGCGGAGATCAGCTCCGCGAACGCGTCCGGCGCGGTGATCGTGACGCCCAGGTCCTCGGCCTTGGTCCGCTTCGAGCCGGCCTTCTCCCCGGCGACCAGCAGACTCGTGCGCTTGGAGACGCTGGAGGAGGCCTTCCCGCCGGCCCGCTCGATGAGTTCGTTCATCTCGTTGCGCGAGAGCTTCTCCAGGGCGCCGGTCATGGCGCCGGTGACCACCACGGTCATGCCGTCCAGGGGCAGCCCCGCCGTCCGGTCCCCGGTGCCGGCGGTGTCCTCGCCGTCCTCGCGCACGGCCCCGGCCTCCGGCGGCGGAGTGGCACCGGGCTCCGTCATGTTGACGCCGGCCGCCACCAGCTTGGCGATCAGCGGGGCCAGTTCGCCCAGCTCCGTGACGACCCCCGCCGCCTTCTCCTTGCCGATGCCGTCGACCTGCTGCAGCGTCTCGGCGTCGGCGGCGACGATCCGGTCCATGGTCGCGAAGTAGCGAGCGATACGCCGTGACATGGACCGGCCGGTGCCGCGTACGCCCAGGGCGCAGAAGACGCGGGAGAGCGGGCGCTCGCGGGCCGTCCGGATGGCCGCGAGCAGATTGTCGGTGGAGGTCTCCCCCATCCGCTCCAGGGAGAGCAACTGCTCCCGTTCCAGGGTGAAGAGGTCGGCGAAGTCCTGGACGAGGCCCGCCTCGACGAGCTGGACGACCCGGGTGCCGCCGAGGCCCTCGATGTCCAGCTGGTCGCGTCCCGCCGCGTACGAGATGGAGGCGACCAGGCGGCAGTCGCGGCCGCGGGTGCAGCGCCAGCGCTGCTCGCTCGTGTCGATCTCCGAGCCGCACCGGGGGCAGGTCTCCGGGAACTCGATCGGCTTCTCGTCGCCCGTCCGCAGGTGCACGACGGGCGCCTCGATACGGGGGATGATGTCGCCCGCCTTGTAGACCATCACCTGGTCGCCCAGGCGCAGATCGCGCCGTGTGATGTCGGCCGGGTTGTGCAGCGTGGCGTAACTGACGGTGGATCCGTCGATCTCCACGGGCTCCAGCACGGCGCGCGGTGCGATGATGCCCGTCCTGCCGACGTTCCACTCGACGTCCAGGAGCCGGGTGACCTTCTCCACGGCCGGGAGTTTGTACGCGATGGCCCACCGGGGTGCCCGCGTGCCGGAACCGGCGTCGGCCTGGTCGGCCGCGAGGTCCGCCTTGATCACGATGCCGTCGATCCCGAACGGCAGCGAGGCGCGCAGCGCGGCGATCTCCTCGATCCGGGCCTGCACCTCTTCGGCCGTGGAGACGGTGCGCGGCGCCACGGCCGTGTCCGCAGCGGTGTGGACGCCGAGCCCGGCGACGTACTCCAGGGCCTCGCTGTGCGGGAGTTCGGCCAGGGTGCCAGTCAGCTCGCCGGAATCCGGCAGGGCGAGGGCACCGTAGGCGAAGAAGGTCATCTCGACGCGGTAGGGCCGGTCCTTGGCGCGCAGGGTGCCCGCCGCTCCGTTGCGCGGGTTGGCGAAGGGGGTGCCGCCGTGCTGCGTGCGCACGGTGTTGGCCTGCTCGAACTGCTCGTCGGTCATGAGGATCTCGCCGCGCACCTCCAGGGTGGCGGGGGTGCTCAGCTGCCCGGGAAGACCGGTCACCGTACCGATGGCGTGCGAGACGTCCTCCCCGGCCGTCCCGTCACCGCGGGTGATCAGCTGTTCGAGGCGGCCCTGGCGGTAGCGCGCGGCGACGGCCAGACCGTCGAGCTTGGGCTCCACGCTCCAGACCGCGACGGGTCTGCCGATCCGGCGCTCCACGGACGCGGTCCACGTGACGAACTGCTCGGCGGAGAAGACGTTGTCCAGCGACAGCATCGGCACCGTGTGCGGCACGTCGCCCACCGCGGCCCCGCCCGCGACCTTCCCCGTCGGTGAGGCGGCCAGCGTGTCCTGCGGATGCTCCTGCTCGTAGGCGGCGACAGCCCGCGCCAGCCGGTCGTACGCGTCGTCGTCGAGGGTGCTCTCGCCCGTTGCGTAGTACGCGGCGGCGGCCTGCGTCGCCTGCTCCACCGCGGCGGCGTAGGCGGCGGCATCGGCGAGCACAACAGCTGAGTTCGTCGTCATGCCCCCATCCTGCCGCCCACCACTGACATCGATCCTCGTGCACGGTCTCGGTCCGTCGGCCGGCGGCGGTCGGCGGGCAGGGCGCTGACGTGCCGGAACCCTCCACGCACTCCTCGGAGCACCGGTATAAAGACTCCATGCCTGCCAATGTTCCGCCGCCCCCGCGCCCGGCCACCCTGGAGGACGTGGCCGCGGTGGCGGGCGTCTCCCGCGCCACGGTCTCCCGGGTGATCAACGGCGCGCCCACGGTCGATCCGGCTCTGCGCCGGGTCGTGGAGGAGGCGGTCGCCACCACGGGCTACGTGCCCAACCGCGCGGCCCGCTCGCTGGTGACCCGGCGGACCGACTCGATCGCGCTGGTGGTGTCCGAGCGTGAACGGCGCCCGGACGTCGAGCCGTTCGTCGGCCGGATGTTCTCCGACCCGCACTTCGGCCGCGTGGTCGCGGGACTGCTCGACGTACTGCGCCCGGCCGGCGTCCAGATGGTGTTGATGCTGGCCGACGACGAGGCCTCCCGCAAGCAGCTCCTCTCCTATCTGCGTCAGGGGCACGTCGACGGGGTGGTGCTGATCTCGTCGCACGGCGAGGATCCGTTGCCCGGCCTCCTCCGGGACACCGGGCTGCCGGCCGTGCTGGCCGCCCGGCCACGGGATCCCACGCCGCTGACCTGTGTGGAGGCCGACCAGCGTGCGGGGGCGCGGCTGGCCGCCGACCATCTGGTGTCCCTGGGGCGCCACCGCGTCGGCACGGTCGCGGGGCCGCAGGACGTGCCCGCGGGTCGGGCACGGCTGACCGGATTCCTGGACGCGCTGACCCGGCACGGCGTCGAGGACGTGGTGATCGCGGAGGGCGACTTCACCCAGGCGGGCGGGGCTTCGGCCATGCGGCACCTGCTGCGGGAGCGGCCGGACCTGGACGCGGTGTTCGTCGCCTCGGACCTGATGGCGCTCGGGGCCCTGCCCGTGCTGCTGCGGGCGGGCCGGGACGTGCCCTCGGACGTGGCGGTCGTCGGCTTCGACGACAGCAGTGCGGCGGTGGCCTGCGACCCACCCCTGACGACCGTGCGGCAACCCGTGGAGGAGATGGCGGCGGAGATGGCCCGGCTCCTGCTGGAGCAGATCGGCGGACCGGGCGGGCCCGCGCGGTCCGCCGTCTTCCAGCCGACCCTGGTGCGGCGCGAGTCCGCGTGAGGCATCAACCCTCAGCCGCGGGCACCCGGCCCGACGCCGCCCGCGCTAGGACCCGGCACGGCATCGCTCCCGCCCGGCCCCGGCACCGCGCCACTCCCGCCCGGGGGCGGCACCGCAACGCTCCCTGCTGGGGGCGGCACCGCACCGCCCGCGCCCGGCGGCACGGCGGCCCCCGCCGCCGCGCCTTCCCCTCCGCCGCGGGGGGCCGCACCGGAGGCCGGAAAGGGCTCGTCCGCCGGCCCGGCGCCGCCGTAGCCCTCGGCCAGCAGCGGCACCTGGGGCCCGGAGAGTTCCCGTAGCCAGCGCGCCAGCACCCGGTGCACGCTCTCCGCGCCCACCAGTCCGGCCGCTGTCTCCGTCCCGGACGCGGCATCCGCCGCCACGGCGTCCAGCGGGTCCGTCAGGGTGCGCGGCGACAGCAGGAACGGCCGGGACTGCGCGCCCCCCAGCCCTCCGTGCGAGCCGATCTGCTCCTCGAACGCGTGCACGCATCCGGTGTCGGGGTCGTACATCGAATTGACCATGACATCGGCGACGTGCGGGAAGCCGTCGGTCCGCCGCACGGCCTGGGCCGCCCCCGGCCCGTAACCGGCGAGCGGGCCCTCCCCGTCCCGCAGCTCCGACACCGGGACCTCGACGCCGTGCCCCAGCACCACGGAACCGTGCCGCTCGCTCCGCACGAGCAGGAAGCCGATGCCCGGGTGGTCGGCCAGGGTGCTGAGCAGCGCCGGGTGGCGGTGGTCGAGCTCCTCGCGCGAGGCCCGGCCCGCGATGTCCGGGAAGGACAGCAGCCCGAGGTTGCCCGAGGCCAGCACCACCGGGTCCGACGGCGTGGCGGGATGCTCCGCCTCCCCGTCGCCGACGGGCCGGTGCAGGGCGATGCGCACGGCGTCCCGCGCCTCGGAGGCACTGCGGGTGCGCTGAGCCCTGCGGGGCACCGGAAGCCCGCAGCCCGCCCGTACGAGGTCCTTGAGGGTGAGCCCGTAGCGCCCGGCGAAGGTCTCCCCCGGGCTCTGGCCGTGGTCGGAGAGCAGCACGATCCGGTAGGTACGGGGGGTGTGGTCGGCGACCTTCGTGATGAGGCCCAGCGAGCGGTCGAGGCGCTGGAGGACCTTCTCCGCGTCCCTGCTGTGCGGCCCGGAATGGTGGGCGACCTCGTCGTAGGCGACGAGGTCGGCGTAGACCGCCGTGCGCCCCGCGAACATGTCGCCGATCACCGCGGAGACCACCACGTCGCGCTCGACGACCGTCGCGAAGGCCCTGATGAAGGGGTACAGCCCGCCGCGTTTGACCCGGGGTGACGCCCTCCTCGCCCGGGCCGCGGTGGACTGGCCGATCTCGCGGACCACCTCGGCGACGAACGACACGGCGGTGCGGACGGCGTTGGCCGGGTCGGAGAAGTAGGCGAAGTAGCCGGCGCGCGAGCGCCGGCCCTTGCCGCGCCGGGCGGCCATCGACAGGACGAGGGCGAGCTGGTCGGCGCCGCCGCTGAAGAGGTTGCCCCGGCTCGCCCCGTCCATGGTGAGCAGGCCCCCGTCGTGAGTGCGGGCGATGGCCCTGCGCTGGAGTTCCAGGGCGCTGGCCGGCCGGCTGGAGACCATGAGGGTGCCGGTCTCCTTCTCGTACCAGCGGAAGGCGGGCACGTCGAAGGTGCTGCCGTGCAGGATGCCGAGCTGGCTGGCGCCGGTCTGGCTGGACCAGTCGGTGGTCCACGGCGTGAGCCGGTGGCCCGCCTCGTCGGCCAGCCGGGCCGCCACGGTCGGCATGAGGCCGGCGGCGGCCGCCCGTACGAGGACGTCGTGGCCCACACCGTCGAGCTGCACGAACACGATCCCGGGCGGTCCGCCCCGCCCGCCGTCCGCCGTCCCCGGCGTCCCGCTGCGCCGGCGGCGGCGGTCGGCCAGCCGGGAGAGTCTCCGCCGGTAGGCGTCGTCGTCGCGGACCGCGAGGGCGGTGGAGGTGGCCGAGGCGACGGCGGACATGACGGCCGCCACGACGACGGCGTTCTCCGGGCCGGCGGCCCCGCGTCCGTCCGGGATGAGCCGCAGGGCTATCAGCAGCAGAGAACCGTTGAGGAAGAAGACGAGGGCGCCCAGGACCAGGGCGGGGACGACGAGCAGCGCCCTGACGAGGACGGGCCACACCACTGCGGAGAGCAGGCCGAAGGCGCCCGCTCCCCAGGCCGCGGTGAACGCGGTCCTCGTGACGCTGTCACCGTCGTCGGACTGGAGCTGGAAGTCGGGCAGGATCCCGGCGAGCGCCAGCATCGTGAGCGTGGAGACCGCCCACACCGCGGCCACGCGCAGGAGGGCCCTTCCCGCCGTACGCCATCTCCCGTCAAGCACGCCGTTCCACCTCACGTCCGGGCCCGGTGTCGTCATGGGCCCGCGTCCACCCTGTCACAGCCGGTCCCGGTACCCGCCGGGGGTCAGGAACCGTCGTACCCGGCGGTGGGCATGGACAGCCTGCGGTGGACGCCGGCCTTGTCGCGCGCGGTGTACGCGGGCTCCTCGAGCCCGGCGAGCTCCAGCCGTACGCCGCGCCGCTCGCACTCCGCCGCGAAGTCCGCCGCGGAGAGGAGTGCCCGGGCGAGCACCCGGTCGTTGGGCGCCACGAACAGCTCGACCTCTCCCTCGTCGACGTCGGCCCACAGGGCGTGGTGGTCGGGGCGCAGGCCGTAGACGCGCAGCTGCCGGGTGATGACGTACCCCCGGTCGGCGGCCCAGTGTGCGCACATGGCGTGCTGGCTGCGGGTGTCGACGAGGAAGGGGTCCTCGTCGAGCTCCTCCAGCGGTGTGAGACTGGCGATGGCCGCCACCCGTACGTCACCGACGACGTCCCCCATCGGGCCCTCCCCCCGCGTGCGGACACTGGGCCCGACCTTACCGGGCCGATAGCCCTCCGTGACCACGCGTGTCCGCACCGGAACCGGCGGGAAGGAGTGCACCGGCGTGCCGGGGGCGCGGAACGCCCAAGGCCTGTTCCGTCATCCCTGGTGGATCAGCGCGCGGCGTCCTTTGCGGTGCACCGCAAAGCGGAGGGACGTCCGCGTACCGGATGTATCCGGGCGTTCCGACAACGCGGCGAGGCGCCGTAACTGACACCGCGCGCCCGCCAGGGATGACGGGACAGCCCTTACGCTCGTACGCGTACGAACGACGGCTGGGGCACGGGCGAGGAGGCGGGACGGTGGAGGTCACGTGGTGGGGGCATGCCACCTGCACGATCGAGGACTCCGGGACCAGACTGCTGACCGACCCGCTGTTCGTCAGACGGTTCGCGCATCTGCGCCGCCGCAGGGGCGAGGTGCCACCGCCCGAGGCCGCGTTGGCCGACGCCGTCCTGATCTCCCATCTGCACTCCGACCACCTGCATCTGCCCTCCCTGGCCCGTCTCGCCCCCGGCAGCCTGCTGATCGTTCCCAGGGGCGCGCTCGGGGCGGTGCCGGGTCTGCGGGTGCTGCGCCGGATGCGGGGGCTGCGGATCGCCGAGGTCGCCCCGGGCGACGAGGTGCGGGTCGGCGGGGTGCTGGTCCGGGCGGTCGTGGCCCTGCACGACGGACGGCGCCTCCCGGTGGGCCCGCACCGCGTTCCCGCCCTGGGGTACGTGGTCGAGGGCGGCTCGCGTACGTACTTCGCCGGGGACACCGGGCTGTTCGACGGCATGGCCGAAGCGGTCGGGCCGGTGGACGTGGCCCTGCTGCCGGTCGGCGGCTGGGGCCCGTACCTGGGCCACCACCACCTGGACCCGGCGCGCGCCGCCCGGGTGCTGGCGCTGTTGGCCCCGCGCTCGGCGGTGCCGGTGCACTACGGCACGTACTGGCCGATCGGGATGGACGCGGTCCGGCCGCACGAGTTCCACTCGCCGGGTGACGAGTTCGTCCGGCACGCGGCGCTGGTGGCACCGGAGGTGGCGGTGCACCGGCTGGGACACGGCGAGCATGTGAGACCGGAGGCCCGTAGGTGATACAGGAGTGGGTGCGGCAGCTGCCGACGGAGTCGACCCAGCAGGCCGTGGGCTATCCGTCGCTGTTCCTGCTCGTGGCACTGGGTTCGCTGGTGCCGGTGGTGCCCACGGGGGCACTGGTGAGTTCGGCCGCCGTGGTGGCGCTCCACCGGATGTCACCGTTCGCCCTGCTCGTGGTGTTCGCTGTGGCCTCGTGCGCCGCGTTCCTGGGCGACCTGTGCCTGTACTGGCTGGGGCAGCGCGGGGTGCGGTCCAAGAACGGCTCGAAGTGGCTGGCGGCCATCAGCCGCCGGGCCGCTCCGGACCGTCTCGCGCAGGCGCGGCAGAAGCTGGAGGAGCACGGCACGGTGGTGCTGGTGCTGTCCCGGCTCGTGCCGGCCGGGCGGATACCGGTGATGCTGGCCTGTCTCCTCGGCCGGATGCCGCTGCGGCAGTTCGCCCGGGGTGACGTGCCCGCGTGTCTGGCGTGGGCGGCGACGTACCAGCTGATCGGGATCCTGGGCGGTTCGCTCTTCCCGGAGCCCTGGCAGGGGGTGGTCGCGGCGGTCTTCCTGGCGCTGCTGATCAGCGGGACGCCCGCGCTCTGGCGCCGGCTGCGGACGTGCTTCGCGCACTGACGTGGCCGGCTCTCAGGCGCCCAGCACACGGGAGCCGCCGACCGGCAGGTCCCAGAGGCTCCCGCGGGGGTGCCCGGCCCGGCGCCAGGCGGTGCGGAGCCGGGTCAGGGGCTCGAGGACGGGTTCGGCGGACAGCAGGAACGTCGCCCAGTGCATCGGCGCCATCGCGCGGGCGCCCAGATCCTCGTATGCCTGCACGGCTTCCTCGGGGTCGGTGTGCACGTCCGAGAGCCACCAGCGCGGCTCGTACGCCCCGATGGGCAGCATGGCGAGGTCGAGTCGGGGGTAGCGGTGGCCGATCTCCCGGAACCAGTGGCCGTAGCCGGTGTCCCCGGCGAAGTAGATCCGCCGCCCCCACCGGTCGCCGATCACCCAGCCGCCCCACAGGGAGCGGCAGGTGTCCAGCAGGGTGCGCTTGGACCAGTGGTGGGAGGGCACGAAGTCGAACCGGACGCCGTCCAGCTCCGCCGACTCCCACCAGTCGAGTTCGGTGACGCAGGTGAAACGGCGGCGCCGGCACCAGCGTCCGACGCCGGCGGGGACGAACAGCGGGGTGTTTCTGGGGAGCCTGCGGAGTGTGGGGGCGTCCAGGTGGTCGTAGTGGTTGTGGCTGATGAGGACCGCGTCGACCGGGGGCAGCTCCTCCCAGGCGACACCGACCGGGGTGATCCTGGCCGGGGTGCCGAGGATGCGGCGCGACCAGACGGGGTCGGTGAGGACGGTGAGCCCGCCGACACGGACGATCCAGCTGGCGTGTCCGGCCCAGGTGACGGCAAGGGTGTCCGTGCCCGCGGCGGGCAGGGGTGCGGGGGCGTACGGCAGGCGGTGGATGCCCCGGATGCCTTCGGCGTTGGGCCGCAGGGCGCGCTCACGCGCCAGGCGGGTCATGCCCCTGACACCCGGGAGCGGGGCGGTGAGCCGGTCCGCGAAGCTGCGTGGCCAGACACGGAGTTCACCGAGCGGGCGGGGCGCGTCGACGGGGTGGCCGGTGGGCGCCGGGCCGGCACCGGCAGGCGGGCGCTCGGTCTGTTCCGTCATCGAGAGGCTCCCGTCATCGGAGTTCGTCGAAGGCTCCTGCGAAGATGCTCAGTGCTCGTGCGACATGGGGCAATTCCAGGGGCTCCACCGCAGTGAGGGACTCCGTCTGCTCCTGAGGGGTCGAGCCGAGCAACGGCCCGGTGCCCAGCCGCACCCGGAGCGCGCCCAGTTCGTCCCCGAACCGGTGCCCGCCGGGGACGGGCGCGCCGAGGCGGCCCGTGAGGTACTCCTCCAGTTCCATGGAGTCCGTGACGCCCCGGGTGGCCAGCCGGGAGCGGAGCGGACCGAGGTCGGCGTAGAGGTGGCGCCCCGCCTGCGGGGGCCTGGCCAGCGCGCCGGAGGCGAGTACGGCCCGGTGGGCGGCGGCGGCGACGTGGGTGTGGAGGGCGGCGGCCTGCCTGCCGCGGGTGGTGACGGCTTCCGGTTCGGCCAGCGCGTGGGCGGCGGCGCGGGCGACCGGTTCCGCGACAAGGGCGCCGAGGGCGGTGAGGATGTCGAGCACCCGGGCCCGGCGGGCGGCGGCGCGCCGGGTGGCGGGGAAGCGTGCCACGGCGGCCGGCCAGGCGGACGGGGTCAGGGAACCGGCCAGATCGGTGAGGACGGTGACGTCGTCGGCGCACATCTCGGCGGGGCTCAGCAGGACCGTGTCCTGGGGGCGGTGCAGGGTGTCGCGCCAGGTCTCGTCACTGACGATGTGCAGCCCCTCGGCGACCGCGGCCTCGCAGGCCTCCCTGACCAGCTCCGGCGGTGCGACGGTCGCGGTCGGGTCGTCGGCCACCGAGAGCAGGAGCAGCCGGGGCCTGCCGCCCTCGGCGCGCACGCGGCGTACGGTCTCCAGCAGGGCGTACGGGTCGGGGACGCCCCCGCACTCCGCCGGGGTCGGCACGTGGTACGCGGGCCTGCCGAGGAGGCGGGCCTGCGGCATCCAGGAGGCGGGGCAGGGCCGGGGCATGAGCACGTCCCCGCCGTACGCGGCGATGAGCGCGAGCAGGAGGGGCTGGGCGCCCGGGGCGGCGGCGACGTCCTGCGGGGCGCACGGCAGACCGCGCCTGTGCCAGTAGGCGCAGGCCGCCTCCCGCAGGGTCGTCCCGCCGCCGGGGGGCTCGGGCCGGGGGCGGGCCGCCGACGCGGCCAGGACGCCCGCGAGCTCGGGCAGCACGGGGAGACCGGGGTCGGGCGCCGGGGGCCCGTACCGGACCGGGCCGTGGTTCTCTGGGGCCGGACGGGACCGCTTCCGCTCGCTCGACCGCATCCGGGGCCCTCCTTTGCCTGTCGACACCCTCAGGCCCCTTTATACGGAGGTTCCCGGCGCAGTGCCCCCGCACCCGGGCGCCCCGGCCCGGGGAAAGGTCACCCCGCGAACGGCGTCCCCGGCAGACCGTGCCCCGCGTCCGGCACCACCAGCAGGGAGCCCGACAGCGGATGAGGGGCGTCCAGCCCGGTCCGCGCGGTGGAGACGTACAGGTCACGCAGGCCCGGCCCGCCGAACGCGCAGGCGGTGGGGCGCCGCACCGGTAGCTCCAGGACCCGGTCCGGCCGGCCGTCGGGGGTGAAGCGCCGCACCGCGGCACCGTCCCAGAAGGCGACCCAGACGCAGCCGTCGGCGTCCACCGTCAGGCCGTCGGGCCATCCGTGGCCCGGTTCGACCGTGACGAAGGGGCGGCGGCCGCCGACGCTCGGGCCGTCCACGTCGAACACGTCGATCCGCCGCGTCGGGGTGTCGATGTAGTACATGAGCCTGCCGTCCGGACTCCAGCCCGTGCCGTTGCTGACCGTCACCGCGTCCGGCAGGACCGCCACCGTGCCGTCCGGGGCGACGCGGGAGAGGCCGCCGCCGCCCTCACGCTCGTCGTAGCGCATGGTGCCGGTCCAGAGCGCGCCGTCCGGCGCCACGGCCGCGTCGTTGCCCCGCCGGCCGGGGACGGGGTCGTGGACCAGCCAGGAGAAGGCACCGTCGGTGTCGTACAGCCCGGTGCCGTCGCGCAGGGTGACCACGAGCCCGCCGGCCGCCCGCGGCTTGGCCGCGCCGACGTGCTGCTCGGTGGCCATGACCGTACGGCGACCGGTGGACGGGTCGTACGTGTGGACACGGGCGGAGAGGATGTCCACCCAGATCAGCCGCCCGGTCGCCGGGTCCCAGGTGGGGCCCTCGCCGAGCTCCGCCCGCTCGCGGACGGCCACCTCCCAGACGGAGGTCATCCCTGCCCCCGGTGGTGTCCGAGCCGGCCGGACAGCGCGTCGGCGCCTCCCGCGGCAAGCTGGGCGAGCTCCGCCTCGCGCTCCTCGCTCCAGCGGATCATGGGTACGGAGATGGAGAGCGCGGCGACGACGCGTCCGGACCGGTCGCGGACCGGCGCGGCCACACAGCTCACGTCCGGGTTCGACTCGCGGTGCTCGACCGCTATGCCGCGCTCGCGCACGACGGCCAGCGCGGCCCGCAGTTCGGCCGCGTCGGTGAGGCTGTTGTCGGTCATCGCGACGAGTTCGCGTCCGTCGAGGCGGGCGTCGAGCTCCGCCTCCGGGAGCGCGGCCAGCAGCAGCTTGCCCACGGAGGTGCAGTGGGCGGGCAGCTTGCGGCCGGCGGCCGACACCATGCGGACCGCGTGCGTGGAGTCCACCTTCGCGATGTAGATGACCTCGGTGTCCTCCAGGATCGCCACGTGGACCGTCTCGCCGCACGTCTCCGCGACCTCGCGGGCCACCTGCTGCCCCTCGGCCGCCAGGTCGAGCTGCTCCGCGTACCGGCTGCCGAGCTGGTAGGTGCGGACACCGAGTCGGTAGCGTCCCGGCTGCCCCGGGACCGTGACCAGGTAGGACCGGGCCGCGAGGGTGGTGAGCAGTTCGTGGACGGTGGTCCGTGGCAGTTGCAGTGTGCGGGTGACCTCGGGGGCGGAGAGAGTGCCCTCACCCTGGAGGAAGAGTTCGAGCACGTCCAGCGCCCTGGTCACCGCAGGGACGAGTCGCCCCATGTTCGCCCACCATTCTGTTCGACACTCCGGTCAATGACCGGAATCACGAACGCAGGCTAACCGCAGGGAACTTGTCCCGGCAACGTCCGTGACGCGGTGGCGCGGCAGGACACAGGCACGCTTCGGCCCGTGTATACGGACTTTTCACGCTTTCACGGGGGTCCGGTGGGCGCGCCTCCTGATTCACGGGCCCGCGCCAGGGTATTCGCTGTCCCATGCCGACTACGAGCAGCACTCCCTTCCCGGGCCACCTGCGCGCCTGGCTCCACGGGCGCGATCTCGCCGCCTTCCGCAGCGTGGCCGAGAGACACTGGCCCGGCGCCGCGCCCGTCCTGCCCCGGCTGAGCCGCAGCGCCAACCACGGCCTGCTGTGGTTCGGGGCAGCCGCGGGCATGGCGGCGCTGGGCGGCAGCGCACGGTCCCGCCGGGCGGCGTTGCGGGGGGTAGCCTCACTGGCCGTCGCCTCCGTCGCCATCAACACGGTGGGCAAGGGGGCGGTCCGCAGGGAGCGGCCGATACTGGACATGGTGCCGGTGATACGGCAGCTGAAGCGGCAGCCCTTCACCACCTCCTTCCCTTCGGGCCACGCGGCGTCGGCGGCCGCGTTCGCCACGGGTGTCGCCCTGGAGTCCAGGGGCTGGGGTGCGGTCGTGGCGCCGGTGGCGGCCGCCGTGGCAGCCTCCCGCGTCTACACCGGGGTCCACTACCCGAGCGACGTGCTGGCCGGAGCGGCGCTCGGCGTCGGTGCGGCGTTCGCCCTGCGCGGGGTCGTACCGACCCGTGGCCAGCTGCCCGCCCCGGGCCGGCCCCCGGGCGAGGCACCGGCCCTGCCCGACGGGCGGGGCCTCGTAGTCGTCGTCAACCAGAAGTCGGGCTCCGCGACGGCGGCGGCGGCCGTGATCCGCGACACTCTCCCCCTGGCCGAGGTGGTGGAGTGCGCGCCGGCCGACCTGTCCGCGTGCATGGAGAAGGCGGCGGGCCGGGGCAGGGCGCTCGGCGTCTGCGGGGGCGACGGAACCGTCAACATGGCGGCGGCCGTAGCCGCGACCCACCGCCTGCCGCTCGCCGTGTTCCCCGGCGGGACCCTCAACCACTTCGCGTACGACCTCGGCATCGAGACGGTGCAGGACACGGCGAGGGCCCTCGCGGCGGGCGACGCGGTACGGGCCGACCTGGGCCGCTTCCGGCCGGGCCCGAAGGGGCCGGAAGGGGCGGACGGCTACTTCCTCAACGCCTTCAGCCTCGGGGTGTACCCGGAGCTCGTACGGACCCGGGAGCACTGGGCCCCCAGGATCGGCGGCTGGCCCGCAGGAGTCCTGGCCGCGGTCGAGGCACTGCGCGGATCGCGCCCTCTGACCGCCGAACTCCAAGGGCGGACACGACCGTTGTGGCTGCTCTTCGTGGGCAACGGACTGTTCCAGCGCCTGGGCCCCGCCCCTGGCCGCCGGCACAACCTGGCGGACGGGCTGCTGGATGTGCGGGTCGTGCACGGCGGCCGGACGCCAGGGCTCCGCCTTCTGGCCGCAGCCGTCGCGGGCCCACTGACCCGGTCGCCCGTGCACGCCGCGGTTCGGCGGCGCAGGGTGCGGATCTCCGGCCTCGCACCGGGCACTCCCTACGCGTACGACGGTGAAGTGGCGCACTCCGAAGGCGATCTGGTGATCGACAAACTGCCGGAGGCGCTCACGGTCTACTGCCCGATGCCGATCTGAGTCCCGCTATTGATCCCGCATCCTGAGATACGGATCTCAGGATGCGACATCGCGGCGTACTGTCGTCGTCCCG
Organism: Streptomyces sp. NPDC020780; assembly: GCF_044334475.1. Taxonomy (NCBI): domain Bacteria; kingdom Bacillati; phylum Actinomycetota; class Actinomycetes; order Kitasatosporales; family Streptomycetaceae; genus Streptomyces; species Streptomyces sp. NPDC020780. Next base: position 93,283 of record NZ_JBIRTB010000011.1, on the reverse strand, counting down.
CCTGCGACTGAAGTCCGAGAGAGGACGCACGGCCATGCCGAAGGAATCCGCTGTCTACACCCACGGGCACCACGAGTCGGTGCTGCGCTCCCACGAGTGGCGGACCGCCGCCAACTCGGCGGCCTACCTGCTCCCCGGACTCCGCCCGGGACAGGCGGTCCTGGACGTCGGCTGCGGACCGGGGACCATCACGGCCGACCTGGCGGAACGCGTCGCGCCGGGCCGGGTGACCGGCCTCGACACCGGGCGCGGCATCCTGGACCGGGCGGCCGCGGTCGCCTCCGGACGCGGCCTGGACAACGTCGAGTTCGCCACCGGAGACGTCCACGCACTGGACTTCCCCGACGACTCCTTCGACGTGGTCCACGCACATCAGGTCCTGCAGCACGTGAGCGACCCGGTGCGGGCGCTGCGTGAGATGCGGCGGGTGTGCCGGCCCGGCGGCCTGGTTGCTGCGCGCGACAGCGACTACGCGGCGATGACCTGGTATCCGGAGACGGCCGGAATGACGCGCTGGCAGGAGCTGTACGGCAGGGTGGCCCGCGCCAACGGCGGCGAGCCCGACGCGGGCCGCAGGCTGCTGTCCTGGGCGCGGCAGGCCGGGTTCACCGACATCACCCCGAGCGCGGCGGTATGGTGCTTCGCCACGCCGCCGGACCGCGCCTGGTGGAGCGGCCTGTGGGCGGACCGTACGACGGTGTCGGCGTACGCGAGATCGGCGGTGGACGGCGGGCACGCGGACCCCGCCCTGCTGGCGGAGATCGCGGACGCCTGGCGCGCGTGGGGCGAGGAGCCCGACGGGTGGTTCATGGTGCCCCACGGCGAGGTGCTCTGCCGGGCCTGACACCGGGGATCGGGCAGCGTCCGGCCGGGCCCGTGGAGTTCGGTGCGGGTCCCGCCGGGGAATCGATCACATCGCCGCGGACCGCCAACTACCCTGGGGCCATGGACATCCTGGGAACCACGCTGCGCATCTGCGTCGACGACCTGGAGGCCTCGGTGGCCTTCTACGAGGGCCTGACCAGCACTCCGGCGCTGCGCTTCGAGCGCGGCGGGGTCTCGGTCGCGGCGATCGGCTGCTTTCTCCTGATGAGCGGTCCGGAATCGGAGCTGGAGGTGCTGCGCAAGGTCACGGCGACGATCGCCGTCAAGGACGTCGACGAGGCCCACGCGGCCCTGACCCGAGTAGGAGCGAGGGTCATCGCCGGCCCGGTACCCACACCGGCCGGCCGCAACCTGATCGCCCTGCACCCGGACGGTTCGGTCTTCGAGTACGTCGACCGGAACGTCCCGGCCTGACCGGTGCGACCGGCGCGGGGCGCACGCGGCCCCCGGCCCCCAGGCATCACGCCGGGGGCCGGGGGCCGTCTTCTACTTGAGGTAGACCAGACCGTCGGTCGTCACGGTGGGACGGCCCGAGGTACCGACCACCACGACCTTGACCGTGTGCTTGGCGCTACTGGTCCAGGTCTTGGTCCACAGCGCGTCCCGGTACTTGGTGGTGGCCGACTTGAGGTCGACGGTCGCCACCTTGGTTCCGTCGACGTAGACGTACGCCTGTCCGGAGGTCGAGGCGCGCGAGACGACCCAGGCGGCCGAGCGGCCGGTGAACGTCCAGGTCAGCGAGGCGTTCTTGGAGGAGCTGGAGTACGACTTCCCCCCCAGGTAACTGCTCGACGACTTGGCCGCCCAGGTACCGGACTTGACGGCCGAGCTCTCCTGGAGAATCACCGGGGTACCGGAGACCGAGGCGGAGGCGGCGTTCCCCGCGTAGTCGTAGGCGGTCAGCTTCCACGTCGTGGCGATGGCCGACTTGGCCGTGTGCGAGGCACTGGTCGTGGTGGGGCCGTAGGTCTTCGCCGGGGAGGCCAGCCGCACTTCCTTGAGAGCCGCGCCGTCGGTCGCCTTCCAGCTCAGCTTGAGGGGTACGGCGGCGGTGTTCACGGTGCCGGCGCGAAGGGCGAGTGAAGGCTTGGTGGTGAAGGCGGGGACGGTGGTCTCCGCGATCACGGTGACCGCCGTACTGGTCGTCGCCTTGCCCGAGATGTGCGTGGCGCGCACGGCCACGGTGTGGGTACCGACGGCGAGCGACGCCGTGGCCGAGGTGGTCGTGCCGGTGGTGGTGGCCACCGCCTTGCCGTCGACCAGCAGCGCGTACTGCTTGATCAGGACGGACGGTGTGGTGGCGGACCAGTTCACCGTGATCCCGGCCTTGGTGTAGTACTTCCCGCCCGAACTACCCGCGCCGGTCAGGGATTTGACACTCAGACCGGTGACGGGCCCGGCCGCCAGGGTGCGGATGGTGGCGAGCTGGTTGTAGAAAGCGTTGCCGGGGCACTGCGTGTTGTACCCGTCCCGGTGACCGTGGATGACCGGGAAGGAGAGCTGGGCGCCCTTGGCCCAGCTCTTGCGGAAGTAGTTGGTGCCCACGTCACCCGCGGTCAGCGTGGTGGTGCCCGCGGGGTCCACGCCGTACTGCCCCAGCTTCCATGCCGCGATCCGGGCGACGGACAGCAGGGCGGCCTGCGGCGGTGCGGCGTCGGTGTAGGTCCCGAGGACGGAGATGCCGACGGTCTCGGCGTTGAAGCCGTAGGCGTGGGCGCCCTGGACCGGGCGGTCGACGCCGCCCTTGCGGCCCTCGTAGACGGTGCCGCACTTGTCGACGAGGAAGTTGTATCCGACGTCCTTCCAGCCCAGTTGCCTGACGTGGTAGGCGTAGATGCCGCGCACCACCGCCGGCGCCTCGGCACACGTGTAGGCGTTGGACTCAGCGGTGTGGTGGACCACCACCGCCTTGATCTTCCCGCCCGGCAGGTAGCCCGGCGCCTCGGGGCTGATCGACTCGTCGGCCCCCCAGCCGGCCCGGGAGGTGATGGGCGGCCGGGGCATGGTGCTCGGCGGGGCGGGGGGAGCCGTGTCGCTGGGCGTCGGCGTCGGCGTCACGGTGACGGACGGCGAGGGCGAGGCGGACGGCGTGCCCGGGTCCGAGGACGGCGACTCGGAGACGGAGGGCGACTCGCTCACCGGCGGCTCGGTGGTCGGATCCGGGTCGGCGGTGACCGGGGGGTCCGAGGTGACGTCGGGCTGGGGCTCGGTGGAGACCGAGGGCTCGGCGGTCGGTTCGTCCGTCCCCTCGACCGCGTAGGCCGCGGGCTCGACACCGCCGGTCCCGGGGTCGACCATGTCCAGCCGCAGACCGGCGGGCAGGCCGGCGGACGTTCCCTTCTCCGAGACGACGCGGGCCTCGACGCCGTCGGACGGGCCCACCCAGGCCGGCTCGGTGCCACCACGTGCGGCCCCGTCCTCCCCCTGGCCGCTGTTCCCGTCCAGCCGCAGCCACGGCGACCACTTCCCGGTCTCCAGGGCGCGGGTACGCACCTCGACCCGCCCGGCGACGTGGGCGCCGGGGTCCGTCCACGTCAGGCCCAGCATGCTGAACCGCTCCACGTCACGGCGCGCCAGCGAGGCGCCCGACCCGTCGCCGGTGGTCCGCAGCTGCGCGGTGGACGCGTGGGACGGGACCGGCTTCCGCCCGCCTCCGTCACCGACGCTGCCGTCCGCGCCGCCGGTCGCTCCCTGAAAGATCAGGACTCCGGTCAGTCCGGTCACCACGGCCGCAGCCGTGCCCCATATCCGATGCCGCTTCACGCAGCCCCACCCCTCGTTCCGTCACCCTGCGGCCCCCCACGGAGCACGTACGTCACAGGCTCCGCCAGAACGTACACCGCCGACTGTTCGCATGCTCGACCGGTCCCAAGAATTAGGCGTGAGCTCACGAAAGCGGGGTAGGAGATACCTTTTTGGCCGCCGAAGGTGACGTAGTTCACACCGTCGTCGGCACGCCGCACACGGGATGCGGTGACGCGCCGATCACCGCGGCGACGGGCGGCGGTGAGTGGCCCAGTGCTCCGCCGCGGTGATGCCGAGCAGAACCACGTCGTGGTAAGCGCCGGCGAGGAACTCGTGCCGGCGCAGCCGTCCCTCCTCGACGAAGCCCAGCCGGCGATACAGGGCGAGGGAGGCGTCGTTGACGTCGTGGACCTTCACCTCGCACTTGTTGTACCGCTGTTCGGCGAACATGTAGGTGAGGACGAGTTCGGTCGCCTCGGCCGCGTATCCCCTGCGACGGTGCTCCCGGGCGATCGCCACTCCCGTGCTGAAGCGTCCCGCCCGGCTGTCGGTCTCCCCGACGGTGACGGTCCCGGCGAACGACTGGTCGGCCACCGCCTCGATCACCAGGCGGAACGCCTCGCCCCCCGGCGGACGTACGGCCCGCTCCGCGGTCCAGGCGCGGAAACCCTCGGCGGAGCGCGGAGGGTCGACCAGGTCGGAGTTGCGGACGTCCAGGGTGTGCCGGGCGAGTCCGCGAAAGCCCTCCCAGTCCTCTGGCTCCACCCCGCGCAGGCGTACCTTTCCGCCGGTCCACAGGTCACTCACGGCGCCCCCTCGCTCTCGGCTGCAGGCGCTGACGGCCGTGCACACCGAGTGCGCACCCTAGCGGCGCCGGACCGCCGCGCGCACCCGATATGGGGGCCGTGCGCGCCGGCCGGCCGACGACCACGGGCACCCGTCAGCGGACGACGTCGAAGACGTTCTTCTGCAAGCCGTTGGCGTACGCCTCGTGTTCGACCAGCTTCAGCTTCTGCGTGTCCTTGTCCGTGGCGCTGAACAGCCGCTTGCCCGCACCGAGCAGCAGCGGGAAGACGAGCAGGTGGTAGCGGTCGATCAGGCCGGCGTCGGACAGGCCGCGGTTGAGTGTGGCGCTGCCGTGGACGATGAGGGGGCCGCCCTCGGTCTCCTTCAGCGCGGCGACCTCGTCGAGCGAGCGCAGGACGGTGGTCTCGCCCCAGTCCGACACCAGGTCGTCCCCGGTGAGGGTGGTGGAGACGACGTACTTCGGCATCACCTTGTAGTCGGCGAAGTCCTCCATGCCGGGCCAGACGGCGCTGAACGCCTCGTAACTGACCCGGCCCATGAGCATCGCGGTCGCCTCCTTCTGCTCCCGGCCCTTGATCTCGAAGGCCTCGGGGAGGAACTCCACGTCCTTGAAGGTCCACCCCGAGTTCCGGTAGCCGGGCTCGCCGCCGGGGGCTTCCACCACGCCGTCGAGTGAGACGAAGGCGGTGCTGATCAGGGTGCGCATGACATGTCTCCTGGACTCTCGGGCCGGTTCCCGGCAGGTTCGGCCGGTGTCGCTCCAGTCGGCTCGCGGCTGAAGTACACCACCTGTCACTGACAGACCGCGCATCCCCGGGAAACTCATCGGTCGACGGCGTACCGCGCCGTTCAGCCGACGGCAGGCAGGTCCAGTACCCCCGTGTCCTGGGGCGCGCTGACGACCGTGACCGGCTTGACGCCCCGGTTGCCGAAGTACGCCGTGTCACTGGTGGCGATCACGAACTTCAGCCGGTGGCCCGTCCCGTACCGGTGCACGACGGCCGGGAGGTCCACGGTGAAGGGGCGGGTGACGTCAGGGACGCGTACCGGCGCGACCAGGCGGTTCACCAGCTTCTGGGTGCCGTCGGGCGCCACGTCGTACACCTTGGCGAACAGGACCAGCTTGTCGGCGGCGTCACCGCTGTTCTGGACCCGCTCCGTCTTCGGCGAGGCGACTTTCAGGGTGGCCTTCGGCGCACCCACGACGTCCAGCGGCGCGGTGAGCGGAGCGCTGGTCCAGGCGAGGTGGGTGCCCCTGGTGTCGTACGGCGCCGGGTCGGTCAGGCCGATGAGGCCCGCGAGCGAGCTCTCGGAGTGACTGGTCGGCAGGAGCCGGTTCGTGTACTGGCGGCTGCCCCGGACGACCTTCGACCGGTTGTCCACCAGGGTGCCGTCACCGGAGAGGTACATCGTCCGTGACAGGGCCGGCACACCGGTGGCGGTGCCGTAACCGTCCGCCCAGTCACGGTAGTAGGCGAAGTCGGGGCCGGTGTCGGTGTCCGGTACGTGCCGGAGGTAGCGGTCGAACCAGGCGAGGATCCGCTGCCCCGTGTAGCTCGTCCCCGGATTGCCCGCCGACAGGTCGAGTTCGCCCGGCACCTGGCCGCCGCTGTGGCCCCAGGCCTGCCAGATCATCTTCGTCGTCGTGCCCTGGGCCTTGAGCGTCCGGTAGGTGGCGGTGGCCTCGTTGAGGTGGAACAGGGTGTCCGCCTGGCCCTGGACGAGCAGGGTGGGAGCGGTGACACCGGACAGGTACGAGACGGGCGAGACGCTGCGCGCGTACGTCAGCATGGCGTCGGTCCTGCCGGCCGGATAGCGGCCCGAGTTCAGGAAGCGGATGGTGTCACAGGCCCGGGGGGCGAAGTGGAGGCAGGCGAGGGTACCGAAGCGGGACGGGTCCAGGCTCGGGACCAGGAGCGACTGGCCCTCGCCCATCAGGTAAAAGCCGTTGGTCCACTGCCACTTGAAGACACCGGCCGTGTCCGAGGAGACGCCCCGGGACGCTCCGGCGGCGTTGGGGGCGAGCGAGTACGCCAGGTCGTTCCAGGTGATGAGGGGGACGAGGGCGTCGACCCGGTGGTCGACGGACGCGGTGGCCAGCTGGACGGCGCCGCCGTACGATCCGCCGATCATGCCGACCCGGGGGTCCCCAGGGCCGTCGCCGCTCACGTAGTCGGCCCTCGTGCCGTCGTCGGCGGCGCGGGTCCCGGCGAGGAAGTCGATGAGCGCGGAGGCCGCCCGGCCGTCGGCCGCGGGGTCGTCGAGCGTGATGAGGCAGCCGGACGCGCCGAAGCCCAGGCCGGAGTGGACGAGGCCGACGTAGCCCCGGGAGGCGAAGGCCCTGCCGAGGGCGTCGGTGGATCCGTCGGCCTTGCTGCCGCCGAAGCCGTTGGTCGCCATGACCGCCGGGGCGGGGTGCCCGGCGTCGACCCCGTCCGGCCGGTAGAGGTCCGCGTCGACGGTGCAGGTGCGGTCTCCGGCCCGGACCGTGAACTCCAGGGGGGTGACGGTGTATCCGGAGGCGGCCGACGCGTCCGTGGCGCCCAGCAGGGTCAGCGGGGCCAGGAGCGCCGCCCCGGCCAGGAGGGTGAGGGGACTGCGGAGCCTGGAGACAGCACGCGACACATGGACCTCCGTACCGAGGGACCTTACCGACTGGTAAGTACCGGGCTGGACCATGCTGTGACACAGGTCATACCGCTGTCAACGCACGGACCGGCGTTTCCGCCGGGCCGGCAGCCGGGCCCGGGGGGACGGCCGTTCGCGCGACCGGGACCGCGCAGCCCGGCCGTGCGGCACGGCGCTGCCGGCTGGCCGCCGGGTCCCGTGCGGCCCGCTCCCGTGCCTCACACCAGGGCGGGCACCTCGACGGTGAGCGTGCACCGGCTTCCGTCCGCCGGCGCGTCCAGTACCGCCGGTACGCCCAACGGGACCGTCAGCGCCGTCGGGCCGTGGCCGAAACCCAGCTCCTCGACGACCGGCACCCCGAGTCCGCCGAGCCGGTCGGCGAGCACCGCCCGCACCCGGTCGTACGGTCCGCACTGCTCCCAGGAGCCGCAGACGACACCGGATATTCCCTCGAACGCCCCCCTGCGCAGCAGCCGGGTGAGGATGCCGTCGAGCCGGTACGGATCCTCCGTGACGTCCTCGATCAGCAGCAGCCCGCCCCGCGCCGAGGTGCGCGCGTGCGGGGTGCCCGCGTCGGCGGCGAGCAGGCTCACGCAGCCCCCGTACGTGATGCCCCGGGCCGTGCCGGGCACCAGGGCGGCCGCCGTGTCCAGGCCGAGCGTGCGCACCGACTCGGGCGCGAACAGGGTGGAGCGCAGGGCCTCTTGGGTGTCCGCGTCCTTGAGGAAGACCTCGGTGGCGGTCATGGGCCCGTGCAAGGTCGAGAACCCCGCCCGCAGCGCGAACGCCTCGTGCAGCACGGTGATGTCGCTGTAGCCGACGAACACCTTGGGTCCGGCCTCCCGGATCGCGGCCCAGTCCAGGAGGTCGACCATGCGGTGTGCGCCGTACCCTCCCCTGGCGCACAGCACCGCGTCCACCGAGGGGTCGCACCAGGCGTCCTGGAGGTCCCGGGCGCGGGCCTCGTCCGTACCGGCGAGGTAGTCGAGCGACGGGTGGACGTCCAGGACGTGGGGGGCGGCCACCGGGTCGAGGTCCCAGGCGCGCAGCAGGTCCAGCCCCCTCGCCAGGCGATCGGCGGGTACGGGGCCGCTGGGCGCGACGACGGCGACCCGGGACCCGGGCCGCAGTCTGGCCGGGCGGGCGAGGGCCACCAGGCTCACTTCGTCAGCTCCAGCCGGGGCACGTCGGCGCGATCAAGGCCGAACGTCTGTGCGTACAGGGAGAGTTCGGCCTCCAGCGCCCGGATCAGGGTGTCCGCGCGGCGGAACCCGTGACTCTCGCCCTCGAAGGCGAGGTAGGCGTGCGGAATCCCGCGTCCCTCGATCGCCGCGATGAACCGTTCGCACTGGGCCGGGGGGCAGATCGGGTCGTCCAGTCCCTGGAGCAGGACGAACGGTGCGGTCAGCCGGTCGGTGCGGTTGATGGGCGAGCGTTCCCGGTAGCGCTCGGGCACCTCGGCGAGCGGGCCGACGAGCGACTCCAGGTACTGCGACTCGAAGTCGTGCGTCTCCCCGGTCGCCCAGCCTTCCAGGTCCAGGATCGGATAGCTGATCGCCCCGCAGGCGTACACGTCGGTGGCCGTCAGGGAGGCGGCGGCGGTCCAGCCGCCCGCGCTGCCGCCCCGGATCGCCAGCCGGTCACGGTCGGCGGAGCCCTCCGCGGCCAGGGCCAGGGCGACGGCCGCGCAGTCCTCGACGTCGACGACGCCCCACTGTCCGCGGAGCCGTTCGCGGTAGGCGCGGCCATGACCGGTCGAGCCGCCGTAGTCGACCGCGACGACCCCGATCCCGCGGGAGGTGAAGTAGGCGATCTCCAGGTCGAGCACGAGCGCGGAGCGCCCGGTCGGCCCGCCGTGCACCCAGACGGCGTACGGCGGCAGTTCACCCGCCGGGCCGGTCCGCTCGGGGTGGTGCGGCGGGTACACGTGGGCGTGGATGTCCCGGCCGTCCGGGCCGGTGAAGGTGCGGGTCCGCGGCTCGGGGTAGTAGGCGGGATCGACGGCGTCCCGGTGGGGTGCGCCGACGGTCCGGGTGTGACCCGTCGCGGTGTCCAGCTCCACCACCTCGAAGGAGGTGCGGGGGCTCGCGGCGATACCGAACACCCTGGTGTCGTGCACGGCGAGCGTCTCGGCCCACGCGGTCCAGGGGCCGACCGCGTCGACGAGTTCGCCGGTCTCGGGGTCGAGGACGCCGAGTGTGGTGGTGCCCCGGCCGTGGATGACGGCGATCAGGCCGTTGTCGAGCAGGTGGAACCAGCGCAGTCCGATCTTCCACAGCGGCCCGCCGAACTCCTCGCGCCGGCCGGAGCAGAGCCGGTCGCCGGGCACGCCGGCTCCGGCGTCGGGCCTGATACGCCGGAGTTCCCACCAGCCGCCGGTGTCGGAGACATACACCAGCGAGCCGTCCCGGTCCCACTCCACCTGGACCACCGATTCGCCGGGGCCCCCGACGAGTGGCCGCACGGCGGTGAAGGTGCCCCGGGGGGTCACCTCGGCGGTCATCACGACGGTGCCGTCCCACGGCATCCGGGGGTGGTCCCACGCGATCCAGGCGGCCCGGCGGCCGTCGTGGGAGAGCCTGGCTCCGGTGACGAACCGGTGCCGGTCGTCGCTGAGTTCGCGTACGGCACCGCGGTCACCGGCTGCCGAGCCGTCCAGCGGTACCGCGGCGATCACCCGTCGTACGTCGGTGGGTGCCTCGCCGGTGAACTCTTCCATGACGCACCACACCTCGTCCCGTCCGGGCCGCAGCTGCGGATCGACCCAGCGCAGTCCGCCGCCGATGGCCGAGACCGGGGTGAGTGGCCGGGGCGCGTCGTGCCCGTCCGGCGCGTAGGCGTACAGCCGCTGGTCGGCGTGGTTCACGAAGACGACCAGCGGCCCGCCCTCCGCACGCGCTACGGCGGCCCACGGCACGCCGCCGTACTCGATGACGCGGCTGCGGGGGTTCCACGGCTCCGGGAGTACGGAGTCGGTGGTGCCGTCGGCCCGGCACCGCACCAGGGCGCGGCGGCCTCCCTCGGCGGGGCGCGGTTCCGTCCACCACACCTCGTCCCCGACGCTGCCGACGAACTCGGGCCGCCCGTCGTGCGCGGCGGCGAGCGCCGCGTCGATCGGCGAGGGCCAGGTGCCGTACGCCGCTGTGGTCACCATCGTCGATTCCCCCTCGTGGGTCAGGCGCTGCGCAGGAAGTGGTCCAGGACCCGGACGCCGAAGTGCAGGGCGTCGACCGGGACCCGCTCGTCGACGCCGTGGAACAGCGCCTGGTAGTCGAAGCCGGGTGGCAGTCTCAGCGGGGAGAAGCCGTAGCCGGTGATGCCGAGGCGGGAGAACTGCTTGGCGTCCGTGCCTCCCGACATGCAGTACGGGACGGCGTGAGCCCCCGGGTCGAACAGCTCGACCGCGGCACGCATCTTCGCGAACGTCGGTGAGTCGACCGGTGCCTCCAGGGGCACCTCACGATGGTGGTACTCCCAGGTGACGCCGGGACCGGTCAGCCGGTCCAGGGTCTCGCGGAACTCGTCCTCGCCGCCGGGCACCACACGGCCGTCGATGTGGGCGGTGGCCCGGCCGGGGATGACGTTGACCTTGTAACCGGCGTCCAGCATCGTCGGGTTGGAGGTGTTGCGGACGGTCGGCGCGACGAGGTCGGCGGCGGGGCCGAGCTTGCCCAGCAACTCGTCCACGTCGAGACCAGGTTCGTCGAGGTCGAGGGGGATGTGGTGGAGGGCGGCGATCTCGGTGAGTGCGGCCCGCACGGTCGGGGTGAGGCGCACCGGCCACTCGTACGCGCCGATCCGGGCGACGGCGGCGGCGATCCTGGTGACGGCGTTGGCCCTGTTCACCTTGGAGCCGTGCCCCGCCTTGCCCTCGGCGGACAGCGTGAGCCAGCCCGTGCCGCGTTCACCCGCGGCGATGGGGTAGAGCGACATCCCCGGGCCGGCGTGGAAGGTGAAGGCCCCAGACTCGCTGATGCCCTCCGTGCACCCCTCGAAGAGTCCGGGGTGCGCGTCGGCGAGGAAGCCGGAGCCGTCGTCCGCGCTCGCCTCCTCGTCGGCGGTGTACGCGATGACGATGTCGCGGCGCGGACGGACACCGGCGCGTGCCCACGCGCGGACGACGGCGAGCACCATCGCGTCCATGTTCTTCATGTCGACGGCGCCGCGTCCCCACACGACGCCGTCGCGTACCTCGCCCGAGAAGGGGTGCACGGTCCAGTCGGAGGCCTCGGCGGGGACCACGTCCAGGTGGCCGTGGACGAGGAGGGCGTCGGCGGCGGGGTCGCTGCCCGGGATGCGCGCGACGACGTTGGTCCGTCCGGGGGTGCGCTCCAGCAGGACGGGTTCCAGCCCGGCGCCCGCCAGCCGCTCGGCGACGTACTCCGCGGCCGGGCGCTCACGGCAGCTGCCGTCGCCGTGGTTGGTGGTGTCGATGCGGATCAGTTCGGAGGTGAACGTCACCGACTCGTCGAGTGCCCGGCCGTCGACCGGTCCGGACGGGGGGATCGCCTCAGCCATACTGCTCCTCCACGGCGGACGACACGATCGTCGTCACCGCCTTGAACGTGCGAATTCCGTCGTACATGGTCCCGCTGGTATAGGCGACGCGCCGCTCACCGGTCGGCGCCACGCCGGGAACGACCGTCGCGGCCGCCGCAAGGTGCTCGGCGTCGAACTCCAGCTCGACCGCGAAGGAGCCGCCCGTCACGGGGGTGTGGCGCACGGCGAGCGCGGCCGCCTCCTTGGCGGCGGCCCGGATGTCGGCGGCGGTCCTGGCCGGGGTGCGGCAGACGGCCGCGTACCGCGAGACGTGGTCCTTGACCGCGACCTTGCGGGCATCCGGCGCGTAGGTGTCGGCGTCCTTGCAGGTCAGGTCGTCGCCGGTGACCAGGACGACGGGCACGCCGTACTCCGCCGCCACATGGGCGTTCAGCAGGCCCTCGCTCGCGCGCACGCCGTTCAGCCAGACGCCGGTGATGGAGTTGGCGAGGTAGGTGTGGGCGAGCACGCCCTCCGTGCCGGCGCCGGTGTGGTAGCCGACGAAGGCGACGGCGTCGACGTCACCGTGCTGGATGCCCTCCACCATGGAAAGCGACTTGTGCTTGCCGGTGAGCATCTGGACACGGTCGTCGAGCCGCTCCAGGAGGAGGTTGCGCATGCTCCAGTGGGCCTCGTTGACGAGCACGTCGTCGGCGCCCCCGTCGTAGAAGCCCAGTGCGGCCGCGTTCACGTCGGAGGTGAACAGGGAGCGGCAGCGCTCCCACTGCGGGGTGCCGGGCAGCACGTCGGCCGGCCAGGTCACTCCGGTGGCGCCCTCCATGTCGGCGCTGACGAGGATCTTCACGGTGCGCGGTCCTGTCGCTGGTCGGTCACTCCCCGGCCTGCGGGGCGGGAAGAGGATCTTCGTGCCGCTTCACCGTACGCGGCACGGCAGCACCGGACCAGTGCCATGGGGATCTGTCACCGGTCCAGTCCGGTGGTGCCGTCCGCCGACACGCACGTGCGGCCGGGGGCTGCGCCGGGGCCCGGGATCAGGGGCGGGCGGTGCCCTTCACCGTCTCCTCGATCCGGGCGAGCTCCTCCTCGCCGAACTCCAGATTGCCGACCGCGGCCACACTGTTCTCCAGCTGGGCCACGCTGCTCGCGCCGACCACCGCGGAGGTGACCCGGCCGCCGCGCAGCACCCAGGCCAGCGCCATCTGGGCCAGCGACTGGCCGCGCTCGCGCGCCAATGCGTTCAACGCGCCCAGACGGTCCACCAGTTCGGGGGTGACCGCGTCGGCCGAGAGGAAGGGGCTCGCGCCCGCCGCCCGCGAACCCTCCGGAATGCCGCCCAGATAGCGGTCGGAGAGGATGCCCTGCTCCAGCGGTGAGTAGGCGATGGAGCCGGCGCCCAGCTCGTCCAGGGTGTCCAGGAGGCCGTCCTCGACCCAGCGGTCCAGCATCGAGTAGCGCGGCTGGTGGATGAGGAGGGGGGTACCCAGCTCGTTCAGGATCCGGGCGGCCTCGCGGGTCTGCTCGGCGGAGTAGTTGGAGACGCCGACGTAGAGCGCCTTGCCCTGGCGCACCGCCGTGTCCAGCGCCCCCATCGTCTCCTCGAGCGGGGTGTCGGGGTCGAAGCGGTGCGAGTAGAAGATGTCGACGTAGTCGAGTCCGAGCCGGGTCAGGCTCTGGTCCAGGGATGCGCGCAGGCTCTTGCGGGAGCCCCACTCGCCGTACGGGCCCTCCCACATGTGGTAGCCCGCCTTGGTGGAGATGACGATCTCGTCCCTGAGGTGGGCGAAGTCCGTCCCGAGGGCGCGGCCCATGGCGGTCTCGGCGGCGCCGGGCGGCGGGCCGTAGTTGTTGGCCAGGTCGAAGTGGGTGATGCCCAGGTCGAAGGCCCTGCGCAGGATCGCGGCCTGGGTCTCGGGCGTCCGGTCGCCTCCGAAGTTGTGCCAGAGACCGAGCGACAGCGCGGGAAGCAGCAGGCCACTGCGGCCGGTGCGCCGGTAGGGCATGGCGGTGTAGCGGTCGGGGGACGGAACGTACATGCGAGCACTCCGCGAGAGAGGTCCGGGGCGCGCGCCAGGTCTGGTGCGCTCGTCCCAGCCTGGCGGAGAACGATCCAGCAGTCCAACAGGAGATTCCGCTGGGATTCATCGCCTAGATTGCTCAATCATGGAACTGCGTCAGCTGGAGCACTTCGTCGCCGTGGCCGGGGAACGGCACTTCACCCGCGCCGCGGAACGTCTCGCCGTGTCCCAGTCCGGACTGTCCGCGTCCGTGCGGGCGCTGGAGCACGAGCTGGGGACGCCCCTGTTCAGCCGCACCACCCGCACCGTGCGGCTGACGGAGGCGGGACAGGCCCTGCTGGTGGAGGCGGAGCGCACGCTGGCCGGCGCGAGGGCGGCCCGGGACGCCGTCGACGCCGTACGGGGGCTGCTGCGCGGCACGCTGACGCTGGGGGTGGAGCAGTGCGTGGCCGGTGTCAGCCCGGCACGGCTGCTCGCGGCCTTCCACCGGGAGCACCCGCACATGGAGATCCGGCTGCGGCAGGAGGGGACGTCCAGCCTGCTCGAAGGGGTGGCCGGCGGGCGCCTGGACCTCGCGTTCGCGGCCACCGTCAGCCCACCGGAGTGGCGGGGTGAACTGCTGCCGCTCGCACGGGAGGAGATGGTCGTCCTCTGCGGGCCGGACCACCGCATGGCCCAGCAGGGGCAGCGGGTGGCGTGGGCCGCACTGCGGGGCGAGCCGTTCATCGACTTCCACCCGGACTGGGGTCCGCGGCGCGCGGCGGACGAGGCGTTCGCGGCGGCGGGCGTGCGCCGCACGGTGGCGTTGGAGGTCAACGACGTGCACAGCCTGCTGGAGCTGGTGCATGAGAGGCTCGGCATCGCCGTGGTTCCGCACCACTTCTCGCGCAAGCCGGAGGCCGCGGGCCTGGTGGCCGTGGAGCTCGACGGACCGCACCCCCCGGCGTACGAGAGCGTGGTGGTCCTCCCGCCGGCCGGGGCCATGAGCCCGGGGGCCAGGGCGCTGCTGTCGCTGGTACGGGAGGCTCTGCCGCGCTGAGACCGGCCGTCCGCCCTCGCCGCCGAGGCCGGTGGACCGGCCACCGCCCCCGCGGAGCTCCGTTCGAGCCGACCGTACGGCTCCGCAGCCGTCCACGCACCGACCCGGGCGCGGCTCACGGCGTACGGGGCCGGGGCGGACCCGCCCCGGCCCCGCACGCCGCCGCTGCGTCGCGGGCTCAGTCCTCGTGCCCCAGCTGGAGATCGCGTTCGGTGCGGCCCCCGCCCGGGACCTGGAGCACGGTGGCAACCGGCGGGTAGCCGGCCGCGATGACGGTGTACTCGCCCGTCGACAGGTCCACGAAGCGGAACGACCCGTCGGGCCCGGTGGTCAGGGTGTCGACCACGTTGCCCGCCGCGTCCAGCAGGGTGACCCGGGCGTCCTCCACCGCCCGCCCGCCGGGGGCCCGTACGACTCCGCGCAGGACGGCGCCGCCGGCCAGTTCGATGTCCTGCCGCGTCTCGCGGGCCGCCTGCACGCTGACGGGCAGGGCGGCGGGGCGGAAGGCCGGCGCGCTGGCCGCCAGGGTGTACTCCCCCGCCACTAGTTCCGCGAGCACGTAGCCGCCCTCCCGCCCGGTGCGGGTGGTCGCGACGACCTCGCCGCGCACGTCGGTGAGGGTGACGGCGGCGTCCCGCACCGGAGCGCCGTCCGGTGTGACGACCGCGCCAGCCAGCCGTCCCGCCCCGCCGAGCACGACGTCGAGGTCCACGGGGCGGGCCCCGACGGTGACGCTGACCGCCTGCGGCTGGTGGCCGCCCGCGGCGGCGATCAGCACGTACGAGCCGGCGCCGGGAGCGCTCAGCGCGTACCGCCCGTCGTCGCCGCTCGCCCCCCGTCCGACCTGCTGTCCCTGGACGTCGATGAGGGTCAGCGCGGCACGGCCCACCGTCGTGCCGTCGGAGTGCTGGACGCTCCCGCGGACCGGGACCCCCGGAAGGTGGGCGGGGGTCGGCGGACCCGCGTCGAGGCGGGCCGCCGGGATCGCCGTGTGCGTCGGTGACGGCTCGGCGGCGGGAGGGGAGGTGGGGTGGGACACCAGCGGTTTCTCCTTGAGGAAGAAGGCGAGGAACAGGCCGAGCAGGAGCACCGGCACGAGGTACAGGAAGATCCGCGGCATGGCGTCGGCGTACGCCTGGATGTAGGCGTCACGCAGCGCCGGTTCCATGGCGTGGACCAGTTGCGGGGTGATCGACTCCGGGTCGGGCAGGCCGGCGCCGGACGGGAGCCGCACCTCGAGGGCGTCCGCGAGGCGTCCCGCGAACAGGGTTCCGAAGATCGCTGCGCCGACGCTGCCGCCGATCTGCCGGAAGTAGTTGTGGGCACTGGTGGCGGTCCCGAGGTCCGAGGGGCGTACGGAGTTCTGCACGGCCAGCACCAGGATGGACATGACGAGGCCGATCCCGATGCCCAGGACGGCCTGCCAGACGCCGTACTGCAGCGCCGGGGTGTCGGTGTCGAGGAGGGAGAGCAGCCACATACCGACGGCCGACACCGCTCCGCCCACCAGCGGATAGACGCGGTAGCGGCCCGTGCGCGAGACGAGCTGTCCGGAGACGACGGACGAGAGGACGATGCCGCCCATCATGGGCAGCATCAGCAGCCCCGACTCGGTGGCGGACACGCCCTCGACCATCTGGAGATAGGTCGGCAGATAGCTCGCCGCCCCGAAGAGCGCGACCCCGATGACCGCGCCCACCAGCGAGGTGACGTTGAAGACGGAGTCGCGGAACAGGCGCAGCGGGATGAGGGGTTCGGCGGCCCGGTGCTCCACGACGAGGAAGAGCAGAGTCGTTCCGGTGGCCCCGGCGGCGAGCCCCAGAACGGTGCGGGAGCCCCAGGCGTACTCCGTCCCGCCCCAACTGGTGAGCAGTACCAGGCAGGTGGACGCGACGGCCAGCAGCAGCGCTCCCAGTACGTCGAGGCGGGGACGGACGGCGGGCTTCGGCAGTTTCAGTACGAGCGCGATGACGGCAAGGGTGGCGAGCCCGAACGGCACGTTGATGTAGAAACACCAGCGCCAGGAGGCGTGGTCGGTGAAGAAGCCGCCGAGGAGCGGGCCGGCCACCGAGGCAAGGCCGAAGACGGCCCCGATGAGGCCCATGTAGCGGCCTCGCTCCCTGGCCGGGACGATGTCGGCGATGATCGCCTGGACGCCGATCATGAGTCCGCCGCCGCCGATGCCCTGGACGGCACGGAAGACGATGAGTTCGTCCATGGTGCGCGACCAGCCCGCCAGGGCGGAGCCGATGACGAAGATGACGATCGCGAACTGGAAGACGCCCTTGCGGCCGAAGAGGTCACCGAGCTTCCCGTAGAGCGGCAGACCGATCGTCGAGGCGAGCAGGTAGGCGGTGACCGCCCAGGACATCTTGTCCAGGCCGTGCAGCTCGCCCACGATCTTGGGAAGTGCCGTGGCGACGATCATCTGATCGAGGGCCGCGAGCAGCAGGGTGAGCATCAGCCCGAGGAAGACCAGCCGAACCCGGCGGGGCGTGATCTCCTCTGGCGGGGAGGCCGGCAGTGCGGCGGTCGGTAGGTCCGGCGGCGTGGGAGGCGCGGGTTCGACCGCGACGCCTCCCGTACCGTCCGGCCCGTCCTTCACCAGAGTGATCCCACCCACCACGTGACGCTCCCCTCGTCGCACCTGCGCCGCACATTTCTCGCACCCAGTGGCAAGGCGGGGCAAACGCGAACGGGCGTGCACACGGCGCACACTGAGGGCTTATGCGCCGGTGGGAGGCGTTACGGCGCACGACCGGCCATCCCGGAAAACCACCCGTTCCGGTGAGGCCGGCCGTGACGCCGACAGCAGGCGGGGCAGCGTTACTTCTCGACCTCGGTGGCGAGGTTCTGCAGCAGTTCGTCGTAGATCCGGCCGAGCCCCTTGGGGGCGAAGGTCTTCTCGAAGAACCCGCCGATGCCGCCCGCGCCGTTCCACACGGTCAGCACGACCACCCGGGACCTGCCTTCACCGGCCGGGGTGACGGTCCAGGTGGTGACCATGGAGGAGTTGCGGTCCTTCTCCACGAGCCGGCCCTCGGACGGCTCCGTGACCTCGAGCAGGCAGTCGCGGACGCGCTTGCTGGTGGCCTGGAGCTTCCAGTGGACGAGGGAGCCCTCACCGTCTCCGCCCTCGCGCACCTCGTACTCACTGAAGTGCCCGGGCAGCACCTTGCCCCGGACCTCCTTGTAGTCCGCCAGCGCGTCGAACACCGTCTCTGCGTCCGCCGCGATGATCCGCTCCGTCGTGGCCTCGACCTGCGCCATGCCTGCTCCTCCAGCACTCGGTTGTTCGGGGTGCTGCTGAGCCAACCACCTCGGGTGCGGCCCCTCAAAATCGGGGTCGGCGTCCCGTCGCGCACGATCAAGGGAACACATGTTCTATTCTCGGCCCAGCACTACCGAGGAGGAGTCCATGCGCTGGGACAACCTGGCAGAAACCACCGCACAGAGCGCGAAGCCCGAGCCCGGCGCGCTCTTCGCCGCGGACTCGGTGACCACGCGCACCTTCGACACCCCCGAATTCCGGGGGATCACCTTCCACGAGATCCGGGCCCGCTCGATCGTGAACCGGGTGCCCGGCGCCTCACGGATGCCGTTCGAGTGGACCGTGAACCCTTACCGGGGCTGTTCCCATGCCTGCGTCTACTGCTTCGCCCGCAAGACGCACAGCTATCTGGACCTGGACACCGGCCTCGGCTTCGACTCGCAGATCGTGGTCAAGATCAACGCAGGTGAGCTGCTGAACCGCCATCTCGCCTCCCCCCGGTGGCAGGGCGCACACATCGCCATGGGCACCAACGTCGACTGCTACCAGCGGGCAGAGGGCCGGTACCGGCTGATGCCCGGCATCATCGAGGCGCTGCGGGACCACGCGAACCCCTTCTCGATCCTGACGAAGGGCACCCTGATCCTGCGCGACCTGGACCTGCTGCGGCAGGCGGCCGAGGTCGCCGAGGTCGGCATCTCCGTCTCCGTGGGCTTCACGGACCGCGAGCTGTGGCGCACCGTGGAGCCGGGGAGCCCCTCCCCCGAGCGCCGGTTGGACGTCGTCCGCGCCCTGGCCGGCCAGGGGATCGACTGCTCGGTGCTCATGGCTCCGGTCATCCCCTTCCTCGGCGACAGTCCCGACCAGCTGCGCGTCACGGTCCAAGCCATCGCCGCGGCCGGCGCGGCCTCGGTGACACCCCTGGTGCTGCACCTGCGGCCCGGCGCCCGCGAGTGGTACATGCAGTGGCTCGGCCGGCACCACCCGCACCTGGTGCGGCGCTACGAGCGGATGTACGCGGACGGGGCGTACGCGCCCACCTGGTACCAGCGCCGCATCACGCGCCGGGTGCACGAGCTGGCCGCCGAGTTCGGCATCGGCCCCGCGCACCGGGGCGAGTCCCGGCGGATCACCGTACCCGGAAGGGCGGCGGTGCCGGAGGTCGAGGAGCAGGGGCCCACCCAGTTGACCCTGCTCTGAGGGCCGGCCTGCGCTGACGGGGTGTCACCCTGCTGCGCGGCACGTCGTCCGGCCGTGCCCGGGCGCCGCACTGGCGCGTTCGCAGGTCAGCTCCGCGTCCGCCTGCGCGGCTCGCTCCCGCGCTGACCCGTAACTCACCCTCACCTGTCCGCACACCACTCTTCTGTGTCCGCGCACACTCTCCCGTGTCACCGCTCACACTCCCGTGCCCACACGTTCGCGCGATGATCAATCGGGTCAACTCTCGCCGGAATCTGTCCTTCCGCGCCCGTTTTCGGGGAGCATGCGGCGGAGGCCGTGTCCCTCACAGCCGCGTACTCTCCACCACGGGAGGCCATATGACGAAACGTGCAGGAATCCTGGTCGCCGTCGGCGCCACGGTCGCGGGCGTGTTGACCGCCGTACCGTCCGCCGCCTCAGCCCCACACGCCGCGTCACCCTCATCCGCCGCGTCGGCCGGTGCTCGCGCCTCCGCGCCGCTGAAGTGGACCGGCTGCGCGACGACGTCCTACCCGACCCTCCAGTGCGCGACGGTCCGCGCACCGCTGGACCATGACCGGCCCTCGGGCAGGCAGGTCACCCTCGCCCTGTCCCGGATCCCCCACACGGCGAAGACCTTCCAGGGCCCGCTGCTGGCCAACCCCGGCGGCCCCGGCGGGAGCGGCCTCTCGATGGCCGGCTTCGTGGCGTCCTCGCTCCCCGCGGAACTCGCGGCCCAGTACGACGTGATCGGGTTCGACCCGCGCGGGGTCGGGAAGAGCACCCCCGCACTGGACTGCGCGCCGAAGCACTTCGACCCGGTGCGCCCCGACACCGTGCCGGACTCCTACGCGGCCGAGAAGGCCAACCGCGACCGGGCGGCGTCCTTCGCCGCCGCCTGCGGGAAGACCCACGGTGACCTGCTGCCCTTCATGGACACCGTCAGCACGGCCAAGGACCTGGACGTCATCCGCCAGGCCCTCGGCGCCCGGCGGATCAACTACTTCGGCTACTCCTACGGCACCTACCTGGGCGCGGTCTACGCGAAGCTGTTCCCCGAGCGCGTGCGACGCCTGGTGCTCGACTCGATCGTCGACCCGGGAGGAGTCTGGTACGAGGACAACCTCGGCCAGGACTACGCCTTCGACGCCCGCCACAAGGCGTTCGCCGCGTGGGTCGCCCAGCACGACGCGACCTACCGGCTCGGCACCGACCCGGCGCAGGTCGAGGCCGCGTGGTACCGGATGCGTGCCGCCGTGAAGAAGCACCCCGCGGCCGGCAAGGTCGGCCCGAGCGAACTGGAGGACACCTTCCTGCCCGGGGGCTACTACAACGGCTACTGGCCCCACCTCGCCGAGGCGTTCGCGGCGTACGTGAACGACGAGGACCAGGACGCCCTCGCCACCGCGTACGACAACTTCGCCGCCGTCGACTCCTCGGGCGACAACGGGTACTCGGTCTACACGGCCGTGCAGTGCCGCGACGCGGCCTGGCCCCGCAGCTGGAACACCTGGCGCAACGACACCTGGCGGGTGCACCGCAAGGCGCCCTTCATGGCGTGGAACAACACCTGGTACAACGCCCCTTGCGCCACCTGGCCGGTGAAGCCGCTGAACCCGGTCCGGGTCACCAACCACAAGATCCCCCCGGCCCTGCTGCTCCAGGCCACCGACGACGCGGCCACCCCGTACGAGGGCGGCGTCGCCATGCACCGCAAGCTGAAGGGCTCCGGCCTGGTCGTCGAACAGGGTGGCGGCAACCACGGCATCAGCCTGAGCGGCAACGACTGTCTGGACGCCTACCTGGTGGACTACCTCACCGACGGCACGGTCCCGGACGCCGGAGGCAGCGGGGCCGACGCCGTCTGCGACGCCCTGCCCGACCCGGAACCGCTGACGAACGCGAAGGCCGGCTCCACCACGCAGGGCGCGGCACTGCACGGCCTGCTCGGCTCTCGCGGCTGAGAGCTACCGGGCGCCGCACCGGGGGCGTACGCACGGGTGAACCGCGCCACGAAGCGCCCCACGCCCGCGTACGTCCCCGCAGGCAGCCCTCCTCATGCGCGTCCCTGGGGCGACGCTGGGCGCGTATCGGACCCGCGGCTCCGTCAATCGGGCCGCAGGCCTCTGCCGGGCCCGGAGGCCGCCGCGGGGACCGGGGCACCCGGCCCGATCGGCAAGGTGCTCAGCTTCAGATCGTCGAAGACGGCCGTGATGTGATGACCGACCCCGTCCTGACCCGACCCGCCCCAGTGCAGCCCCACCACCTGACGCCTGTCACCGGGGGCCTCAGCTCCGTGCGCGAGCAGGTAGAGCGCTCCCGAGTCACCGCCGAGCGAGAAATCCCCGCCCTCCGCGTCGATCCACAGATCGGAGTGCGATCCCCGGTAGTCCGAGTCGAAGTCGATCAGGTCGACGGTGCCGAAGGTGAGACCTGTCGCCCGACCCGTTTTCTGCACGCGCGCGTCCAAGGCCGCCTCGGCGATCTCGAAGACCGCGGGCCCTCCCTGGACGATGGACGCGCTGACCGTCGACGCATCGGCAGGCGCGGCTATCGCCGCGTCGAGTGACCCCGCTCGCAGGACGGAAGCGATTCGGTCGGCCGGGGCGGTTCCGCCGTCCTCCCGTGCGGGCTGAACGACGCTCACACCGGCTCGTGAGCCGAATACATGGGCATTGGACAGTGCGACCACCTGCTCGGTGACGGTGTCCCACACCCACCCTCCCAGCGTGCCCGATCCCGCGTGTGTGCCCACGGTGCCGACGCCGACACCTCCCGGAACCGGGCGGACCCTGCCTGCTTCCGGTGTGGGTTTCGCATGCTGTTGCACGTCTACGCGTACAGCGACGTCTCGCCCGTCCCGCTCGGTGAAGTGCAGTTCTCGGGGCAACAGCCGGTCGGGAGGAATCTCGCGCTCAGGCAGCTTCCGGCGCAGATGCACGACCACGGCGTACTCGTCCGTCTTGTCGCCGGCCCGCCGACGCCGCCCCACCCCCACCCCGTCCACATCGGGATGGGCCAGCAACTGCGGCCCGAAACGCTCTTTCGCCTCTCGGGCGATGCGCAGATCGTCGTTCTTCATGGCGTCCGCCTCGGGTCTCGGGGGTGCCTGCCGATCGACATGGGCAGGCCGGCCCCTCGCGCCCACTCACTGGGGGCGCTCACCCGCGTCTCCCGCACCGGCGTCTCCGCCACCGACGGGGGTCACGGGAGGACGACCACTGATCGAGTCGCACCCGCACTCGGGTGTCACCACCGCGTCCGAGTGATCGGCCTCTTCCGGAAGAAGACCTTCCTTCGCGGCGACCAGCTCACTGATCACGCGAACCGGACGGATATCCATGGCGACCGTGTCGATACCGGCTTCCCCCAGGGCGCCTCTTACCTCGTCCCACAGGTTGTGCCTCTCGATGAAACGGATGTGACTGCGGAACGTGTCGACGGGCACGTCAGCAAGCCGCTCACCGTCAACTGTCCTGTCGTAAGTGTGTGTTCCCACGACACCACTCCTCACTCACCCCCTCGTTCCCACCTCTGTCAGGATCTCACGCACCTTCTCACCACGCACACCCTCGGCGTGATCCCTCCGGCCCGTGCGTTCGCACGCCGTTCCCGGATGTGTGTCAATGACAGATAGGCCGATCGTCAGGAGGAGGTTCGACCCGTGAAGCTCACCTATGACGACGTCGTACGGATGCTGCGCGACAGGCCCGAGCGGACGAGGACCTACGAAGTCGAACCCGGCGTCATCGAGCGGCTTCCCTCGGACACACCGGCGTGTCTGCGTCTGATGAACGAGGACGAGATTCAGGAGCTGGCGGACTACCTCGAAATCCGGCCCTCTGCTCTGCGCGGCCCTTTCCACGTAGTCGATCACACGTGTTCCTCCTGTGATCGCACCACCACGTTCCTGGACTTCGTCAAGACGGCGGTCGGTGCGCAGCAGCATGGCCGTGACGAGTTGCGGTCCGTCCTCACCGACGCCGAGGCCGCATGGGTCACGGTCCGCGGCCGGGACGGCGGCCGACCGGTCATGTGCGCCGACTGCGGCAACCCTCTACTGGGCGCTCTCAAGTGCGGAGGCGGCGAATACTCCGAATACTCGTCGAGTTCCTACGCCTACGCCTGAGGCGTGCAGGGACCGTCAGCGGCCGCGACGGCGTACCCTGCGCGTACGCCCCACTCCCCTTCGGGGACCGCGGTCCGCGCTCGCGGACCGCTACCGCCCCGTACCCAGGAGCGGGTGCGGCAACGCGGCTCCAGGACCGGGCGGGCTGAACCAGCAGACCGCCGGGTGTACGGCGCGTAACCGGCGCCACGCTCCCGAGAATCGGCGGATCGACCAGCCCTGTGAATCACGCCCTCACGGCCTGGCCGATCGATTACCGTATCCATGCGGACATACGGACGATCCGCCTGATCAGGCCGCCGGACAGATTAGCCGGCCCGGCCGACGACAAGGACCAAGGGCCAAGGAATCACGTGCACACCACTCCGCTCAGCCCCGAGGACCCCGCGGAACTCGGTGGCTTCGAGCTGCTCGGGCGGATCGGTCACGGAGGCATGGGGCAGGTCTTCCTCGGTGAGTCCCAGGGCGGCGAGCCCGCTGCCGTGAAGGTGATCAAGCCGACGGTGGTGGACTCCGAGTCGCGGCAGCATTTCGCGCAGGAGATCGAGATCCCCAAGACCGTGTGGGGCCCGCGCATCGCCGCCTTCGTCGGCGCGGACGCCGAGGCGGAGCAGCCCTGGCTGGCGACCGAGTACGTGGACGGTCCGGACCTCGGCAAGCACGTCACGACGCACGGCCCCCTGCCGTCACTCCTCGTCGCCTCGCTCGGTGCGACGCTCGCCGAGGCGCTGGCCTCGGTGCACACGCAGGGGCTCCTGCACCGCGATCTCAAGCCGGCGAACATCCTGCTCGGCCCCAACGGGCTCAAGGTGATCGACTTCGGGCTCGCCGTCTTCGCCGAGTCGAACGTGTCCCTCACCGCGCCCAACCACGTGGTCGGTAGCCCTGCCTGCATGGCCCCGGAGCAGGCTGCCGGCGTCAAGCCGCTCACCGGCGCTGTCGACGTGTACGCACTCGGTGCGCTTCTCCTGTATGCGGCGACCGAGCACTACCCGTACCAGGGGGCGACCCCGTTCATGGTCTTCCACCTGACGACCGACCCGAACACTCTCCCCGACCTCACCGGCCTCCCCGCCGAGCTCACCCCGTTGCTCACGTCGATGCTCGCCCAGGATCCGACGGAGCGCCCCGCACGCTCCGAAGCCGTCAGCCGTTGCCGGGCGGTCATCGAGGCACAGGGCATGAAGGTCGCACTAGGGACGCCGCAAGTTGACCAGTACAAGCACCACATACCTCGACCATCTGGCCTCCCCCACCACCCCACCCCCCGTCGGCTACACCGCCTCCCCCTACGAGGCCGACCGCGAAACAGAAATGCGTGCCGCCCACGCCCACTTCCAGGCCCGCCGGCACGCCGAGATCGCCGCAGGCCGCTGGTCTCCACCTGAGTCGGCTGCCGAGCGTGACTGATGGCGCGAAACCTGTTGCCGAAGCTCCCCCGCCCCGCGAACCTGATCACATCTACCGAATGCGAGGCACGATGACCACAGGGACCACGGGTCTGGAGACGCAGCCCAGCGCGACCACGTACGAATTGGGCGACCTCGTTGCGCAAGCTTGGAACGGGAAGGTACATGTCCCGCATTTCCAGCGCGAGTTCCGTTGGGGCACCACCGATGTCCTGCGCCTCTTCGACAGCATCGTCAAGGGTTACCCCATCGGCAACCTGCTCCTCTGGGTGCGCCGAACCCCCGAGCGTTCCATCACGCTGGGTTCCCTCAAAATCACCGCCCCGGCCTCCGAGGAGGCGTTCTGGGTGGTTGACGGGCAGCAGCGCATCACCAGCCTCGCCAACGCGCTGCACCCCGAGGGGCACCTGCACGAGCCCTTCTCGGTCTACTACGACCTGGCGGAGCAGAAGTTCATCGCCCAGCCCAAATATCGCGAGCCACAGCACATCGCGCTGCCGGTCCTCTTTGACCTCAAGAAGCTGCTCGGCTGGTTCCGTACGGAGGGCGAGGCCGTCGCGGACCTTTTCGACGAGGCGGAGCGGGTGGCCACGGCCCTGCGCCAGTACAAAGTTCCGGCCTATCTCGTGCGGCAGGACGACCTCGATGTCCTCACCGACATCTTCGACCGCATGAACAACTACGGGAAACGACTCAACCGCGCGGAGATTTTCTCGGCGCTGTACGCGGGACCGGAGGAGGGTGCCCAGGAGCGGCTCAGTCTTTCCCGGATCGCGGACCGGATCGCCGCGCGGACCGGCTTCGGGACCGTCGACACCGACACGGTGCTCGCTTCGATCCTCGCCCGGCGAGGACCGAATCCGACTCGCGACATCCGTAACGAGTTCACATCCGCCGGCCGCCGCGTCACACCGGAGTTCGCAGGTGAGGACCAGAACACCGCGTATGCGGAGGGAGAGGAGGCGCTGGTCCGGGCCATCGAGTTCCTCCGCTCACAGGCCGGGGTTCCCCATGTGTCGCTCCTGGTCTACCGCGCGCTCCTCGTCGTCATGACCCGGTTCTTCGCGCACTTCCCCGATCCCGAGCCGAATACGCTGCGCCTCTTGCGCCGCCTGTACTGGCGTGTGGCCGTCTCCGGACCCGCCGTCTTCAAGGGAAGCTTCACCCAGGTCTCCCGGGTACTGTCCGCGCGCATCCGCAAGGGGGATGAGCACGGCTCGATCATGGGCCTCATGGACACTATGACGGAGGCCCACCCGTCACTTCCCACCATCGAGCGGTTCCGGACCAACGAGGCCGCAGCGAAGATCATCCTGAGTGCTTGGTGGTCGCTCCGCCCACGATCCCTCGTCACCGGAATCCCTCTGGACGCACAAGACCTGTCCACCTTGCTCGCTGACCAGAAGACGGCCGCGACAGCCGCGCATGTCATCTTTCCACGTGGGCTGACCGCTCAGCAGGTCCTGTACGCAGGGAACCGCCTGTTCCTGCCCACTACCGAGGACCCCGTCTCCGAAATCCCCACTCTTCTTGCCCGTCGCCCGGACAACCTCGACGACGAGACGTGGAACAACGTGCTGGCCTCCCATGCCATGGACCGGACGACGAGCCAGGCTCTGGCGGACGGCGATCGCGAGGGTTTCCTTCACTTGCGTCAGGAGATCATCCGGTGTCAGCTCTCCGGCTTCCTGTCGCGCATGGCCGAATGGGACTACGAGGACACACCGTCCTTGGATTCCCTGGACTTCGACACCCTCGGTGAACTCGACGAACCCGAGGAAGACGGAAAGTCCGACCAACTCTTCTGACGAGCCCCAGCACGACCCGAACAGGAGCCCATCCAGGGTGAGCACACTTCCCGAGAAGTACTACGCGGTCCTTCTGCACGGTCGCCGCATCGGGACCCTCTGCCAGAAAGGCGACCACACCCGTTTCGTCCTCAGTGAGTCCTACCTGGAGGATCCTCGCCGTCCGGTTCTCGGCCTGCGGTTCGAGGAGAATCTGCGCGCCCCGTATTCCTCTGCGCTGCGACTACCCAAGTGGTTTTCCAACCTGCTGCCGGAGGGGCCGCTCCGGGAATGGATCGCCGACGACCGCGGTGTGTCGCTGGACCGTGAAATGGAGCTGCTCGCCCAGGTGGGCAACGATCTTCCGGGAGCCGTGCAGGTTCTGCCCGCCGATGGCCCCGACGACGGATGGGAGTGGCCGGACGGCGGAGAGTCCGGGTCTCGTCCCGGCGGCGCCTACGGTTTCCCGGCCGATTCGCCATGGAGGTTCTCGCTGGCCGGGGTCGCCCTGAAGTTCTCCATGCTGGCGTACGGTGACCGGTTGACCGTTCCGGCTGCCGGTGAGCACGGGGACTGGTTGGTCAAGTTTCCCGACTACCGCCATCAGGACGTTCCTCGCAACGAATTCACGATCATGTCTCTCGCAAAGGCAGTGGGGCTCGACGTCCCTCCTGTACGCCTCATGCACCGCGACGAACTGGTGGGGCTACCCGACCGGATGTGGCCGAACGCCGAGCAGTGGGCGTACGCCGTCAAGCGGTTCGACCGGACCGATGACGAACACCGCTCGCCCATTCACATCGAGGATTTCGCTCAGGTGCGGGACAAGTACCCGCAGGACAAGTACCAGTCGACGTTCGAGACCGTTGCCGCCGTCGCGTACCGCGGCCATGATCTCGGCTCCTTGCGTGAGGCGGCTCGCCGCATAGCGTTCTCCGTCGTGATCGGCAATGGAGACGCTCACCTCAAGAACTGGTCGTTGATTTACCGCGACCACCGCAATCCCGCGTTGTCCCCCGTGTACGACCTGGTGTCCACGGTCCCGTACGCACCCAGTGACGAACCAGAGGACCTGGGGCTGAAGTTCGGCGGCAGCAAGTCCTTCGAACGGGTACGTCTTGCCACCTTCGACCGGCTCGAATCCGCTCTGGACCAGCGTTTCGGAACCTCGGGTGCACACCTACTGACCACGGCGATCGAGACGGTCAGGCGCGTGCGCGACACATGGCCGGGCCACGAGGAGTCCCTCGCGGCCAGTCCCGAGATCCGCCGGGCGATCGGGGTATGGATCGACGAGTCCGCACGCCGACTGCTCAAGGAAGGGTGATCCGGCTCCTCAACTCCCTGTCGTCCACCCCGATAGGTCCGCCACCATGCCGGGCAGTCCAGCCCGAATCGGCCGCGCCGCCCGGCCCGCCGCCGAGCTCGTGCGTGGTGTACCCGCCCGTGATCAGCGGCTTCGCAGCAGCGGCGGGTGGCGGGGCTTCGTGCAGGATGAATCCGTGGGAACCGCCGTCCGCGACCTGCTTGCCGCGTGCGACCGACGCGCCGGCCATCGCGACCGGGACGAGGTGGCCGTCCCCCACGGAACGTGATCTTCTCGGACGGCTCGTGCGGACCCCGCACGGGCGATAGCCCTTTTCGCCCTGGTGACCGAGCTGTTGGCCGCCGCCGTCACGGATGCCCTCGTCGCGCTGGTGCGGATGCGGTGCCGGCGGTTCGTCATCCCGGCCGTACTGGTCCCTGCGCGATCGCGCGGATGGTGTTCCCGCCGGTTCCGTGACGGCCTTGGCGGAAGCCGGGCGGGCGAACGGGCAGCCGGCGGGCACGTGCGGGGGACATCCACACTGGAGGGGGTGACTCCGGCGTAACCGCAGCTCCACAGGGTCCACGCTGATACAGAATCCGTTGTACCGACTCGAAAGACACGCAGAAGAGCCCGCTGACCGTATCCCTGGGCGCCTGGTCGGCGTTCACCGCGCTCGCGGCCGGCTCCGTGGTGTGACACGGAGCAGCGGGGCAGCCCCCACGCGCTGCCCCCCTGACGCGTCGTAGCTACTCCTCCTCCGGGGGCGCCTGGCTTGGCAGGCTTGCGACCCCGTGTTCCCACGATGCGCCCGACAGGTGACGCCTTGCTGTCGCGCCGCCGCCTGATCGTCGCCGGGTCAGCGGCGGGCTGATCCCCGAGGGACGAGGTGAACCGAAGGCGTACCACTGGTCCGCTACCGGCGCGAAGTCCAGCAGGCACGCTCACTGCTGTTCGTCGCCACCACACGGGCCCGCGACAGCCTGGACGTCTTCTGGCACGGCACTCCGAATCCCTTCCTCGCGCCGCCGGTGACCGCCCGCCGGTGACAGGGTCGCGCGAACCACCCGAGCGACGCCACAAGGCCGCCTGCGTGCAACGGCTGCCCGAGGGCCGACCCGCCCGCTCAGCCCTCCGGCAGCCGCCGCAGGGCCGCTGCCGCCGCCCCACCCAGGCGCGGGTGCGGCAGGGCGGCCTCCAGGACCGGGCGGGCCGCTGCGTCGCCCAGGCTGCCCAGCCCCTCGACGCAGGCGAGGGCGACGCGCCAGTGGGGATCCTGCGGTGCCAGCAGTCCGCGCAGGGTGCTGACGAGAGCGGGTACGGACTCCGGTGCGCGCAGGGCGGTGAGCAGCCGCACCGGGTGCAGGGCGTAGGCCGTCCGCAGAGGGTTGGTGGCAAGTGCCGCCGCGGCCCGGGGTGTTCGGGGGTCGCCCAGGGCCAGGAGCGCGTGGGCGGCCGTGACGCACCGCTCCGGGTCGCGGTGGTTGAGCAGGAGGACCAGCGCCTCGAAGGCGCGGCGGTCGCCCCGGCAGCCGAGCCGGAACGCCGCGAGCTCGCGGGCCCAGAGGGGGCGCTCGGCCTCGACGAGGACCCGGGCGAGTTCCTCGGCGTCCTCGGTGGCCACCAGCCGGTGAAAGGCCGGCGACTCCCCCGCCTCGCTCCGGAGCCGGTCGGTCAGCGAGCGGAACCCCTCTTCCATGACGGTGAGTTTACCCGTGCACACGGAAAGTGGCGCAGGGGTGGAGCGGGAAAGTGTGGGCCAGCGCACAGACGACCAGGGCTGGCGCGCTCGTTACCCGCCGGTTAATCTCATGTGAGCGGGACAATCTCCCGCCGGCTCCGGTGGCCTGGTGACGCAGCCGCCCGGAGTGCTTGTCGGTTCGGCAGCTTTGTGAGACGTGACTCCGGGACAGAGTCCGTCGCCCTTCCCAGGTCCCGGTGCTCCCCCGAGCACCCGGGACCCGTGCACCACGACACGCAACTTCCGCACGCCGAGCGCCGGTTCCTCTCTGCGGCCCGCGCCCGGGTGCTCCTCACAGCCGTCACTCACCCTGGAGTCCCGTGATGGACACCCCGCTCAGCACCATTGCCGTCGTCGGCCTCGGCACCATGGGAACCGGCATCGCCGAGGTCCTGGCCCGTGCGGGCCGCGAGGTCATCGGCGTCGACGTCAGCGAAGCCGCCGCCCTGCAGGCCGTCGCCTCCCTGGAGGCCTCCACGGCCCGCGCCGTGCACCGCGGGCGGATCTCCGAGCAGGAGCGGCGTGACGTCCTCGCCCGGTTCCGCACGTTCACCGATCTGCGGGCCGCCGCGGAAGCGGAGCTGGTCATCGAGGTGGTGCCGGAGACGTACGAGATCAAGCAGCAGGTCTTCCGGGAGCTCGACGCGGTCGTCTCCCCCACCGCGATCCTCGCCACGGGCACCAACGCGCTCTCCGTGACCCGGCTGGCCGCCGAGTCGCAGCACCCGGAGCGTGTCCTCGGCCTGCACTTCTTCAACCCGGCGCCGGCGATGAAGCTGGTCGAGGTGGTCTCCTCGGTGCTGACCGCGCCGCCGGCCGTCGAGAGCGTGACCCGCCTGGCCCGCGAACTGGGCAAGGAGCCGGTGGCGGTCGGTGACCGGCCGGGTTTCGTCGCGGACGGGCTGCTGTTCGGCTACCTCAACCAGGCGGCGGCCATGTACGAGGCGAACTACGCCTCCCGTGAGGACATCGACGCCGCGATGAAGCTGGGCTGCGGACTGCCGATGGGCCCCCTCGCCCTGCTCGACCTGATCGGCATCGACACCGCCCGTACGGTGCTGGAGGCCATGTACACGGCCTCGCGCGACCGGCTCCACGCGCCCGCGCCCGTGCTGGGTCAGCTCAGCGAGGCGGGGCTGACCGGCCGGAAGGCGGGCCGCGGCTTCTACACGTACGACGCCCCCGGCGGCCAGGACGTGGTGCCGGACGCCCTGACGCCGTCCGGCGGTTCAGGCGAGGTCGCCGGGCGCGCGGTGTCCGCGGTGGGTGTCGCGGGCTCCGGGACGATGGCCTCGGGCATCGCGGAGGTCTTCGCGAAGGCCGGGTACTCCGTGGTCCTCGCCGCCCGCAGCCAGGAGAAGGCCGACACGGCCAAGGCACGGATCGCCACGTCCCTGGGCCGTTCCGTCTCCAAGGGGCGGCTGACGGAGGAGGCCCGGGACGAGACACTCGCCCGGATCACCCCGGCCGGCTCGCTGGACTCCTTCTCCGACGTCGATCTGGCGGTCGAGGCCGTCGCCGAGGACCTGGAGATCAAGCGCGAGCTCTTCGCAGCCCTGGACAAGGTCTGCAAGCCGGGTGCCGTGCTGGCCACCACGACGTCCTCGCTGCCGGTCGTGGCGGTCGCCCGGGTGACCTCACGCCCCCAGGACGTCATCGGCATGCACTTCTTCAACCCGGCGCCCGCGATGAAGCTGGTCGAGGTGGTCCGCACGGTGCTGACCGCCGACGACGTGCACGCCACCGTCCGCGAGGTCTGCGTGAAGGTGCGCAAGCACCCGGTGGACTGCGGCGACCGGGCAGGCTTCATCGTGAACGCGCTGCTGTTCCCGTACCTCAACAACGCCATCAAGATGGTCGAGGCGCACTACGCCACGCTCGACGACATCGACGCGGCGATGAAGCTGGGCGGCGGCTACCCGATGGGCCCGTTCGAGCTCCTGGACGTCGTCGGGCTCGACGTCTCGCTCGCCATCGAGAAGGTCCTCCACAGCGAGTTCCGCGATCCGGGTCTGGCCCCGGCGCCGCTGCTCGAGCACCTGGTGGCCGCCGGCTGCCTCGGCCGCAAGACGGGGCGCGGCTTCCGCGAATATGCCCGGCGCTGAGTCGCCGGCCTCCCGGCCCTCGGGAACGGGGGCCGGGTGGGGCGGGCTGCTGGGGTCCACCGGCGGCCCGCCCCCACAGGCGCACCCCCCGGCCCGGATGAGCTACGTTCACACCATGTCCCAACCCGCCAGGTCCCCCCGTTCCTCCGCCGCGCCCGACGCCCCGGAGAGTGCCGCAGGCACCCGCGCCGCCGCCCAACGGCTCAAGATGCGCCGTGAACTCGCCGCGGCGGCGATGGAACTCTTCGCGACGAAGGGGTACGAGGCGACGACGGTCGACGAGATCGCGGGCGCCGCCGGGGTGGCCCGGCGTACGTTCTTCCGCCACTTCCGTTCCAAGGAAGAGGCCATCTTCCCGGACCACGACGACACCCTCGTCAGGGCCGAGGCCGTCCTGAACGCGGCCCCCGCGCACGAGCACCCGCTCGACACCGTGTGCCGCGGCATCAAGGAGGTCATGAAGATGTACGCGGCCAAGCCCGCGGTCTCCGTGGCCCGCTACAAACTGACCCGTGAGGTCCCCACGCTGCGGGAGGCGGAGATCGCCTCGGTGGCCCGCTACGAGCGGCTGTTCACCCGCTACCTGCTGGGCCATTTCGACGAGCGCGACCACCATGTGGGCAATGACGACCCGCTGCTGGCCGAGGTGGCCGCCTCCGCCGTCGTCACCGCGCACAACCATGTGCTCCGGCGCTGGCTGCGGGCCGACGGCCAGGGTGACGTGGAGGCGCAGCTGGACCACGCCTTCGCCATCGTCCGGGACACGTTCGGATCGGGCATCGGCGCCGGGCGCACGGTGGGCGCAGAGCCCGCGAAGGCCCCGGCGGCCACGGTGGCGTCCCAGGGCGAGGTGCTGGTCGCGGTGGCGCGCACGGACGCGCCGCTCGACGAGGTGATGCGCACGATCCAGCGGGCGCTCGAGGAGCGCTGAGCGCTCCGGCATCCTGGGGCCGTTCCACGATCCCGGGCGGGTGCGCGACGACGGCTGCGGCACCTCGCCGCGTTGCCGGAGCGTACGGATACCTCCCGCAGGCGGACACTCGCGATGCGCCGCGTCCGACTCCCTGCGCCGATCCGCCAGGGACGGCCGGGACAGCTCTCAGGCGTCCGCCGGCGGCCGTTCCATCCGGGCGGCCTCCGCGTCGTGCCAGGGCAGCACGCCCTCGTCGCTCCACGCCGTCAGGGAGGGCAGGTCGACGCAGAGGATGCCGCACTGTCCGGCGTATTCGAGGGCGGGTTCGGTGAACGCGCTGGTGGTGACGATGACGGCGATCTCGGCCTCGTGCACGGCGTAGCAGGTGCCGCCGAAGCGCTGGAGTTCCTGGGAGCCGACCTTGTTGTCGGGGGCGTACCGCTTGCACTGGATCACCAGGCGGCGCCCGTCGGGGGTGGTGGCGACGACGTCGGCCCCGAGGTCGCCGGCGCCGCCGACCACCTCCGCCTCCGCGCAGCCGTCCCGGCGGCAGAGCCCGGCGACGGCCTCCTCGAAGACGTACGGGTCCATGCCCAGGTAGTCGACCGGCTCGGGGCGCGCCTGCGGCTCCGGGGTGGCGAGCACCGCGCCGGCCTCCGCGACTCCCGCGTCCACCAGCTCGTACGTGGCCTCGACGACCGCCGCCGCCCCCTGGACCGCCGCCCGGCGGTTGCGCCGTCGGCGCAGGTACGCCGCCGCCACGGCGGTCAGGGCCACCGCGGCCGTCATGCCGGCGGCCGGGTGGTGCACGGCGCTCTGCCAGACCGTGCGCAGGACCAGTCCGGCGCCGCAGAGCAGCAGGGCCGCGAGAACGAAGCCGAGCGCGGTACGGCGCAGGCTGAACGCGGGCCCGTCGGCCCTCGGGACGCCTCTGCGGACCGGTATCGCCATGGGTAGCCCCCTGTTTTCGCTTCCTGTGCGCCTCGGTGTGCGCTCCGGTACGGCCAAGTTCAAGATCACTTCCGTCTGCCCCGGGTGCCGCTGTTGACGCAGGCGGCCGTCAAACCTGTTCGACCGCTCCCGGAGGCCGTGCTCGGGTGGGGCCCATGAACCCTTCCGAACTGCTTGACCTGTTCGACCGTGAGATGCGAAAGCACGCCCGGCCCGACGGCCCCGGGGTGCGGGTGGAACGCGACGGCCCCGTCGTTCGCCAGGTGGGCGCCACCGACGACTGGAACGGGGTCGTCTGGTCGGCGCCGGAGATGGACGGCGCGGCCGCCGACGCGGCGATTGCCGCGCAGGTCGCCTACTACGCGGGCCTGGGCCACGAAGAGTTCGAGTGGAAGTGCTACGCCCACGACCGGCCGCACGACCTGGGGCAGCGGCTGCGCGCGGCCGGTTTCGTGCCGGAGGGCGCGGAGACCCTGCTGGTCGCCCCCGTCACGGAACTGCCCACCGCGGTGACGCTGCCCCCGGACGTCGGGCTCCACCCGGTGACCGACGCGGCCGGGGTGGAGCTGATGGTCCGCGCGCACGAGGCGGCCTTCGGCGGCGACGGGGCACGGCTGCGCCATCGTGCCCTGGCGCGGCTCGCCGAGGGCCCGGACACCTTCGTCGCGGTCGTCGCCATGGCGGGCGACGAGCCGGTGAGCGCGGCCCGGATGGAGCTGGTGCCGGGCACCGGGTTCGCCGGGCTCTGGGGCGGCGGTACGGCCCCGCGGTGGCGGGGCAGGGGCGTCTACCGGGCCCTGATCGCCCATCGGGCCCGTATCGCCGCGGAGCGCGGCTACCGGTATCTCCAGGTCGACGCGACCGATCAGTCCGCCCCGATCCTGCGCCGGCTCGGCTTCACCGCCCTGAGCACGACGACGCCGTACGTGTACCGCACCACGCCGTAGGCGCCGCAACAGAGGGACCAAACCGGCATACCACGCATGATGTTGCTCATGCGTGCCGCCGAGATGACAACTGAGGGAAATTGTTGGCACTGGGTGCCTTGCCACCTGTCACGCAGTGCCATACGTTGAAGATGTCCGGGCGGCCGGCGTGCAGAGACCTCTCGCACGTCGGCTGTCCCCGCAAACCTTGTGTCTGCGCGCCCGGACGCCTGCGTCACAGGCAACCCCTTCCGCTCCACCGAGCAAGCCGAAGCACCACCCGCCGAACCGACGGCACACCTCCACACCGCACCGCTCCCCCTGTCCACAGGGGCTCTCCGGCGTTCCCTCGACGCCGGGGACCCGATCTGCCGGAGGCATCACCGTGAAGGAAATCCTGGACGCGATCCAATCGCAGGACAGCACGGCCGCGGACTTCGCCGCCCTGTCCCTCCCCGAGTCGTACCGCGCGGTGACCGTGCACAAGGACGAGGCGGAGATGTTCGCGGGTGTCGCCAGCCGCGACAAGGACCCCCGCAAGTCCCTCCACGTGGAGGACGTGCCGGTCCCCGAGCTCGGCCCGGGCGAAGCCCTGGTCGCGGTCATGGCCAGCTCGGTGAACTACAACTCCGTCTGGACCTCGATCTTCGAGCCGGTCTCCACATTCGGCTTCCTGGAGCGCTACGGCAGGCTCAGCGAGCTCACCAAGCGCCACGACCTCCCGTACCACGTCATCGGCTCCGACCTGGCGGGCGTCGTCCTGCGCACCGGCCCCGGCGTCAACGCCTGGAACCCGGGCGACGAGGTCGTCGCGCACTGCCTCTCGGTCGAGCTGGAGTCCTCCGACGGCCACAACGACACGATGCTCGACCCCGAGCAGCGCATCTGGGGCTTCGAGACCAACTTCGGCGGCCTCGCGGAGATCGCGCTCGTCAAGTCCAACCAGCTGATGCCGAAGCCGAAGCACCTCAGCTGGGAGGAGGCCGCGGCGCCCGGCCTGGTCAACTCCACCGCGTACCGCCAGCTCGTCTCGCGCAACGGCGCCGGTATGAAGCAGGGCGACAACGTCCTGATCTGGGGTGCGAGCGGTGGACTCGGCTCGTACGCCACGCAGTTCGCGCTGGCTGGCGGCGCCAACCCGATCTGTGTCGTCTCCAGCGACACGAAGGCCGAGATCTGCCGGAAGATGGGCGCGACGGCGATCATCGACCGCACCGCCGAGGACTACACGTTCTGGAAGGACGAGCACCACCAGGACCCGCGCGAGTGGAAGCGGTTCGGCAAGCGCATCCGTGAACTGACCGGCGGCGAGGACGTGGACATCGTCTTCGAGCACCCGGGCCGTGAGACGTTCGGTGCCAGTGTGTACGTGACCCGCAAGGGCGGCACGATCGTCACCTGCGCCTCGACCTCCGGCTACACCCACGAGTACGACAACCGCTACCTGTGGATGTCGCTCAAGCGGATCATCGGCTCCCACTTCGCCAACTACCGCGAGGCGTGGGAGGCCAACCGCCTGATCGCCAAGGGGAAGATCCACCCGACGCTCTCCAAGGTCTACTCCCTGGAGGACACCGGGCAGGCGGCCCACGACGTCCACCGCAACGTCCACCAGGGCAAGGTCGGCGTCCTCGCGCTGGCGCCCCGCGAGGGTCTCGGGGTGCGCGACACGGAGCTCCGGGAGCAGCACATCGACGCCATCAACCGTTTCCGCGACGTCTGAGGCCCGCGATGACCGAACGCCACAAGGACCGCCCGTGGCTCATGCGGACGTACGCGGGCCACTCGACCGCCGAGGCGTCCAACGAGCTCTACCGCCGCAACCTCGCCAAGGGCCAGACCGGTCTGTCGGTCGCCTTCGACCTGCCCACGCAGACCGGCTACGACCCCGACCACGTCCTGGCCCGCGGAGAGGTCGGCCGGGTCGGGGTGCCCGTCTCGCACCTCGGTGACATGCGCAGGCTGTTCCAGGACATCCCCCTGGAGCAGATGAACACCTCGATGACGATCAACGCCACCGCCATGTGGCTGCTGGCGCTCTACCAGGTGGTCGCCGAGGAGCAGGGAGCGGACCCCGGCAGACTCCAGGGCACGACGCAGAACGACATCGTGAAGGAGTACCTCTCGCGCGGGACGCACGTCTTCCCGCCGGTTCCTTCGCTGCGGCTGACGACCGACATGATCACGTACACGGTCAACCGCATCCCGAAGTGGAACCCGATCAACATCTGCAGCTACCACCTGCAGGAGGCCGGAGCCACACCGGTCCAGGAGATCGCCTACGCCATGTCGACGGCCGTGGCCGTCCTCGACGCGGTGCGCGACTCCGGGCAGGTGCCCGAGGAGCGGTTCGGCGATGTCGTCGCCCGCATCTCCTTCTTCGTGAACGCGGGAGTCCGCTTCGTCGAGGAGATGTGCAAGATGCGCGCGTTCGGCCGCATCTGGGACCGGATCACCCGCGAGCGGTACGGCATCGCCGACCCGAAGCAGCGCCGCTTCCGCTACGGCGTCCAGGTCAACTCCCTCGGGCTGACCGAGGCGCAGCCGGAGAACAACGTCCAGCGCATCGTCCTGGAGATGCTGGGCGTCACCCTCTCCAAGGACGCCCGCGCCCGCGCGGTGCAACTGCCCGCCTGGAACGAGGCGCTGGGGCTGCCCCGGCCCTGGGACCAGCAGTGGTCACTCCGTATCCAGCAGGTACTGGCCCACGAAAGCGATCTGCTGGAGTACGAGGACATCTTCGAGGGCTCGCACGTCATCGAGGCCAAGGTGGCCGAGCTGGTCACCGAGTCGCTGGCGGAGATGGACCGGATCCAGCAGATGGGCGGCGCGATGGCCGCCGTCGAGTCCGGCTACCTCAAGTCGGAACTCGTCGCCTCGCACGCGGCGCGCCGGGCCCGGATCGAAGCCGGCGAGGAGAAGATCGTCGGCGTCAACGTCTACGGGACGACCGAGCCCAGTCCGCTGACGGCCGACCTGGACGCGGCGATCATGACGGTGGACCCCGAGAACGAGGCCCGGGTCGTCGCCGCGCTGCACGAGTGGCGCGACAACCGCGACGAGGCACGCGCCACCGAGGCGCTCGCCGCCCTGAAGAAGGCCGCGGCGGGCACCGAGAACATGATGGAGGCGACCGTCGAGTGCGCGCGGGCCGGCGTCACCACGGGCGAGTGGGCCTGGGCCCTGCGGGACGTGTTCGGCGAGTTCCGGGCGCCGACCGGCGTCTCGTCCGCGCCGCTCGCGGTCACCGCGGAGCCCGGCACCCCGCTCGCCCTGGTCCGCGAGAAGGTGACCCGCACGGCCGAGGACCTGGGTGTCGGGCGGCTGCGCCTGCTGGTCGGCAAGCCGGGCCTGGACGGGCACTCCAACGGCGCCGAGCAGATCGCCGTACGCGCCAGGGACGCCGGCTTCGAGGTGGTCTACCAGGGGATCAGGCTGACGCCCACGGAGATCACCGACGCGGCACTGGCCGAGGACGTGCACTGCGTGGGCCTGTCGGTGCTCTCCGGCTCGCACGCCGAGCTCGTGCCGGACGTCCTGAACCGCCTGCGCGAGGCCGGGGCAGCGGACATCCCGGTGATCGCCGGCGGCATCATCCCCCCGGCTGACGCGGCCGCCCTCATCGCAGCCGGCGTCGCCGCCGTCTTCACCCCGAAGGACTTCGGAATCACCGGAATCATCGGCCGTATCGTCGACGAGATCCGCAAAGCGAACAAGCTCGACCCCCTGGAGGTCTCCGCATGACCAGCCCGTCGCCTGCCGCACCCGTCAACCGGCTGCGCCCGCGCCGCTCCTGCCTGGCGGTGCCCGGCTCCAACCCGAGGTTCCTGGAGAAAGCCCAGGGACTCCCGGCCGACCAGGTCTTCCTCGACCTGGAGGACGCCTGCGCGCCCCTGGCCAAGGAAGGCGCCCGGCACCACATCGTCGACGCGCTCAACAACGGTGACTGGACGGGCAAGACCCGCGTCGTGCGCGTGAACGACTGGACGACGCACTGGACGTACCGTGACGTCATCACGGTCGTCGAGGGCGCGGGCCCGAACCTCGACTGCATCATGCTGCCGAAGGTCCAGGACGCGCAGCAGGTCGTGGCGCTGGACCTGCTGCTGACCCAGATCGAGAAGACGATGGGCTTCGAGGCCGGCCGGATCGGCATCGAGGCGCAGATCGAGAACGCCAGGGGCCTGGTGAACATCGACGACATCGCCGCCGCCTCGCCCCGCCTGGAGACGCTGATCTTCGGCCCGGCCGACTTCATGGCCTCCATCAACATGAAGACGCTGGTCGTGGGCCAGCAGCCGCCCGGCTACCCGGCGGACGCGTACCACTACATCCTGATGCGCATCCTGATGGCCGCCCGCGCGCACGACCTGCAGGCCATTGACGGACCGTTCCTGCAGATCCGCGACGTGGACGCGTACCGCGAGGTCGCGGGCCGTGCCGCCGCGCTGGGCTTCGACGGCAAGTGGGTACTGCACCCCGGTCAGGTGGACGCCGCCAACGAGGTGTTCTCGCCCTCCCAGGACGACTACGACCACGCCGAGATGATCCTCGACGCGTACGACTGGTGCACCTCGGAAGAGGGCGGCAAGAAGGGCTCCGCGATGCTCGGCGACGAGATGATCGACGAGGCCAGCCGCAAGATGGCGCTCGTCATCGCGGGCAAGGGCCGCGCGGCCGGCATGCGGCGCACCTCCACGTTCGAAGCTCCGGAGGCCTGATCATGCAGTTCGGCCGCACCTATGAGGAGTTCGAGGTCGGTGCCGTCTACAAGCACTGGCCGGGAAAAACGGTCACGGAGTACGACGACCACCTCTTCTGCCTGCTGACCATGAATCACCATCCGCTGCACATGGACAGCAACTACGCCGAGCGGACGACCGATTTCGGGAAGAACGTCGTCGTCGGCAACTACGTCTATTCGCTGCTGCTCGGTATGTCCGTGCCGGACGTCTCCGGAAAGGCGATCGCCAACCTGGAGGTGGAGTCGCTGAAGCACGTGGCACCGACCTTCCACGGCGACACGATCTACGGCGAGACGACCGTGCTCGACAAGACGCCGTCGAGGTCCAAGAGCGACCGCGGCATCGTGTACGTCGAGACGAAGGGCTACAAACAGGACGGCACGCTCGTCTGCGTGTTCCGCCGCAAGGTGATGGTCCCCACCGAGACGTACATCCAGGAGCGCGGCGGGGAGCAGCCCGGCCGCCCGGAACCGAAGCAGCCGTCACCGAAGAATTCGGAGAAGCAGCCGTGAGCCGACTCGCCCGGACCGCCGGTCTGACCGATATCCAGCAGGAGATCCTCTCCACCGTCCGGGATTTCGTCGACAAGGAGATCATTCCCGTCGCGACCGGGCTGGAGCACCGCGACGAGTACCCGACACAGATCGTCGAAGGACTCAAGGAACTCGGTCTGTTCGGGCTGATGATTCCCGAGGAGTACGGCGGTCTGGGTGAGTCGCTCCTCACGTACGCGCTGTGCGTGGAGGAGATCGCCCGCGGCTGGATGAGCGTCTCGGGCATCATCAACACGCACTTCATCGTGGCCTACATGCTCAAGCAGCACGGCACGCAGGAGCAGAAGGACACGTTCCTTCCGCGGATGGCACTGGGCGAGGTCCGCGGGGCCTTCTCGATGTCGGAGCCGGGGCTCGGCTCCGACGTCTCCGCGATCACGTCCAAGGGCGTGAAGGACGGCGACGAGTACGTCCTGGACGGCCAGAAGATGTGGCTGACGAACGGGGGCACGTCCACGCTCGTCGCCGTTCTGTGCCGGAGTGACGAAGGACACCCGGAAGGTACGGCCCCGCACAAGTCGATGACGACCTTCCTGGTGGAGAAGGAGGTGGGATTCGGTGAGGTCCGGCCGGGTCTCACCATTCCGGGGAAGATCGACAAGATGGGCTACAAGGGCGTCGACACGACCGAGCTCATCATGGATGGACTGCGCATTCCGGCCAATCGCGTGCTCGGCGGCACCACGGGCCGGGGTTTTTACCAAATGATGGACGGCGTCGAGGTCGGACGCGTGAATGTCGCAGCGCGTGGCTGCGGGGTCGCGCAGCGTGCCTTCGAATTGGGTGTTTCGTACGCCCAGCAGCGCCACACCTTCGGAAAGGCGATCGCCCAGCACCAGGCGATCCAGTTCAAACTGGCCGAAATGGCCACCAAGGTCGAAGCGGCTCATGCGATGATGGTGAATGCGGCACGCAAGAAGGACTCCGGCGAACGGAACGACCTGGAGGCAGGGATGGCGAAGTACCTCGCCTCCGAGTACTGCAAGGAAGTCGTCGAGGACGCCTTCCGTATCCACGGCGGTTACGGCTTCTCCAAGGAGTACGAGATCGAGCGCCTCTACCGCGAGGCCCCGATGCTGCTGATCGGTGAAGGTACCGCCGAGATCCAGAAAATGATCATCGGTCGCCGGCTCCTCGAGGAGTACCGGCTCCCAGGCTGATTGTCCCTTTCGAGGAGGTTTGGTGGCGAAGAAGATCACACCGAGTCACCCTCGTCGGGAGCCCGTCAGCTGTCCGACTCGGCTGCTGGCTTGCCCAGTTGCCGCTCGCACCCGATAGCATCGCCGGAAAGCCGCCGTCCCCCCGTTGCCAGCGCGGCATCATCCGCTACGAAGGTCATCCATGCCCGACAGCCAAACCTCCGCACCCCGCGGCGGGGTCCGCCTTGCGCGCGGAGCATCGCCGTGGCTCCTGCCGACCGTCGCCACCGCGGCCCTCAGCCTCGCCCGGTCCCGCCGGTCCGGGCGCTGGGCCGCCGTGGCCGTGCCCACCACCGCGCTCGCGGCGGGCATGCTGTGGTTCTTCCGCGACCCCGAGCGCGAGATCACTCAGGGCCGGGTCATCTCGCCGGCCGACGGCGTGGTGCAGAGCATCATGCCGTGGAAGGACGGACGCACCCGCGTCGCGATCTTCATGAGCCCCCTCAATGTCCACGTCAACCGGGCACCGCTGGCCGGCACCGTGACATCGGTGGAGCACATCCCGGGTGGGTTCGTCCCCGCGTTCAACAAGGAGAGCGAGAACAACGAGCGCGTTGTCTGGCACTTCGACACCGAGCTCGGCGACATCGAGATGGTGCAGATCGCGGGAGCGGTCGCCCGTCGTATCGTGCCCTACCTCCCGCAGGGCACCAAGGTGGAGCAGGGCGAACGCATCGGTCTGATCCGCTTCGGCTCGCGCGTCGACATCTACCTTCCGGAAGGTGTCGAGGTCGCGGTCGAGGTCGGACAGGCCACCACCGCGGGGGTGACTCGAATTGACCGTGATTGATCCGGATACACAGGCCGGCTGGGTTCCGGAGGCCGCGGAGGACGAGGACGCCGACGGTACGCAGGACATGCCCCTGTCGATGAGGCTGTCGATAGCGGACACCCTCACCCTGGGCAACGCCACCTGCGGCTTCATGGCGGTGTACTTCACCACCACGGGGATCCTCATCCCGCACCTCACCGGCAGCGACGAGTCGGGCATGGCCCGGCACTCCGCCGCCACCGCGGTGATCCTCATGCTCATGGCGGCCGTGTTCGACCTCTTCGACGGGCTCGTGGCGCGCAAGCTGCGGTCCTCGCCGATGGGGGCGGAGCTGGACAACCTCTCCGACCTGATCAGCTTCGGGCTCGCCCCGGCGTACTTCGTCCTTGTCTACGGCATGGTCGCGGACGACGCGCACCAGAGGGTGTCGGCGCTCGCGGCGATCGTGGTGCTGCTGGCGGTGGTGCTCAGGCTCGCCAGATTCTCCTGCGTGACCTTGAAGGACGGCATGTTCCAGGGCATGCCGAGCCCGTTCGGGGCGCTCACCGTCGTCTCCATCGTGCTCCTGGAGCTGCCCTTCGTGCCGACGCTGCTCGCGATCATCGGAGTGGCGTGGCTCATGGTCAGCAGGGTCGAGTACCCGAAACCGCGCGGCGTCCTGGCGGTGGCGATGCTCAGCTGGATCGTGGCCGCGATGGGGCTGCTGGCCGCCTGGGCGTTCGACGCCCCCGGTGGTCAGCTGCTCCTGCAGACCGGCTGCGCGCTGCAGGTCGTGCTGGGTGCGGTCATCCCGCTCTTCGCCACGGCGCGGCGGGTGAACACCTTCCGCGACAACCGGCGTGAGGCTCGGGCAGCCCAGCTTCCCTAGGTCTTCGGTCCGGATCAGGCCCGGTCAGCCGGCCCGGCCTGATCCGGACGACAGGCCCAGGACCCGACGGAACACACCACGCGAGGGCCCGGATGCTCCCCAGCATCCGGGCCCTCGTGCGTCTCCACGGATTGCTGTGTCCTGAGTAGGCTGGGGGCGTATGGTCCGGTATATGCCGTATTCCGTAGCGGATACCCAGCCGCCCGCCGTCGGGAAGGGTTGAGAGCGTGCAGGACCGAGCCGCCTCCGCCGCCGCCCAGGGTTCCGGCACCGAGTTCCTGGACAGCGCCGTCGCCCATGTCCTGCGGGAGACCGGTGCCTCGGTGGCCATGGTGTACCTGCTGCCGGGGAACGACAGCTCGCTGCAGCTGACCGTGCTGTCCGGAGTCCCCGCCCAGCTGGCCACTCCCTGGACGCGGGTCCCGCTCGCCTCCCCGATGCCGGTGGCTGACGCCGTACGCCACCGGACGTTGATCTGGCTCGGCAGCCAGGAG
Source organism: Streptomyces sp. NPDC020780 (assembly GCF_044334475.1). Classification (NCBI taxonomy): domain Bacteria; kingdom Bacillati; phylum Actinomycetota; class Actinomycetes; order Kitasatosporales; family Streptomycetaceae; genus Streptomyces; species Streptomyces sp. NPDC020780. Next base: position 50,315 of record NZ_JBIRTB010000011.1, on the reverse strand, counting down.
GAACTGGCCCGCCGCTACCCACGTGCCGCACTCGTGCTGCCCTACCAGTTCGCACTGGGCGCCGCCCCGATCCGTACCGGCGCGACCGACCGGGGCGGGCTCGTCCTGCTGTGGCCCGGCTCGCACCCCGACGAGCTGGCGCCCGAGGAGCGGCAGGCCGTGGTCAACGGCTGCCACGGCATCGGCATGCTCCTGCAGCAGGCGGAGAGCAGCGGATACCCGGTACACCCGGGGAGCCGGCCCCGGGTGCTGTCGCCGCCGGCCCCGCCGGCTCCCGGACCTGTGGAGAGCGCTGCGGCCATGGAATTCGTCCAGCGGCTTCCCGGCGGGAGCTGCGCGCTGGCCCTGGACGGCACCCTCACGTTCATCAACGACGCCGCGGCCGCTCTCCTGGGGGCTCCCGCCACCGAGCTGCTGGGCGAGCTGCCGTGGGTGTCGCTGCCCTGGCTGGACGACCCGGCCGTCGAGGACCACTACCGCGCCGCGATCATCAGCCGCCAGCAGACGTCTTTCACCGCCCTGCGGCCCCCGGACCGGTGGCTGGACTTCCACCTCTTCCCGAACGCCACCGGCATCAGCGTCCGCGTCCTGCCCGCCAGAAGACCGGACTCGGCCGGCGAACCGCCACCGTCGCTGCCGACGCCCTCACCCGCGCCGAACCGGGCGACCGCTCTGTACCACCTGATGCACCTGGCGGCCACGCTCACCGAGGCGGTCAGCACCCAGGACGTGATCGAGCTGACCGGCGACCAGCTCCTGCCGGCCTTCCGCATCCAGTCCCTCGTCGTGCTGACCTCGACGCAGGGGCGGCTGCAGATCGAAGGCCGCAGGGGCAGCCAGCCCGGGCTGATGGACCGCTTCGACGGCGCCCCACTGACCATGGACAACCCGGCCGCGCACGTGCTCACGACCGGCGTCCCCGGCTTCTTCTCCGACTTCACGGAACTGGCGCGCGCCTACCCCGCCGCGCACCTCCGCGACGCCGTCGCCGCGTGCGCGTTCCTCCCGCTGATCGTCTCCGGGCGTCCGGTGGGTTCGCTGGTGCTCGCCTACGACCGGCCCCACACCTTCGAGCCCGAGGAACGCGCCCTGCTGTCCTCGATCGCGGGTCTGCTCGCCCAGGCCCTCGACCGTGCCCGCCTGTACGACACCAAGAACCAGCTCGCGCACAGCCTCCAGGCCCACCTGCTGCCGCACACCCTGCCTCGGATCCCCGGCCTCGATGTCGCCGCCCGCTACGTCCCGGCCACCAGGGGGGTGGGTATCGGCGGGGACTTCTACGACCTGATCCGGCTGGACGAGACGACGGCGGCGGCGACCATCGGGGACGTACAGGGCCACAACGTGAACGCCGCGGCGCTGATGGGGCAGGTCCGTACCGCGGTGCACGCCTCGGCCGGTGCGCCGCCCGACGAGGTGCTCGCGCGGACCAACCGGCTGCTCACCGATCTCGATCCGGGTCTGTTCACCAGCTGCCTGTACGTCCACCTGGACCTGTCGGCGCACACCGCCTACCTGGCGACCGCGGGCCACCCCGCACCGCTGCTGCGGCACCCCGACGGGGGCACCGAGTCACTTTCGCTGCCTCCGGGGCTCCTGCTCGGCATCGATCCGGCGTCCCGGTATCCGACGGCCGAGATCCCGCTGCCGCCCGGTGCGGCGCTCGCCCTGTTCACCGACGGACTGGTGGAGGCCCCGGGGATCGATTTCGACGACGCGACCGCCTCACTGGCGGAGCACTTCGCCCTGGCGCTGGACCGGACCATGGACGAGGTCGCCGACACGCTCGTGCGGTACGCCGAGCGCTTCACGCCCGGCAGCGACGACATCGCCCTGCTGCTCATCAACGCGCTGCGGACGGAGGGCTGACGACCGGACCGGGCAGACGTTCGTCCTGTGTGGAGTCCCGGGGCGCCGAGGCGGTGGGATTCATCGGCCCCCCAGGACAGCCCTTGCGGCGGAACCAGCCCTGGGATCAGCCGCCGTACAGGTCGGTGAGGCTGAGGCCCGTGGTGCTCGCCGCGCCGCCGAGCCTGACCTGGTGGTCGAGGCCGACGAACTTGCCGCCCGACTGCCAGAGGGCGGGCTTGAGCATCGCGTACTTCGCCTCGTCCCACGTCGCCCAGTCGTAGCCCAGCAGCCCGCCGGTGTCACCGGAGTTGGGGTTGACGCACCAGAAGGTCTGGTGGATCCCGTTCTCCACGATCAGATCGCGCAGCGCCGTCATCCACTTCTGGTTCGGGCCGTTGTCGAGGTGTCCGCCCCACTCGCCGATGAGCAGCGGTGCGGTGCCGTTCTTGTGCAGGAACAGCCAGTTCGGGTCCCAGACGTCACGCTCCAGCGTGGTGCGGTCCCACGTGCCCTGGAACCAGGGCTGCTGGTAGACGAGGGGGCCGTAGTCGTGGGGGGAGTAGACCAGCTGGTCCTGCTGCGCGCCGAGGTCCACCGGGTGGTCCCTGGCTCCCCGCAGGTTTCCGCCCCACCACATGCCGTGGTAGTCCGCGGCCGCGGTGGAGGACCAGTTCGCGCCGTCCTTGGGGTAGATCTCGATGCCTTCGCACAGGACGAGGACGTCCGGGTTGACGGCGAGGATCCGCCGGCCGGCGGTCTGGCAGGTGTACTTGAAGTTGTCCTGGTCGGTGGAGCCGTCCCACTTGGCCCGCGGGCTCTCGGACTGCGTGCCGTGCGGCTCGTTCTTGATGTCCATCGCGACGAGCGTGTCGTCGGTCCGGTACCGGGCGGTGACCCACTCCCAGGCGGAGTAGAACTGCTCGGTGGTGATCGCACCCTTCCACCACACGGGATACACATGGCCGGAGTTGTCGGCCTCCGCGCTGTGGACGTCGAGCATGACCTTGATGCCGTACTTCTCGGCCACGTCGAGGAAGGCGTCGAACACCCCCAGGGTGGTCAGGTCCTTGAGCTCGGGATTGGCCCAGGTGTTGACCGCACTGGAGACTGCCGCCTGCCCGTTCTTCCACTCCAGCAGGAGCTGGGTGGAGATCGGTACGCGCAGGATGTTGATGCCCCGCTCCGCCATCTGCCGCGTGATCGTGTCCAGGTTGGCGGACCACAGGCCGTGGAAGACCCGCTCGCCCGTGTTGAAGCCGAACCAGTTGGCGCCGGTGAGCCAGACCCGGTTGCCCTGCTTGTCGACGATGCGGTTGCCCTCCGTGTGGAGCCAGTCGTCGCCCGCCGCCGCCGCGGGGGCGGCGCGGGGGCGGCGGCCGGAACGGATGCAGGCACCGCTGCCGCCGCCTGCGCGCCCGTCGGGCCCGACAGCGCCATCAGCACCGCGGTCGCCGTCACGGCGGCGGCGAGGGCCGCGCCCAGCCGCTTTCTCATGGGTGACTTCATCCGTCGTCGCCTCTCGTGGGGTAAGGCAGGCAGAGGGTCTTGGGAGCGCTCCCATTCGTTGTTCACATGAAGCCAGGGGGACGGAGGGACTGTCAATGGGCATGTCAAACTTCACCGGCGAAGCGAGGGTCGGTGCGCAGGCGGGCCGGACGGGCCCTCGCAGAGGCGTACGCACCGCGGTGGTCATTCCCGTGTCCCCCAGTGGGCCTGGACGTCGGCCGGATCGTGCTCGACCCTGGCGGGCGTCCCACCGGCGATGCCTCGCCCGAAGTCGACTACGGTCACCGCGTCCGCGAGCCGGCGGGCGGCCCCGGCGGATGCCGGAACGGACCTCCGGCAGCGCGCCACCACGAGCCGGAGGAAGAATCCGCGCAAGGGCGCGGGAGCGAGGCGACGGGGGCTGCGGGAGGACCTTGGGGCATCGCCGCAGGGGTGCACCGCTGGACGTGGACGGTCCGGCCCCGGGTGCCGGGGCTGGCACCCGGGGCCGGACCGGTGTCAGGACAGGAAGTCGCGGGCGATCGACTCGGCCACGCGTTCCAGCAGAGGACCCGCCTGGGCCATGGAGACCGCCGGGTCGGGTTCCAGCTCCGCCAGGGCGTACGCCCGGCGGATGCCGGCCCTGCCCAGGGCCTCTGCCGGCAGGGCGAGGCGCCCGCACACGGCGACTACCTCGACGCCCGCCGCGCGGGCCGCGGCGGCCACACCGGCCGGGGCCTTGCCGTGCAGGGTCTGCTCGTCGAGCGAGCCCTCACCCGTGACGACGAGGGTGGCCCGGGCGAGCGCCGGGGCGAAGCCCAGGACGTCGAGCATGACCTCGATGCCGGGCCGGAAGCATGCGCCCAGAGCGACCAGGGCGCCGTAGCCGATGCCCCCGGCGGCGCCGGCTCCGGGACGCGCGGCGTGCTCCGGCCCCAGCACGGAGGCGTAGCGGGTGAGTGCCGCGTCCAGGACGGCGATGTCGTCCTCGGTGGCGCCCTTCTGCCGCCCGTAGACCTCGGGCGCGCCCTTCGGCCCGGTCAGCGGGTTGTCCACGTCGCTGGCCAGGATCAGGTCGATGTCCGCCAGCCGGGGGTCCAGGCCCGACAGGTCAGCCTCGGCCAGCTCCGCGAGCCCTCCGCCGCCGGGGCCGACGGGCTTGCCGTCCGCATCCAGGAAGCGGGCCCCGAGCGCGGTGAGCATGCCCGCGCCGCCGTCCGTCGTGGCGCTGCCGCCGACACCGAACACGATCGTGGTGGCGCCCGCGTCGAGCGCGGCCGCCAGCAGTTCGCCCGAGCCGTACGTGGTCGCCGTGAGCGGGGCGAACTCCCCTGCGGGCAGGTGCTGGAGGCCGGAGGCCTCCGCCATCTCCACGACGGCCGTGGTGCCGCGTACCGCGTACGCGGCGGTCACGGGGGTGCCCAGCGGCCCGGTCACCCGCGCCTCCCGGCACTCGAATCCGGCGGCCACCGCCGCCGCGACCGTGCCGTCGCCGCCGTCCGCGACAGGCAGCGTCTCGACCCGTAGGCCGGGCACGACGCGCCGCAGTCCGGCCTTCACCCGCTCCGCGACCTGTACGGCTGTGAGCGAGCCCTTGAACTTGTCCGCCGCGACGAGCACGCGTGCGGTCTTCACTGCTCCGTCCGTCACCTTGCATCCCTTGCTTTCGAACAGGCAGTCGCGCCGCCCCGACCCTATCCGCCCCACCCCCGGTCTGCCCATGGCTGTCCGAAACCGCGCCGCCCCCGCTGAGCTGCCCCTACGCCGCCCCAGGTGCGGAGGGCGACGGGTCACCGCAAAGTCGTCGGACTCCACGGCACGGCAGGCGAGGTGGCCGGTACCCGGTGCCACGCCAGGGCTCCGGCGGGGCACGCCCTGGCCCGGGTGGAGGCCGAATGAGAGCGGTCCGCCGTGCACGGTCTGCGGCGGGGGTCCTGAAGGCGTGCACAATCCGCGGCGGGGTCCTGAAAGCGGCGACGGTCATGTTCGGCGAGCGCCTCGACCCGCGGGACCGGCCGGAGCGAGCGTGATCATCAAGGGGAGCCAGGTGCCCATCGCGGTGGGGACGGCCTCGCAGACGCAGCCCACCGCCTCGCCGGCCACATCGCGGTGGAGCACGGGGCCGGCTCCTCGCCGTGAACGCGGAGCCGACCCCGTACGACGACCTGCCAGGGAGAGACGCGCGCACCCATCGAAACGGCCGCTCCCGGCCCTGCTGGAGCGGCCGGCCGCCGAGGGCTGGGCCGGGCCCGCACGGGTCAGTGATCCAGTTCCGCCTGTACGCGGCGCGAGGGGCGGAAGACGTAGAGGTCGAGGATGTCCGGCGGGTCCGCTGCCCCGGGTCCGCCCTCCCGCGCCCAGGTGACGATGTCGTCGACGGCGTGGGGGTCGTTGACCAGCCCCAGCCACACCGGGCGGCCACCGGCCCGGCGGCCCTCCGCCGACGGCTGTACGACGATGACGTTGCCCCGTTCGCAGGCGTCGAGGCACTCCACGGCGCGCACGGTGGCGCTTCCCTCGAGGGACCGCCGCAGTTGCGCCAGCTGCCCGGAGTGGTCCACCCCCGGGATCTTCGGGGTACCGCAGCAGCAGCCACGGCAGACGCTGACGGTGGGCCGGGGCGGCCCCGGTTCGGCGGCGGTCCGGCGCGGGCGGCGGCTCATGCGGGGGCACTCCCGGTGGTGGCGGCGGTGATCACGGCAAGGGTACCGAGCGCGCCCCGGATGCCCGGTGGGGTAGTGTTGACGGCTGCGAAGGGGAGTAGCCCCGCAAACCGGTCGTCGACATACTGGAGCCTCCGGGTTCCCGGTGGCCGGGCTCGTATGCGTTACGGGCGGGCGAGACCTTCGGTCAGGTATGACACGCCCGCGCCCTGCGGGCGCTGCGGTCATGCCGGGCCGAGTGGTCCTCCGAGAGCCCGAGTGGCGCTTCGCGGAAGGCCCGGGGCCCGGCTCTCACAGAAAGCCACCCGGAATGCATCTCGACCCCCTGGCGGTCCTCACCGCCTTCGGGCTGATCTTCCTCGCGGAGCTCCCCGACAAGACCATGTTCGCCTCGCTGGCCATGGGCACCCGAATGCGCCCGCTCTACGTCTGGTTCGGCACGTCGTCCGCGTTCGTCGTGCACGTCGCCATCGCGGTCGGGGCCGGCGGACTGATCGGCCTGCTCCCCGACTGGACCGTCAAGCTGGTCTCGGCCGCCCTCTTCGCCTTCGGCGCGTTCATGCTGCTGCGCAGCGGTGGCGGTGACGAGGAGGACGAGGACGAGATCCGGACCGTGATCGGCTTCTGGCCCGTCTACTCGACGGCGTTCATGGCGGTCTTCATCAGCGAGTGGGGCGATCTGACGCAGATCACCACCGCCAACCTCGCCGCGAGCAACGGCACCTGGTCGACGGCCGTCGGGGCGGCCGCAGCCCTGATGTCGGTGTCCGCGCTGGCGCTGCTGGCCGGCCGTTTCATCGCCAAGCGGGTGCCGCTGAAGACCGTTCAGCGCATCGGCGGCCTGTGCATGCTCGCCCTCGCGATCTGGTCGGTCGTCGAGATCTTCACCGGCTGACCCGAGGGGCGGGGCGGGGCCCTGAGCGGCGGGCTCCCGCCCGGGCCCGCCCACCCGTCGGCCCCGCAGCGGGGGCGGCGGGGACTCAGAACAAGGCCGGGGTCTCGCCGTCCGTCCCCCGCTCGAAGGCGAGCAGTCGTCGCTTCCGCTCCAGTCCGCCGCCGTATCCTGTGAGGCTTCCCGACGCCCCGATGACGCGGTGGCAGGGGACGATGATCCCGACCGGGTTCTTGCCGTTGGCCAGGCCCACCGCGCGCGAGGCGCCGGGCTTGCCGAGGTCCGCGGCCAGTTCGCCGTACGACCGCGTCCCGCCGTACGGGATGCGCCGCAGCCCGGCCCAGACCTCACGCTGGAAGGCCGTGCCGTGGAGGTGGAGCGGCAGGTCGAACTCCGTCAGCTCACCCGCGAAGTAGGCGTCGAGCTGGCGGACGGTCTCGGTGAAGGGCCGGTCGTCCGGGTCGCCGAAGGTCTCCTCCGGCGGGCGGTGCCGCTGTCCGGTCATGTAGAGCCCGGACAGCACACCGCCGGTGGCGACCAGGGTGAGCGCCCCGTACGGGCTGTCGACGACGGTGTGCTGCCTGGTCGTCGTGGAGGGGGTGGTCATGGTGCGTCCTCACTCCGCCAGGCGGGCAGGTGGTTGATCGGGTGGTCGTCGACGGTCCACAGGTACTGCACGGCGTAGGCGCGCCAGGGGCGCCACCGCGCGGCGCGCGCGGTGAGGGCTGCCGGGGTCGCGGGCAGTCCGAGCCGCTCGGCCCCCCGGCGGATGCCCAGGTCGGTGGGGAGGAATGCGTCCGGGTCCCCGAGGCCGCGCATCGCGATCACCTCCGTCGTCCACGGCCCGAACCCCGGCAGCGCGCTCAGCTCGCGCCTCGCCCGCTCCCAGTCGGTGCCCTCCCCCAGGTGCAGGGACCCGTCGGCGAGGGCGGCCACCAGGGTGGTGAGGGTGGTACGGCGGCTGCGCGGCAGGGCGAGCGCCTCGGGGTCGAGTCCGGCCAGTTCCTCGGGGGCGGGGAAGAGGTGGGTCAGCCCGCCCTCGGGGTCCTCGACCGGTGTGCCGTGCGCGGTGACCAGACGGGCCGCGTGAGTGCGGGCGGCGGCGGTGGAGACCTGCTGGCCGAGCACGGCGCGTACGGCGAACTCCGCCGCGTCGACCGTGCGCGGTACCCGGCGCCCGGGGCCCGCCTCGACCAGCGGGGCGAGCAGGGGGTCGGAGCGGAGCTGGTCGTCGACGGCGACCGGGTCGGCGTCCAGGTCGAGCAGCCGGCGGCACCGGCTGATGGCTCGGGTCAGGTCGCGGGGGTCGCTGAGGGAGAGCCGGCAGGCGATGTGGCCGGGCTGCGGAGACAGCGCCACGATGCCGGGTCCGTGCGGGAGGGAGAGCGTGCGGCGGTACGCACCGGCGCGCCATTCCTCGACGCCGGGGACGGCGGTCGCGGCGAGGTGGCCGAAGAGGTTGCCCGGGTTGAGCGGGGCGCGGTAGGGCAGCCGCAGGGCGATGACCCCGGGGGTGCCGGGAACCTCGGCGCCCCGTGTCGCCCTGGTGCGCAGTTCCCCCGGGGACAGGGCGTAGACCTCGCGGACCGTGTCGTTGAAGGCGCGGATGGAGGCGAACCCGGCCGCGAACGCCACTTCGGCCATCGGCAGGCCGGTGGTCTCGATGAGTACCCGTGCGGTCCGGGCCCGCTGGGAGCGCGCCAGCGCGAGGGGTCCGGCCCCGAGTTCGGCGAGGAGCTGGCGCTCGATCTGCCGTGCGGAGTAGCCGAGCCGCGCGGCGAGCCCGGGTACGCCCTCGCGGTCCACGACGCCGTCCTGGATGAGGCGCATGGCCCGCGCCACGGTGTCGGCGCGGGCGTTCCACTCCGGGGAGCCGGGGCTGGTGTCGGGGCGGCACCGCTTGCAGGCCCGGAACCCGGCCTGCTGGCAGGCGGCGGCGCTCGGGTAGAACGTCATGTTCCGGGCCTTGGGCGGCACGACGGGGCAGCTGGGCCGGCAGTAGATCCGGGTGGTCAGGACGGCGGTGAAGAACCAGCCGTCGAAGCGGGCGTCCTTCGACCGGACGGCACGGACGCAGCGCTCGGTGTCGGTGTGCATGAGTCCAGCATCCGGCAGTCGCTGCGGTCACGGCTGGCGGAAATCCGACATGAGCCTCGCGCTGCCAGGGCTTGCCCGGCCGTCGGCGCGGGGGGAGGAGGCGGGCCTGGCCGGGGCTTCGCGGTCGGCTGTTTCCTTCGCCGCTCTCCCACCCGGGTGTCAGGTACGACCCGGGGCCAGGTCCTCCCGCCCGGCGGGAATCCTTGCCCGCGCACGGGCGAGCAGGGCGGCCGGGTCCGCGTCGGCCTGGAGGGACTTGAGCATCAGCAGCCACCACTGGTCCAGCCGCTCGCTCCAGGCTTGTCCGCCCGGCGCCTCGTCGGTCAAGGTGCAGTGCCCGAAGAAGGCGCAGACCAGTGTCACGGCCGTGGCCGAGGGTTCGACCCCCTCCGCGAGTTCGCCTCTTCTGCGGGCCTGGGCGAGAAGCCGGGTGGCAGCCAGCGCCCAGACACCGAACGGCGTGGGCACCGTGGCCTCGATGCCGCGGCGCTCCGCCCACAGCCGGACGCCGGCCCGGGCCACGACGTCCTCGCTGAGGGACCTGGCGACGCCGAAGCTGAGGGCGATCAGCTTCTCCAGCGGAGGAACGCCCGGCGCGGCGTAGGGAGCGGCGAGCTGCGGCCAGGAGGCGAACCGCTCGCGGACCACGGCCAGTGCCAGCTTCTCCTTGCTGGAGTAATGGAAATAGATCGCTCCACTGGTTTTTCCAGAGTGATCACTTATGTCATTGACACTCGTTCCCGCATATCCCCGTTCGACAAATAGATGTGCTGCCGATTCCAGCAATACTCTGCGGGTTGCACGCGCCCTGTCCTGCACTTCAGTTCCACCTTCGCTCATACGTACTACCACGACGACGGGAAAGTCGGGCCCTCCCGGCGGAGGACGCAGTCGCATCGCGCGAAGATCTTATTATTTCCTCGTCCGGCCGCACGCGTGGCCACCTTTGTGCAATCCGGCTCCCTGCCGTGAAGAATCGTTTCACCGACCGGGGAAACCAGGCCGGAACCGAGGAACCGACGAAGCTGAACCGCCTCTCACCAGGCATGTCACCCGCGCCTCGGGCATCCAGGCTTCCCCTCCCGGACCGCACACCGATGCCGGCCGCCTTCATCCGGGCGCTTTCTTCCCACTCGAATTGGTGATTGCGCACATCGAAGCGCCCTAATTAACGTAACCGCCACGATGTTTCGCATCGACCGGAACTGACGGCCCACGTCAGGACGGCGCACCTACGGCGCGCTCAGCCATGTCCACGGGGTCAGCAGTCGTGGAGCATCGCTCGTTTCCGCTTCTTCCCGCGAGTGGATCACCCCTCCCGGCACCTGCCTGCGCCTGTGCACGAACCGGTCGGCGCAGCCTCCGAGAACGGCAGCAACATGACAGCTCATCGCATCCTTTCCTGGTCCCCGTCCGCCATCGTCTTCGACTGCGACGGGACCCTGATGGACACCGAAAGGCACTGGCAGGAAGCCCGGAACATCACCTTCCGAGTCTTCGGGCTGACTCCACCCGCCGGCTTCGCCGACCGCGCCAAGGGCGTGCACTACACCGAGTGCGGCGCGCTCATGGCCGAGGAGACCGGCAAGCCGGACCTCGTCGACGGCCTCACCGAGACGCTCCTCAGCACCTTCACCTCACTGGTCGACGAGGACCCCGTCACGATGCCGGGCGCCGCCGCGCTGGTCCGGCAGACCGCTCGCCACCGCCCGCTCGCCGTGGCGAGCAACTGCCCCCAGGAGATGGTGGAAGGGTGCCTCGGCAGGGCCGGCCTCCTGAGCCACTTCGCCCACGTGGTGGTCCCGGGCGGGGAGGTACGGCCCAAGCCGGAGCCCGATGTCTACGCACTGGCCGCGCGGCTCTGCGGCGTACCGCCCGAGGAGGCTCTGGCCGTGGAGGACTCCCTCACCGGGATGGAGTCGGCCCGCCGGGCGGGGCTGCGGGTCATCGGCATCGGACCACGCCCGCCGGGGGCGGACGCGGAGCGGGCGGACCTGTGGGTCGCGAGCCTCACGGACCCCGAGCTGCTCTCGTGGGCCCGCAGCCGGATCGGCGAGTAGAGCCGGGCCCGCCCCGGCACGCGGCCGTCCGGCCCGGGAGCCACGCGGCTCCCGGGCCGGGCCCGCTCGTCACCCGGAGGTCAGATGGGGGGCGAGGGCCCGCACTTCTTCGCCTGCGGAGGCGAAGAACAGCGCGATGCCCACCGCTCCGGGGTCCGGGATGCCCGTCGCCCGTTCACCCAGGTAACTCGCCCGCCCCATGCGTGCCGTCAACACCGCAGTGTCCCGCACTCCCCGCCACGCTCCGGCCGCCGCTGTGGCCAGAGCTGCCGCGGGCGGCGCGTCCGCCGCCGCCCGCAGCGCGTCGACGGCCGGGGACAACGCGTCGACCAGGGTCTTGTCCCCCGGCGAGGCATCACCCACACGGCGGATGGCCGCCAGTCCCTCGGCGGCGCCTTCGGCGAGCACGGCCGTCGTCAGGTCGGGCCCGGACCGGGCGGCGGCCCGGCTCAGCGCCTGGAACAGCAGACCGAACAGGGGGCCGCTGGTACCCCCGATCTCGTCGAGGAAGGCGGTGGCCATGGCGCCCATGACCTCCGCCGGGCCGGACCCCGCCCCCGCCCGCTCGAGCAGCGGGCCTGCGGCCCGGACCCCGGCGGCGAGATTGGTCCCGAAGTCACCGTCACCCGCCTGCTGGTCGAGCGCGGTCAGTTCGTCCTCGGTGGCGTACACCGATTCGGCGAAGCGATGTGTCCAGTCACGGGTCTGCGCGGCGTCGAAAGCGGGGATCGTCATCGTGCCCTCCTCGTGCTCCTGCCCACCGGTTGCCGGGAACCCGGCCCGCCGGGTGCTCACCAGCGCAGTGCCGGGGTGTGGACCGGCGCGTCGTAGAACGTCAGCGTGACCGGGTCGGCGACCATGAGGGTGAGCGAGAAGCCCCGCATGTCGAGTGCCGTGACGTGGTCGCCGACGAGGTGCCGGGCGAGCCGCACCCGACGGGCGTCCAGCACCCGGCCCAGTTCGCCGAAGATGCCGTACAGCTCGAGCGAGGTGACCGAGCCCAGGCCGTTGACCAGGGCGACGACGGGCTCGTCGGGCCCGGGCCGCAGGGCGTCCAGCAGTGCGCCCGTCATGTCCTCCACCAGTGGGCCCACCTGACCCTGGCTCCGGGTGCGATCGGCGCGTTCGCCGTGGATCCCGACGCCGTACTCCAGTTCGCCGAGCGGCAGCGCGAAGGCCGGCTCGCCGGTGGCCGGCGCGTGGTGGGCGGCGGACGCGGCGGCGAGCGTACGGCACCGGCCTGCCAGGGCGGTGCCGAGTTCCACCAGTTCCGTATGTCCCATCCCGGTGTCCGCGGCGCCGCCCAGCACCTTCTCCAGCAGCACCGTGGCACCCGTGCCACGGCGCCCGGCGGCGACCCCGTCGGAGTCGGAGGCAAGGTCGTCGTCGACGAGGACGCGCGAGCAGGCGATGCCCGCGTCGGCGAGCCGCTCCGCGGCGATACCGAAGTTGATCCGGTCCCCGGTGTAGTTCTTGACGAGGTGCAGCACACCTTCCGGCCCCGCCACGGCCAGGGAGGCCCGGAAGATCTGCCGGTTGTGCGGGGAGGCGAAGATCCTGCCGGGGCAGGCGGCGTCCAGCATCCCCGCACCGACGTACCCGGTGTGCATGGGCTCGTGCCCCGAACCACCGCCGGACAGGAGGCCCACCCGCCTGGCCGGCGAAGGGTGCCGGGCGGTGACGTATCCGTCGACGGAGTCGTACTCCACGAGGTCCGCATGAGCGCGGGCGAAGCCGGACAGGGCGTCGGGGACCAGTTCACCGGCGCCGTTCTCGAAGTACCTGGCCATACGCGGCACCCCTTCCGTCCCCAGCCGCGAGGCCGGGCGAGTCGGCGTCCGGACGAGAATTCCATGGTGCGGGTGACGATGCGCATACGGCAACTCGCGCAGCGTATCGACCGGCTGCGGTAAGACTACCCGACCAACGGCAGCCAGTCTCTAGCGCCGGAGCACCTTGCGCGAAGGCAGGCAAACGGATGAATTTGCATGGCGTGCATTTTTGCATAGCATGCATCTTTGTGACCCTTCCGGAAGACCCACCCCTCGGTCTGCGCGAACGCAAGAAGCGCGCGACCCGCGACGCCCTCGCCGACACCGCGCTGCGCATGGCGGCCGAACGCGGCCTCGAGGAGGTGACGGTGGAGGCGGTCACCGCGGAGGTCGGCGTCTCGGTGCGGACGTTCTTCAACTACTTCGGCCATCTGGACGACGCGATCCTCGTCGCCGACCCCGACGGCCCCGAACGCATCCGCCGGGCGATCACCGAGGCCCCCGCGGGAGGCACCACCCTCTCGGTGCTGCGCGAGGCGCTCTCCGCCGAATTGACCCACATCGAGGTCAGTCACGAGCGCTGGGAACTCCAGTGCACGGTGCTGGAGCACACCCCGTCGCTCTTCCCCCGGTTCCTCGCGGCGCACGGCGCCGACCAGCAGGTACTCATCGCCGCGGTGGCCGAGCGGCTGGGCGTGGGGGTCGACACGGATCTGCGGCCACGCCTCCTGGTGCACACCACCCTGGCCGCGGTGAGGTCCGCCGTCGAACTGTGGACCGCCACCGGACGCGGACGGCCCCTCAAGGCCTTCTACGACGAGGCGTTCACCGAACTCACCGCCGCGCTGCGCGGCTGACGGCGCCCCGGCTCTGTCGGCCGGCGCCACCACCCGGGACGGCCCCGCCCTCCACTCCCGAAGCAACCGCCCCTCAGAGAACCGAGGTACGCCACCGATGTCCGCTGCCGTGACGCCCGCCCCCGAGGCGCCTCCCCCCATGACGAGACGTCAGATAATCCAGGCCATGTCCGGCCTGATGGCCGGGATGTTCGTCGCCATCCTCGCGTCCACCGTCGTCGCCAACGCCCTGCCCCGCATCATCACCGACCTGCGCGGCAGCCAGTCGTCGTACACCTGGGTGGTCACGGCGGAGCTGCTCGCCATGACCGCCACGGTGCCCATCTGGGGCAAGCTCTCCGACCTCTACGACAAGAAGCTGCTCATCCAGCTGTCGCTGGGGATGTTCGTCGTCGGCTCGCTCGTCGCCGGATTCTCGGACAGCGTCACGGTCCTCATCATCAGCCGTGTCGTCCAGGGTATCGGCGCCGGCGGTCTCACCGCGCTCGCCCAGGTCGTGATGGCCTCGATCATCCCGCCACGTGAACTCGGGCGCTATTCAGGCATATTCGGCGCCGTGTTCGCCGTCGGCACCGTCGCCGGCCCGCTGATCGGCGGCGTGCTGGTCGACACCTCGTGGCTGGGCTGGCGCTGGTGCTTCTTCATCGGCGTGCCGTTCGCGCTGCTCGCGATCGTGCTGCTCCAGCTCACGCTCGACCTGCCCGTCGTCCGCCGCAAGGTGAAGATCGACTATCTCGGCGCGTTCCTCATCATGGCCGGTGTGAGCGCCCTGCTGCTGTGGATCACGCTGGCGGGCAGCCAGTTCGACTGGTGGTCATGGCAGACCGGGGCCCTCGTCACGGCCGGTGTCGTGCTGATCGTCCTGGCCGTCCTGGTGGAGTCCCGGGTCGAGGAGCCGATGATCCCCCTGGACATCTTCCGTAACCGGACCGTCGCTCTGACCACCGTGGCGAGCCTCCTCGTCGGTGTGGCCATGTTCGGCGGAACGGTCTTCCTCTCGCAGTACTTCCAGATCTCGCTCGGCAAGTCGCCGACCGCCGCCGGACTGATGAGCCTGCCGATGATCCTCGGTCTGATGGTCTCCACGACGGTGGCCGGCCAGATCATCACCAGGACGGGGAAGTGGAAGGGCTTCCTGATCGCCGGCGGCGTCATCATGACCGCGGGCATGAGCCTGCTGGCCACGATCGGCACGGACACCCCCTTCTGGCTCCTGGCCCTGTACATGGCGGTGCTCGGCATCGGGGTCGGCATGCTGATGCAGAACCTCGTGCTCGCCGCGCAGAACGACGTGCCGGCGGCCGAACTGGGCGCCGCCACCTCCGTCCTGTCCTTCTTCCGCAGCCTCGGCGGCGCCATCGGCACCAGCGCGCTCGGTGCCGTCCTGGCCCACCAGGTGACGAAGGAGCTGGAGAAGGGTCTCGGCGGTGCGGCGGCCGCGGGGGGCGGCGGCAGCCACGCCATCCCCGACCTCACGACCCTGCCCGCTCAGGCGCGCGAGGTCGTGGAGCAGGCCTACGGCCACGCGACCGCGGATGTCTTCCTGGTCGGCGCACCGTTCGCGTTGCTGGCGCTGGTGGTGGTGGTGTTCATCAAGGAGAAGCCGCTCAAGACGCAGAGCGGTCTGGAGCGGCTGGCCGAGGAGAGCAAGCAGCCCCTGACACCGTCGCACTGACTCCGCGCGGGTGCCGGACCGCCGGAAGGCTGACGCGGCCCGGCACACCGGCCGATGGAAGGCGGGCGCGGAGGCCGTCGACCTGCGCGCACAGGGCTCTGTCCCCCTTACGGGCCCGCTCCGTTCCCCCTCGTTCACGGTCGGCGCGGGTCCCTTCCCCTCTACGGACCTGTCGCCGGCCCCCCTCGTCCACCCGGGCGGCCGCGGGCTCCCACGGCCGATCACCGTCCTTCACCGGCCATGCGCGGATCTCTCCCCCTGCGGACCTGTCGCCGGCCCGGCCACCGGGGAGGCGCGGGTCTCTGTCTCCCCCGCCTGCCTCCCTCACTCGGCCCGCAGCCGCCGCCATACCGCCTTCGCCGCATGATGGCCGGACATGCCGTGCACCCCGGGTCCCGGCGGAGTGGCCGAGGAACACAGGAACACCGCGGGGTGCGCGGTCGCGTACGGTACGCGGGCGAGCTTGGGCCGGATCACCGTCTGGAGCCCTGCGAACGCCCCGGTGGCGATGTCCCCGTCGACGTAGTTGGCGTTGCGCGCCGCGAGCTGGGGCGGGCCCGCGACCGAGCGCGCGAGGACGAGATCACGGAAACCCGGGGCGAACCGCTCCAGTTGACGCTCGACGACCTCGGTCGCGTCCCCCTCCCAGCCCGCCGGGACGTGGCCGTACGCCCAGAAGACGTGGCGGCCCTCGGGCGCGCGGGACGGGTCGACCAGGCTCGGCTGGGCGGTGATCAGGAACGGGACGCTCGGGTCGCGGCCCGTCACCGCGGCACGCAGGGCGGAGTCGATCTCACCGGCCGTGGGGCCCAGGTGCACGGTGCCGGCCCGGCGGGCCTCCGGCGCGGTCCAGGGAACGGGACCCGACAGGGCGTAATCGATCTTGAAGCAGGAGGCGCCGTAGCGGTAGCGGCGGTAGGCGCCGCCGAGCCCGGCGATCCGGGCGAGCGCGGCCGGTGAGGTGTCGAAGACGTACGCGCGGGCGGGCGGGAGCTCGTCGAGGCGCTTGACCTCCGTGCCCGTACGGATGGTGCCTCCCTGTTCGCGGAGGTAGGAGGCGAGGGCGTCCGAGATGGCCTGCGAGCCGCCACGCGGCACGGGCCAGCCCTTCTCGTGCGCGGCGAGCGCGAACAGCAGGGCGATCCCGGTCGTGGCGATCCCGCTGGTCGGCGCGATGGCATGCGCGGCGAGCCCGGCGATCAGCCCGCGCGCCTTCTCGCCCCGGAAGCGCCGGGAGGCGAGCGTGGCGGGCTGGAGGGCGTCCAGCCCGAACCGCACCCAGCGGTACGGGTCCCGGGGCAGCCCGTCCCAGGGGGTGCGCAGGAAGTCCTCGGCGAGGGTGTCCCAGTGGCCGAGGTAGGGCGCGACGAATCTGCGGTACGCCCCCGCGTCGTGCGGGCCGAGCGTCATGGCGCTCTCCCCCACCGACGTGGTGAGGACGGCGGCGGAACCGTCGGGGAAGGGGTGCGCAAGAGCCAGCGGCGGCTGTACCCACTCCAGGCCGTGGCGGGCCAGCGGCATGGCCGCGAAGGCGGGCGAACCGATCGCCAGCGGGTGCACGGCGGAACACGGGTCGTGGCGGAAGCCGGGGAGGGTGAGCTCCTCGGTGCGCGCACCGCCTCCGACCGTCTCCATGGCCTCGAAGACCTCCACGGCGAAGCCGCGGCGGGCCAGTTCGGCAGCGGCCGTCAGACCGTTGGGTCCCGCCCCCACGACGACGGCATCCAGCATCGATGGCACCTTCGGACTCCTTCGTCAGCCGACGGCCAGGACGTCCAGGATATTCGGGCGCACCGACAACGGGGCCGCGGGTACTGTCCTGTCCGATGAGCAGCGACCCGGCACTCCCTCCCGCCATCGCGTCGATGGCCTCCCGACTCGCCCGGCAGCCCGGTGTCAGGGCCGTCGTCCTGGGCGGCAGCCGGGCCCGTTCCACACACCGCCCGGATTCGGACTGGGACCTCGGCGTCTACTACCGCGGCGACCCCGACATGGCGGGGCTGGCCACCCTGGCGTCCGAGGCGCAGGGCTCCCCCGTCGAGGTGGCCGGTCCGGGCGGCTGGGGTCCGTGGGTGAACGGGGGCGCGTGGCTGACGGTGGACGGGCTCGCGGTCGACTGGATCCTGCGCGACCTGGACCGGGTGGAGGCCGTCTGGTCGGACTGCCGTGAGGGGCGCTTCGAGGTGGGCGTCCAGCCGGGCCACCCGCTGGGCTTCTGGTCCCCCTGCTACGCCGGCGAGGTGGCGCTCGGCCGCGTACTCCAGGACCCCCACGGCGAGTTGGCGTTCCTTCAGGAGGAGACCCGCACCTATCCGGAACCCCTGCGCCGGGCGCTCGTGGAGGCCGCGTGGGAGGCGGACTTCTCGGTGGCCGCGGCCCGCAAGTCGGCCGGGTCCGGGGACACGCTCCACGTGGCCCTCTGCCTGTCGAGGGCGTTCGGCGTTCTCGCCCAGTCCCTCCATGCCCACCACCGTGTCTGGTGCCTGAATGAGAAGGGCGCCCTCGCGGCGGCGGCCGCTCTTCCGGACACGCCCGAAGGCTTCACGGGCAGGGTCTCGGGCGCCCTGCGTGCCCTGGATCCGGACGCGGTGGAGACGGCGGCCGGTGTCGTACGGGAGGTGCGGGAGGTGCTCGTCGGGCCGTGAGTCCCGGGCCGGGCGGGACGCCGCGGACCGGCCCGGGGCCCGCGGCTCAGACGCCGGCGCGCAGGGCGTCCAGGACCCGTTGCGCCGTCGCCGCGTCGCGCGCCGCCGTGAACGGCAGGTCGTTGCCGCCGGTGAGGCGGTACGGGGCGCCGGAGAGCGTGGACTGGGCGCCGCCCGCCTCGGTGACCAGGAGCAGGCCCGCCGCGTGGTCCCAGGCGAACTCCCAGTTGAAGGCGACGGCGTCCTGCGCGCCGCTGGCGACGGCGAGGTATTCGAGGCCCGCCGATCCGCACGCCCGGGCGTCGATGCCCTCGGTGTGCAGGCCGAGCAAGGCCCGCTTCTGGGCGTCGGAGGTGTAGTCCGGGTGGGACATCGCCACCCTGAGCACGGCGCCGGGCGTGGGCGAACCGCTCCGCAGGGGGGCGCCGTTGAGCGTGGCGCCCCTGCCCCGTACGGCCACGGCCCACTCGCCCAGCACGGGGGCGTACGTCCACGAGGCGAACACCTCTCCGTGGTGCGCGAGCGCCACCAACGTGCAGAAGCCGGGTTCGCCGTGGACGAACTGGCGGGTGCCGTCGACGGGATCGACGATCCACACGGGGGCGTCGCCGCCCAGTGCCTCGTACACCGCCGGGTCGGCGTGCACCGCTTCCTCGCCCACGACGACCGAGCCGGGCAGCAGCCTGGTCAGCGAGGCGGTGAGGTGTTCCTCGGCGAGCCGGTCGGCGGCTGTCACGAGGTCGTGCGGGCCGCTCTTCTCGACGATCTCGTGCGCGGCGAGCTGCTGGTAGCGCGGCAGGATCTCGTCGGCGACCGCGGCGCGCACCGCCGCCTCGACCTCGGTCAGGTGTCCGGCGCTCTCGGCAAGGAAGTCATCGATCATGCGTCCAGCTAAGCACGCGGGGCCGCGCTGTTCCCCGGAGGGCACTCAGCGGCCGACGGCGGTACCCCTGCATGCCACGCGAGTTGGCGGCGGCCGACAGCACCCCGGTCGTCCCGGGCGACGGTCGGTTCCCCCGCCCCGGCCGCCTTGGGGCCCATGACGCGCAATCCGGAGGCGACGGCCCGGACATGCTCGCCGAGGACGGGCGTGCGGCCTCCGGGGCGGCCGGGGCGCAGCTCGTGGGAGGCGTCGGCCGTGATCAGTGCGCGTCGCGCGGCGTTGTACCGCTCGGAGAGCAGGTAGGCAGGTAGGCAGGTAGGCAGGTAGGCAGGTAGGAGTGAACAGGTCCGGGGCAGGAAGGGGGCGGTTCGGCCGAACCTTGTGTTGGTGGGGGGAGGCACGATCGAAGCGTGTCGGTGTTCCACCGGCGCCCGAGCCTGGACCGGATCACCCACCCAGCCCATCACGCAAAGCTATGGCAGGTCACGTGCGGTAATCCTGAATGCGGAGTGCCGCCTATGAGGCGCGGCCCCGCTGTCCGGAGACCCTGCTACGGCCATGCCGACACGGTCCCGGCGAACCGAAAGGACCAATCAGGAATGAGCACGAACATAGCTCGTCAGCGTCTGGCCCGGGTGGCTGCCGGAATATCATCCCTCGCCCTGGCCACCGCCGGCACCATCGGTCTCGCCGCCGCTGACGGCATGGGCAGCAGCGGAGACGGGTTCGGTCCGGCACCCACCGGAAACCGCGTAATCCAGCCGCTGAAGAACAAGTGCACCACCGGGCAGCCGCAAGACCTCTGCCGCAACATCGGCGTCACCGACGGCTGGTACGAGGGCAAGACCACGCAGTTCCTCTACACCCAGAACTTCTACTGCGACCCCTCCGTCACCTCGGGAGCCCCCAGCAAGTGCGAGGCCGGCGCGAAGTACAACCAGGTGCCGCCGGGGACGACGTCGGACAAGTTCACCGACCCGCTGTACATCCCGGTACCGCTGTTCAGCCCGGCCCCCGCCACACTCCAGTGCCCCGGGGGGAAGCCGTGCGTGGACCACCCCATGAACATCGACCTCTCGCGGCTCGCCGCCACGCTGAAGATGCCGGCTTCCGCGCTCAAGAACACGATGCTGCCCGGTCACGACCACATCATCACCGACCGGAACGACAACAAGCCCGAGTGGTGGCCCGTCTCCGTCATCGGTGTCACCAACCCCGACTCGTTCGCCAAGATCCAGGCGGGCAAGAGCATGGACACGGTCAACAAATTGGCCGCTGACCCCAACTCGGGTGTCACCAAGCCCATCCCCACCAACATCTTCCTGTGGTTCCAGACCCTCCCCGGAACCACCGATGGCCCCTCCGGCAGCGTAGCCGCCGGTGAAGGCGGCACCCAGAGCGCGCAGCACACCGCTCTCCTGGGCGCGGGCGGCACCCTCCTACTGGGCGCCACCGGCATGGTCGTGCTGCGCCGCCGCAAGCACACCCTCAAGCAGAACTGACGGCAGCGGGAGCACACATGAACAAGGGCCCCCACTCGGCCCGCGGGGAAGGCCGCCGCAGCGTATGGACTGCGGCGGCCGCACTGTGCGCACTCGCCGGCGCCGTGGCCATCGGCGTTGCCGTGGTCGACCAGCCCTCCCCGCCGCCGCGCGCCCTCCCTGCCGGAGCCGTACCGACACAAGCCCCCACCACTACCGCCACGCAGCCTGGCATGCACAGGTCCATCCCGACCTCGGTCGCGATTGCCGGTGTGACCCTGCGGGCACCGATACAGCCGGTCCGCACCGCCGAGGACGGAGAAATCCCGCTTCCCGACAACCCGCAGCAGGCAAGCTGGCCCGACTCCTCCGTCACCCCAGGTGAGCGCGGCACTGCCATCCTCGCCGGGCATGTCGACTCGACAGCGGGCCCCGCCGCCTTCTACGCTCTCAGCGCCGTGAAACCCGGTATGCCCGTGACTGTCTCCCGGAAGGATGGCAGCACGGCCCGTTTCACCATCGACGCCGTCGCCGTCTACCCCAAGGACGACTTCCCCAGCAGCACCGTCTACGGCCCCACCCCGGGACCGAGCCTGCGCCTGATCACCTGCACCGGCTGGAACACGGACACCCGCGAGTATCACGACAACGTCGTCGTCTACGCCACCCCCCACACCAGCCAACCACCCCACTGAGCTTGACTCTGTCGGGGATCTTGGAACTGTCAAGGTCAGGCGGACGACGTAGGGGCATCCGTGGGATAGCCATCGTGGAGGACCCCGGTCACGAGGGATTCAGGCGCGGCGGCGGGGGCGCTGCGGAAGTCGGTGGTCACCAGTGCGGGACGATGAGGGTAGAGGGGATCGTCCTGATAGTCGGACTTATAGCAAACCACCGTGCGCCCCTCTCCCCCGGGGCCGCTCTCCAGTCTGATACGGCGGAAACAGGTGTTGTCCGTGAACCGTTCGACGAAACGTACACAGACCCGCCCTGCGTACGTGATGCGGGCTGTGCTCCTGTCGCCATCGTGGACGAGTCCACGGGCTCCGGCATATCCACGCACCCGAAAGCTGCCGGGAAGTCCGGCGTCGCCCGACGACCATCACCTCGCCAGTCCCGTGCGCTGCCAGGGCGGCACAGAGCCGCAGGTCCTGTCTGTAGGTATCGTCGCGGCCGCTCGGCGCGTCGCAGGTCTACCGGCGGCCTGGCCCTGAGGCACGTGTGTCGGCGACCGGTTCAGCCCCGGAGGACGGTCCGGTCAGGGCAGCCGCGGCGAGTAGTCCACGCGCTTGACGTCGTAGTAGCGGGCCACGCACGCCGTCGACCAGCTCCGTTTCCCGTTGCCGAACGGCTCCGTCATCCTGCTGATGGGCGTCGGTGTGTAGGGGACGACCTGGGCCCCATGAGCCACCTGGGTACGGATCCACTGGTCCTGCCGTTCCCAGTCGTGAGCCCGCACCCGCATCTGGTTTCCCAGGTGGACGAGCGGGGGTGCGAGGGCAATACATGCGCCGGCACACAGCACCGCGGTGCCCCAGCGCACGGCGCCGACTCGCGGCCGCGCTTTCTGGAGGGCCAGCCCCACAAGGGAACCGAGGCCGGTCAGGAGCACGACATACAGGAAGAGAAAGTCGTTCCAGAGCCGGGTGGAGGCGACCACACCAGCGTGGAAGACGGGATACGCGACGAGCGTGGCGAGATAGCCGCTGACGAGGAATGTGACGGCTCCGGCCCCTACCACCAGGACCGGGCGGCGGAGCGAGCCGGGCGTGGCGCCCCCGGGGCCCCGCAGCACCAGGCCGAGCAGGACGCCGACCGCGACGGCGCCCAGGTACGGCCACGCCGAAGCCGTGTCGATCACGATGTGCGCGAAGTTGCGGGCGGCCCCGGCCAGGGACTCCGGGCCGATCAGCGAGGTTTCCTTCGCAGCGCCGACACCGCCCCTTCGGTGCCGCGAGCCCGGAGACGTCACCAGGATCAGCGCACCGGCCACCGGCCCGGCAAGGCCGACGGCGAAGCAGACCTGCGGCCCGCGGCGTTGCTGCTCCCTCACCGTCCAGAAGGTCGCCACGAGCGCGGCGGCCAGTACCACCAGCACGACGATCGTGGTCTGCTCCGACAGGGTTCCGATACAGAGGCCGATGATGAGGCTGATGGCCAGCGCGAAGATCCTGCCCCTGCGCGAACGGGCGAGAAGGAACGGGATCACGGCAGCGCAGGCAAGAACCGGGGGCAGAGTGTGCGAGACGGACGCGGCGGGCCAGTAGAACGTCTTGTAGGTATTCGGCGATCCCAGCAGGAAGACCACCGTCACCATGGACGCCACAAGAAGGGGAACCCCGCGCGGCACCGTAAGCGCCGCTCTGCGCAGCGCCAGCACGGTCACGGTCCACAGAATCCCCAGCAGGAACACGGCGGTCACCGGAGCGAACCACTGGTGCCCCGCTACGCCGAACTGCCCGTAGAGCCAGACCAGCACACCGTTCATGACCCGCCCGTTGTCGTGGGCGTAGAACTTGCTGACCATCCCGGAGAATCCGTGATCACGGATGACCGGCAGAAAGCACCACTCATCGCCGCTCGGCCGCACCCAGCGAGCCAACGCCGAGGCCGGCGCGAGAAGGCCCAGGGGAAAGAGACAGAGGACGTACGCCCACGGGACGGTCCGCGACCTCCGGGAGCCGGGACCGCTCGCACACGCCGACTGCTCCTCTTCTCCCACTGCGGAATCCGTCCTCGATCGGCCGCCGGCGATCAGGAGATCCCCCGAGGCTGCCCATGTCCGTCGTGTCCGCAGTACCTCAGGGGGGCGGACGGGAGTTCGCCCGCGCGACATACGTGTCCGACGCCACGCGAACGGCCCACCCCGGTGCACTCTTCCGGCGCACTCGGGTGTCCGCCCGGCCCGGTGGTCGGTGGGAACGTCGAACGTCGGGCGTTGTGGAGCATCTACTGCGTAAACGCGTGCCGCTGCACAAGCGTACGAGCGAGCGAGGTGGTGGAGGGTCAGGATGCGTGCGTACGTACGGATGAGAAGAAGATCGGGATCAGAAGCCGTTCGGTCCTGTTGCGCTGGGCGGTGCCGTGTTTGGCGGCAAGCCTTCTTCTCCTCCTTCCCTCACTCGCCCCGTCGGCCGGCGTGTCCACCAACCAAGTCCCAGCGCTCCTCGACGGACCCGGCGGCCGGAGCAGCTCTCGCGTCTGTGAGCGCACGATGGTGAGGGTGGCGCATGAGGACGACGATCTGCTGTTCATCAACCCGGAGATCCAGCCAGTCCATGGGGCCGCGATGCGCTTTCAGCACGGCATATCTGACCGCTGGAGACCCTGGCCGACCGTACAGCGGGGGTGACTACGTACAGAGCAGGGAAGAAGGCGTGCGAGCCGCCTGCGCCGAGATGGCGGGCGTCCCCGGCGTACTGCTGATGCAGGTTGAAAAGGCTCGATGTCAGTGCCGTGCTGTTCACTTGGCCGCGTGGACGTCTCCGCTCTGCGCGCCCGTCTGAACGACGCCTGGCGCGCGCCCGAATTGCACTGCCCGCAGCCCGTTCATGGGGCAGGGCATGTCTGTGTGCCCAGTGACGCGGAGGATCTGGCCGAGCTGGAGCGCGTCGCTGCGGACGTGATCGACGAGGCGAGTCTGCCCGTACGTGCGTGGGTCGTCGGGGGTACGGCGGCAGGCGTAGCCCGTGAACGACCTCTATGTCGGCAACCTGTTCGACAACGCCCCCGACCAGCCGCAGCACGCCAGCAAGATCGTTGCTCGGCGCCGTACTCCCGGTCGCCCGCCGCGACCTGGCCGCCCTCCACGCCGAAGAGTGTGAAGCAGACCATGAGTTCGACTTCCTCCCTGGACATGCCGAGGACGGACACGGCCGCCTCGACGGAGCCGTCCCGCTTGCGGCGCGAGGGCACGTAGCGCTGCGGCCCCATCGCCAGGCCGATCCGCCGGTGGCCGGGCTCGGCGAGGTGCCCGACGGCCATGCGGACGGCGGCCGTGTCGTCGGGCGAGACGAACGGGGCGCTGGCGCGCTCGTTGTTGCCGTTGATCAGGACGAACGGGACGCCGCGGTCGGTGAGGGCGGCGTCCCGCGCCGGGTCCGCCGAGGTGTCGGCGTGCAGCCCGGAGAGGAAGACGATCCCGCCGACGCCGTGATCACACCAGCCATATCAAGATCGTTTCATGGGCGATCGGCGGCTCAGCCCGCCTCTCAGCTGCCGCTCAGCGAGACGTCCACGTGGGGTCGTGGCGATATCTCAGCCGCATCGATGCAGGTCAGCGCCACCAGGTAGACAACTTCATGACGAAGGTGCCCTGGAGAGTCGGTCGGGTTGTGAACATCGGGCATCACCTTGCTAGTTGTACGTGCGAAGCGGCCCGATCACGGCTCACGATCGGGCCTGGGGAGAATCTGGGGAGTTTCGCCCTGCAACGTCGTTCACCTGATCGTCGAGCAGGCTATCGATCGCCTGTCGCCCCCTGCGACCCGCCTCCGGCATGAAGTGCGCGTAGTGGTCGAGGGTGATGGTGGGTGACGCGTGCCCGAGCCACCTGGCCAATGTCACTACCGACTCCCCCGCCTCTAGGACAACGGAAGCGTATGTGTGCCGCAGCACATGAAAGCCGTCCCGGGGGGCCGCCTGCCATTGCCATGGCTTCGCTCCCTTGGCAAGGGGCGGAATCACACCGGCCTTGGCCAGTGCCGGCTTCCAGATCTCGGTGTTCCACGTGTTCGCCGCCACAGCGTTTCCGTACATCGTAGTGAGAACGAGGTCGTGCCCCTTCCTCTCCCGTTCCGGCTCCGGGCCACCCCAGGGGAGCTCAACCTTTAGTGATGGGTAGGTCTTCAGATGCTCGACCAGTTCACTCGCAACGGATGCGGGCATATCCACTACACGCGTCTTGCCACCCTTCGGGAGCGCGAAGTACTTATGCCCGTTGATGATCTGCACCTGCCGCTTGACGTGTATGAGCCCGCGTCGGTAATCGATGTCGTCCGGCCCGAGCCCGAAGACCTCGCCCTGCCGCAGCCCGCACCCGAGACCTAGCACCACCGCGATGCGATGCCGCTTGCTGATCTCATCACGCACCCTGCGAGATGTAGTTTTCGGCCATGGCTCGCGACGTTCATCTGGTAGCTTCGGCCAGCGAACCGACTTCGCACGCATGGGGTTCCGGGAAAGACGCTTATCGTCGACAGCGGTCTCGAGGACAGTCGATAGAGCCGAGAGGATGCTGCGGGCGTACTGGGGTGAGCACGTAGCCTCCAGTTTTACGACGTACATGCGCAGCTCGGCCGCCGACACCTTACTCAGCGGAAGTTCACCCAGGTACGGAATGACGTGCAGCCTTATCCGCTCATCTATGCTCTTGCGGGTCTTGGCAGCACCACGAACGCCGGGCATCCAGTACTGCTGGATGTAGTCAGCAAGGGTGATAGAGCCGTCACGCGGGTCGGCGAAATCACCCCGTTCCTGATCCGTACTGGAGCGCCGCAGCCATGCCTTGGCGTCCTCCAACGTTACAAACGACCTGTCCCGAACTCCGGAGATTCCGGCGACACGGTACCGCTGCCCCTTGCCATAACGGGCAGTTTTTCCCCTCTGCCCGGTTATCGGGTCTTTCTTCTTCTTGATCCAACGATCTTCGATGTAGCCGGCCAAATGATTCTCCTAATCGAGAGGGCAATGGTGCGCTGAGGCTTGGGAGCGTCAGGCGTTGGGGAGACGGCTCGCCCGCTGTTGAGAATTGGCGCCCAGCGGACTCAGGGAGGCGTTGGCACGGGAGTCGGCTTGCTCCTGTTCGCGGATCCAGGCGTCAACGGCTTCTCGGCGGTACATGACGCGACCGCGAGGGCCCATGCGGAAGCTCGGCGGGCCCTGTCGCCGGTGCCGCCAGACGTAGAGCGTGTGCGGTGAGAGACCGAGATACTCGGCTGCATCCTTAACGTTGAGAAACCCAGCGCGAAGGGCGCTAGCAGGAGCGGATGCGGCAGATGAAAGGAGCGGCGATCGTGCAGACATGGAAGCAATGATCAGCAAGACCACCGGTTTGGCCAACCGGCGATCGTGGTCTATGTTGCGCGCCGCATCACGAATCCGGCGCCTACTTGGGCTCGTCGTCGGCGATGGCAAGCCGATATGAGCGCGGGGATCGGGATCCGCTGCCCAGGGCCATCGCCAACAGACCGTCGCCCGTGAGCCGGTCGAGATTCTGGTAGCGCTGTGTGCGGCATGGGGAGGCACTGCAACGTACGGGAGGGCAGTACGACCGCCATATCTACGTTGCAAGTACCCGCACCGAACAGGCCGGCCGCACAGGCACGGACGCACAGGCACGGACGCACAGGCACGGACGCAGAGCTCAATAGGTACGGCAAGGTAATCACCCGCCGTTTGGCCGACCCAAGCGTTCAGACCGCGGAGAACAGAAGATGTGGGTGAAGCGAAGCGGGGGAGTTCGGATAACGGATTCAGACAGATACGCCTCCCAAGTACGGACCATGCCAGCGCGGGAACCCCCACGGTCGAGCCGCAAAACTGTTCGTCCTGTCGCCTGACCCGCAGTCTGACCTGATGTTTTCCGGACGCTGTACGTTGACATGATCCCGGCAAAGATATCCAGTCTTTTGAGGCTCTTTCCCGTCTGCCGTGAGCGAAGGCCCATAATCAGCCGCCACGGAATCGCTGGTCTCGACTTTGCCGAAGCGAGGGAAGACGTCCACAGGCATCCTTCGTCGACCGACAAAGAGGACAGCCCCTGACTCATCCAAGGGCCGCTCGGAGCAGTCGTCGCGCTGCCGTACGCACAGCGTTCAGGCACCGTCCGCCTGATCAGCCGAGGAGGGTCGAGGCACCTGAGGTGCTGAGGACACCACGGCCACCGAGCTGGAATTGGCGGCAAGCTGATTCCCGGCAGCCGCAGCACGAGGAACGCAGGCGCGCACTGCGCCGGCGGCGCGCTGATGGTCGGTGCCACGGCTCACGACCGCCGACGTCGGATCGACTGGTTCGCCCGGTGACCGAATTACGCGGGCGTGGCGCAGCGGAAGCCGGTGTCGTTGTCCTTCATCGACGCTGCGGCAGTGTTCAGCAGGGACGGCGCTGCCCGTTCGACCGGAGACGTGAA
Source organism: Streptomyces sp. NPDC020780 (assembly GCF_044334475.1). Lineage (NCBI taxonomy): Bacteria > Bacillati > Actinomycetota > Actinomycetes > Kitasatosporales > Streptomycetaceae > Streptomyces > Streptomyces sp. NPDC020780. Next base: position 22,825 of record NZ_JBIRTB010000011.1, on the reverse strand, counting down.
CGCGGAGCCATTCAGGTGGTACCGCCCGCTGCCGAGCTCTTCCTCGGTGGAGCACCATTCCCAGACGTTGCCGCACATGTCGAAGATGCCGAATGGGCTGGCGCCGGACTGGTAGCGGGAGACAGGGGTTGTCGCGTCAATGCCCGCTTCGGCCGTGTTCGCCTTCGCGGCTGTCGGCTCATTGCCCCAGGGGTAGACGCGACCACGCGGTCCGCGAGCCGCCTTCTCCCACTGCCGGGCGGTTGGAAGGAGCTTGCCAGCCCAACGGGCGTAAGCGGCCGCATCGTGCCACGTCACCCACACCACGGGGTGGGTGGCCAGGGTGACGGGGCAATGGCCGTCTGGCCAGTGCTGGGGCCTCCGGTGCTTGGTGGCCAACACGAAGCGCGAGTAGTCCTCATTGGTCGTCGGGTAGACGTCGATGAGAAACGGTTCCAGCCACACCGAGCGGTTGTCAGGGCCGGAGAGATAAATGCCCTCCTCGACGAGGGCCATGACCTTCCCGTCGATCGGATGCCGGCGAGTGCTTGGGTCCCGTCGCAGGAGTTCCTCGGCCCGTTCGTCGTGCTCAACGGCCGCACGTTCGGTCATGAGCGCGGCGAACCGTTGCTGAACGTCGGGCGTGGCCTGAGTCAGAAGCGTATCGAGGGCCGTCTGGTTGTCGAGTTCGAGTTCGATGGTCTCGCCCCGGCGTTTCCACCGGGGGACCTGACGAGGGTTCACGCCTACTAGCTCGGCGAACTCCTTCTGCTTCTTCCGCATGGCCGTGCGCAGCAATTCGGCTTCACGGCCGGTCCACCTGGTAACCCGCGCCATAACGCTTGCTTCCCTACAGGGTCTCGCCGGCGATCGACAGGTACGCCTCCTGGAGCTGCCTCAAGACAGGGTGCTCCACGGAGAACTCGGTGTCGTCGATCGCGGCCAAAGGGCGCACGCCGATCGACGTGTTCGTGGCGAACGCCGCGGCCATGCCCTTGGCCTGGTCCAGGGTGACAGTGGAGATGCGGTGTTTCGCATGCTGCTGGAGCAGAGCCATGGTGACGCCGGGCAGCACGGGGGCATCTGGCCACACGACAGTGCCCTCTTGGTCGACGAAGGCCACGTTCCAGGTGCCGCCCTCGGAGACGAACCCGTCACAGCCGACGAATAGGGCATCGTCGAAGTTTGCTCGCTGAGCCGAGCCCCGGGCGTGCAAGGCGCCGAAGAGACCGATGTGCTTCACCTGGGGCAGGTCACGCTCGTACACCAGGCTCTGGGCGCGCAAGGGCGCCGGAGGAAGGGCGCCGGCACCGCGTACGGACACGAGAACGTGCGGCTCGTTGGCGTGGGCCGGGTGGCCCATCTCGACCTTCGGGTCATAGATCGTGACACGCACGACGCACGGGCGGGTCTGCCCCTCCAGAGCCTGACGGACGTACTCGCGCACGCGGTCGGTCTTCAGAGCCGCGTGCCACACGATCTCGCAGTCCCGCGCAAGGCGTTCCAGGTGCAGCGTCAAGCCACGGACGCTGCCGTCGGAATCGACACGCATGGACGTGAAGTGCCCGACGTTCGTGAGCGCCAGGGGAAGCAAGTCATCTACAGATACGGGCTTTCCATCGAGAGTCACCATGCAGCCAAGCATGTCAGGACCATGCCCTCAGGCGGCACCCAAATCTGGTTACTGACGGGTCAACGTCATCTGTAAGTCATTCCCAAGCCTTCACTGCGAGGTGTTCGCTGGTTACTGCGCGAATACGCCTCGCCATCGGCATGGCGCCTCGTGCCGCGTGCTTGGCGCCTCAGCCACACGTTCACCACGCCATTCCATCCGGGAGGAGCCCGATGACGGTCGCAACAGCTCTCGCACCGGTCACGACGCGGTCGGTACCACGCCCCGGGTACGCCGCCTTCGAGTCATGCTTCGCCCCGGAACCGATCAACGTTGGCCACGCGCGTCACACCAGCAGCGTCTTCCTGCGGCTATGGGAGGTCGCCGGCCCCTTGGCTGAGGACGTGGTGCTTTGTGTCTCCGAGCTGGTCACTAACGGTGTGACTCACGGCTCTGGAGACCTGTCACTGCGCGTCCGATGCCGCGACACCGAGATCCTCGTCGAGGTCCAGGACGGCAGCTCAGTGTCGGCGACCATGCGTTCGGCCAATACTGATGCCACTTCGGGGCGGGGCTTGGTCCTCGTTAAGGCCCTCTCCGGGGATTGGGGAGCCAGCGCGGACGGCCGGACGACGTGGTGCACGTTTCCTATCCTCGTGGGCAGGCCCTGATGACTGCCCCTGCGAGCACCACCATCGCGGCGTTACAGGAAGTCGAGCTACGGACGTTCGGAGGCGGCAAGCCAGTACGTGGAGAGCATCTCGCCCGGCCAAGTCGGCTGACGGACTTCACATCGCGGTCCCATCTCCTCGAAGTACGGCGCCAGGTCGATGATCGGTGTCCCGTCGACGGCGTCAAGATCCGTCACCAGGAGATCCCGGCCCTTCACTTTCAGCAACCGCGGGTAGCTGGTCGCCAGCTGGTTGGGCCTCCGATGGTTGCGGTGGACGAACGTACCCGTCGCTGGCCACCTCGGATTTCCCCGCGGGCTACGCGCGTGCAGCTGGACGTCTTCCGGCCGCGCCATGTGGAAGCGCCACGTCACCGTCAGGTGGGAGAACTCCTCGATGCCCTGCAATGTTTCGAGGGGGTACGCGTCGTTGAGCCTGATGACCGATTCGATCCCGCCCTGATAGTCGTCCTGAACGCGGGTGTGGCCCCCGACCACCGTTGCGATCGACTCGACCTCGTACGTCGCCATCAGGGTCGTTCCTCTCATTCAGAACTTACGCATCCTGTAGCCGTTACGCGAAGCAACGGGCCTGATCCGCGGTCAGCCTATGACCCGCAGCATCTCCCTTGCCCGATGGTCCAATTCGGCAACGTGGCGACCTCCGCGTTGCCGAACGGGCGAGAGGTCGCTCTGCATCCGGACGATGACGTCGCGGACGCGGCCCGACAGGACGCCCGCCATGGCATCGAGGGCTTGCCCCCAGGTAGTGCATGCCTCGTCGAGGTGGCCCTGCTGAACCTGGACGGCGCCGAGGTAGCCGAGGGTCACGCTGTGGGTGCGGGCGTATTGCTGGCGGCGGCGAGTGGCAACGCTGCGCTGAAAGTGGATCTCCGCGTCGACTGGCTGACCCAGGTCGCGCAGGGCGCAAGCCGTCTCGTGGGCGAGGGAGGCTTCCTGGAAGAAGTCCACGCGGCCGGGCGCACCATCGTTGTCCGCGCGGGCGAGGTCTCGCTCCGCACGATTGATGGCCGCGAGGGTGCCAGACCGGTTGCCGTCGGCCGCGAGCGCTCGTGCGTGAACGATCGCGAGCAGAGCTTTCTCCCGCTGGCTGGCCTGGCCGTAACGGTCGCGGGACATGGAAGCGTCGGCCAGGGCGAGCGCTTTGCGTGGGTGCCCGAGGTCCACTGCCTGATGGGCGAGGGCTCGCAGAATGTGACCGGCAAGTGGTCCGTCCCCGGCTTCTGCGGCAATGCGGGTGGCAAGGGTGAGGTAGCGCTGGGCTGTTCGATGCTCGGAGGCGTCGAACGCCATCCAGCCGGCGAGGTAGGTCATCTCCGCGACAGCGGAGTACGTGTCCCGGCGGCTCTGTTCCGTGCGGAATCGGCTGCCAAGCAGGGGGACTGCTTCGTCGCGAAGGTGGCCGGCCAGCGCCGAGCGCCCGGAGGCGCCTCCGCGCTGCTGGTCTCGCGCGGAGTAGAAGTTCGTGAGGTCGCGGACGTCGTCGATGTCGGCCTGGGCCACCAGTCGGGGAGAGACTGCCGTGCGTCTGGCTGCTGCGGCAGGGGCGGCTGCCCACCACGAGGCGGTGGGCAGGGCCAAGCCGGCGGCGGAGTACGCGGAGGTCGCCAGCAGCTTGCGTCGGTGCATGTCCAGATCGTCGCTTCCCAGCTCAGCCAGCACAGTCAGAGGGTCGACGCTCCAGTCGGAACCACTGTCGGCCGTGCCTGTCGGCACTTCCTCCAGCCCGAGGTCAGCCAAGGTGAGGCGGCGGCCGAGCTTGCGGGAAAGCGTCTCGCGCAGGATATGCCGCGCTATCCCGCTGGGCTTCGTACCCAGGACCCACATGGAGATATGCGAACGGGAGATGGCCTCAAGCTCCCGTACCCCACTCTCCGCAGCCACGCGGGCAACTGCAGCGGCCGCTTGGGGCTGGGACCAGCCCGCTTCGCGCAGAAGGGCAGAGAAGGCGAGGTTTCGCTCACGGGCCATGGACTGCCCCTCGGTCTCGAAATGATCTTTGGCGCCTTTGGCGGCCTTGGCAGCCTTGCAGGCATACCCCTCGGCGGCGATTCAGGGTTCGCTCAACGTAGCGGCCGGGTCACTCACTATGCACCTCAGCCGTCGGCACTCCAAGGCGAACCCCACTTAACTTTGCTTGATCCACACAGGAGTTGTGTCATGCGCCCCTCGCTGTTCCTGCATCAGACCCGTCACAGCGATGGTCGAGGCAAACTGGCCAACCTCACCCTGGGATCGGCCGATGTCCAGCGGGATCAAGCGGTGGCTGCAGCAGAGACGGTGGCGCTCGTGCTGGACGATGAGTCCCCGCTGCCGCAGAGGGCTGGCGACGTGGAGGAGCTTGCACGGCGCCTTCGCGGTCACATCGGACAGCTCGGGGCCGTCGTGCCGCCGGGAGCCGCAACACTACGCGGCGCGCAGCAGCTCGCTTCGGCAGGCGTCCCCGACGGGTACATGCCGAGCAGGGTTCATCTGGTCAAGCTGGCCGAGGCCACTCAGGCACTCGTTGCGACCGTACAAGCTCACGGAGTTGTCCCCGCGAAGCCCATGCGGAGACGGCGTTGGTGGAGGCCCCAGCTCAATGTGCTGCGCGGCTCGGTCTTCGCTATCGCCTTCGCCCTCTTGGCTCTGGCCGCGTCGGTGCCCCGGGCATGACCGCCACCGGGGCAATTCTGATCGCGGTAGTTCTCGGCCCGATGGCCTGTCTGATTCTCCGCGGTGGCCGAGCAACCGGCCGGGCCGCTCCCCAGGACGAGGACTCCGCGTTGGGGCAGAACCGATCTCCCCCGCACAGGTAACCACCGAGTCCCTCCCCATCTACCCTTCCCGGCCGCTGCCGCGGCCCCTATGCCATCCCCGGGTTCGCGGGGTCTACGGAGATCCACACGATGATTCGCCTTCCCCGTATCGAGCAGTACGGCCTGATCGGCGACATGCAGACCAGTGCCCACGTCTGCGACGACGGTTCGATCGACTGGTTGTGCCTGCCCCGCTTCGACTCGTCGGCACTGCTCGCGGCGCTGCTCGGCACACAGAAACACGGATCCTGGCAGATCGCCCCTGCCCCTTCTGCCGGGCAATCCGACACGGGAGCAGTCGCCGAGCGCCGGTACCGGGATGACTCGCTTGTCCTCGAATCGCTGTGGCGTACGCCTACCGGGTCGGTTCGGGTGCTGGACTTCATGCCGCCGCGCAACGGGGCGCCGCAGGTAATCCGGATCGCCGAGGGTGTGACAGGCGAGGTGGAGATGGTCTCGGCCCTGCGTCCGCGGCCGGGGTACGGCAGCGTCAGTCCGTGGATCCACGAGGTCGGGGGCCGCATGGTCGCCGAGGCCGGCGCGGACGCTCTGTGGCTCGACACCGGCATCCAGCGGGTCGAGAAGGACGGCGTCATTGCCAGTACCTTCGCCATCACTGCCGGGCAGAGCGTGGCATTCGTGCTCAGCTGGTGCCCCTCCCATACAGCGGCACCTGATCTTCCCGATCCGGAGGCCGCGCTCGCCGAAACACTCGCCTTCTGGCAAGACTGGGTACAGGAGTGCACCTACGACGGGCCCTACCGCGAGGCCGTGATCCGTTCCGCGATCGCGCTGAAGGCGATGACGTATGCGCCGAGCGGCGGGATCGTCGCGGCGCCGACCACATCGCTGCCCGAGGAGATCGGCGGCGGACGGAACTGGGACTACCGCTTCACTTGGCTGCGCGACGCCTCCAACACTCTCGCCGCGCTGCTGGGAACCGGCTACAGGCAGGAGGCCCATGCGTGGCGGCGTTGGCTGTTGCGTGCGGTGGCTGGCGATCCGGAAAACCTGCAGATCATGTACGGGATCACCGGCGAACGTGATCTGCGGGAGCGGGAGCTACCCTGGCTCCCAGGGTACGCGGAATCAGGTCCGGTGCGGGTCGGGAACGGGGCGGCGGACCAGCTGCAACTCGACGTGTACGGCGAGTTGATCGAGACCCTCTACCTCGCCCACCAGAGCGGTGTCGCCCACTGCGCCGACACCGCGGTCCTGCACCAGCGGCTCATCGAGCACCTGGCCCAGCGCTGGCAGGAACCCGACGAGGGAATCTGGGAGATCCGCGGGGCACGCCGGCACTTCGTGCACTCCAAGGTGATGGCCTGGGTGGCCATCGACCGCACCATCCGCCTGGCCGAGGCCGGCGCCCTCGCGCTGGATCCAGGCCCCCTGGTCGAGTTGCGCGAGACGATTCACCGCGAGGTCTGCACCGAGGGGTTCGACCCGGTGCGCAACACCTTCACCCAGTCCTACGGCTCGCTGGAGTTGGACGCCGCCACGCTGTTGATCCCCAGGGTCGGCTTCCTTCCTCCCGACGACCCCCGCGTCATCGGCACCGTGGACGCCGTACGCCGGGAGCTGTCCACGCCGGACGGACTCGTGCGCCGGTACCCGACTATCGGCAACCACGCCGGAGTGGACGGCCTGACGGGCAATGAGGGCACCTTCATCCTCTGCTCTTTCTGGCTCGTGGATGCCCTGGCCCTGACCGGCCGCATGGATGAGGCCCACGCCCTGTTCGAACGCCTTCTCACGCTGCGCAACGACCTCGGCCTCCTCGCCGAGGAGTACGACCCCGTCCAGCAGCGCCAACTCGGTAACTTCCCGCAGGCGTTCAGCCACATGGGCCTGATCCAGAGTGCCCTGCTCCTGGAGCAGCTGGCGGCACAGTCCTCTCCTCACCGAGGCGCGGTGTCGGTTCCGGCGCGCCGTTCCCCCTCACTCGGGTCGCTACAGAACCACAAGGCCCTGATGTCGCAGCACGCCTAGCCGCCCCTTTCCACTGACGAGGATTCTCATGTCTGACAGCGCGTTCCCGACACGGTCGGCCGCGACCGGCCACCGCCGACGGCGGTCGCCACGGGCCGATGCCTTCACGGTGCGCCGCGTCCGTCGTGCCGTGGTGCTGCCCCTGCTGCTTCTTTCGGGCCTGCTGGGCGTCGCCTTCGCCGCCTGGTCGACGGCCGCGGTGGCTCTCGGCTGGCTTTTGGTCGGCCTGGTCTGCGGGCTGACCGGGGTCGCACTGGTAGCGGACCGCGGAGCGCGGACGGCCGCCGACGCCGTGCAGACAGCCGCAGAGGAACGACGCACGGCGGTGCTGACCGTTGTAACGGGAGCGGCGGCGGCCGTCGAGAAGTCGGTGGCGTGGTCGGCGGACGAACTGTGCCGAGGGGCACGACCGCCCCTGCCGGACATGCAGATGCCGCAGCCGGCCAGTGCGACTGCAGAGATCGACAACGCGCTGAGTGCACTGCAGGTGCAGGCCGTCGCCTCGCTGATACGCGTGCACCCGGAACTGCTCGCGAAGATCTTCGAGATCGACCACCTCGTGACGCGGATGCGACGTCAGGTGGAGAGCACCGCGGTGCTGGGCGGGCAGTCCCTGCGCAGCGTGCGCCAGCCGGTGCCCGTCACGACCACATTGCGCGGTGCGATCTCCGAGGTGGTGCAGTACCCGCGCGTGGTGGTCGCGGCCGGTTCCGTGGGGAGCGAGCTGGGGCTTCCCGGACACGTGGGTCCTGACCTGACCCACCTGCTGGCCGAGCTGATCGAGAACGCCTGCCAGTGCTCCGACCCGGCGACGAAGGTGATGGTGCGGGCGCAACGGGTGCCGAACGGGCTGGCGGTCGAGGTCGAGGACAGGGCCATCCCCATGCACCCGCAGGCCCGCGCACAGATGAATCATCTGCTCAAGGCCCCCGATGAGGTCGATGTCAGCGGTCAGGTGCGAGACGGGCAGCTCGGCCTGCTAGTTGCCGCGAAGATCGCCCAGTCACACGGCCTGTCCGTTCTCCTGCAGGAGAACGTGACGGGAGGCACCACCGCTCTGGTCGTCATTCCGGCCCGGCTCCTCGTAGCGATTTCTCCCGTGGGTGACGCGGGCGCTCGACGCCGGGAAACACGCCCCTCCACGCTCCCGCAACGGCAGGCTGCCGCAGCGACGGCCGCTCCTGCAGGGCAGGTCCAGCACCCGGCCGCCGTAGGCCGGCCGGGAGCCGACAGGGCGGGGCAAGCTGGTCCAGCGCCCGACCTTCCCCGGCGTTCGCGGCAAGCCGGTTCCTTCCCTCCACCGCGTGAGCGGGAGCAAGCCCCCGCGACCGCGGCGACGCCAGGGCTCGCAGCTGCCTTCCGCACGGGCATCGAGGCCGGCGGGGCCGCCGGTTCTCCTCCCACTCCGGCAGAGCAGCCCAGGCCCTGACCATCGCCCGTCCCCTCCCCGTTCTCGGTGGCCCGGACATGTCCGTCGGCCCTTCCCCCCTTCTGGAGCGATCCTCATGAGCACCCACCCTGAAACGAACCCGACGCCCGGTGTCGCGCCCGCATCCGAGGCGACGGCGAGCCATCAGCGGGATGACATGGCATGGCTGCTGCGGCAGTTCGCCGACGACGTTCCGGGCGTCCTGCTCGCCGTTCTGCTCTCACGGGACGGGCTGCGGCTCCTGGACAGCGAAGTCGACAAGGACTGGGCGGACGAACTGTCCGCCGCGCTCGCCGGTATGGCCTCCCTCGCGTCGAACGCCACCGGTCCCACCCACCAAAAGCGGCCGGCCAGGCAGGTCATCATCGAGCGCGACGACTGCCTGTTCTTCGTCCAGAGCGCCGGCCGCAGCGCGGTCTTCGAAGACCACCCCGGCAACGAACGCGGGGAGGTGGACACGGTCCTCGCCGTCATCGCTGCCCCGGACGCCGACGCAGGCCCCGTCGGGTTCGAGATGGGGCGCCTGGTGAAGAGGTTCGCCCCCTACATGCAGATCCCCGTCCGCGTCGGCACAGGTGATGTGTCCCGGTGAGCAACTACGGCGATGCGGCCGAGGACTCGACGTTCGTGCGGACCTACACGCTGACGCGGGGGCGCACCAGGCCGCGGCATCTGCTGGGCCTGGACACCGTGCTGGACGCCGGCCCCGGACGGCCCGGCCTGGGCCAAGCCGAGGAATGCGAAGAGATCCTCGCCCTGTGCCGGGAGCACCGACGTTCGGTGACCGAGCTGGCGGGGCGCCTCGGCCGCCCCGTCACCGCCGTCAAGATCCTCATCTCGGATCTCCTGGACTCCCAAGCCCTTGTCATCTCCGTCACCGATGCCTACGGCTCCGACGCAGACGCGGATGAACGTCCCACCACCCACCTGTTGGCGGCCCTCTCCGTGGCCCTGAAAAGGAAGTTCCCCGATGCCATCGCCTACCGCCAGGCCGGATGACCCGCCTGTGCGCCTACGGACTTCGGCGCCCGCGCATGCCGGTGCACCGACCGTGCTGAAGATCGTGATTGCCGGGGGCTTCGGCGCCGGCAAGACCACCGCCGTGGGCGCGGTCAGCGAGATCACGCCACTGAGCACCGAGGAGTACCTGACCGAGGCCAGCACGGACGTGGACAGCCTGGACGGCATCGAGGCGAAGCAGACCACCACGGTCGCCTTCGACTTTGGGCGCCTCAGCCTCCCCGACGCGCCCGTACCACTGGAGCTGTTCCTGTTCGGCACGCCCGGCCAGGACCGGTTCGTCGACCTCTGGTACGAACTCTCCCGCGGGGCCGTCGGCGCGGTTGTCCTGGTCGACACCCGCCGCCTGGAGAGCAGCTTCACCCCCGTCAGCTTCTTCGAGGACATCGGCCTGCCCTTCGTCGTCGCCGTGAACCACTTCGACGGAGCCCACCGCTACCACCCCGAACAGGTCCGCGCCGCCCTCGACCTGCCCACCTCCGTACCGGTGGTCACCGACGTTTCGCCCCACCGGACGGAGGGCGCGAGGGCCACCTCGTGGGACGCCCGCAATCCGAGCCACGTCGCCGGCGTCCTGCTGACCCTCGTCGGCCACGCAGTGCAGAACACACCGGCGCGCCCCCCTCACCCCATATCCGCCACCACCCTCCAGGACGCCTGATGTCGTATCAGCCCAACGACCCCCGCCTCGGGCCCCAAGCCGCCCCGTCGGCGCTGTCTCTGCCGCAACGCGGCATGCACGACGGCTCCCACGGACTGTCCATCCCAGCCGGTGCTGCCATCACCCGCCCGCAGGTCCAGCAGGCGACCGAACTGGCGCAGCGCTACGAGCTGCTGGAGCGTCTGGGCGTGTCGACGACTGCCAGCTCGGACTTTGACGAGCTGGCCCGTGACATGGCTGAGAAAGCCGGGTTCCTGTACGGGTTCGTCAATCTGTTCCTGGAGGAGCAGACCTTCGTCGGACTGCATCAGCCGCCCGCGGACAGCGGGTACGTCATCGTCGGCCGCACCATGAGCCACGACCACGGCTGGTGCCGGGAGGTCGTGGCCCGCAAGAAGGCCCTCCCGCTGCACGACGTGCACGCCAGCCCCCGGTTCAGCGGCAACCACGTGGTCGACGCGGTCGGCATCCGCTCCTACTTCGGCGCCCCGCTCATCCACGAGAGCGGCACCGTGCTGGGCACGGTCTGCGTCATCGACCCCGAGAAGCGGCCCCTGAGCGAGGCCCGACGGCTCAGAGACATCGTCATCACCGCCGGCACGCAGGTGATGGACCGCATCGCCCCCGCGCCCGTCCGCTAGACCCGTTCCACCACCCCCACCCGGGAGCCGCAAGCGACACCCGGCCGCTCCACCGCGCGACTTCATCCAGGGAGAGGGAGACGACCATGCATGCCACACCAGCCAAACCGCCTCCGGCGCTGCGTCCTTATCTCACCGCCCGCCACGAACTGCTGTGGAACGAGGCAAACGCCTTCGCGGCCGAGCTCGTCGCGCCGCGCGCCGTACGGATGGAAGCCGCTCCGGGCATGGTGGAGCGCAAGGTCGCCGATCTGATGGCCGCGCGGGGCTGGTTCGCCGTCACCGTCCCGTCCGCCTTCGGCGGGCTGGGCGCCGGCCATGTGGCCAAGACGGTCCTGATCCACCGCATCGCCTGCGTCTCTGCGGCTGCCGCAGCCATCCTGCAGGCCACCCTGATCCCCGTCGGCGCCCTGCTGCACTTCGCCACCTATGAGCAGAAAGGCCGCTGGCTGCCGGGGGTGGCGGACGGTTCGCTGCTCCTGTCGATCGCGGTGACCGAACCGACCGCCGGCGGGCACATCGGCGGCATCGAGACGACCGCCGAGAAGGCCGGCAACCACTGGCTGATCACCGGCAGTAAGATCCATATCGGCAACAGCCATCTCGCGGGAGCCCACCTCGTGCTCGCCCGGACCGCCGAGGCGGGCGTGCGCACCTCACAGGCGCTGACCGCGTTCATGGTCGAATCCGACCGCCACGGGCTCTCCGTCCCTGCCCACCGCCCCGGCCTCGGCCTGCACGGCTTCTCCGCCGGCCGCCTCGACCTCGACCACGTCCGCGTCCCCGTCGACAACATGATCGGAGAGCTCGGCCAAGGACTGAGCGTGGCCCAGAGCAGCAGCATCCTGTACGGCCGCCCCAATTTGGCCGCCGTCAGCCTGGGCATCCACGAGGCGGTCGCGGCTACCACGACCTCCTACCTCAAGGGCCGGCCCCGCTACCGGGGCGCCCTGTCCGATCTGCCGGTCTTGCGGGACCGAGTCGGCGACATGGAGGCCCGCCTGCGCGCTGCACGCATCCTGGCCTACCAGGCCGTGCACCTCCTCGATCAGGGCCTGTCCTGCGACGCCGACCTGATCAACGCGAAGTACCTGGGCCACCAGTGGGCCATGACGTCTGCCCAGGACGCCATGGAACTGCACGGTGCCCACGCCCTCGACCGCGAGTACCTCCTCCAGCGCCTGTGGCGCGACATCCAGCACACCCACCCGCCGGCCGGAACAGGCGAGGTCCAGCGAATACGCCTTTCCGACGCCGCCTTCGACGAAGACCACATCCAGTGGTCCGAACGCCTCGCTGCCGACGCCGCCTGGGCGCAACCCGATCCCACCGCCGCATGAGCCCCCGCGCGCGGCACCCCCGTGAATCCGGACCGCCGCGCGCGGGCCCGTGCCGCCGGCCCCGTCCCCTGCGGGGGTCGGCGGCACCCCTTCCGGAAACCGTCCACCCAGCCGAGAAAGAGACACCCGTGACCCTGTCCACGACGACCAGCGCACCGATCACACCGCTGAAGCCGACCCACCAGCGCGTCGCCCAGCATCTCGTGGACGGTCTCACCACCCAAGAGATCACCACGAGGACGGGACTGTCGCCCCACACGGTCCGCCAGTACGTCCGCGACATCCGGATGAGCGTCCACTGCCCGCCTCGCTGCAAGCCGCACGTGCTCGTGCATCGCCTGTTGGCGACCGAGCAGGTAGCCCAGCCCAAGACGGACCGGTCAACGCCTGAGCTCAACGCGGAGAAGCAGCTGCTGCTGAAGGCGGTCGCTGAACTCAGCTCCCCCCGCGACATCGCCCTCGCCGCCAAGATCGCCCCCGCCGATCTCCGGTCCGCACTCAACGAACTGCTCGACGAGACGGGCGCCGCCGACGTCACCCAGCTCGTCGTCCTGGCCCACGCCTGGCACCTACTGGGCACCAAGCCGACCGGCACGGTGGAGAGCGGAGCAGCGAAGTGAACACGTCTCCCTTCACACCGCCCACCGAGCCGTCTCCCCCATCACCGCACCAGCACGCATCAGAGTTATCAGCCGTGTACGAGATGCGGACTCTGTGCACGGACGCCGAGCGGGACGAGGCCGCCGCGCTCGTCCAGGACCGTCAGAGCTGGCTCACCATGCGCGGCCTGCCGGTACCCGCCCGAGCCGATGTCCCAGCCCTGTTCCGCGATCCTCAGTCGAAGCCGGCCGGACTGTTCGAGGACGGTGTGCTGCTGGCCTGCATGATCCCGCGGCGAGCACCCGACCTCGCATGGGGTCAGGGCCCGTGTCTCTTCCTGAGCTGCATCCACACCCTGCCTGACAACTCCGACGACACCATCCACCTGATCACCCTGTGGGCCTCCGACTTAGCCGCACGACTCGACCTGCCCCTCGTGCGCGCCGAGGCACTGGCCCGCCAGCCCCTCGACGTTGATCCGATCGCCCCCTTTCTTCGCCGACTCACCGACATGGGCTGGGACGTACGAGGATCGGGGACCGGACAGCACGAGGAGCGGGTCGCTCGCCTCGAACTTCTTGCCGAGCAGCGTTCTGGACTGAGCGCGCTCATCGCCTGCAGGGTCCACGAACCGCAGTCCTCCGCAGACAGCCGGAGCATCGCGTGACGGCCGCCGAACCGCTGCGACCGGACCTCGCACGCGAACTCAGCGACCGAGCTATGAAGGCGGCAGCGCGCAGAGCCAAGCGCTTGCGCAACCAGCTCGACGCTGTCCAACTCGGCCAAGACCGTCACGCCGACCACGCCGACACCAAGGTGCTGCGCCGCGTTCTGGCCGAACACGACTGGCCCGGCCACCGCCTCGTCGGCCCCGACGCGGCACGTGCCGCCTGGAGCCTGGCTCTTCACGCCGACGACGACGCTGATTTCCAACGGGCGGCCACCATCCTGCTGGAGCGCGCAGTCCAGGACGGCGACGCGCGCGTCCAGCACTGGGCCCACCTCTACGACCGCACCCTGGTCAACAGCGGTCGCCCCCAGGAGTTCGGGACTCAGCAGGTTGTTGCGACGACAGGTGTTGAGCTGTGCCCGGTGCGCGCGCTCGATTCCTTGGACCAGCGAAGGGCCACCGTCGGACTGTCACCGATCGCCATGGCCCTGGAAACGGTGCGTCGCCGGTTTGCGCAGGATCACCAGGCCGGCGACTCCTCGACCGTCGTGCTCGCGGCGGTCGCATGACCCAGCGAGCCCCGCCCGCTCCGCCGATCCGACGCACCCACCGATCCCTCGTACCTGAAAGGACTGTTGAGGTATGAAGCTCTCCACCGCCGTCCTCGCCACTGGCGCTGCCGCCTCCCTCACCACCGCCACGGTCGGAGCCGCTCGGCTCCAGCAGGACTCACGGCACCAGACCGAGCGGAACGAAGCGGTCGTCGCCCGCAACCAGCTCGACTGGCTGGCACAGATGTCCACAAACCCCGACCTCGCCAAGCTCTGGGCGCCCGAGGGCATGGACGTCCAGGAGTACATGCACCTACTCAAGGCCAACCAGCTGATCTGCATCCTCAGCCTCCGCGACCGCCTCGGCTTTGTCCGCGACGGGCACCTGCCGTTCTTCGCCTCGATGATCATGAGCAGTGACGTCTGCAGGCGGTACTGGGCCCGTTTCGGAGACCTCCGCGCCCAGGAGGCTGACGGCGACGAGCGCGCCAAGCGGTTCACGGCCGCCCTGAACAGGGCCGCGCAAGCCCATAAGCAGGAACACCCCGCAGCCGTCTCGTGAAGGGACTGCTTCGTCCTGCCCGAGGCAGCCTCGCCCTCAACTCGCGAAGGAAACTAATGGACTTCAGTGCCGTCCCGCTCCCGTCCGGCGATTTCACCATCGGAAAGATGTTCAGCTTCGAGGCTGGTCACCGGCTTCCCGGGCTGCCGGGCGAGCACAAGTGCTCGCGCCAGCACGGGCACAGCTACGAGGTCGAGGTCATCCTCACCGCGTCCTCGCTGGAGGAGCCCGGCTTCGTCACGGACTTCGGGGCTCTCGCCCCGTTCAAAGAGTTCCTGAACACCGAACTCGACCATCACAACCTGCACGAGATACTTCCCTTCGAGCCGACCTCGGAGCGACTGGCCCAGTTCCTGGCTGGGTGGTTCGTCCAGAATCTTCAGCCCGCCATCCCCGGCCGCCTGGTCGCCGTTCTGGTCCGCGAGACCCAGAGCAGCTGGGCCCGCTTCGATGTGGAGCGACAGTGACCGCATCCGAGACGATCACCGACGAACCGGCGGCTGCAGAAGGCGAATCCCGCCTGATCGTCGCGGAATGCTTCGGCGTCGAGGTGCCGACCTTCCAGGGCGAGGGGCCGAGCTGCGGACACCCGGCGCTGTTCATCCGCCTGTCCCGGTGCAACCTCACCTGCTCGAAATGCGACACGAAGTACACCTGGGACTGGTCTAGGTTCGATCCGCGCAAAGAGTCGACGAAGCGCTCCGTGGCGGACCTGGTGGCCTGGGCGGAGTCCTCGCCGGTCGAGCTGGTCGTGATCACCGGCGGCGAGCCGTTGATCCAACAGGCGCGGCTGGTGCCTCTCGTGCGGGGGCTGACAGCAGTCGGCAAGCGGGTCGAGTTCGAGACGAACGGCACCATCGCGCCCGCTCCCGAGCTGATGGCCGACGGGATCCGGTTCAACGTCTCGCCCAAGCTCGCCAGCTTCGGCGTGGAGGAGACCAAGAGCATCGTGCCCGCCGCGCTGGAGGCGTTCGTGGCCTCCGGGCGGTCGGCATTCAAGTTCGTCGCTTCCACGGTGGCCGACCTCGACCGGATCGCTGAACTGGCCGACGCCCACCGGCTCGCACCGGTGTGGGTAATGCCGGAGGGCACCACCCCCGAGGCGATCACCGCGACCACTCGGGTCCTCGCGGACGCGGTCGCGGCCCGGCACTGGCACTTCACCACCCGGCTACACGTGTTGGCCTTCGCGGACGCCCGAGGCCGCTGACCGCACGCGCCACCATGCCCATCCGTTCCCCAGTCCCCGGAAACGAGAGACGCCCATGACGACCTCTATCGCCAGCCCGGCTGTGGTGCCGCCCGCCGCCGCCCCCGGGCCCACTGCGGCCATCGACACCGGCCGGGTCGCCGGCCTGATCCACCAGCTCCTGGTCGAGCTGGGCGAGGACCCCGCCCGCGAGGGGCTGACCGGCACTCCGGACCGCGTAGCGGCCTGGTGGAACGCCTTCCTGTCCCCGGACGGCGCCGCAACCGCCACCTGCTTCACCGAGTCCCAGTTGGGCGGTCAGTTGGTCATCGTGGGCGGCATGAGCGTGTGGTCGCTCTGCGAGCACCACATGCTGCCCATGAACTTGCAGGTCACGGCCGGATACGTGCCGGACGGTGAGGTGGTGGGCCTGTCGAAGTTCGGGCGGATCGCCCAGCACTTCGCCGGCCGACTGCAGGTCCAGGAACGCTTCACCCGCCAGGTCGCCGAATACCTGGGCGACGTGATCGGACACGAGGACGTCGCCGTCGCCGTGCGCGGCGTGCACCTGTGCATGAGCATGCGGGGCGTCCGGATGGAGGAGGCCCGCACCACCACTGTGCACTCGGGCGGGCGCTTCGGTACCGACCTCGTCCTTTCCCAACAGTTCCTCACCCTCACCACCGGCCTGTGGGGGGCGCGGTGATCGCCAGCACCGGCATCGACTTTTCCGTCATCGCTCCGCCTGCCTACCTGAAGCACTTCGTCGCCCAGGAGCCCGCCCGCGTCCACCACGTCGCCGCCCAGCGCGTGCTGTCCGACGAGATCTACCGGGGCTTCTTCACTCGCGAGGCCGAGCGTGGCGCCGAGATCATCGTCGACAACGGACTCTTCGACCTCGGCTACGCCCTGCCGGCGGAAAGCCTTGTCGAAGCCGCGCTGGCGGTGTCCGCGAGGGAGATCATCCTGCCGGACGTCATGCGGGACGGGGCCGCGACCTTGAAGGCGAGCGAGAAGGCCGCGCGCGAGATCCGGGAGCTGTCCGGCGATGCATTCCGGCTGTGCGCGGTATTGCACGCCGGGGACGATGACGAGTGGCTGCGCACCTACGACGCCTTCGTGGCCAGCGACTGGGCCGGGGCCATCGCCCTGCCGGCCTCGCGTCGTCCGGATCCCGACGAGCAGCTGTGCCGCACCCGCTGGTTGGCGACCGCCTACCTGCAGGACCACGGCCTTGTCGACGATCTGCTCGTCTACCGGCTGCTCGGTCTGGGCCGGACCGGCCACTTGGAGCTGATCGAGCAGCGCGAGCACGAGTGGATCTCCTCCGTGGACGGCGCGGCCCCGGTCATCCTCGGCGCGATGGGCGTCGCCCTGCTGCCCGAAGGGCCGTACGAGAAGCCCTCCACGCCCCGGATCGAGAAGCTCGGCCCGATCCCCGAGGACCGGTTCGGCCTCATTCGGAAGAACATCTCCGTCGTCCGCGCGGCGGCCGGCAGCACCGTGACGATCGCCGAGGAGCACCGATGAGCCCCTTACTGGCCGACCCCGCCCCCGGGCTCCTGCGCGCCGCCCCGATCGAGCCGGCCGGGCACACCATGACCCACGCGAGGCTGCTGCGCTATCTGGAGATCAAGGTCCACCACCTCATCCAGGACCAGAACTGGGACAGCATCCGCGTCATCGGCGGCTACGACCGCACGGCGGTGGTCTCCCGGTACGAGAAGACCGGGAAGCTGTTCAACATCGAGCGGCCCACCGCGGAGGTCCACGGCCGTGACCTCGTCGTCAAGGCGTTCCCTGGAGCCGACTACATCCAGCACTACGCCCTGATCATCGCCACGTACCTGGCCATGACCGGCCGCTCGGCCGACACCGTCACCTATCAGCCGCCCGCGCAGGAGGAGTGCCGAGCGGCGCTCAACGCGCTTGACCTGGAACTGGACGGCGACCTGGTGGTCGTCGGCTGGGGCCTTCAGTACCTCGCTCCCGAGAACGGAGTCTGGACTCGGGGGCCCGGCTACGCGTGGCAGCGCACCGAGGTCGCCGGCCGTCGTGTGGTCTACCTAGGGTTCCTCCACAGCATCTGGGGAGACGTGGCCGGACGGGTCGTCGCCCGGCTTGCCGAACTCGGCGCAGGCGATGTTGTCTACGTCGGCAAGGTCGGCTCGCTGACCCCGGGCATCGAACCGAACGTCTGGCTGGCGACCGGTAACACCAGCCTGGTACGCGGGGCGATGGTGAGCTGGGACGACTTCTTCGGCGACTACGCCGCCGCCCGCGAAGGGGTGCGCAGCGGCCTGCACGTCTCCTCCCCGTCGATCCTGCTGGAGAACCGCGACTGGCTTCTCCAGCACACCGCCTCGTATGCCTTCGTCGACCCGGAGATCGGCCCCATGGGGGCGGCGGCGCGCCAGGCGGGGGTCAGGTTCGGTTACCTCCACGTCATTTCCAACAACCTCGCCACCCACTTTCCCGCCGACCTGTCCAATGAGCGTCACAGCGACGTCCTGCGCCAGCGCGCCGTCCTGGTGGACCGCATTCGCACCATCATCACCGGCCGCCTGACCTCCGGCCCGACCCACACCCTGGGAGAATCCCGATGACAGCGAACGCGCCGACCACCCCCGCAGCCGGGAAGTTGATCACCTTCGTCGGCGGTGACGGGGCCGGCAAGTCCACCCTCGCTGCCCGCCTGCACCAGGCCCTCAACGACGCTGGCCACACGGCAGTCCTCATCGGCAAGCACAGCACCGACGTCCCCCAGGACCCGGAGCTGTCCGCCTACCTCGACCGCCTCAACGAGCTGGTCTACCGGCGCGACGCCCGCGTTGCCCAGGCATGCGGGGACCACTACTGGCTGCTGGCCCTGGCCTCCTGGTACACCCTGCAAGACCGGCTCGTCATCCAGCCGGCCCTCGCCGCGGGCACTCACGTGGTCCTCGACAACGCGCACCACAAGATCCTCGCCCGGTACGCGGTCAACCCCGAGGTCTCCCCCGGCCTGTGCGAGCACGTCTTCGCGCATCTGACGCAGCCGGACCTGGTGTTCTTCCTGAACATCGGTGCCCGCGAGGCACTCGTCCGCAAGGGCTCGTTCACTTCCCTGGAGGCCGGCCACGCCGGCGGCGGTGACGAGGACTTCATCCGCTACCAGGACACCGTCTTGGACCAGATGCGCGAACAGGCGCAGCGAGGTACCTGGCTGACGCTGGACGTCGCCCAGTTGGACCGCGACCAGGTCTTCAAGGCCGCTGCCGCCGCCCTGGCCGACCGTCTGCACCTGACCGTCTGACCGGCCCTCCCGCCCCGATCGACAAGGAACGCACCATGGACCAGGCCCTGCCCACCAGCGGGACATACGTCTGCCACGGCATCACCTGGGCGAGCGGAGACCCCCGCCTTTTGCTCGCCCCCGTGACCCGCGGGCAACTTGTCTACGCCCCGGTCATGGGCAGGCGCCTGGGTTACCAGGTGAGCGGTAGCGGCCGGTGGTGCACCGCCCGGTACCGGTTCGCCGACCGCGTCCGCGTCGAGGCGGTCGCCTGCCCTGACCGGGCCCCGGCCGAGGTCGGCGGCCAGTGCGCGGCCTGCGCCGGGCGGGACAACTTCCGCTTCGCCCACCGCTTCCATTCCGGCGGGCACGTTCCCGACGCCCTGGCGGCGTACATGGCCCAGCCGCACTGGCTGTACCTGGCGACGTTCGCCGACGGCACCACCAAAATCGGCACCGCGGCCGAACCCCGTAAGCGCTCCCGCCTCGACGAACAGGGTGCCCTGATCGCTACCTACCTCGTCCGGAGTGCTGACGGCGGCGACGTGCGATTCCTGGAGGATGCCCTCACCCGCCGCCTCGGCCTGACGCAGACCGTGCGGGCCGCGGCCAAACTGACGGCCCTGGCCGAGCTGCGCGACCTCGCCCCGGCCCACGCCGCGCACCAGCAGCACCTCGACCGCGCCACCGAGGCCCTGAGCGGCCTGAACGTCCCGGCCACACCGGAGCCGTGGACGCCGCCAGGCGAAGGCGACCTGCTGCGGACGCCGGAGACCGGGCGCGCCTTGTACCCGCACGACCCACGCTCCGGTGAGCACGGGCTGACGGTGCTCTCCTGCCTCGGCTCCCAGGTCCTCGCGACCCTCGACGGCGACGGTGAACAACTGCCCTGCCTGCTCGGCCTTGGCACCCTCAAGGGCCGACGCATCGTCCTCGGCGCACAGTTCTCCTCACCGCCCGCCGCCGTACAGTCCGCGCTCTTTTGACCCTGTCTGAACGCCCGGCCTGCACTGCCGGGCCGCCCTGAGAAGCGAGGCCACAGCAACATGGCACCCCAGGACGCCATCCTCGGCTGGGACGAGGACTCCAACGCCGAGGCGTACAACGCCTTCACCCGCGCCCACCCCATGTACGACGCGACCAGCCGCGACCTCGCCCGCCGAGGACATCTGGCCAACGCCAGCCTGGTGGTCGACCTGTGCGGCGGCGCCGGCGCGACCGCCCGCGCGATCCTCGACCTGATCCCCTCCCGCGCCCGGGTCGTCTCCGTCGACAACGCCGCCGCGATGCAGCGTGTCGGCCGCCGCGCCCTGACCGACGCCCGCCTGACCTGGATCACCGCCCCGGCCGAACGGCTCGCCAGCCACCTCCACGCTGGCAGCGCCGATGCCGTGGTGTGCAACTCCGCAATCTGGAAGACCGATACCGCCGCAGTGTTCGCGGCCGTCGCGCACATCCTGCGCCCGGGCGGGCACTTCGTCTTTAACATCGGCGGCGGCTTCGCCGGCGTCCGGCACTCCGACGAACTGTCCGCCCGCACCGGACCTTCCCTCAACGCCCTCATGCGCCAAGTTGCCGCTGAGGCCCACGGATACACCCCACCGCCTCGCGACGCCGACAGGCCGCCGAAGCTGCCGCTGGAGACAGTCACCGCGCAGCTGACCGCGGCGGGACTGACGGTCGTCGGCACAGAGGTCACCGCCCAGCACAGCACCATGGCCGAGAAGAAGGCGTGGCTGTCCATCCCCGTCTTCGCGCGGCCCGAGGGCGACTTCACCCACGCCCAGCGGATGCAGATCCTCGACACCGCCTACGCCATGACCACCCCCGATGCCGTGGCCGTGACGAGCTGGCTCGTCGTCGCCGCCCAACGGCCGGAGGCCGCCGCATGACCCCGGCAGTCCCGGCTCCCGGCGGCAGGATCCGCCTGTGTGACCACGCAAGCGTCGGGGTACTGATCTCCTCCCCGAGCGGCCTGCTGGTGTTCGAGCGGGTGACCCCTCCGGCCGGAATCGCCCCGGTCGCCGGCCACGTCGACCAGCATGGCGGTCCCGAGCAGGCCGCCCGCGACGAGGTCACCGAAGAGGTCGGTCTCACCGTCACCCACCTGCACTTGCTGCTGGAGCAGTGGCGGCCCAACCGCTGCCGCCGCACGCCCAGCGGTCCGGTCGGCCACCACTGGTGGATCTTCCAGGCCGAGGTCTCCGGGTCGCTGTGCCCCTCGCCCCGGGAGGTCCGCGCCCCTCGGTGGATCCACCCCGACCAGCTGCAGCAGCACGCGATGCGGACCGCTGCGTACGCCAA
Organism: Streptomyces sp. NPDC020780; assembly: GCF_044334475.1. Classification (NCBI taxonomy): domain Bacteria; kingdom Bacillati; phylum Actinomycetota; class Actinomycetes; order Kitasatosporales; family Streptomycetaceae; genus Streptomyces; species Streptomyces sp. NPDC020780. Next base: position 1,512 of record NZ_JBIRTB010000011.1, on the reverse strand, counting down.
TGGGTGCCTGGACCGTGAGGACTTCGTGCGCGAATCCGGCCTGGAGCCGGTGTGGTGCCGTTTCTTGCACGACCTTGAGCTCGTCACCCTGCCCTCGGCCGACCTCGATCGGATCGAGGCCGTCCTATGAACGGCGACCAAGGGCCTACCTCAGCGGGAGCCGACCGCCCGGCCGGCCGCAAGGCGGCGAGCGTGCGCACGGATCCGCTCACGGTCCTCGGGGAAGACGCTGTCCCAGTCGGCGTCCAGACGGAACCATGCCGCCGGCTGGTTCTGCTCCCCGGCGAGCGGTGCGTCGCGTCCGACGACCGCGGCATAGGACAGGCCCAGCGTCGGAGACCAGTCGGCCCGGTAGGAACGCACCGCCACGGCCGCGGGCTCGGGCAGCAGCTCGCAGCGCAGGCCGGTTTCCTCCAGCAGCTCTCGTGCCGCCGCCGCACGCGGCGCCTCGCCCGGCTCCACCTTGCCGCCGGGCGGCACCCATCCGCGTACCCGGTGCTTGACCAGCAGGACGTGCTCGAAAGCAGGGTCGGTGACCCACACCTCGGCCGCCAACGGCTCCATCGGATGCCGACGGGCTTCCTCCAGCCAGGCCCGTGCACCGTCGAACTCCCATGCGGCGAGGCGGGCATCCGCAACAGCCTCGTCCAAGATCACCTGACCGACTTCACCATGACTCACCCGTCCACCCTAGGCCGACGAACCGGCCGGACGTCGCAGCGACGAGCAGGCATCCATCCGCGGGTGTCCGGCCGACCCGGCGGCCCCTTCGGGCTGCAGGGCGATCACCCGTGGCGCCCGCTTCACACGAAGGAGTCCAGCGTGCACGACGAGCAGCCCTCGGACCGGGGGGCCTGGGTCGTGTCGGTTCGGGTATCGATGACCCCGACTTCGCCGACAAACTCAGCCGTCTGATCGGCGACCACGATGTCGAGACCACCTCGACCTCGCACTCCGAGTCCGGCAAGTCGACCTCGGTGTCGATGCGGCAGGAACGGATCCTGCCCGCCGACGCGATCCGCGCCCTGCCCAAGGGCACCGCGCTCTGCTTCGCCACCGGCATGCGCGCCGCCATGCTCGACCTGCGCCCCTGGTACCGGGAGCCCGGAGCGGAAGAACTGGCCGCAGCCTCCGCCCGCGCGTCAAAGGCGATCACCGACCGCGCCGTCGCGAAACACGCACCCACACAGGCCGGCTTCGGGAAAGCCGCGTGAGCCGCATCCGCCTGCACCCGGTGCCGGTCCGCTCCCATGAGACGGAGGACTGCGCGCGCCAGACAACTAAACGCCAGCCGCCTGCCTCGGGCCAGATAACACACCCCTCCCGGCCACCTCGCCCGCTTCCTGTGAGCCCCTGAGCAAACGTCACGCCCTAAGACCGTGTCCTATGTGGTGAGTCGAGCGAGTCGTTTGTAGCAGCAGAGGGCGGCGGCGATGCCGAGAAAGGCCAGGTAGTTGCGGGGATGACGTTCATATCGGTGGTTGAGTCGGCGGTAGCCGGTCAGCCAGGACA
>NZ_JBIRTB010000010.1:0-343127 GCF_044334475.1 Streptomyces sp. NPDC020780 | reverse complement strand
TACTGCAGGGGGGACCCTGTGGGAGAGTAGGACGCCGCCGAACAATTTTTCCGGGAAAGCCCCGTGCCTTTGTGGCACGGGGCTTTTCTGCGTTCTGAGCGTCTAGGGTCGAACCATGCGCTACGAACTGGTCATCTTCGACAACGATGGTGTGCTCGTCGACAGCGAGCCGCTCTCCAACACCGTCCTCGCCGGCTATCTCACCGAACTCGGCCACCCCACCTCGTACGAGGAGTCGATCCGCGACTACATGGGGGCCGCCGTCCACCGGGTGCATGATCTGGTGGAGAAGAGGACCGGCCAGAAGCTGCCCGACAGCTTCGACGAGGAGCTTCACCGGCGCACCGTCGCCGCGTTCCAGGACGAACTGGTCGTCGTCGAAGGCGTCGAGGAACTCCTCGGCACCCTGGTCGCCGACGGGGTCGCCTACTGCGTCGCCTCGTCCGGCAGTCACCAGAAGATCGCGGCCGGCCACCGCAGAACCGGCCTCGACCAGTGGTTCGAGGACGAGTGGATCTTCAGCTCGGAGGACGTCGGACGCGGCAAGCCGGCCCCCGACCTCTTCCTGCACGTCGCCGCCGCGATGGGCGTCGCCCCCGAGCGGTGTGTCGTCATCGAGGACAGTCCGCTCGGCGTCGAGGCCGCCCGCGCAGCGGGCATGGACGTGTACGGATTCACGTCGATGATGCCGGCGGACCGCCTCGTCGGAGTGACCAGGCACTTCTCCGACATGTCGCAGCTTCCCGAACTGCTTGCCTGACCCATCTACCCAGCGGTAGCCCGTGGCTCTACGCTCGCCGCCATGACGGATGCGCGGTTGCGTTACGGCAGAGGCTCCCTGACCCTCAGCTTCCTGGTGCAAGGAGTGGCCTTCGCGCTGCTGGTGACACGCATCCCCGCCGTCCAGGACAGGTACGGGATATCCGACGGCCTGCTGCCCGCCTTCCTGGCCGCTGTACCGGTCCTCGCGGGGGCCGCCAGTGTCGCCACCGAGAAGGTCGTCGCAGGGGTCCGCCCGGCGACCGTGCTCAGGTGGGCACAGCCCGTCGTACTGCTGGCTCTCCTCGGCGTCGGTGCCGGCAGCGAGGTGTGGCAGGCCGCCGTCGCGCTCGGGGTGTTCGGGCTGGCCGTCGGTGCGCTGGACGCCTCGATGAACATGATGGGCGTCAGTCTTCAGCGGGCGTACGGGCGGAGCATCATGCTCGGGTTCCACGCCGCCTACAGCCTCGGCGGGATCGCGGGTGCGTCGATGGCGTGGGCGGGCGCCCACGGGGACCTGCCGCTGCTCGCGTCCTACCTGCCGGCCGTCATGGTCCTGCTGCCCGCGGCACTCCTGGGGAGCCGGTGGTACACGGACGGCCGGGAGCACACGGGGCAAAGGTCCCGGGAGGCAGCCGGGGCCGGCGCGGGGGTCTCCGTGCCGTTCAGGATGCTGCTGCCGCTCTGCCTGGTGATGGCGTTCGCGTACATCGGGGACTCGACGGTCTCCAACTGGAGCGCGAAGTATCTGCAGGACGTGCTGGGCAGTTCGGAGCAGCTGGCGACCGTCCCCTACAACGTCTACATGGTGACCGCGCTGCTGGGACGGGCCGTCGGGGACCTCGGGGTGCGGCGGTTCGGGGCGGTGGCCGTCGTGCGGGGCGGGAGTGTCCTGGCGGCCGTGGGGTTCGGGGTGGTCGCCGTCGCGCCGGGGGCCTGGTGGGGAATGCTCGGGTTCACCCTGCTGGGGCTCGGGCTCTGTGTGATCGTGCCGCAGACGTTCGCCGCCGCGGGGCGCATGTTCCCCGGTGCGAGCGATGTGGCCGTGGCCCGGCTCAACGTCTTCAACTACGTGGGCTTCCTGGTCGGGTCGCCGCTGGTGGGGACGCTCGGCGACGCGTGGAGCTACCGGGGCGCGATGGTCGTGCCGATGGTGCTGGTTCTCGCGACGCTCCTGTACGCCAGGTCGTTCGGCGCGGAGTCCGCCCGATACGGTGGCGGGCATGAGCGGGCGCGCGCGGCTGATGTGGGATGAGGCAGTAACGGGTTACGACTTCGGGTCCGGTCATCCCATGGACCCCGTCCGACTGACCCTGACGATGGGGCTGGTGCGGGCGTTCGGGCTCGACGGGGCGGTGGACGTGCGGTCGTCCCAGGCCGCGGGGGATTCCACGCTGCGGCTGGTGCACCGCGAGGACTACGTGGCGGCCGTCCGGGCCGCGTCCGCCGATCCGAGGACCGCCGACCAGGCGTACGGGCTCGGGACGGTCGACGACCCCGCGTTCGCCGGGATGCACGAGGTGTCGGCGCTCATCTCGGGGCTATCGGTGGGGGCCGCGGAAGCGGTGTGGCGCGGGGAGACCGCGCACGCCGTGAACTTCACGGGCGGACTGCACCACGCGATGCCCGGAGCCGCCTCGGGGTTCTGCATCTACAACGACCCGGCGCTCGCCATCGCCCGGCTCCTGGAACTGGGGGCGGAAAGGGTGGCGTACGTCGATGTGGACGTCCACCACGGGGACGGGGTGCAGGCGGCGTTCTGGGAGGATCCGCGGGTCCTGACCGTGTCCCTGCACGAGCATCCGCGCACGCTGTTCCCGCAGACCGGCTGGCCGGAGGAGACCGGCTCCGGGGCGGGCGAGGGCGGGGCCGTGAACGTGGCGCTGCCCGCCGGTACGGGGGACGCGGGGTGGCTCCGCGCCTTCCACGCCGTGGTGCCGGAACTCCTGGCGGACTTCCGGCCGCAGGTGCTGGTGACCCAGCACGGGGCCGACACGCACGTCGAGGACCCGCTGGCCCACCTCGCCGTGTCCCTGGACGCACAGCGTGCTGTCATGACGGCCTGTCACGACCTCGCCCATTCCTTTACGCAGGACGGGCGCTGGGTGGCGCTGGGCGGCGGCGGTTACGCGGTGGTGGACGTGGTGCCCCGGTCGTGGACCCATCTGGTGGGCATCGCCGCGCACGCGCCGGTGGACCCGGAGTCGGTGATCCCGTCCTCGTGGCGGGACGAGGTCCACGCCCGCACGCGGCAGTCGGGGCCCGCCCGGATGACGGACGGCCGTACGCCGTCGTGGCAGGCGTGGGAGGACGGGTACGACCCCGCGGACCGGCTGGACCAGGCGGTGCTGGCGGCCAGGCGCTCGGCGTTCCCGCTGCGGGGACTGCTCCCCTGAGGGAGGCCGTCGCCCGGACGGCCTCCTCGCGCGGCAGACGCCTCCTGTCTGAGTAGGGCCGTGGCCCCGCGCGCAAGTCCGGTTAGCCCAACGGTGGTGGTCTTCCACGGTTCCCGTGCCGGGCTGGTCCCGGTGCGGCACCATCGGGCGGGTGTTGAGCACCGGAGCGCTGCGCGCTCATCTGCTGGCGGCCCGGCTGGCCGGGCCCGTGGCCACCTCACGGGAGGACAGCCTGCGGAGCTATCGGCTCTTCGCCGCGCGGGATCCGCGGGTGACGCTCGGGCTCCAGCCCGAACGGGCCTGGGGGGAGGGGGAGCTGCTGCGGCTGATGGCCGACAGGTGCGGGGTCTCGGCCGATCCGGGTCACGTGTCCGGGCCCGACGTGATCGATCCGGAGCGGACCCTGGCCGCCCTGGAGGCTTTCGCGGAACGGCTGGCGAGCGCCGCGCGGAGGCGGGTCCCCGTCCTCCTGGGGACCGGGCATCCGCACCGGCTGCTCGAGTTCTACGCCGGGCTGGCAGACGCCCTGTCGGCGGCAGGGTGTACGGTCCTCACCCCCGCGCAGGGCAGATGTGTCGACATAACGACCCGGTTCGGCGTACGCACGTACAGTCTCGACTACGTACGGGGAGTCGCGCTGGTGCGCGAACCGGGCGTGCGGGCCGCGGGGAGTGACACCGGCGCACATACCCATTCACCGCTGCCGGTCCGGGCCGTGCTGGAGCGGATCGCCGAAGCGCGTGCGGTGCTGCCCGAGTTGGTGATCGGGGACCACGGGTGGGTCTGCGGGGCAGGTCAACTGGGTATCGAGGCCATCGGTCCGGCCGACACGGACGATCCCGCGCTCTTCGTGGGGGAGGCCGAGGGGCGGGTGTCCGTGGCCGTACCGGTGGATGACGGTGTGCGGTCGGAGTACTACCGGCCCCTCGTTCGGTATGTACTCAATCGGGCGCATCTGTCCCAGTAGGCGGCCGATCGTCTCACCTCTTCCCCACTCGCATCACCCGCACCTAATCTGGGGAGTGAGCGCACAACGACGAAGAGTCACCGGAGGGGAAGCCGGTGCGCGTCTCGTGCGGAAGGTACAGGTGGGTCATGGCTGCTGGCAGCGAGAGGCCTCTCAACGAGGTCAAGTTTCTGACCGTGGCGGAAGTCGCCTCGGTCATGAGGGTGTCGAAGATGACCGTGTACCGCTTGGTGCACAGCGGTCATCTGCCGGCGATCAGGGTGGGAAGGTCCTTCCGGGTCCCGGAGCAAGCGGTTCACGAGTATCTCCGCGACTCCTTCGTGGGGGTGGAGTCGGCCTGACGTCGCCCTCGGATTACGTCCCTCACGCGGTGGCGGGTAGGCTAGGCCGACGTAGGTCGTGTGGGCCCAGACGCCCCGCACCAGTGAAGAAGAAGTGAGCGAGGGTAGTCGTGGGCTCTGTTATCAAGAAGCGGCGCAAGCGGATGGCCAAGAAGAAGCACCGCAAGCTGCTCAAGCGCACGCGCGTTCAGCGTCGCAACAAGAAGTAAGCGAACGCGGTTCGTGAGTCCGAGGCCCTCCCGCCGACCTGGCGGGAGGGCCTCGGCGTTTCTCCGGCGGGGTGCCAGGAGGTCTCCACGGGGCCGGCGGCGGCCCTGCCGCAGGGGCGCCCGCGGGCTCTTCCGGCCGGCCCGCGCGGTTCTCCCGCCCGTCTCCTTCCGGCGTCGGTGTGTTTCCCGCCATCGGTTCGGTAAAGCCGGTCATGGGGCCGTCACAGGCAGGCGTCCAGCGGCTACGGTGACGGCCAGGGGAAGACCCCGCTCGAGGAACGACCGACGGAAGGCGCTGATCTTGGGGAAGATCGTGCTCGTCACAGGCGCGGCCCGGCAGCTGGCCGGCCGCTTCGTTCGGCGTGTCCAGCGCGACCCCGGGGTGGACCGGGTGATCGCCGTCGACGCGGTCACGCCCGGGCACCGGCTGGGTGACGCCACGTTCGTCATGGCGGACATCCGGCAGCCCGCGATCGCCAGGGTCCTGGCCGAGCACTCCGTCGACACCGTCGTCCATCTGGACGTCTCCGCCAGGGTGCTCGGCGCGGGCGGCCGGACGACGGTCAAGGAGACCAACGTCATCGGCACCATGCAGCTGCTCGGCGCGTGCCAGAAATCCCCCACCGTCCAGCGGCTGGTGGTGAAGTCCAGTACGAGCGTCTACGGCTCCGCGCCGCGGGATCCCGCGGTCTTCACCGAGACGACCCCGCCCAAGTCCCTTCCCAGCGGCGGCTTCGCGAAGGACGCCGTGGAGGTCGAGGGGTACGTACGCGGCTTCGCCCGCCGCAGGCCGGACGTGGCCGTGTGCGTGCTCCGGTTCGCGAACATCCTGGGCCCCGACCCCGATTCGCCGCTGGCCGACTACCTGTCACTGCCCGTCCTGCCGACGGTCTTCGGCTACGACCCGAGGCTCCAGTTCGTCCACGAGGACGACGTCGTCGACGTCCTGGAGATCGCGTCCCGCGAGCCACGGCGGGGGACCCTGAACAGCGGCACGTTCAACATCGCCGGGGACGGGGTGCTGCTGCTCTCCCAGTGCTCGCGGCGGCTCGGCCGCCCGACCGTGCCGGTTCTGCTGCCCGCCGTCACCTGGGTGGGCTCGGCGCTCCGTACGGTGGGGATGACCGACTTCTCGCCCGAGCAGATCCGGCTGCTCACCCACGGCAGGGTCGTCTCGACCGTCCAGATGCGCGAGACACTGGGTTTCCGGCCGGCGTTCACCACCGCGGAGACGTTCGCGGAGTTCGCGCGGAGCCGGGGGCCCGGACTGCTGCCGCCGGAGAGGATGGGCAGAGCCGTCGACCGGCTGGCCGGGCTCCCCTTCGCCGGGGGCGCGGCCGATACGACACATCCGACTGACGGCGCCAGGTAGAGGAGCGCGACCGACGATGGCGGACGCCAAGGTGATCCCGTTCGACGACGACCGTTCACGCGCGGGGGCGGGACGGCGCAGAAGCGCGCTGCCGGGCACCGGCCGGGACAGGACGCCCGCGCAGACGGGTGCGGCGCCCGTCAGTGCCCTCCCGGGGGGCCAGGTGCCGGAGGGCGCCGTCCGGGCGGCGGCGGCGCCCCAGGAGCCGCAGGAGGGCTCCGGGCGGGGTGGCTGGGACCGGCGGATCGCGGGCGGGCTCGCGTTCCTGCGGCGGCGGGTCACGGGTGACTACGACGTCGACGAGTTCGGCTACGACAGGGAACTGACCGACCAGGTCCTCATGTCGGTGCTGCGGCCGCTCGCGGACACGTACTTCCGGGTCGAGGTCAAGGGTGTCGAGAACATCCCGTCTGACGGCGGGGCGCTCGTGGTGGCCAACCACTCGGGGGCCCTGCCGCTGGACGGGCTGATGCTCCAGGTCGCGGTGCACGACCACCACCCGGCGGAGCGGCACCTGCGGCTGCTGGCGGCGGATCTGGTCTTCATGCTTCCGGTGGTCAACGAGCTCGCCAGGAAGGCCGGTCACACGCTGGCGTGCGCGGAGGACGCGGAACGGCTGCTGCAGCGCGGCGAGGTGGTCGGTGTGATGCCGGAGGGCTTCAAGGGCCTCGGCAAGCCGTTCGGGGAGCGGTACAAGCTCCAGCGTTTCGGGCGGGGCGGCTTCGTGTCGACGGCGCTGCGGGCCGGGGTGCCGATCGTGCCGTGCTCGATCGTGGGCGCGGAGGAGATCTACCCGATGATCGGCAACTCGAAGACGCTGGCGCGGGTGCTGGGGGTCCCCTACTTCCCGATCACGCCGACGTTCCCGTGGCTGGGCCCGCTGGGCGCGGTTCCGTTGCCGACGAAGTGGACGATCCAGTTCGGTGAGCCGATCGAGACGGACGGCTATCCGCCGGAGGCGGCGGAGGACCCGATGCTGATGTTCAACCTGACCGACCAGGTGCGGGAGCAGATCCAGCACACGCTGTACAAGCTGCTGGTGCAGCGCCGTTCGGTCTTCTTCTGACCGAGGGCACGCCGAAGAGGCGGGGCCGCCCGGTCGGACGGCCCCGCCTCTTCGTGTGTCCCGGCTACGGCTGGAGGTTTTCGCCGTCGATGCCCAGACCGGGCAGCAGGCCCGGGAGGAGGGGCGGCAGGGTCACGTCCGGTGCGGGGGACGGGTCGGCCTCGCCACCGGGGGCGGACGGGGTGGCGCCGCCGGTGGGGAGGTCGTCCAGCAGGCCGTCCGTGCCGCCGTTGATCAGGCCGTCGGCCGGGCCGCTGCCGGAGCGGGAGCCGGACGGCTCGGGCGCCGTTCCGCCGTCCTTGCCGTCATGCGGGCCCGCGGGTGAGGACGGCGCCGTGCCGGCCGGCCCCGAGGGGTTGCCGCCGGGGTCGGGGGAGGTGGGTCGCCGTACCTCGTCGCCGCTGTCCGGAGTGGGTGGGAGCAGGGCCTGGAGCGGTGCGACCTCCTGGTCCATGGCCTCGAAGACGGAGCTGACCTTCTCGCCGACGTCGGTCAGCTGGACGGGCAGCCGGTCGCGGAGGTTGCTCCAGCTCGCGCGGTGCGAGCGGGAGAAGGTGTCCAGCGTCCTGATCGGTCCGATGGCCCCGTCCCGGCGGTAGGCGGAGTGGAGCAGACGGTGGCCCTCGGTGGCGTCCCGCGTCATGCGGTCGAGGGTGCGTCTGACCTCGCCGAGCGATTCGTGGTCCAGTTCGCCGGCGCGGGCCCGCTCCATCAGTCGGCGGGCCTCGCTCAGGCGGGTCGACGCCTGGTCGAGGTAGGCCTCGCCGCGGTCGGTCTCGCCGTCGGCCATGCCGAGCTGGATGTCCTCCATGCCGCGCTTGAGCCCGTACAGGGAATCACCGGGCAGGGCGTCGGAACTGGCAGCGGCTACTCCGCCGAAGGCTCCCGCGGCCACTCCGACCGTGAGTCCGCCGGCGGTGAGGCCCTTCGCCCAGCGGGAGCGCGGGCGCAGCTTCCGGAGCGGGGAGGCGCGGTGTGCTCCCTTGCTCCGCTGTTCGGGCACCGTAGGGCCCGTGGACGCACCACCTTCGGCGAACATGGTTTCCATGGCGGCGACGAGCTGGGCTCGTTGCACCACTTTCACCTCGGGATCCAATTGCGGCTTCGGTAGCTCACCGAGGCCGTTCGCCAGGGCCAACAGCGGTCCGTGGTCGGCCTGTTCGGCCGGGTCCTCGGGCTGTACGGCCGCCGCACCCTGGGGCGACTGCTCCTCCAGGGCCTGGGCGAAGGCGTTCGCCCGCCGGTGTGCCGAAACGTTTGCGATCACTGGCGGCACCTCCTCTCGTCATGACGGTCGACTCCCCTGAGGGTCCGGAAGGTTGCCCACCGGACGTTTTCCCACACGATCGAGCGAGTGGGGCCGGTCCGGGTGGTGACAGGGGGCCTGCATCCGGCACAACGAGGGGCGCGACAGTTGGGTTACGGACGGAGGACGATCCTGCAGTGTGTCACGAGCACGTCACTGGAGGTGACGGGGGCTGCGGGGGAAGGGGCCGCCGGGTGAGTCCCCGGGCCGGGGGACGGGCGGGCCGTGGGCGGCGGGGACTCAGCGTGCGTCGTCGGGCAGGAGGCGGGCGAGCGTACGGACGGCGCGGTACTGCAACGTCTTGATGGCGCCCTCGTTCTTTCCCATGACCCGGGCGGTCTCGGCGACCGAGAGGCCCTGCAGGAACCTCAGCGTGACGCACTCCTGCTGTTGCGGGTTGAGCCGCCGTACGGCCTGCAGCAGTGCGGCGTTGGAGAGGGACTCCAGGACGGAGTCCTCGGGGCTCCGTGCGACCTCGTTGGCGTCGAGCATCTCGCCCGTGGTCACTTCCAGTCGGAAACGACTGGATTTGAAATGGTCGGCGACCAGGTTCCGGGCGATCGTGACCAGCCAGGCGCCGAAGTCCCGGCCCTGCCAGGTGAAGGTGGAGATGCGGCGGAGTGCGCGCAGGAACGTCTCGCTGGTGAGGTCCTCCGCTGTGGCCTTCCCTCCCACGCGGTAGTAGATGTACCGGTACACGGTGTCGCTGTACTGGTCGTACAGGCGGCCGAAGGCTTCGGCCTCACCGGCCTGCGCGCGCTCGACGAGGTCCATCATGCGCGCGCTGTCGCTGTCGGCTGTCGGCCGGCGGACGGGAGCCGACGGCGCAGCGGCCGTGGCGCCGCGGTTGCTGCGTCTTCCGACCGCCGCACTGCGTTCGGCCAGCGCATAGCAGGGGCCGGCAGGTGCAGGGGTGGCAAATGCGGGGGCGGCGTACGCGGTGGGGACGAAGCCGCGCAAGAGGTCGAGGACCATTGCGCGCAGCGTAGCCAGGCCCGAGGTGTCAACCCCGACGTGTGGGTACACGGGACTCCCAGAGGCAGAGCTTCCATCACGTGCAGTTCGAAAACCGTCACCCGTGGTAGTGGGGGGCGGGCTCCTTGTGCGTCTGAGGAGAATAACGCTTCGTGCAGGAGGTGCTACACCGAGTTGCTTAAATCATCGGTTACGTCGCTTCCGTAACCTCTAAGTGACGGTTCGGGCAGCAGATCGTGATCGGTTATTGATCGATTTGCTTCGACAACTGTCTGCGGAGGCGACGGGTTGTGGTCGCGTGTACGCAACGCGACTGGCGGGAGCGGTGGGTGCCGGGGCGGGGCGAACCCCTCACGATCGGCCGTACGGCCCGGGCGTGGCCTCGGGGCGGGCGGCGGGCCGGCCCGGTTCAGCGGCGGCGGCGGTGGAGGGCGACCGCGGCGGCGGTGCCGCCGGCCAGGGCGCCGACGCCCGCGGCCGCGGGGATGCCGACCTTGGCGGCCTTGCGCCCCGTGCGGTAGTCGCGCAGCCGCCAGTCCAGGGCCCGGGCGTGCTTGCGCAGCTTGGAGTCCGGGTTGATCGCGTACGGGTGGCCGACCAGGGAGAGCATCGGGATGTCGTTGTGCGAGTCGCTGTAGGCGGCGCAGCGCTCCAGGTCGAGGCCCTCCGCCGCCGCCAGGGCGCGTACCGCCTCGGCCTTCGCCGGGCCGTGCAGCGGTTCGCCGACCAGGCGGCCGGTGTAGACGCCGTCGACCGATTCGGCGACGGTGCCCAGGGCGCCGGTCAGGCCGAGGCGGCGGGCGATGATCGTGGCGGTCTCCACCGGGGCGGCCGTGACCAGCCAGACCTTCTGGCCCGCGTCGAGGTGGGCCTCGGCGAGGGCGCGGGTGCCGGGCCAGATGCGGTCGGCCATGTACTCGTCGTAGATCTCCTCGCCGATGGACATCAACTCGGAGACGCGGTGGCCCTTGACGATGGAAAGGGCGCTGTCGCGGGCGTCCTGCATGTGTTCCGGGTCCTCGACGCCGGCCAGCCGGAACCATGCCTGCTGCCAGGCGAACCGGGTCAGTTCGCGGCGCTGGAAGAACTTCCGCTTGTACAGGCCGCGGCCGAAGTGGAAGAGCGCGGCGCCCTGCATCACGGTGTTGTCGAGGTCGAAGAAGGCGGCGGCCCGCTCGTCCCCGGCCACCGGGAACGCCGGCTCGGCGGTCTCCTCGACGGCGGTCAGCAGATCCAGTGCGTCGGCGGGAAGGGGGGACTCGCCTGCGGGGAGCGTCGCCTTCTGCGCGGCCTCGGCCGCGGCCTCGCCTGCCAGCACGCTCCGTGCCGTGGCGGGGCGCCTGCGGGGTGTGAGCCATCCAAGAGCGGCCATGGCGTGAGCATAACCATTCCGTTCGGCCGTTCCGGACCCGGCGGGATGCCGCGGTGTGAACTCTTCGGGGGCGTCATGGCGAACGGGTGACGGAGCGGTGGCCCCAGGGGCGCAGAATGGGGGCATGAGTGCCCTGTTGCGTCGTGCCAGGAAGAAGCCCGCGGACCGGGTGGTGACCCTCGTGGGGAAGCCCGGCTGCCATCTGTGTGACGAGGCGCGGACGGTGGTGAGCGCGGTCTGCGAGGAGACCGGCGCCTCCTGGACGGAGAAGGACATCACGCGGGACGAGGCCCTGCACAAGGAGTACTGGGAGCAGATTCCGGTGGTGCTGATCGATGGCGAACAGCACACGTTCTGGCGGGTGGATCCGGCGCGGCTGCGGGCGGCGCTGGGCGCGTAGCCCGCTCCGCGCGGCGCGAAGGGCACTTCCCGGGCGGAACCCGGCTACCATCGTGGGCGTTTTGAGTGGTCTCGGGGGCATGGACATGAGGAGTGTGTACCGCCGTGCCCCCTTCGGGCCCGCAACGGGCTGACGAGGTCCCGGGTTCCGGGATCGCGCGAGGAATATGCGTGACCCCGGTCACTTTGACCGGACAAAACGGACACTATCTTTGTGCACGCGTTCACAAAGACATAGCCTGCTGTCGACGGGGCGGTCTTTGGACATACGGCCGCCTGCAGCCCCGCTCATCCCGCAGGAGCACCGTGGCAACTGGCCGAACTCACCGACCGGCGACCCGTAGCCGAGGAATTCCCGAGGCCACCGTCGCCCGGCTACCGCTGTATCTACGCGCACTGACGGCGCTCTCCGAGCGCTCTGTCCCCACGGTCTCCTCCGAGGAACTCGCCGCGGCGGCGGGGGTCAACTCCGCCAAGCTGCGCAAGGACTTCAGCTACCTGGGCTCCTACGGCACCCGCGGTGTCGGGTACGACGTCGAGTATCTCGTCTACCAGATCTCCCGCGAACTCGGGCTCACCCAGGACTGGCCCGTGGCCATCGTCGGCATCGGCAACCTCGGCGCCGCGCTCGCCAACTACGGCGGTTTCGCCTCCCGCGGTTTCCGCGTCGCCGCCCTGATCGACGCGGACCCCGCCATGACGGGTACGCCCGTCGCCGGGATCGCCGTCCAGCACACCGACGACCTGGACCGGATCATCAGTGACAACGGTGTGTCCATCGGCGTCATCACCACCCCGCCCGGCGCGGCCCAGCAGGTCTGCGACCGGCTCGTCGCCGCCGGGGTGACGTCCATCCTGAACTTCGCGCCCACGGTGCTCTCCGTGCCCGACGGCGTCGACGTGCGCAAGGTGGACCTCTCCATCGAACTCCAGATCCTCGCCTTCCACGAGCAGCGCAAGGCCGGCGAGGAAGCCGCCGCCGACGGCGTCGCGGTCGTGGACGCCGACGCCGGACAGGCGCCGCCCGTGCGCGCCACCCCCGCCGGCCGGAAGGGACCCGACGGGGACATGCCCGCCGTGATGCCGGCATGAGCCTCCTGGTCGTAGGACTGAGCCACCGCAGCGCCCCCGTCTCCGTGCTGGAGCGGGCCTCGCTGCCGGCCGACGTCCAGATGAAGCTGCTGCAGGACACCCTCGCCGCGGAGCCCGCGACCGAGGCGGCCGTGCTGGCCACCTGCAACCGCATCGAGCTGTACGCGGACGTGGACAAGTTCCACGCGGGCGTGGCCGAGCTGTCCACGCTGCTCGCGCAGCACAGCGGCGTCGGACTCGACGAGCTCACTCCGTATCTCTATGTGCACTACGAGGACCGTGCGGTCCACCACCTCTTCTCGGTGGCGTGCGGGCTGGACTCGATGGTCGTGGGCGAGGGGCAGATCCTCGGCCAGATCAAGGACGCGCTCGCCCTGGGCCAGGAGCTCCACACCGCGGGACGCCTGCTGAACGACCTCTTCCAGCAGGCCCTGCGGGTCGGCAAGCGCGCCCACAGCGAGACCGGGATCGACCGGGCCGGACAGTCGCTCGTCACGTTCGGCCTGGAGCAGCTCGCGGACGGCGCCGAGGTGACGGGGTGGGCCGCGGGCAAGCGTGCCCTGGTGATCGGCGCCGGCTCGATGTCCTCCCTCGCCGCCGCCACCCTGGTGCGCGCCGGTGTCGCCGAGGTCGTCGTCGCCAACCGGACCCGGGCGCGTGCCGACCGGCTCGTCGAGATCCTCGGCCAGAGCGGCCGGAGCCGGGCGCGCGCCGTGGAGATGGGCGCGGTGGCGGGCGAACTGACACGTGCCGACGTCGTGGTGTCGTGCACCGGCGCGACCGGGCTCGTGCTGACCGCCGAGGCCGTCGCCGAGGCGCTCGGGGTCGGCTTCGACACCGCGGACAGGCCGTCCACGGCCCCGGCCGCCGTGCCCGCCGAGCTGGACCGGCACGCCGCCTGGGTGGAGAACGGATCCGCCGCGGCGGCCGGACAGGGCAGGGCTGTGCGCCGGGCACCCGTGCCGCCCGCGGCCACCGGTCCCGTACGGCTGCACCTCCTCGACCTCGCCATGCCGCGTGACATCGACGGAGCGGCCCACCGCGTCGACGGTGTGCGCCTCGTCGACATCGAGTCGCTCGCGGAGGCGTCCGCGGACGCCCCGATGGCCGCCGATGTGGACCGGGTGCGCACGCTCGTCGCCGAGGAGGTCGCCGCGTTCGGTGCCGCCCAGCGGGCCGCCCACATCACGCCGACCGTCGTCGCCCTGCGCACCATGGCCGCCGATGTGGTGGCCGGCGAGATCGCGCGGCTCGACGGACGCCTCCCCGACCTGGACGAGAAGCAGCGCGCCGAGATCACGCAGACCGTGCGCCGCGTCGTCGACAAGCTCCTGCACGCGCCCACCGTGCGGGTCAAGCAGCTCGCCAGCGAGCCCGGCGGCGCCGGGTACGCCGACGCGCTGCGGGAACTCTTCGACCTCGACCCGCAGACGGTGGCCGCCGTCTCCCGGGCAGACCTGAACGACCCGAATAGAGGGCGGTCATGACCGACAACTCACCCCTGGGCGGGGAGACCACCAAACCGCTCCGGCTCGGCACCCGGCGCAGCAAGCTCGCCATGGCGCAGTCCGGCATCGTCGCCGAGGCCGTCAGCAAGGTGACCGGGCGCGCCGTCGAGCTGGTCGAGATCACGACGTACGGCGACATCTCCCGGGAGCACCTGGCGCAGATCGGCGGGACCGGCGTGTTCGTCGCCGCCCTGCGCGAGGCGCTGTCGCGCGGCGACGTGGACTTCGCCGTCCACTCGCTCAAGGACCTGCCGACCGCACAGCCGGAGGGCCTCGTCCTGGCCGCCGTACCGCAGCGCGAGGACCCGCGCGACGTACTGGTGGCGCGGGACGGGCTGACCTTGGGGCAGCTGCCGTCCGGTGCCCGCGTCGGCACCGGTTCGCCGCGCCGGATGGCGCAGCTCAACGCGTACGCCCGGTCGCACGGTCTCGACATCGAGACCGTGGCGATCCGTGGCAACGTCGACACGCGTATCGGTTTCGTACGAAGCGGTGAGCTGGACGCGGTGGTTCTGGCCGCCGCCGGGCTCAGCCGTCTCGGCCGGACCGGTGAGGTGACGGACTTCCTGCCGGTCGACACCGTCCTGCCCGCTCCCGGCCAGGGAGCACTGGCGATCGAGTGCGCTGCGAGCAGCGCCGACCTCGCCGCAGCTCTCGCCGAGCTCGACGACCCGCACACCCGGGCCGCCGTGACCGCCGAGCGCGCCCTGCTCGCCGCCCTGGAGGCCGGCTGCTCCGCACCTGTGGGTGCGCTGGCCGACCTCCTGGTCGACGGGCAGACTGTCAACGAACTGCGCCTGCGCGGTGTCGTCGGTTCCCCCGACGGCGCCCGCCTGGTGCAGATGTCCATCACCGGTTCCGTTCCCACGTCGCACGACGGCGCGGCGGCCCTCGGTCGCGAACTCGCGGCCGAGATGCTTGCCAAGGGTGCGGCCGGTCTTATGGGGGAGCGAGCACTTTGAGCCCCATCGGCCCCGTCGTATCCGACTTCCCTGTCCTGTCCGCAGGGCACGTCACCTTCCTCGGCGCCGGTCCCGGCGACCCGGGACTGCTGACTCTTCGCGCTGTCGAGGCGCTCGCGAGCGCGGACGTCCTTGTGGCGGAACCCGACGTTCTCGACGTCGTTCGCTGCCATGCGCGGGCAGGGGTAAGCACGCCTGAGATGACGGTTGTTGACATGGCGTCAGCAGCCGCCGGGGTGCCCGTCCTCAGGGACGCCGCCAATCTTGTCATGGAGGCCGCCAAGGGCGGCAGGCGGGTCGTCCGTGCTGTCGCCGGCGATCCTGGTATGGACGGCGACACGGGTGCGGAGATGCTCGCCTGTGCCGCCGCGGGTGTGCCCTTCGAGGTGGTTCCCGGTGTGGCGAACGCCGTCGGGGTGCCCGCGTACGCCGGGGTACCGCTGCGGGACGCGCAGGGCGCCGATGTGCGCTTCGTCGACGCCCGCAGCGCCTCGGACCGCTGCTGGGCGGAGGTCGGCGCGAGCGACGCGACGGCCGTCGTGTCCACGTCGCTCGACTCGGTGGCCGCGGCCGCCGGTGAGCTGGTCTCGGCGGGCCGCAAGCCCGACACCCCGCTCACGGTCACGATCGCCGGCACCACGACCCGCCAGCGGACCTGGACGGCGACCCTCGGGACGATCGCCCAGGTACTGAAGCAGGCCAAGGTCCTCCCGTCGCCGGACGGGCACCAGCCGGTCATAGCCGTGGTCGGGGAGCGCAGCTCCGCCGCCCGGCGCGACCAGCTGGCGTGGTTCGAGTCCAAGCCGCTGTTCGGCTGGAAGGTGCTCGTGCCGCGTACGAAGGAGCAGGCGGCGTCGCTCTCCGACCAGCTGCGTTCGTACGGTGCGGTGCCCCACGAGGTGCCGACGATCGCCGTGGAGCCGCCGCGCACGCCCCAGCAGATGGAGCGCGCGGTCAAGGGTCTGGTGACGGGCCGCTACGAGTGGATCGCCTTCACCTCGGTGAACGCGGTGAAGGCCGTGCGGGAGAAGTTCGAGGAGTACGGTCTCGACGCCCGTGCCTTCGCCGGGATCAAGGTCGCGGCCGTCGGTGAGCAGACGGCGGCTGCGCTGATCGACTTCGGTGTGAAGCCGGACCTGGTTCCGTCGGGCGAGCAGTCGGCCGCCGGCCTGCTGGAGGACTGGCCGCCGTACGACCCGGTCTTCGACCCGATCGACCGGGTGTTCCTGCCGCGGGCGGACATCGCCACGGAGACGCTGGTGGCCGGGCTCATCGAGCTGGGCTGGGAGGTCGACGACGTCACCGCGTACCGCACGGTCCGCGCCTCGCCGCCGCCGGCCGACACCCGGGAGGCGATCAAGGGCGGCGGGTTCGACGCGGTGCTCTTCACCTCGTCCTCGACGGTGCGCAACCTGGTCGGTATCGCGGGCAAGCCGCACAACGTGACGGTGATCGCGTGCATCGGTCCGGCCACGGCGAAGACCGCGGAGGAACACGGCCTGCGGGTCGACGTCCTGTCCCCGGAGCCCTCGGTGCACAAGCTGGCCCAGGCGCTGGCGGACTTCGGCGCGCAGCGCCGGGACGCGGCGAAGGAGGCCGGTGACCCGGTGACGCGGCCGAGCGAGCGCCGTCCGGGTGCGAGACGGCGCCGGACGACGACCTGACCGGTCGGAGCGGATGTGCGGGGTCCGGTCGCTTCCTCGGGGAGCGGCCGGACCCTTTCGCGTACCCCCGTGCGGCCGCGCCCGTGACTTCCGGGTCTCAGAGGGGCTTACGCCATACCGAGATGTGTCCGCCGGAGTCCTGGGTGAACGGTGTCCCCTCCCAGTCGGCGACCCGGCGTTCCAGCTGGAGTCCGGCGATCTTCGCCATGAGGTCGAGTTCCGCCGGCCACGCGTATCGCTGGCGGCAGCTGCCGCGTCGGTAGCTGCCGTCTTCCTCGCGGGTGAAGTGGTGCGATACGAGGAGCTGCCCGACCAGGTCGAAGGTGTCGAAGCCGAGGTGCCGCTCGGAGATGTCGAACGGCACCGCGGTCTGTGTCGGCGGCAGGAGCCGCAGCGGTGGCACACCGAGCTCGACGACGAACCGGCCGCCGGGTCCCAGATGGCGTGCGGCGTTGCGGAAGCACTCGACCTGCTCGTCCTGGGTGAGCAGGTTCGAGATGGTGTTGTAGACGACGTAGACCAGCGAGAACGTGCCGGGGACGACGGTCGTCGCCATGTCCCCGACGGTGACCGGGAGCCGGTCCTCGTCCATCTTGCGTCGTAGTACGGCCGCCATGTGCTCGGAGAGCTCGATACCGGTCACCGGTATGCCGCGTTCACGGAGTGGGACGCCGACGCGACCGGTCCCGATGGCGAACTCCAGGGCCCGCCCGTCACCGGCGAGTTCGGAGAGGAAGTCGAGGGTCGGTCCGAGGAAGGCGGCGGTGGATCTCGGTCCCTCTTCGGTGTCGTAGCGGTCGGCGGTCACCTTGTCCCACAGTTCGCTGCTCGTCACGAGCGGGCACTCTGCCGGGCTTCGGGGGGTTCTGTCGACGTGATTTCCGTCCGGTGTCGTGTCATGGTGGCCCGGAGGGCTGGTCGGGGCCGTGTTTTTCCGGTTCGGATGTCGGTAAACCGGTGATGTGTGCGGGTCTAGTCTCGAAGGATGACCGATTACGGAAACTTCCCCGGCTCGCGGCCCCGCCGGCTGCGGACGACCCCCGTCATGCGCCGCATGGTCGCCGAGACCCGGCTCGACCCGGCGAACCTGATCCTGCCCGCGTTCGTGCGAGAGGGCATCGACGCCCCGGTCGCCATCTCGGCCATGCCCGGCGTGCAGCAGCACACCCTGGACACGCTGCGGAAGGCCGCCGTCGACGCGGTCGCGGCGGGTGTCTCGGGGATCATGCTCTTCGGCGTACCGCTGGACGGGAAGAAGGACGCCCGGGGGACGGCGGGGACCGACCCGGAGGGCATTCTCCAGGCCGGTCTGCGGGCGGTCCGGAAGGAGGTGGGCGACGATCTCGTGGTCATGTCCGACCTCTGTCTGGACGAGTACACGGACCACGGGCACTGCGGGGTGCTGACCGAGGACGGCCGTGTCGACAACGACGCGACGCTGGAGCGGTACGCCGAGATGGCCCAGGTCCAGGCCGACGCCGGCGCGCACGTGGTGGGCCCGAGCGGCATGATGGACGGCCAGGTCGGGGTGATCCGGGACGCGCTGGACCAGACCGGGCACGAGGACGTGTCGATCCTCGCCTACACCGCGAAGTACTCCTCCGCCTTCTACGGCCCGTTCCGCGAGGCGGTGGGCTCCTCGCTCAAGGGCGACCGCAAGACGTACCAGCAGGACCCGGCGAACATCCGTGAGTCGCTGCGCGAGCTGGCGCTCGACCTGGAGGAGGGCGCCGACATGGTCATGGTCAAGCCCGCCGGCCCGTACCTGGACATCCTTGCCAAGGTCGCCGAGACGGTGGACGTGCCGGTCGCGGCGTACCAGATCAGCGGCGAGTACGCGATGATCGAGGCCGCCGCGGAGAAGGGCTGGATCGACCGTGACGCGGCGATCATGGAGAGCCTGCTGGGCATCCGGCGGGCGGGGGCGCGGATGATCCTGACGTACTGGGCGACGGAGGTCGCGCAACGGCTCGGGCGCTGACGCCTCGCGGAGGTCCTGGAGCGGGTCACGACAGGTCGTGGCCCGCTTTCCGTGGCATCGAGAACGCTGCTACGGGTGGCGGGAATCCCGCTCCTCGCCCGTGTCCGGCCTTCTGCGACGCCCCGGCTGCCGACCCTCGGCGGTCGCGAGCAGATGGACGACTCGGTCCTCGCGCGGATCGCGCACGCGCGGTACGAGCGGATCCGCAGGGACAACCCCCGGGGACCGGATCATGGCCCGGGTGCTTCGGCTCCCGCGTCCGTGCGGTTATCCGCCGGGCAAGCCGCCTGCGGCGATCGAGCGGGTGCTGAAGCAGGCGGAGGATCGTGCGGAGGCGACGGCATGAAACCGGAGCTCGAAGCTCAGGCTTCGGGACCCGGGTGCCGAGGATCGAGCTCCGGGAGGGGCGGGATCACTCGTCCGGGTGGTGGCGGCAGCCGTCGGGCCCGACGCTCGAGCTTCGGGACGCGGGCTTCGGGATGCGGGCTCCGGGATTCGAGCGCCTTCTTACAACCGGTAGGGGAAAGAAGGGTGGGGAAAGACCTTCCCGACCTCCCGGACCCGTCGCGGTCAGCAAGTATGACTAATCGTGACCAACTTGCAGCAGAGTGTGGCGACTGCTTACGGTGCGGAAACAGAACGACCCCGACGCGGTGCTAGCAACACCAGGCCGGGGTCTCACCCCAAGATCGAAGGACCGATCTCGTGGCTACCCAGCAGACTAGCTCCGCCCTTCGCGCCCCCGCATCCTCGCGCCCGTACCCGATGGCCACTCCCGGTTACGGCAAGCGCTCCGCCCCGGACCAACAGCCGCGTGGCCGAGACGACTTCACGCTGCTGCCGCCGCGTGAGCGCAGCATCGCCGGGTTCATCGACCAGCTGCCCGACGGCGCGGCCATGGACGTCAAGGGCCTGGCCAAGCAGCTGCCGCTCTACGGTCAGCAGGCGGTCGGCTCGGCCCTCAGGGCCCTGTCCGTCGCCGGGTACCTGCGCCGCGTGCGGTGCCTGGTGACCGGTGAGGGCGGGCAGGTGCGCTGGGTCTTCCGCACGTTCTGGTCCCGCACCGCCCGTGACAACGCGTGGTGGGGGGCGCTCATCGGTGCCGAACGCAAGCAGCCGACGGTGGACGAGCCCGAGGTCGTGCGCGGGGCGGAGGCCGTGCCGGTGCCCGAGGCCGGGCAGCCGGGGACTCCCGTCGTCCCCCGGCAGCGGACGCAGGCACCGGTCCCGCCCGTGCAGGAGGGCCCTTCGGTCGCGTACGCGGCCCTGGCACGACTCGGCCGCGTCGATGCCCGTCTGGCGCTCTCCGCAGCCGACTGCGCGGTCCTCGAGCCGCTGGCCGCAGGGTGGTTCGCGCGTGGCGTGGACGCCGACTACCTCATCGACGCCCTCGTCGCCCGGCTGCCCGCCCAGGTCGACTCCCCGGTCGGGTTCGTCCGCCGCCGTCTCACGGACAAGATCCCGCCCCAGGCGCCCGCCGCCCCCCTGCCGCCCGCTGCCGGTGCGCCTGCCGGGCGGGCGATGATGGAGTGCACCGAGTGCGGGGTACCCGGTCGAGCCGAGGTACTTCCGGACGGTCTCTGCCGCGCCTGCCGACTGCCTGGGCGCGAGGCGCCGCAGGCCCCCGTCGAACTGCCCGCCGAACGGGACGTGCGCGCGTACGTCGCCGGGCTTCGCGACCTGCTCAAAGCCCCCTGACCGCCTGGTCAGGGCCAGTCGACGAGGCCCATGAAGGCGATGAAGGCGCACAGCACGGCAGCGGGCGCGGCCCATGCGAGCAACAAGCGGGCCGGGTCCCGCCGTCGGCGCCAGGGCAGGACCCAGCTCGCCACCAGCGCGACCAGCGACAGCAGCAGGCCGACGCAGAGGACGCCCCAGCCCACTGCGAACGAGTCGGTGAAGCGGTCGGCGGCGGCGCCGTTGCAGGAGTCGCAGGCCATGGGGGAGAGCGCGCCGTAGAAGAGGGCCGCACCCGCTGCGGGCAGGGTGACGAGTGTCGAGAGCAGGGGTGCGATCCAGGCGTAAGGGCTACGGGGATCGAGCAGGTCGTCGGGCATGCGTACGAGTCAACCGGGCTGGGCGACCGGACACCTGAGCGCTCCTACTCAGTCCCACCAGAACGACCACGTCTCCTGGCCCAGGAGATGCTTCTCGGCGTAGGCGTCCAGACCGTTCGGAGGGGCCGCCTCGATGGTGTCCGGACAGAACGCGAAGTGTTCGGCGGCCAGCGTCCGCGCCGCCGCCCGGGTGCCGTGCAGGAGCCGGTCCGGCGGGGCGTCCGGACCGGAAGTGGACAGGGACGCAACCGAGTTCGGGAGCGTTGCCATGGTGGTGAGCCTGGAGTCCGCCACTGACATCGGACCGCTCGGACGGCCCGTACCGAAGACCGGTGCGGCACGCGGGGGAACGTCCGCACCCCTGCCTCCCGGTGAGGCCCCGGTGACGGTCGGGGCCCGCCAGGCCTCCCTCCTGCGTACCGGTCGGGGGGCGGTCAGAGCCGGAACAGGACGCCGTGCCAGGTCCATCCCGCGTCCAGGACCGCCTGGCGCAGGGGATCCTTCATATCCCGGGTCTCGAAGCGGAACGTCTCGACCCTGCGCTCGCGCCCGTCGGGTCCGGTCTCCTTCCCCCACACCCGGTACACCGCGTTCGCCGGCCCGCGAGAGCGCTGTCCGCGAACGTGCTCGGTCAGCGAGAGCTCCCACTGCTCGTCGAGGGCTCGTACCTCCCGCTTCGCCGCGTCCAGGCGCATCCGGGTCCAGAGCCTCACGCGCAGCTCGGGGAGGCTGCACTCGGCCACCAGGTCGCCCTCCTTCGCCGTTCCGTTGCGTACGGTGAAGGGGACGCCCGGCCCGTTGAGCGCCAGCAGCGCCGTCCGGACCTCCAGGGGCGTGCGTGGAGCGACGCCCTCCTCGGGTCCACGGGTGCCGAAGTAGTTGTCCAGGAAGCCCATCGTTACGCTCCTTCCTCGCCCGTGCCGGGGCCGACCGTGCGCACGAAGTCCTGGAAGTCCCGCAGGACCTCTTCGTGCTGGGTCGCCGTCGCGGTGAGGGCCAGCCGGATCACCGCCCGCCGGTGCGGATCGTGGGTGTCCGGGAAGGTCAGGAAGACCTGTGACTGGACGAGGTCGTGTCGCGTGCCGCCGACGACGGCCGAGAACGTGAGCCACTGGGTCAGGGCGGGAGCGTCCGCGGAACCGACCTCGCGGCGGTGGGCCACCACGACCGGCCCGGCGGCCTCGCGCAGGCGCAGCGCCGACTCGTCGGCGAGTTCCGCCAGAGTCGCCGCTTCCGGTGGGACCTCCCCCACGACGGTGATGTTGGCGGTGAAGCCGTGGTCCGGGTGCGGATGCACCGCGGCGAAGGCCACGTCCGGGAGGGCGACGTCGTCCGGCGGCGCGGCCGGCATCCAGCCCTCCGGCAGGCGGAACTCGATGGGTACGGGCAGTGTCATGGGCATCGTGTGCCCCCCTTCCACCGGAAGTACATCAGGAGAACCAGCCCCCCACGGTGTCCTTGGCCGACCCGGCGGCGTCACCGAGCGCGTCGACCCCGTCGCCCACCACGTTGCCCACCGCGTCGGCCGCGTCGCCGACACTCTCGGACACCTTGTCCGGATCAACGGTGAACTCGAGCCCCACGGAGCCGCCGAGGACGGGGGAGAGCCCCACCTTGCCCCCGAACTTGTACACGCCGTCGTCGTTCTTCTCGAAGCCCCATTTGGCTTCGGCCCCAGGACCGGCCCACCCCTCGGCCGTGGCGCCGAAGCCGATGCCGGCGACCTCTCCGCCTCCGGCCACGGAGGCCTTCGCCCCGGCGAAGGCCTTCGCGTTGACGACCACGCCGTCCTTGCCCGCCTTGACGCCTGCGCTCGCCTCCGCGCCGGCGAAGCCCTCGGCCCGCCCGTACACACCGGCGTAGGGGCCGTACTCGGCCCGGCCCTCGGCGAGCCCGCGGACGCCTGCGGACGCCTCGGCCTTGGCGTTGAGGCCCGCGTCGGTGAAGCCGGCGTTCGCGGTGGCCCGGGCACCGCCGTAGGCGTCCGCGATCCCGGAGAGCTTCCAGTCCCCGTTGGTCAGAGCTCCCTGGGCGTTGACGTGGAAGAGGTCGGCAGCGGCCTTGACCGAACCCTCCTTGCCGTACTTGGGGCCGGTGACCTTGAACTCGGCGCCGGGCCCGGTCGCCGAGGTCTTGCCCTCGGACTTCCAGCCGTCGGTCTTCGTCTTGGACTCGTCGGCACCGGGTGCTCCGGCCTTCGCCAGGTCCCCCACGGGATGGGCGTTGAACCCGTTGAAGGTGGCGTCGTTGCCCTTGCCGAAAGCGTCCTTGTTGCTGTCGACGACGGCGGCGGCGAGAGCGGTCTTCACGCTCCGGTCGGCCTCGGAGACGGCCTTGACGCGGTCGTCGATGTGCTGCGTCCACGTAGCGACGGATTCGCGGATGATCTTCTGGCCGTCGGGGTCGTGGTGGTACGCGCTGCGTTCGGCGGGGGTGAGCCGGGAGTAGTCGAAGGCGACGTATCCCTGCTCGGATACGGTCATGCCGGCGGCTATCGCGTCGTCGCGGGCGCTCTCGAGCTTCTTCCTGAGGTCGGTGAACAGCTCGTGGGCGTCGCGCAGCAGGCTCGCGATCGCCTTGGCCTGGATCTGGGCGGCGGAGTACTCGTAACGGGTCGCGGCGAAGTTCGTCCGCGCGACACCGGCGCTCACACCGGACCAGCTCGGGCCCGTGGAGATCTGCTGGACCGTCTCGCCGTAGCGGGTCTCGACCTTGTTCAACTCGGCCGCCATCGAATCCCATGTGGAGGCGGCCGTCGTCAGCAGGCCCAGGTCGGTGGTCATGACCTCGTGATAGGTGAGCACCGCAGCCTCTACAGGTTGCTCAGCTTGGATTGCGACAGCAGTTGGTTGCCCACGCCGGTGTCATTGTCCGCGAAGAGGCCCGAGGCTCCGCGCAGCGCGTTCTTCTCGGCTGCCAGGCGGCCCATCAGGGTCTTCACCTGCTGGTCCCACGTGTCCGCGACCGTCTTCAGGCCGGAGGCCGTCTCCCAGCCGCCGAAGCCCTTCCGGGCGGCGGCGGTCGCCTCGTCCGCGTGGTCCGCGGCCTTCTTCGTGCTGGGCTCCAGCTCGTTCTCCACCGTGTTCGCCGCCGTCTTCTTCTGCGCCGGCGTCGAAGCGAAGTCCGGTACGGAGCCGCCCGGTCGGGACGGCTCCGGCGGTATGCCGTTCAGCTGCGTGCCCACCCCGGGGCCCGCGCCGCCTGTTCGCGCGCTGCCCCATTCCTGGCCGGGATCCGCCACCATGTCGCTACTCCCCCCGTGTCGACGCGGCGATCATATAGTCGTCCCGTCCCGCGCGCTGTGGCGGGACGGGACGTAGGGGCCACCGGCTGTGCGATGGGCCGCGCCGTGGGTCGGTCCGAGGTGCCAGGAGGTGTCGCGAGTCCGGCCATGAGCAGGTCGTGCGTGCCCAGGGTTCCGTCGGGCCGGTTCAGTACATGAGGGCGTCGTCCTTGCTCGTCTGCCAGTAGGTGACGGTCAGGGTGCTGTCGACGTAGACCGGCTTGGTGAGCGGGACGTGCGCGGAGGTGCCGGTGGAGCCGGAGCCGTCGCGGCCCTGGAAGCTGACCGTCAGGTCCTTGGTGGAGTAGCCGCCCGTGCCGCTTCCGTCGGCGGAGGAGGTCATGACGCCGGCGTAGGCGGACTCCCCGGGGCTGAGGGTGACCACGGCCTGCGGCTTGCTGTCCTCGAAGACCTCGGGGACGGACTGCGCCTCGCCGAACCGCAGGTACGGGTAGTAGTAGGCGTTGCAGGCCTTCGAACCGGTGTTGGTCACGGTGAGCAGCATGTGGTTGACGGGCCGGGGGACGGCCTTCAGCGTCGCCTTGGTGTTCCCGCCGTGGCACGCGAGGGTGACGGGGCCGGTGTCGCCGCCGGTGCCCTTCGACTTGCTCACGGCGGGCTGGGCGTCGGCCGTTCCGGAACCGGACCCCGAGCCCGAACCGGAACCGGAACCCGAACCGGAGCTCGCGGCGGTGTCCGCACCGGTGTCGCCCGAAGCCGAACCGGTGGAACCCTTGCCCTGGTCGGCCGACGCCTCGGAACCGGCCGTGGGCTGCTCGGACGGGGTGGCGGCCGCCGGGGCGGAGCTGTCCGCCGCCTGGCTGCTCCCCTGGCAGGCGGTCAGTGTGACCGCGGCCAGCAGCGCGGCGGTGCCGAGGACGGAGGTGCGGGCGGCGCGGCGGAAGTGACGGTTGCGCATGAGGTGGTTCTCCCCGTTCAGAAGGTCTGTCGTGTCCGGGGCGCCGCTTTGGCGCACCGGGTCGTGCTGGATGTACTGGACAATGACGAGTGGTCAGAGGTGGCACAGGAGCGTGATGACGCTCGCCGTGGAGGCGATCAGCACTCCTGTGGCTACCGCGTCCGTCAGGCTCAGTTCGAAGCGGGTACGCACTGCGTCTCCCGGGGTGGACGAGGTCGGGCCGGTGGTGTGTCCACATCCTGTCCGGCGCTGGATTCCGAGGGCAACGGCTCACGGCCGGTACGGGACAGCGGAACGGTGGAATGCCGTCTGACCTGCGAAGACAAGACCTCCCTGGAACGCGTTCCCGGGATGGAACCAGAGGGAGGAACGGTCGGGGTGGGTACGGAGATCCAGGACTTCGCGGCGGAGCTGAGCGGGCTCAAGGAGCGTTCCGGGCTGAGTTACGGGATGCTCGCCCGGAAGCTGCACATGAGTACCTCGACGGTCCACCGGTACTGCAACGGCGACGCCGTTCCGCATGACTACGCGCCGGTCGAACGCTTCGCCCGGGTGTGCCGGGCGACTCCGGACGAGCTCGTCGCCCTGCACCGGAAGTGGATCCTGGCCGACGAGGCGAAGCGGCGGGGGGCGCGGAAGGCGGGGGCCGGTGTCGCGCCCGTCTCCGACGCTGCGGCCGAGCCCGGCGCCGGCCCCTCACAGAGGGCCACACCTCAGCCGGAAGCAGAAGCGGAAGCGGAAGCGCGGACGGAAACGGAAGAGCGGGCGCAGTCGGAGTCGGTAGGGGAACCGGCCCCGGAACCGGCCCCGGAACCGGTCCCGGAACCGGCCCCGGAAGTGGCCTCGGAGACGGCGCGTGACGCAGGGCGGGGGGCAGGACGTCAGGCCGGTCCCCGGCCGGTCGGGGGTGCGGCCGCAGGGCCAGGGGCCGGGTACCCGGCGGCTGCGGAGGAGTCGCCCGCCCCGGCCGGGGCGGGCCCCGCCCGGCGGCCCTCCGGGCGCCTGCGCGTTCTGCTCGCCGCGGTGGCCGTCGTCGCGCTCACCGTGCCCGCCGCCCTCGTCGTCCGTGGCCTCACGGACGACGGCATGGGGCGTACCGAGGCCGCAGACGTGACCGTCCCGGTCGTCCCGAGCGTGAGCGGGAGCCGCGGTACCGCCGGCGTGTCCGCGACGCCGAGCCCACAGCTCTCCCCGTCGGCCGGCGACGGCCCTTCCGCCACTCCCTCCGCCGAACCCTCCGCCTCCGCGCCCACCGGTGCGCCGGCGCGGCAGGGCGACGGGGCGGACGAGCGGGGCGTCCCCGTGAGCGCGGTCATCAGCTCGTACAACTGGGAGTCGCCCTGCGGGAAGTACTACCTGTTCGACCGTGACCCCGGCACCATGCCGTCGCCGCCCCCGCCCCAGGACTCCCGCAACTGGGCGAGGGCGCTCGGCGGTGTGGACGGGGGCGACATGCTGCTCGAACTCACCCTCCAGGGGATGTCGCGGGAAGCGGTGGTGCTCAAGGACCTGCACGTGCGGGTCGTGGGGCGCGAGCCGGCGCTCGCCTGGTCCGCGTTCTCGATGGGGGAGGGCTGCGGCAGCGGCATCACGCCGCAGACCTTCGACATCGACCTGGACGAGAACCTGCCGCGCTCGCGGCCGGTCGCGGGGCAGCGCGGCGACGTCGTCGTGCCGGCGAAGGACTTCCCGTACCGCGTGAGCTCCACGGACGTGGAGGTGTTCAACCTCGACGCCCATGTGGAGGGCCACGACGTGACCTGGTACCTGGAGCTGGAGTGGAGCAGTGGCGGACGGAGCGGGACCCTACGCATCGACGACAACGGCAAGCCGTTCCGTACCAGCAGCCTCACGGGTCGGCCGGAGTACCTCTACCAGCCGGACACGGCCGAGTGGGCGAAGCCCGAACGCTGACCGGGCGCGGAGTACAGTCGGAGAACCCCCATTTTCTCCCCTTCGGTAGGTGCCCCATGTCCAGTGACACAGACGACAGACCGGAATCCGGTTACCCCGAGCGCATCCTGCGGTTGCGGCGGCGGCTGGAGCGACTGATAGGTATCGCCGCCACCGAGGGCAACGCACTCGTACCGCTCCGCAACGGGGACGAGATATTCGCCGCGATGCTGGGCGCGATCCGCAGTGCGGAGCACACCGTGGACATGATGACGTTCGTGTACTGGCGCGGTGACATAGCCCGGGATTTCGCCGAAGCGCTGTCGGAGCGGGCCCGCGCAGGGGTACGGGTGCGGCTGCTGCTGGACGGGTTCGGCAGCCGGCTGATCGAGAAGGACCAGCTGGCGATGATGGACGAGGCCGGGGTGGAGGTGGCGTGGTTCCGCAAGCCGCTGTACCTGTCGCCGCTCAAGCAGAACCACCGCTGCCACCGCAAGGTGCTCATCACCGACGAGGAGACCGCGTTCACCGGCGGCGTCGGGATCGCGGAGGAGTGGTGCGGCGACGCCCGTGACGAGCACGAGTGGCGCGACACCCACGTGCGGGTGAGCGGCCCGGCGGTGGACGGCCTCGCCGCAGCGTTCGCCCAGAACTGGGCCGAGTGCCACGACGAGCTGTTCACCGACCGCGACCGGTTCATCGAACTCCGGCCGCAGGGCGACGCGATCGTGCAGGTGGTACGCGGTTCGGCCAGCTTCGGGTGGCAGGACATGCAGACCCTGCTCCGGGTCGTCATGGAATCCGCCCAGGAGCGGGTGCGGCTCACCACGGCCTACTTCGCACCCGACGCGTATTTCATCGGGGTGCTCTGCGACACGGCCCGGCGGGGCGTCTCGGTGGAGATCCTGCTGCCCGGCCCGCACACGGACAAGCGGGTGTGCCAGCTGGCGGGGCAGCACTACTACGAGGACCTCATCGCCAGCGGCGTGAAGATCTACGAATACCAGCCGACGATGATGCACACCAAGTCACTGACGGTGGACCGGGTGGCCTCGCTGATCGGCTCGACGAACTTCAACCGGCGCTCGCTGGACCATGACGAGGAAGTGATGCTCGCCGTGCTGGACCAGGAGTTCACCGCGGTCCTGGACGGTCACTTCGAGGAGGACCTGAAGAGGAGCGAGCTGATCGAGGGCGGCCGGTGGAAGCGCCGCTCCCCGCTGCAGCGGGCGCGGGAGGCCGCCGTCCTGCCCATCCGCCGCTGGCTGTGACGGACGCGCCCCGGTGCTTCGGGTGTGCCGGCCCCGACGGGGGGCATACGGGGCTTCACCTGCCGTCCGTCAGGTGAAGGGAGTGCGCCATGAGCGAGTCCGTCCAGGCACCACCGGAAGCGGCTGCGGTCATCACGGAGCCGGTGCCCGATCTGCAGCTGCAGCTGCTGATCCAGCTGCTGGACAGAGAGCTGCGGTCCAGCCTGCCGATCACCCTCACCCTCACCGGCGGTGTGCTCCACGGGGACGTGATCGGTCACGAGGCGTGGAAGGCCGACTGGGCGAGGAGTCTGCGCCAGGTCGAGGGCGAGGGCGCCAACCTGATCGCGGAGTTCCCCGAGACGGTGGACCAGGGAATCCGGGAGCTGGCCGCGGGTGAGGGGGTGGGACACCTGCCGCGCTGGATCCACCTGAGGGACGTCACGCTCCTTCTCGGCGGCACGGGAGCCCTGCACCTGCCCCTGTGGCGCGGCCGGCTGGCGGACGTGTCGGGATGGGCGCTGGGCCGGCCCCAGTAGGACGTCGGGCACAGCACGGGCCCGGCACACGAGGTGCCGGGCCCGCCTGCTGTACCGGACAGCGTGTCAGAGGCGCTCGGGCGTCCTGATGCCGAGGAGCCGCATGCCCTCGTGCAGGGTGCGGGCGGTGAGGTCCACGAGGAACAGCCGGTTCTCGACGACCTCCGCCGGGTTGTCCCCGCTCAGGACCTGGCACTGGTCGTAGAACGTGGTGAGGTGCGAGGCCAGCTGGTACAGGTACGCCGCGAGCTTGTGCGGTTCGTACCCCTGGGCGACCTCGGCGAGGACTTCGCCGAACTGGTCCAGGTGCAGGCCCAGCGCGCGCTCGGCCGGCGCCAGCGCCAGCTCCGGGTGCGCGGCCGGCTTCGCTTCGCCCGCCTTGCGCAGGATGGAGCGGATCCGGGCGTAGGCGTACTGGAGGTACACCGACGTGTCGCCGTTCAGCGACACCATCTGGTCGAGGTCGAACTTGTAGTCCCGGACGGCCGAGGTCGAGAGGTCCGCGTACTTCACGGCGCCGACGCCGACGTACCGGCCGTTCTCGACGATCTCCTCCTCGGACAGGCCCACCTTTTCGGCCTTCTCGCGCACCACGGCGGTGGCCCGCTCGACGGCCTCGTCCAGCAGGTCCTCCAGCCGGACGGTGGTGCCCTCACGGGTCTTGAACGGCTTGCCGTCCTTGCCGAGGACCGTGCCGAAGGCCAGCTGGTGCGCCTTCACGTCCTCGTCCAGCCAGCCTGCGCGGCGGGCCGTCTCGAAGACCATCTTGAAGTGCAGGGACTGCCGGGCGTCCACCACGTAGACCAGGGTGTCGGCCTTGAGGTTGCTGACCCGGTCGCGGATCGCGGAGAGGTCGGTGGCGGCGTAGCCGTAGCCGCCGTTGGTCTTCTTCACGATCAGCGGGACCGGGTTGCCGTCCGGGCCCTTCACGTCGTCGAAGAACACGCACAGCGCACCCTCGGAGCGGACGGCGACGCCCGTCTCCTCCAGGATCCGGCAGGTCTCCTCGAGCATGTCGTTGTACCCGGACTCGCCGACGATGTCGGGGTCGCGGATCTCCATGTCGAGCTTGTCGAAGACGGAGTAGAAGTAGATCTTCGACTCGTCGACGAAGCGCTGCCAGTGCGCCAGGGTCTCCGGGTCGCCGGCCTGGAGGGCCACCACCCGGTCCCGGGAGCGGGCCTTGAACTCCTCGTCGGAGTCGAAGAGGACCCGCGAGGCCTTGTAGACGCGGTTGAGGGACGACATCGCCGCCTCGCCGTCCGCCGCGTCACCCTCGTGCTTCAGCTCGCCCGGGTGCTCGAAGAGGTACTGGATGAGCATGCCGAACTGCGTGCCCCAGTCGCCGATGTGGTGGCGCCGGATGACGTTCTCGCCGGTGAACTCGAGGATCTGGACCATCGCGTCACCGATGACCGCCGACCGCAGGTGGCCGACGTGCATCTCCTTGGCCACGTTCGGCTGGGCGTAGTCGATCACGGTCGTGCCGGGGGCGGTCTTCAGGGGCACGCCGAGCCGGTCGCCGTCGGCGGCCCGCGCGGCGAGCGCCGTGGTGATCGCGCGGTCGGTGAGCGTCACGTTCAGGAAGCCGGGGCCGGAGACCTCGATGTCCTTGATCAGCTCGCCCGCCGGCAGGGCGGCCGTGACCTGGGCGGCCAGCTCACGCGGGTTGCCCTTGAGCTTCTTGGCGAGCGCGAGGATGCCGTTGGCCTGGAAGTCGGCCCGGTCGCTTCGTCGCAGCAGCGGGTCCGCGGCGCCGGCCTCCGGCAGAGCTGCCGTCAGGGCGTCCGCGAGCTGCTGCTGGAGCGTGGAAGCGAGGGAAGGGACCGAAGCCATGAGCGGCTGCCGTTTCCGTAGGGGACGAAGGATCACCCCAGTATCCCACGGGGCGTAAAGCCGTTTTCGCGCTGCGGGTGGCACCTGGGAGAATGGGGGTGCCCCCGACGGGGTGCCCCTACGAGTCCTACACGAGAGAAGGACGTGCCGACCGTGGCTTCGAGTCAGAGCAGCACCGAGACCGACTGGGTCTCCCGCTTCGCGGACGATGTCATCGCCGAATCGGAGCGACGTGCGCCTGGCAAACCGGTCGTCGTCGCCTCCGGTCTCTCCCCCTCGGGCCCGATCCACCTGGGCAACCTCCGCGAGGTCATGACGCCGCACCTGGTCGCCGACGAGATCCGCCGCCGCGGGTACACCGTGCGGCACCTGATCTCCTGGGACGACTACGACCGCTACCGCAAGGTGCCGAACGGCGTCGCGGGCGTCGACGCGTCCTGGACCGAGCACATCGGCAAGCCGCTGACCTCGGTGCCCGCACCGGCCGGGTCGGCGTACCCGAACTGGGCGGAGCACTTCAAGGCCGCCATGACCGAGGCGCTGGACGAGCTCGGTGTGGAGTACGACGGCATCAGCCAGACCGAGCAGTACCTGGCGGGCGCGTACCGCGAGCAGATCCTGCACGCGATGCGGCACCGCGCCGACATCGACGCCGTCCTGGACCGCTACCGGACCAAGAAGGACGGGGCCGCGGGCGGCGGGAAGAAGCAGCAGCAGAAGGTGGACGAGGCGGAGCTGGAGGCCGCCGAGGGGTCCGGTGCGGCGAGCGAGGACGACGGCAGCTCCAGCGCGGCCGGTTACTTCCCGTACAAGCCCTACTGCGGCAACTGCGAGAAGGACCTCACCGTCGTCACCTCCTACGACGACGACACGACCGAGCTGAACTACACCTGCTCGGCCTGCGGCTTCGCCGAGACGGTCCGGCTGAACGAGTTCAACCGGGGCAAGCTCGTCTGGAAGGTCGACTGGCCGATGCGCTGGGCCTACGAGGGCGTGATCTTCGAGCCCAGCGGTGTGGACCACTCCTCGCCGGGCTCCTCGTTCGTCGTCGGCGGACAGATCGTTCGCGAGGTGTTCGACGGCGTCCAGCCGATCGGCCCGATGTACGCGTTCGTCGGTATCTCCGGCATGGCGAAGATGTCCTCCAGCAAGGGCGGTGTGCCGACCCCGGCCGACGCGCTGAAGATCATGGAGGCGCCGCTGCTGCGCTGGCTCTACGCGCGCCGCAAGCCCAACCAGTCCTTCAAGATCGCCTTCGACCAGGAGATCCAGCGGCTCTACGACGAGTGGGACTCGCTGGGCCGCAAGGTGGCCGACGGCTCGGTGCTGCCCGCCGACGCCGCCGCCTACGCCCGGGCCGTGGGCACGGCCGCCGGTGAGCTGCCCGGCACGCCGCGCCCGCTGCCGTACCGGACGCTCGCCTCGGTCGTGGACATCACGGCCGGTGCCGAGGACCAGACGCTGCGGATCCTCGGCGAACTGGACCCTTCGAGCCCGCTGACCTCGCTCGACGAGGTACGGCCCCGGCTGGACCGCGCCGAGAACTGGATCTCCACCCAGGTCCCGGCGGAGGCCCGCACGATCGTCCGTGACGAGCCGGACAAGGAGCTGCTCGGCTCCCTGGACGAGCAGGGCCGCGAGTCGCTGCGGCTGCTGCTGGAAGGGCTCGACTCGCACTGGTCGCTGGACGGGCTGACCACGCTCGTCTACGGCGTGCCGAAGGTGCTCGAGGGCCTGGCGCCCGACGCCAAGCCCACGCCCGAACTGAAGGCCGCCCAGCGGTCCTTCTTCGCGCTGCTGTACCGGCTGCTCGTCGGCCGGGACACCGGGCCGCGGCTGCCCACGCTGCTGCTCGCGGTGGGGGCGGACCGGGTCCGCAGGCTGCTCGGCGCGTAACGCCGCCGCCGGAGACACCGCCGGGCGGGCCGCTTGCCGGCCCGCCCGGTTCTTCCTGTCCGCGTACCGCGCTTTCCGCGCGCTCCGTCACGCGATGTGGTCGGCGGACATCTCGTTGTCGAAACGCTGCCGGAAGCCCGGCAGCATCCGGCGCAGAAGGGCGCCGCTGCGGGGGTGGCGGACGTTGTGCCCGTCGGCGAGGTGGATGTCGAGCACCGCCGCGTTGGGGTAGTCCTGGTGCTGATGGGTGTAGGCGGCGAAGACCTCGTACGCGATCTCGCCGAATTCGGCCTCCGCCGCGGCCCATTCCGCCTCCTGCTGGGCGTCCCGGGGCTGCTCCGCGTCCGGCTGCTCCGGCTCCGGACGGGCCTGTCGCGCCGCCCCGGCCCGCTGCTCCCGCGGGTCCTGCTCCGCAGCCGGGCCGGGCTGCGGTTCGGCGGCCCGGGGGTGCGGGAACGCGCCGATGGTGCCCACGTTGCCGAGCGGGCGGGTACGCCCCGGCCCGGAGGGGATCTGCACCGGGGTGGGCTCCAGGCCCTCGACGTACGTCGGGTTGTACGCGCTCTCGTACGCGTCGTCCGGCACCTGGGGGGCCGCGAACCACGGGCTGTCGTGGGAGCCGGGACCCTCCTCGGGCCACTCCTCCTCGTGCGACCGGTCCTCCTGGTGCTGCACGTGCCGGCGCTCGTGCTGCTGCTCGTGCTGTGGGGGCCGCTGCCGCCGGTGGTGTTCCGGCTGCGGGTCCGCGGGCCCCTGCTGCGGGGCGTACGCGAGCTGCGGCGCCTGCTGTCCGGGCTCCACCACCGGCACGGGCGGCAGGAGGGCGGGCTCGATGCCCGCGGCGGCGAGGCCGGCCGGAGCGGTCTCGGCGAGCGGGACGCCGTACTTGGCCAGACGCAGCGGCATCATCGACTCGACGGGTGCCTTGCGGCGCCAGTTCCGGCCGAACCGGGCCTGCAGACGGGCCTGGTAGATCAGCCGGTCCTGTTCGAGCTTGATGACCTGCTCGTAACTGCGCAGCTCCCACAGCTTCATGCGCCGCCACAACTTGAAGGTCGGGACGGGGGACAGGAGCCACCGGGTGAGGCGGACGCCTTCCATGTGCTTGTCCGCCGTGATGTCCGCGATCCGGCCCACGGCGTGGCGGGCTGCCTCGACGGAGACGACGAACAGCACCGGGATCACCGCGTGCATGCCGGTGCCCAGCGGGTCGGGCCAGGCGGCGGCGCCGTTGAACGCGATCGTCGCCGCCGTCAGGAGCCACGCCGTCTGGCGCAGCAGCGGGAACGGGATGCGCATCCAGGTCAGCAGGAGGTCCAGCGCGAGCAGGACGCAGATACCCGCGTCGATGCCGATCGGGAAGACCAGCGAGAACTGGCCGAACCCCTTCTCCTCCGCCAGTTCGCGCACGGCGGCGTACGAGCCCGCGAAACCGATCGCGGCGATGAGTACCGCACCGGCGACGACGACCCCGATGAGTACTCGGTGTGTGCGTGTCAGCTGCATCGCGGCCACCCGCTGTCCCCTCCCGACTTCGTTGAACCGGCCCCCGTTTCGGCATCCGGCGCGGCACAGCCTGGCACATGCGTGCGAGGCGTGGTGCGCGGGGAGGGGGCGGAGCCCGGACCGTCAGGGCGGTCCGGGCTCCGAGGAAGTGCCGTTGTGCAGGGGAGTTCGCGTCCCTGCCGGGTCCGGTTCAGGACGTGGCCGTCGCCGTGCCGGGTCCGGTCTACGACTTCGCCGTCGCCCTGCCGGAAGCCTTGCCCGACGACTTCGCCGTGGTCCCGCGCGACGACTTGGCCGTCGTCCTGCCGGAGGCGGTGTCCGACTCCTTCGCCGATGACGTGGGGGAGGACGAGGCCGAGGGCGTGCCGGCGGAGGGTGCGCCTGCGGCGTCCACCGCCGCGACGGCTTCCTTGGCGGCCTTCCGGGCGTCCTTGAGGATGTCACCGGCGTCGGGGGTCTTCGCTCCGGCGTATCCGGCACCGTTGTAGGTGAGGCTGACGACGACGTTGCCCGTACGGGCCAGGACGGTCGCGTACTTGAAGTCCTCACTCGTCTTGGTGAGGTCGTAGGTGACGGTCACGGCCTGCTCGCCGAGGCCGGGGGTGGGGGTGGCGGCCACCTTCTGGGCGCCCTCCGTGGCCTGCGCCTTCGCGACCTGCTTCGTGTACTCCTGCGTCGCCCGCTCGGCACCGCTGCCCAGGGACTGGTCGGACTCGAAGCGGGTGAAGCCGACGTCCAGCCAGCGGTACTGCGAGCCCTTGACGCCGTTGTCGTCCAGGCCGTTCCAGGAGCAGCTGCCGCGCGTCGCGGTGTCGCTCGACTTGCCCGGCGTGCCGCCCTTGTTCTTGGTCTTCGGGACCAGGGACACGATCGTCTTCCGGCCGATCGACGTGCAGGCGTCCGGCAGGCGGGCGAACTTGGCGGCCTCGACGGTCGGCTCCGTCTTCGTCGCGCTCGGCGCGGCGGAGGAGGCCGAGTCCTTCTTGTCGTCGGAGTCCGACGAGCAGCCGGCGACGACGAGCATCACCGGTACGGCGGCGCAGGCGAGTATGCGGGACAGTCGCGGGGCTGATCGGTGCATGGTTCCTTCACTCGGGCGGCACGGCGGTCTCGGTCGTGCGGGCGGTCGGCGGTGCGTCGTTCCGGCTGCGGGCACTCCCGCCGAGGGGGTACCCGCTGCGGATCGGCCGGTGTGGTTGTCGTGTCGTGCGTCGGTCGATGGGTCTGTCTCGGCGTGCTTCGGTCGGCCGGAGCGGCGGGACCCGGTGCTCCGGACGGCCACGGTACGACGGACGGAGGCGGCATGGCGTCCCGGGCAGCGGCCCGGGCGCGTGACGGAGCCCCGGCAGGGGCCCGTCACGCGCCGGTCACTCGTTGAGGGTCTCCGCCAGATTCCGGGCCAGGGCCTGGGCCTTGTCCTGCAGTTCCCTGCTGTCGGGCACCTTGGCGACGACGGCCGGCTGCTCGCTGTACAGGACGGTGACGATGACGTTCGATGTGCGGAATACCACGCTCACGGTGCGGTGCTGCGTCGTCGATCCGGCCCGGGCGAGCACATCGTCGAGGAACGCGGCGTCGCCGAGGCCGTCGAGCAGCCGGGGCTGGAGTGCCTCGTCCGGACCGGTGCTGCCTTCGGTGCCCGCGTCGGGTCCACCATCGCCGGACGGTTCCGTGGTGGGGGTGGCGGAGGCCGGTCCGCCCGGAGAGCCGTGGGAAGGGGTGCCGGGGGCGCCGGTGGCCACGTCCGTGGTGCCGGACGCCGCCGGCAGGCCGGCGGCGTCCTCCTTGGCGGCGTACACCTCGCGGGCACGGTCGTCGTCGCTCACCGCGGGGTCGTAGGAGACGACACGCTCGAAGTCGATGGAGAGGTTCCGGGAGGCGTCCGGGGCGTCCGACTTCCAGCGGCAGCCGACCTTGCGGTCGGTGTCGTAGGTGACGGCGGCGGTGCCCTCGTACACCTTCTCCTGCTGTTCCTCCGGCAGTTCGGCGGCGCCCGGCAGCAGGTCCCTGAGGGTGGTACGGGGCACGGCGCGGCAGGATTCGGGCAGCGTCCGGTACTTGCCGGGAGGTGCGGCCGAGACCGTCGGGCTGCCGGCTTTGCTGTCGGCGCGGGTGTCGTCGGCGTCGGAACCGGCGCTGCAGCCGGCGACGAGCGCTGCGAGCAGCGCGACGCCGGGTACGTACGCCATGTGTCGCACGATCCCAGGCTCCCTTCGGTACGGAAAACAGGTTGCCGCCCGATGGCGGCCGATGGACACAATGTGTATCGCACGCGCCGCTGTGAATGCCGGTCGGCCGACCGATATGCCGACCTTGGCACCGGTTTTGCGCTTCAGTCTTTTCCGGGGGAATCGAGGAGTTATGTCGTACGTAGAGGTGCCGGGCGCGAACGTACCCATCCGTATGTGGGCGGACCCGGCCTCGGTGGAGGACGCCGCCATGGGGCAGCTGCGGAACGTGGCCACGCTGCCCTGGATCAAGGGCCTCGCCGTCATGCCGGACGTCCACTTCGGCAAGGGCGCGACGGTCGGCTCGGTGATCGCGATGCACGGCGCGGTCTGCCCGGCGGCGGTGGGCGTGGACATCGGCTGCGGAATGTCGGCGGTGAGGACGTCGCTGACGGCGAACGACCTGCCGGGGGACCTGTCGCGGCTCCGGTCGAAGATCGAGCAGGCGATCCCGGTCGGCCGCGGGATGCACGACGACATGGTGGATCCGGGCAGGTTGCACGGGTTTCCGGTCTCCGGCTGGGACGACTTCTGGGCGCGATTCGACGGAGTCGCCGACGCGGTCAAATTCCGACAGGAGCGCGCCACGAAGCAGATGGGAACGCTCGGAAGTGGCAACCACTTCATCGAGTTCTGCCTCGACGAGGCGGGATCGGTGTGGCTGATGCTGCATTCCGGGTCCCGCAACATCGGTAAGGAACTCGCCGACTTCCACATCGGGCAGGCCCAGAAGCTCCCCCACAACCAGGACGTCGTCGACCGGGACCTGGCCGTGTTCATCGCCGGCACCCCTCAGATGGCGGCGTACCGCAACGACCTCTTCTGGGCACAGGAGTACGCCAAGTACAACCGGTCGATCATGATGAGCCTTTTCCAGGACGTGGTCCGGAAGGAGTTCAGGAAGGCGAAGGTGACGTTCGAGCCGGTCATCTCCTGCCACCACAACTACGTGGCGGAGGAGCGGTACGAGGGCATGGACCTGCTGGTCACCCGGAAGGGCGCGATCCGGGCGGGTTCCGGGGACCTCGGGATCATCCCGGGCTCCATGGGCACCGGTTCGTACATCGTGAAGGGCCTGGGCAACGCGAAGTCGTTCAACTCCGCCTCGCATGGCGCCGGGCGCCGGATGAGCCGGAACGCCGCGAAGCGGAGGTTCTCGACGAAGGACCTGGAGGAGCAGACGCGGGGTGTGGAGTGCCGCAAGGACTCGGGTGTGGTGGACGAGATCCCGGCCGCGTACAAGCCGATCGAGCAGGTCATCGATCAGCAGCGGGACCTGGTCGAGGTCGTCGCGAAGCTCAAGCAGGTCGTGTGCGTGAAGGGCTGAGACCGCCCGGCCGTCAGGTCCCGGCCCTGTGCGGGCCGGGGCCTGACGTCGTCGGCGGTCAGAGCGTGCGGTGGACCTTGGAGTTGGAGGCCTGGGCGCGGGGGCGGACCACCAGCAGGTCGATGTTGACGTGGCTGGGGCGGGTGACGGCCCAGCGGATCGTGTCGGCCACGTCGTCGGCGGTGAGCGGGGCGTCGACGCCCGCGTAGACCTTGGCCGCCTTCTCGGTGTCACCGCGGAAGCGGGTCGTGGCGAACTCCTCGGTCCTGACCATGCCGGGCGCGACCTCGACCACCCGGACCGGGGTGCCGACGATCTCCAGGCGCAGGGTCTCGGCCAGGACGTGCTCCCCGTGCTTCGCGGCGACATAGCCGCCGCCGCCCTCGTACGTGGAGAGCGCGGCGGTGGAGGAGAGGATCACGACCGTGCCGTCACCGCTCGCGGTGAGGGCGGGAAGCAGCGCCTGGGTGATGTTGAGGGTGCCGATGACGTTCGTCTCGTACATCTGGCGCCAGTCGGCGGGGTCCCCGGTCGCCACCGGGTCGGCGCCCAGGGCGCCGCCCGCGTTGTTGACGAGGACGGCCAGGGAGCGGAACGCGGTGGCGAACTCGTCGACGGCCACGCGGTCGGTGACGTCCAGCGCGTACGCCGTCGCGTGGTGGCCCGCCTCGGTGAGCTCGGCGGCCAGCGCCTCGATGCGGTCCTTGCGGCGGGCGGTGAGCACCACGCGGTAACCGGCGGCGGCGAGCTGCCGGGCGGTGGCGGCACCGATGCCGCTGCTCGCGCCGGTGACGACGGCGATGGGGGTGGCGGCCATGGCGAACTCCTCGGACAGCTGATCGGTACGGGCCAAGGATAGGCACGCCGCCCGGACACGGGTCCGGCTGTCGGGGGCCGCCGGCCGGGCTCAGTGGTCGCGAGGCGCGTACATGATGAGCGCCATGCCGGCGAGGCAGACCAGGGCGCCGGTGACGTCCCACCGGTCCGGGCGGTAGCCGTCGGCGGCCATGCCCCAGGCGATCGACCCGGCGACGAACACCCCGCCGTACGCGGCGAGGATGCGGCCGAACTCGCCGTCCGGCTGGAGCGTGGCCACGAAGCCGTACGCGCCGAGCGCGAGGGCGCCAGCGCCGATCCAGATCCAGCCGCGGTGCTCGCGGACGCCCTGCCACACGAGCCAGGCACCCCCGATCTCGAAGAGCGCGGCGACGGCGAACAGGGCGACGGAGCGGACTACGAGCATGGGACCAGCGTTTCACGCGGGAGCGGAGCCGGATCAAGGGCCGTCGGATGCGGTGGCGCGGCGGAACCGCTCCGCCCGGTGCCGGGCCTCAGAGGGCGGGCCTGGTCCCGCTCCCCGTACCGCCGAACTCGCGCACCGCGTCCGCCACGATGGTCTCCAGACGGCTGTGGTGGGCGCCCCGCCAGTAGACCCGGCCGCAGGCCGTGCACTGCGCGAACACGTCGTAGCTCCGCTGGGTGCCCTGCTCCAGCCGGCCGCTCACCGAGTCCTTGTCCGCCTCCGTGAGCTCCCCGTTGCAGGCGGTGCAACGGGTCCAGGGGGCGAGCGGCGGGGCGAAGCGGCTCAGCACGTCGCGCAGCTGCTCCTCGGGGCGGTCGCTGTAGAGGTAGGCCCCCGCCCAGATCTCCCTGCGCCGGAGCAGTCCCCGGTCGCGGGAGAGCAGCACCCGCCGCTCCTTCGCCGAGAGGGCCGCGAGCGCGGGGTCGCCGATGTCCGTGCTCTCGTACGCCGCGTCCACGCCGAGCAGGCGCAACCGGCGGGCCAGCGTGCCCAGGTGGACGTCGAGGAGAAAGCGCAGGGGCGCGCCCGGGACCTCCTGCGGGCGCCGCACGGCCCGCACCTCGATCCGCTCGCCCGCCCGCGGGACATGGGAGACGGGGACCGGCCTGCCGTCGACGACGAGCTGCCCGGCCTCGGTGAGCGGGATCCCGAGGGACTCCACGACGTGTCCCAGGGTCGATGATCCGTCGGTGACGACGGCGGTGCGCCCCCTGCGGCGCTCATGGGCGACGAAGAGCCGCAGTTCCGGGGCCACTTCGAAGGCGATCTCGGGTCCGTTCACCCGGTCAGGATGCCACTGCGCGGGCTGGGGGGAGAGACCGGGGACGCGGTTCGCCCCGGCTGAGGGAGGGCCTTCCGGAGCCGGTCGTCGCGATGTGGCCGTCGGCCTCCCCGGGGCCGCGGTGGGAGATCCGGGCTACGCGCTGTGCCGGCGCTCGTACAGCCGGTCCACCGTCTGCGGCGGACCGGCGACCGCCGCGCAGAACGCCGAGAGGCCGATGGCCAGAGCCTGACGGTCGGCCGGTGTCATGCCGTCCATGGTCCGCCGCAGGAACTCCGCGCGGCGGTGCCGGAGCGTGCGCAGGTGTGCCGCGCCCGCCTCGGTGAGCCGCAGCTGTATCTCGCGGCGGTCCTCGGCCCCGGGGGCCCGGTGGAGGAATCCGGTGGCCTGGAGCCGGTCGCACAGCCGGCTCACCGAGGGTGCGGCCATCGAGAGGTGCCGTCCCAGACTGCGCATGTTGATCCCCGGTTCCCGCTCGACGGCGTACAGCACGCGGGTCTGGGTCGGTGACACGGGTGCGGTGTCGAAGGCGTCCCTGCTGCGCTCCCAGGCGATCTCGATCATTTCCAGAAGCAGGTCGGCTTCCGGAGCGCCTGCGGACGCGTCCCGGGCCGCGGGGGTGAAATCCTCACACATGTGACACTCCCGAGTGAGCCTCTGTCGACTGTGGTGGCCGACCGGTGCGAGCAGTCGCAGATTCGAAGATAAGCCAACGAAAGCAGGACGTGTACAAGTGGAGAGACCCAGCGCGGTTGAACGCGAGCTGCGTGAGGCCGCGCCGCACCAGATCCTCGAGGCGCTCCGGACCCATCTCGAGCTGCGGTTCCAGGCCGTGGCCGTGGAGCTGCTCATGGCCGACTACGCGATGTCCCGGCTGCAGCCCATAAGTGAGCTGCCGCACACGCGCGACCCGTTGCCGGTGCACGTCGGCGCCCCCGGCCGGGCCTTCGGGGCCCAGCGGGCGCACTGCGTGCACGACCCGGCGGGCGCGACCACGACCGTGCATCTGCCGGTCAGTGTCCGCGGCGACCGGATGGGTGTGCTGAGAGTCACGCTCCCCGACCAGGGGGGCGAGGGCCCCGGTGCCCAGGAGCTGGACGAGCTGCAGGCCTGCGCGGACGCACTCGCCCACGAGGTCGTCGTCGCGGAGCGGGACACCGACGTCTTCCTGCGGGCCCGGAGGGTGGAGCGGCTGACCCTCGCCGCCGAGATGCAGTGGCAGCTCCTGCCGGGGCGGTCGTGCGCCCGCCCGGAGTACACCATCGGTGCTCAGCTGGAGCCCGCCTACGCCATTCACGGCGACAGCTTCGACTGGTCCGCGTCGGCCGACGAACTCGTCCTCACCGTCAACAACGGCATGGGTGAGGACATAGACGCGGCGATGCTCACCAATCTGGCAGTGAACGCCCTGCGCAACGCCCGCCGGGCCGGGCTGAGCCTGGCCGACCAGGCTTACCTGGCCGACCAGGCGGTCTTCGGCCAGCACCACGGGGAGCGGTTCCTGGCAGCACTGCTGCTCCGCTTCCACCTGCCCACCGGCCACGTGCAGATCATCGACGCGGGATCGCCCCGCATCTGGAGGCTGCGCGCAGGGGCTGTCGAAGCCATTGAGCTGGAGGCCCAGATGCCCCTGGGGATGTTCCAGGACACGGTCTACACGGTGCAGGACTTCACCGTCGAGCCCGGTGACCGCCTGCTCTTCCTCAGCGACGGGGTGTACGACGCGCTGTCACCGGCGGGGGAGAAGTACAGCCTGCGCGCGCTGTCCAGGGTGATGACCGACACACGACTGCTGCCGGCGTCCCACGTTCCGCGCACGGTGCTGGAGACACTGCTGGGCCATCGGGGCAGCGGCCCCGCGCTGGACGACGCGCTGGTCCTGTGCCTGGACTGGCACGGCCGCCCCGAAGCGGGCTGAGCGGGACGGTGTGCCGGGCCCGCGCATCCGGCACACCGCACCGG
Source organism: Streptomyces sp. NPDC020780 (assembly GCF_044334475.1). Classification (NCBI taxonomy): domain Bacteria; kingdom Bacillati; phylum Actinomycetota; class Actinomycetes; order Kitasatosporales; family Streptomycetaceae; genus Streptomyces; species Streptomyces sp. NPDC020780. Next base: position 301,978 of record NZ_JBIRTB010000010.1, on the reverse strand, counting down.
CGGGCGGTGGGAGCCGCGGCCCGCCGGAGGTGTGTGTTTATCGTGGGTTTTCCGGGCGAGGACGGTGTGGACGCCCGGCCCGCACCCTTTCCCGAGCGGGAGGCGGGTTGCCATCCGGACCCCAGTTGGGCAATGGTTGCCGCTGGGAAAGTAATTTTCGTCCAGTTGGAAGGTGGTGCGACCCGCTCCCGGCGGGTCCCCCCTCATGGCTCCTCCGAAGGAACACATCGCTACGAGAGCTCGCCGGCCGTCCGCAGCACAGTGGGGCCCGGCCCCGTACCCGGTGATCGTCGCCGACAGGTCCGGAACACTCATCGACGTCAATCCTGCCGCAGCGGCGTTGCTGGAAGGCGCTGCCCCGGGTGCCCCGCTGGCGCGGGCGGTGCCGTCCTGGCTGGCACGAGCCCATGAGGAGACGACGCGGGCGGCGGCCGGCCAGGAGGCCGGACCTCACGGCCGTGGTTTCCGGGGAGAGATCGGAGCCCACAGTTTCGAGGCCCATCCGAACCCGGGCCCGGAGGGGCACGTGGTGTGGTGGCTGGTGGACGACACCGACCGCCGCCTCGCCGAGCAGCAACTGACCACGGAACGGCAGCGCACCACCTTCCTCGCCGAGGCGTCGAACGTTCTGCTGGCGTCGCTGAACACCGATCGCTGCATGCGGGTGACCGCGCAGCTGGCCTCCCAGCACCTGGCCGAAGCGGCCGTCGTCATCGCACCCGCCTCGGGCCGGAAACTGCCCATGGCGGTCGCCGTCGGGGGCCGCGCGGCCGGTCATGGCACGGTGACGGCCGACCCGGCCGAGGTACCCGGTCTGAGCGAGGCACTGCAGGGCTTCCCTCCCGTCCCCTCCCGGTGGATCGACCCCGGCCTGCTGCCCGCGTGGCTCATCCCGGAGGACTTCACCGGCCCCGTGGGATCGGCCGCCGTCACGCCCCTGCCGGGCCACGGTGTTCCGGCGGGCGTCCTGGTGCTGCTGCGCAGCGCCGGTTCCGCCGAGTTCAACGAGCACGAGGAGGTGTTCGCCCGCCTCTTCGCGGCCCGCGCCGGCGCCGCTCTGTCCGCCGCACGGCTGTACGCGGAACAGAGCGACATCACCCGTACTCTGATGCGCGATCTGCTGCCGCCGCAGCTGTCCCGGGTGAACGGGGTCGAGTTCGCCGGCGGCTACCAGGCCGCCGCCGCCCGGGACCGGGTGGGGGGTGACTTCTACGACGTACATCCGGGGAGCACCCCCGCCGAGTCGACCCTGGCGGTCCTGGGTGACGTGTGCGGGAAGGGCCTGGACGCGGCCGTACTCACCGGCAAGATCCGCAACACGCTGCAGGCGCTGACGCCGATGGCGGACGACCACGGGCGCATGCTGCGGCTCCTCAACGGAGCGCTCCTCAACTCCCACCACACCCGCTTCGCGACCCTGGTGCTGGCTTCGGTGCGGCGCACGGAGCACCAGGTGCGCCTGCGCCTGACGTCGGCGGGCCACCCCGCCCCGCTGGTGATCCGCAACGACGGCCGTGTCGAGGAGATCGACACCCAGGGAACCCTGGTGGGGGCGCTGCCCCACATCGAGGCCCGCACCGTGGAGACCGATCTCCAGCCGGGTGAGACCTGCCTCCTCTACACCGACGGCGTCACCGAGGCGCGCGGAGGACCCCTCGGCGACGAGCTGTTCGGCGAGGAGCGGCTGATGCGGGCCATGGCCGAATGCGTGGGCATGCCGGGCGCGGCCGTGATCGAGCGGGTGCAGATGCTCACCTCCCAGTGGCTGCACGACGGCCGGCACGACGACATGGCGCTCGTCGCCATCACCGCCCCGCCGACCAACCACCTCAGTGCGGTGGACGGTCACACACGGGGCAGGTACACGGCATGACGTCACACGTATCCGCCGCGCCCCTGGTGCGCGGCCTGCAGGACCGGTTGTGGGCGGCGGTGACCGCCCGGGACGAACACGCCGCCGCCGAGGTGGTGTTCACCGCCCTGGAGGACGGGATCGACGCGGAGACCGCGCTGTTGGACGTCATCGCCCCCGTACAGGCGCGGGTCGGCGCGGAGTGGGCGGCCAACCGCCTCGGTGTGGCGCAGGAACACGCGGCGAGCGCCATAGCCGAGCGGGTCATCGCCGCGCTCGCCCACCACCCCGCCGTACGCACCGCCCCGCGGCTGGGCCGCGTGGCCGTGGCCTGCGTGGACCAGGAATGGCACGTGCTGCCGGCCCGGCTGCTCGCCGAGGTCCTCACGCTGCGCGGGTGGCAGGTCGACTTCCTGGGCGCCCAGGTGCCCACACCCCACCTGATCAGCCATCTGCACACCTACGGCGCGGACGTGGTCGCGCTGTCCTCCTCGATACCCACCCGGCTGCCCGCCGCGCACGCGGCGATCACCGCCTGTCAGGCCGTGGGAGTGCCCGTACTGGCGGGCGGAGCGGCCTTCGGGCCCGACGGCAGGTACGCGCGCCTGCTGGGCGCCGACGCCTGGGCACCCGACGCGCGTTCCGCGGCGCGCCTGATGGCGGACGGCATAGCGGTCCCCGTGCTGACCGCCGGCCGCCAGCAGATCGACGATCTGCCGCACCTCGGTGACCAGGAGTACACCCTCGTCGTCCGCAGCCGGCCTCAGCTCGTGCGGGAGGTGCTGGCGCAGCTCGAGAGCCGTTTCCCCGAGGCGGCGGCCTACACGGAACAGCAGCGCGAGCACACGGCCCAGGACATCGCCCACATCGTCGACTACCTGGGCGTGGCCCTCTACATGGACGACGCCGAGCTCTTCACCGGCTTCCTGACCTGGACCGCGGCCGTACTCGAGGCGCGGCAGGTGCCGGGCCGGTCCCTGCGGCCGGTCCTCGACGTCCTGACGGCGGAGCTCAAGGACTTTCCCCGTGCCACTCTGCTGCTCGACCGCGGGCGTTCCGTGCTGGACGCTCTCCTGGTGTCCGGCGGCCCCGATACCGGAGACTCGGATGACCGAATTTCCCCGTTCGTCCTTCACCCTGACAGCTGAGGCCGGGCCGCGGACCGTACGCCTCCGTCTCGCCGGTGACCTGGACCACGACACCAGCGAGCGGCTGGTGGAGCGCGCCCTCGGCTGCCTCGCCGCCGACCCCGGCCCGCGTGAGCTCCTCCTGGACTGCTCCCGGCTGCGGCTGTGCGACTCGATGGGGCTCTCCGCCCTCCTGATGGTCCACCGCGCCACGACCTCCCGCGGGGTGGGGCTGCGCCTGGAGAGCCCGCCCGACTTCCTCCGCAGGATCCTGGAGATCACCGGGATATCGGAGCTCTTCGGCTCCGAGGCCGCAGGCCGGCAGCCCGAGCAGGCGGAGGACACCGCGGCGCCCGCCGGTGCCCAGCAGCAGGCCGTTCCGCCGCCCGCCCCCTCCGGCTGAGAGCCTGTCGGGTGACCTGGGACCGGAAAGCGGACGCGATCCGGTGCGTGCGGTTCCAAGGCGCTGGAAAGCCCACGTAGCGGCGCCGCGTCGGCCTTTGGGCACCGCGGGACGGGTGCGCGCCGGGGCGTGGCCGCTCGGTCGGAGGTCACCCGACAGGCTCTGAGGCGGTACGGCGCCGACGGGTCAGGAAGCGTCCAGGGCGGCGTCGAGCGTGGGAAAGGTCCTGAGCACCCGTTCGACCCCCGCGGTGCGCAGCAGGCGCGTCAGGGCCGGCTGCGGGGCGGCGATGCGCAGGTCCGTCTCCTGGTGCACACCGAGGAGAAGGCTGAGGAAGGACGAGTCCGCGAAGGTGACCGCGGACGTGTCCAGTACGACGACCTTGTGCCCGCCCACGGCCTGCCACATGGCCAGGAAGAGCGGATCTATGGTGTCGGTGTCGAGGTCGCCCTGAGCTCCGATGACCCAGTGGCCGTTGATCTCGCGTTCGCCGGTCACCACCTGCGGGCCGGCGGGCGCGGAATCGTCTGGGGACTCAGGGACCATGAGGGTAATTATGCCAACTGTCCGGGCCCTGCTGTGCGCAAGCCCCACCCGTGCGGCGTGCGCCTCGGCTCCTTGCGTACGACCGCCGTGCCCGCAGTACGGGTCCGGGGTGACGCCGTCGCTCAGGCGAGGGCGATCAGCGCGACGATGCTCTTGCCCCCGGGTACGTACGTGACGGACACCCGCTTCGTCAGGCGGCGCACCAGAAGCCATCCGTAGCCGCCTACGGAGGCGACGGCGGGATCGTGCTCCGTGGTGACCGGCGGCCGCGTACTGGCGTCGTCGACGGTGACGAGGAGCCCCCCGTCCACGATCTCCGCCGTGAAGCCGGTGAGCCCGCCGCCGTGTTTCACGGCGTTGGTCACCAGTTCCGACGTCACCAGCAGGGCGTCGGCCACCACGACATCGGCCGGGCCCTCTCCGGACAGCCCGCAGAACTGTGCGTCCAGGAGCCGGGTGACGATCTCCCGCGCGGCAGCCGCGTTCCGTGGCACGTCGGGTGCCGGGCCCGCGCCCGGCCGCTTCTCCGGCCGGGACGGGGCGACGGCCTCCTCCGGCTCACCGCCCGGGCCCCTGGCGTCCCACGGCACTTCTCGTTCCCCGTCCATTACCTCTTGCGCCTGCCCGGCCGGTTCCCGGTCACACGTCCCCCTCGCGGGCGGCCTTGTGCGCGGCGCGGCCGGGAGGCGGTCAGCATGCCAGCGCCGCGTCCACGGTCTCCGCGAAGCGGAAGGCGCCCGCGGTGCCCGAGACCTCGAAGAGCCGGCGCACCTCCGTCCTGAGCGGTCCCGCGAGCACCAGCCCCACCCCGGCCTCCGCGTGCCCGCGCTGGGCGTTCAGCAGCACGTGCAGCCCCGTCGAGTCGGCGAACGTCAGCCCGGACAGGTCGGCCACGGTCAGCCTCCCGCCCGTGCCGACGGCCCCTTCCAGTGCCTCCACCAGCGCGGAGGGCCCCGACCACGCGTCGAGCGTCCCCCGGACACGGATCAGGACGACACCGTCGTCTGTGGCCTCTACGACCACACGCAGTTCATCAGCCGCCATACGTCATATGTTCCTCTACTGCGGACAGGGCAGAACACGGGGTGTGACCGTCAGGTGCTCCCCGCCGCACCACCGGCCGCGCGGTCCCTGTTCTCCCTCGTACACATCAGCGCGGGCGGGGCCCGGGGTCAGGGCCACACCAGGCAGTACGCCTGATGTCCCGCGTCGTGCAGCCGGTAGGAGAAGTCCTGCCACTCGTGGAGCAGTTGGTAGACGTTGAAGGCGTCACGCGGGCCTCCGCGGTCCGGGACCGTGGACCAGATGAAGGCGGCCGCGCCGACCGACTCCTCGCCGACGTCCCGCAGCGGGTCGACGACCGTCATCGGGAGCTTGACCACCGCGTAGTCGGGGTGGAGCACGACCAGCTCCAGCGGAGGGACCTTGTGCAGGGGTATGCCCTGTATGCCGGTGAGGACCATGGCCGCCACCGTCTCCGGCTTGATCTTGCTGAACATGCCCCCCATGCCCAGCTCGTCCCCGCCGAGCTCCTCGGGCCGCATGGAAATGGGCACGCGTGCGGCCGTGGCCCCGTCGGGGGCGCCGAAGTACTTGTAGGTCACCCCCACCCGTCCACTGCTCCTGCTCCCGGGAACCCCGGCACTCGCCGCCCGGTCGTTCCGGGCCCGCTCGGCCTCGCGCCGGTGCCGCCCTCGCCGGGCAGGCTCGGGCCCCAGGTCGTCGGTCCCTTCGCCCACTCCGCCACCGCGATGCATATCTCATCCACCCGACTACTTCTTAGGAGACACAGCCCCGCCGCGCAACCCGATCACCGTCTCAGTGACCTCCCCCGCGAACGTGCGGTGAAACACCTGTCCGCAGGACCGCGTGTGCCTCTGACACCATGGCATGTGTGAGCTTTCCCTATGACGCCCCAGTTTCGCAGACGCGAGGAGACTGACGCCCTTTCGTTGTACGAGCCTCATACGGGGAGAGTGCGCTCCCTGCTCACCGGCGGCCGGAGATTTCCGGCCGGACCCCCGAACCCCGAATCGCAGATCAGGACCAAAGTGGCGTATTCATACGAAGCCCCAGTTTCACAGTCGCTTTTCGACCGCGCGTCCCTCGTGACGCCCGGTGGCGTGAACTCCCCCGTACGCGCGTTCCGGGCCGTGGGTGGTACGCCCCGGTTCATGGTGTCCGGTACGGGTCCGTACCTCACCGACGCCGACGGCCGTGAGTACGTCGACCTCGTGTGTTCCTGGGGGCCGATGATCCTCGGACACGCACACCCGGAGGTCGTCGCCGCCGTCCAGGACGCCGTGGCGCGCGGTACCTCCTTCGGTACGCCGGGGGAGGGCGAGGTCGCGCTCGCCGAGGAGATCGTGGCGCGGATCGAGCCCGTCGAGCAGGTACGGCTGGTGTCCTCCGGCACCGAGGCGACCATGTCCGCGATCCGCCTCGCCCGTGGTTTCACCGGGCGGGCGAAGGTCGTGAAGTTCGCCGGGTGCTACCACGGGCACGTCGACGCGCTGCTGGCCGCCGCGGGCTCCGGGGTCGCCACTTTCGGCCTTCCCGACACGCCCGGTGTCACCGGCGCCCAGGCCGGTGACACGATCGTGCTGCCGTACAACGACCTGGAGGCCGTGCGGGCCGCGTTCGCCGCGCAACCGGGCGAGATCGCGTGCGTGATCACCGAGGCGTCACCCGGCAACATGGGCGTCGTGCCGCCCGGGGACGGCTTCAACGCCGGGCTCAAGGAGATCTGCGCCGCCGAGGGCGCGCTGTACATCTCCGACGAGGTGATGACCGGATTCCGTACCTCCAAGGCCGGCTGGTACGGCATCGACGGTGTGCGCCCCGACCTGATGACCTTCGGCAAGGTCATGGGCGGCGGCTTCCCCGCCGCGGCCTTCGGCGGCCGCGCCGACGTGATGGCGCACCTGGCCCCCGCCGGTCCCGTCTACCAGGCGGGCACCCTGTCCGGGAACCCCGTCGCCACCGCCGCCGGCCTCGCCCAGCTGCGGCTGCTCGACGACGCGGCGTACGCGAAGGTCGACGCGGTCTCCGCCGAACTGCGGGCCCTGGTGAGCGAGGCGTTCACCAGGGAGGGCGTCGCGCACACGGTGTCGGCGGCGAGCAACATGTTCTCCGTCTTCTTCACCGACCGGCCCGTCCGCGACTACGAGGACGCGAAGAAGCAGGAGGCCTTCCGCTTCACCGCCTTCTTCCACTCGATGCTGGAGCAGGGCGTCTACCTGCCGCCGTCCGCGTTCGAGTCGTGGTTCGTCTCCACCGCCCACGACACGCAGGCCGTCGAGCGGGTCGCCGCCGCCCTGCCCGCGGCCGCGCGCGCCGCGTCGGAGGCCACCGCATGAGCGAGAACAGTACGGGTCCGGCGAAGGACATCACGGTCGTCCACCTGATGCGTCACGGTGAGGTGCACAATCCGGACGGCGTGCTCTACGGGCGCCGCGCCGGCTACAGCCTCTCCGAGCTGGGGCGGCGGATGGCCGACCGGGTCGCGGAGCACCTGGAGAAGCGCGACATCACGTACGTCGTCGCCTCCCCGCTGGAGCGTGCCCAGGAGACGGCCACGCCGATCGCCACGTCCCACGGCCTGGACCTGGCCACCGACGAGCGGCTCATCGAGGCGGCCAACGTCTTCGAGGGCAAGACCTTCGGGGTGGGTGACGGCGCGCTGCGCAAGCCGGAGAACTGGCGTCATCTCACCAACCCGTTCAAGCCGTCCTGGGGTGAGCCGTACATCGAGCAGGTCGTACGGATGATGGGCGCCCTGGACGCCGCGCGCGACGCCGCCCGCGGCCACGAGGCGGTCTGCGTCAGCCACCAGCTGCCGATCTGGATCGTGCGCAGTTTCGTGGAGCGGCGGCGGCTGTGGCACGACCCGCGCAAGCGGCAGTGCACGCTGGCCTCGCTGACGAGCTTCACCTATCAGGGCGACAAGATCGTGTCGGTCGGGTACACCGAGCCCGCCAGGGACCTGGTGCCCGCGCACCTGCTGGCCGGGGCGAAGCCGGTGAAGGGGAAGTCGAAGGCGTTCGGGGCATAAGGCCCGGTTCGCCCGGCGTCCCGTCCCTGCGCGAGGTGCGTTACCCGAAAGGGTCACCTCGCGTAACAACTTTTATGATTATCAGCGGAACCGTCGTGTTGGTTGCCTCATCTAAGCCTTCGCCAGTTTGTATGGCAATGAGGTAAAACGACCGCAGATGGGGACGCTATGCGCGAGATCAACCGAAGGGGCCTGCTCGGGGCCGGACTCGGAGCCGCAGCCGCACTCTCGATGGCCGGCTGCGGCTCCTTCGGCTCGTCGGGCAACGGACGGCCGGGACCCGAGAAGAGCCCCAAGGGGGACAAGGGGACGCACGGGAACGGCGGGGGCCCTCCCAAGAAGAACGTCAGGCTCATCGGTGACGGCTCCACGGCCGACACCGGAAAGCAGCCCAATCAGCCCACCGCACCGGTTCCGCTGGAACCCGGCCAGAAGCCGCCGCAGTTCGTGATCTTTTCCTGGGACGGGGCCGGAGAGGTCGGCAACGGGCTCTTCCCGCGCTTCCTGGAACTCGCCAGGGAACACGACGCGGCGATGACCTTCTTCCTCTCCGGGCTGTATGTGCTGCCGGAGTCGAAGAAGTCCCTCTACCGCCCGCCCAACAACCCCCGGGGCGCCTCCGACATCGGCTACCTCAGCGACGACCACGTCAAGCAGACCCTCACCTACGTCCGGCAGGCCTGGCTCGACGGGCACGAGATCGGCACCCACTTCAACGGGCATTTCTGCGGCGGTTCCGGATCCGTGGAGAACTGGACGCCCGCGCAATGGCAGAGCGAGATCGACCAGGCGGTCTCCTTCGTCACCGAATGGCGGACGAACACCGGCTGGGAGGACGTCGAGCCGCTGCCGTTCGACTACCGCAAGGAACTCGTCGGCGCACGCACTCCCTGTCTGCTCGGCCAGGACAATCTCCTGCCGACCGCGAAACAGCTGGGCTGGCGATACGACGCCAGCTCACCCGGCGGCCTGCAGATGTGGCCCGAGAAGCGCGAGGGAATCTGGGACCTCCCCCTGCAGGGCGTGCCCTTCCCCGGCCATTCCTTCGAAGTCCTCTCCATGGACTACAACATCCTCGCCAACCAGTCGAAGAATTCGACCAACGGCATGCCCTCGCGTTATCCGGACTGGCGCACCCAGGCCACCGACGCCTACCTCGCGGGTTTCGACCGTGCCTACGAGACGAATCGCGCGCCTTTCTACGTCGGCAACCATTTCGAGGAGTGGAACGGCGGTATCTACATGGACGCCGTCGAGGAAGTGATCAGAAGGATCGCGGACAAGCCGGATGTGCGCCTCGTCTCATTCCGGCAGTTCGTCGACTGGCTCGACGTCCAGGACCCGGCGGTACTCGCGAAACTGCGTACGCTCGAGGTCGGTCAGGCGCCCGTCGGCGGTTGGAACACCTTCTTTAAACAGGCTTGACAAGGGGCTTTACGGGCATCGAGGGGGGTGCGGAAGATCCCCGGAACTGCCATGCGAAACTTTTCACATGAGCTCTGGACGCCGCGCACCCCGACGCCGCTTCACCCTGCTCGCCGCCGCCGCGGTGGCCGGTGCCCTGACGGTGTCCGCGTGCGGCGGCAACGACATCAAGTCCGGCGGCGGCGGTAACACGAACTTCGTCACCGGCAGCAGCGGCATCTCCACGGTGGCCGAGGGCGAGCGCACCGCCGCGCCGAAGCTCGACGGCACCACGCTGGACGGCAAGGCCCTCGACGTCGCCGACTACAAGGGCAAGGTCGTCGTCCTGAACGTCTGGGGCTCCTGGTGCGGGCCCTGCCGTCTGGAGGCCAAGCACTTCGCCAAGGTCGCCAAGGAGACCGAGGGCCAGGGCGTCCAGTTCGTCGGCATCAACACCCGGGACACCCAGAAGTCCCTGGCGGTCAACTTCGAGAAGGACTTCGGGGTCACCTACCCGAGCCTGTACGACCCGACCGGAAAGCTCATCCTCCGCTTCCCCAAGGGAACCCTGAACCTGCAGACCATCCCCTCGACCGTGGTCATCGACCGCCAGGGGAAGGTCGCCGCCCGCAAGCTGGGCGGCCTCGACGCGGAGAAGCTGCACGAGATGATCGACCCGCTGATCGCGGAGAAGTGATCCGGTGTTCCAGCTAGCCGCGTACACCGGGGACAACGAGACCGTCCTCAGCGGGGCCCTCCTGGTCGCCCTGCCCATCGCCCTGCTCGCCGGCCTCGTCTCCTTCTTCTCGCCCTGCGTCCTGCCCCTCGTGCCCGGCTACCTGAGTTATGTCACCGGGGTCAGCGGCACCGATCTGGCCGACGCCCGGCGCGGCCGGATGGTCGCGGGCGCCTCGCTGTTCGTGCTCGGCTTCACCGTCGTCTTCGTCTCCGGCGGCGCGCTGTTCGGCTACTTCGGCCAGAACTTCCTGGAGCACAGCGCGCTCCTCACCAAGGTCCTGGGTGTGCTGATGATCCTCATGGGGATCTTCTTCATGGGCCTGATGCCCTGGATGACGCAGCGTGAGTTCCGCATCCACAAGAAGCCCGTGACCGGTCTGGTGGGCGCGCCGATACTCGGCGCGCTCTTCGGGATCGGGTGGACGCCCTGCCTGGGGCCGACCCTCTCCTCCGTCACGGCCCTGGCCATGCAGCAGGGGACCGCCGGACGCGGAGCCGTCCTGTCCGTGGCGTACTGCGTCGGTCTCGGCCTCCCCTTCGTCCTGGCGGCGGTCGCCTTCCGTAAGGCACTCGGCGCGTTCGGCTGGGTCAAGCGTCACTACGCCTGGGTCATGCGGATCGGCGGCGGCATGATGATCGTGACCGGGGTGCTCCTGCTGACGGGCGCCTGGGACGCGCTCATCCAGGAGATGCGAGTCTGGTCCGACGGCTTCACTGTGGGGATCTGAGTTTTCATGAGCAACCTGAACACCACGGACGAGCGCGACCTCGGCAGGGCCGGGGAGCAGCTCTCCACCGCCCCGCGTGAGGAATCCGCCGCGGCCGTCCCCGCGATGGGCGTCATCGGCTGGGCCCGCTGGTTCTGGCGCCAGCTCACCTCGATGCGGGTCGCCCTGATCCTGCTCTTCCTGCTGTCGCTGGGCGCCGTCCCGGGATCGCTGATCCCGCAGAACAGCGTGGACGAGATGAAGGTGCAGACCTTCAAGGAAGCCCACACCACCGTCAGCCCGCTCTACGAGAAGCTGCAGTTCTTCGACGTCTACAGCTCGGTGTGGTTCTCCGCGATCTACATCCTGCTGTTCGTCTCGCTGATCGGCTGCATCGTCCCGCGCACCGGCCAGTTCGTCGGCCAGCTGCGTGCCCGCCCGCCCGCCGCCCCGAAGAACCTGACCCGGCTGCCCGCCTATGCCACCTGGCGCACCGAGGCGGACCCCGAGCGGGTCCGTGAGGCCGCGCTCGCCGTCCTGCGCGGGCGGCGCTTCCGCTCGCACGTCGCCGGGGACGCCGTCGCCGCCGAGAAGGGCTACCTCCGCGAGACCGGCAACCTCCTCTTCCACGTCGCCCTGATCGTCATGCTGGTTGCCTTCGCCAGCGGGCAGCTGTTCAAGTCGGAGGGCGGCAAGCTGGTCGTCGAGGGTGACGGGTTCTCCAACACCCTCACCCAGTACGACGACTTCAAGTCCGGCTCGCTCTTCGACACCGAGGACCTGAGCCCGTTCAGCTTCACCCTCGACGACTTCGTCGGCACGTACGAGCGCAGCGGCCCCCAGCGCGGCACGCCCCGCACCTACGAGGCCCGGGTGACGTACTCCGAGGGCGCGGACGGCAGGGAGCGGAAGAAGGTCATCAGGGTCAACCAGCCGCTCGTCGTCGACGGCACGAAGGTCTACCTCAACGCCCACGGCTACGCCCCCGTCCTCTCCGTCAAGGACGGCAGGGGCAAGGAGGTCTACCGGACCGCCGTCCCCCTGCTGCCCATCGACAACAACGTCACCTCCACGGGTGCGGTCAAGGTGATGGACGGCTACCGCGACAAGAACGGCAGGAAGACCCAGCTGGGCTTCCAGGCCTTCTTCGTCCCGACGTTCGCCGGTGACGGCCAGGGCACGATGTTCTCGCAGTTCCCCGGAGCCGACTACCCGGTCCTCGCGCTCAACGGCTACCACGGCAGCCTCGGCGTCGACTCCGGACTGCCGCAGAACGTGTACCAGCTCGACACGTCCAAGATGACGGAGTTCAAGGACAGCAACGGCGACAAGCTCAAGAAGCGGCTGCGTCCCGGCGAGACCATGCAGCTGCCCGACGGCGCCGGTTCCATCACCTTCGAGGGCGTCGAGGAGTGGGCCAGCTTCCAGATCTCACGCCAGCCCGCCAGCGGCTGGGCACTCACGGGTGCCATCGCCGCCATCGCCGGGCTCGCCGGGTCGCTCTTCATCCAGCGCCGCCGGGTCTGGGTCAGGGCCGTCCGGGGGACGGACGGCGTCACCGTCGTCGAGATGGCGGGCCTGGGCCGCAGCGAGTCCGCGAAGCTCCCCGAGGAGCTGGGCGACCTCGCGGTCGCGCTCCACACCGAGGCGCCCACCGCGCCCGAGCCCGATCCCGAGCCCGATCCCGAGCCCGATCAACCTTCCGAAGAACCTGCCGAAGGGGCTGAGAAGTGAATCTCGCCGCCGCAACCAACGAGAATCTGGCGCACACCAGCAATGTGCTGATCTACTCGTCGATGGCCGTCTACACCCTGGCCTTCTTCGCGCACATCGCGGAGTGGGTCTTCGGGAGCCGCAGCAAGGTCGGCCGCACGGCCGCCGCGCTGAACGGCCCGGCAGCCGCCGCCTCCCCGGTGAAGGTGCGGGTCGCCCAGCGCGGAGGCACCGCGGTCCTGGACCGCCCCGAGGTCATCACCCGCTCCGCAGCCGGCACCCGGGACGTCCCGGACGGCCCGGGCGCGGCGGGCGGTACGTTCAAGGGTGACCTGTGGGGGCGTATCGCGGTCTCCCTCACCGTGCTGGCCTTCGCGGTCGAGGCGGGCGGGGTCCTCACCCGCGCCCTGTCGGTGCAGCGCGCCCCCTGGGGCAACATGTACGAGTTCTCGATCACCTTCTCCACGGTGGCCGTCGGCGCCTACCTCGTCCTCCTGGCGCTGAAGAAGAACGTGCGGTGGCTGGGACTCATGCTGGTCACCACGGTCCTGCTGGACCTGGGGATCGCCACCACCACGCTCTACACCGCCAGTGACCAGCTGGTACCCGCCCTGGACTCCTACTGGCTGTGGATCCACGTCTCCACCGCCATCATCTGCGGCGCGGTCTTCTACCTCGGCGCGGTCGGCACGCTGCTCTACCTGTTCCGCGACAGCTACGAGAACAAGCTCGCCAACGGCATCACGCCCGGCTCCTTCGCCCGGTCCGTCCTGGAGCGGCTGCCCGCCGCGGCGACGCTCGACAAGTTCGCGTACCGGGTCAACGCGGCCGTCTTCCCGCTGTGGACGTTCACGATCATCGCGGGCGCGATCTGGGCCGGCGACGCCTGGGGCCGCTACTGGGGCTGGGACCCCAAGGAGGTCTGGTCCTTCATCACGTGGGTCGCGTACGCCAGTTACCTGCACGCGCGCGCGACAGCCGGCTGGAAGGGCCGCAAGGCGGCCTACCTGGCGCTGCTGGCCTTCGGCTGCTGGCTCTTCAACTACTACGGCGTGAACATCTTCGTCACCGGAAAGCACTCCTACGCGGGGGTCTGACCGGGAGGCACACGCCGCGAGGGCGCGACCGCAGAGGTGTGCGGTCGCGCCCTCGCGGCGTGTGCGGGCTCAGGCCAGTGGCGTGTCCAGGACCGCCTTGCGGTGGCTGAACGTCTCCAGCGAGTACCTGCCGTGGTAGCTGCCCATGCCGCTCTCACCGACCCCGCCGAACGGCAGGTCCGACACGGTCAGGTGGGCCAGCGGCAGACCCATGCCCACCCCGCCCGACGAGGTCTCGGTCAGCAGCCGGCCGCGTACGGCGGGGGAGTGCGTGAACGCGTACAGCGCCAGCGGCTTGTCCCGGTCGTTGATGAAGCCGATGGCCTCGTCGAGTCCCTCCACCGTGATGATCGGCAGTACCGGGCCGAAGATCTCCTCGCGCATGACGGGGGCGTCGGGGGAGACGTCGGCCAGCACGGTGGGCGCGATGTACTTCTCGCCGCGGTCGTGGGTACCGCCCGTCACTGTGCGGCCGGAGTCCAGCAGTCCCACCAGCCGGTCGAAGTGACGCTCGTTCACGATGCGGCCGTACTCGGGGGACGCGGAGGGGTCGGGGCCGAACCGCTCCTCGACCGCCGCGGCGAGCGCCTCGGCCAGGGGGGCAGCGGTCTCCGGATCCGTCAGTACGTAGTCGGGGGCCACACACGTCTGGCCGGCGTTGAGGAACTTCCCGGAGACGAGCCGGGAGGCCACGGTCCTCAGGTCCGTGTCGCGGTCCACGAAAGCGGGCGACTTGCCGCCCAGCTCCAGCGTCACCGGCGTCAGGTGCTTCGCGGCGGCGGCCATGACGATCCGGCCGACCGTGCCGTTGCCCGTGTAGAAGATGTGGTCGAAACGCTCGGCGAGCAGCGCGGTGGTCTCCGGAACCGCACCCTCCACCACGGCGACCGCGTCCGTGTCCAGGTACTCCGGCAGCAGCCGGGCCACGGCCGCCGAGGTCGCGGGAGCCAGCTCGCTGGGTTTCACGACCGCTGCGTTCCCCGCCGCGAGCGCACCGACGAGGGGCGCCAGCAGCAGCTGAACCGGGTAGTTCCAGGGAGCGATGACGAGGACGACGCCGAGCGGGTCCTGGACCGTGTGGGCGGTGGCCCCGGCGAGGGCCGCCGGTACGGGGGCCGGCTCGGGCTCCAGCCAGCCCGCGAGGCGCTCAAGGGTGTGGTCGATCTCACGGACCGTGAAGTCGATCTCCGTCCGGTACGCCTCCTTGCGGCTCTTGCCCAGGTCGGCGTGGAGGGCAGCGGCGAGCTCGTCGCCGTGTTCGGTGAGCAGGGCGCGCAGCCTGGTCAGCTGCGTGGTGCGCCAGTCGAGGTCCCTGGTGCGGCCGGTGCGGAAGGTGGCGCGCAGGCGGGCGACGAGGTCGGCCGTGGATCCGGGGGTGCCGACGGTCACAGGGCCTCCAGGATCTCGCGGGCCAGCTGTTCGGAGGAGGCCGGGTTCTGGCCGGTGTGCAGGTTGCGGTCGTGCACGGTGTGCGGTCCCCAGGGCTCTCCGGCGGAGTACCGGGCACCCAGCTCGGTCAGGCGGTCCTCCAGCAGCCAGGGCGCCTTGTCCGCGAGGCCGGCCTGGGTCTCCTCGACGTTGCTGAAACCGGTCATGCGGTAGTCGGCGAAGGGCCAGCTGCCGTCCTCGCGACGGGCGGGCAGCAGGGCGGCGGGGGCGTGGCACAGGATGCCCACCTGGACTCCCGAGTCCAGCGCCGAGGTCAGGAGCCGGCCGGAGACCTCGTTGACGGCCAGGTCCTCCATGGGGCCGTGGCCGCCGGGGTAGAAGACGACGTCGTACGAGGTGGGGACGGTGTCCTCCAGCCGGGCGGGGATACGGAGCGTCTCGTCGATCGAGGCGAGGTAGGAGGCGACGGCGTCGGCCTGCTCCTGGCCGCCGTTGACCTCTGCGGCCAGGCTGGAGGCGTCCACGGTCGGGGCGACGCCGCCCGGGGTGGCGATGGTGATGTCGAAGCCCGCCTGGGCGAAGACGCGGTGCGGGGCGGCCAGCTCCTCGGCCCAGAAGCCGGTGGGGTGGGCGGTTCCGTCCTTGAGGGTCCAGTGGTCGGCGCCGGTGAGGACGAAGAGTACGGAGGGCATGGGGGGTGCTCCCTACGACAAGAAGGCAGTGCTCCGGAAGAGCTTGATATGCTCAAGCAACAGAAGCCAGGTAACTGCCAAAAGTTGGGCATGTCAAATGAATGCGGCTGCGTGGCGTCTCTTCCAGGCTTCCGGACCACGCGTACCGATCGAAGGATGACCGACCATGACGACGGAACCGGCACCCCGCGCCGTCCCTACCCCGGACGAGCTGCTGGAACCCCTCGCGCTCGTCGTCCGCGGTCATCACGACGACCTCACGGCCGTCGCGGCCCGGCACGGTCTGAGCACCTCTCAGGCACGGGCGCTGATCGCGCTCGGTGAGCCCATGCCCATGAGCGCCCTGGCCCGGCACCTGGTGTGCGACGCCTCGAACGCCACGGGGCTGATCGGGCGGATGGAGAGCCGCGGTCTGGTCACCCGAGCCCCCGCACCCGGTGACCGCCGCTCCAAGGTGGCCGCCCGCACGGCGGAGGGGACCGAGCTGGCGCACCGCATCCGAGCCGAGATGCGGGTGGTGCACGGCGCACTGGAGGCGCTCACCCCCCAGGAGCGGACAGCACTGCTGCCCCTGCTCGACCGGCTGGGCCGGCTGCTGTCCTCGTGAACCCCCCGCCGGCCGCTCTGCCCGTGTGCCGCCTGGCGCGGCGGGACCGGGCCCGGGCGGAGACGGTGCGGGCCCGGGCGGAACGGGACGGGCCTCAGGACGTGGCGGGCGGAGCGGACTCCCCCGGGCCCGCGTTGCCCTCGCGGCGCCGGATCTCCTCCTCGCGGCGGCGCAGATCCGCCTCCCAGTCCTTGAGGAGGGACTCGTCCTTCTTGTTCTCCTCCTTCAGCGCCTTCAGGAACTCCGGATTGTCGTCGGGCGCCACCCAGGTGGTGCGGTGGTCGCGGTGCCACTCGGAGGGCGTACGGCCCCCGGCGGGCACGTGGCGCAGCTTGCCCGCGGCGAACCAGACGATCGGACCCACGATCCAGAACAGCAGGATGATGAAGACCCAGGCCAGCTTGGGCAGATGCCTGGCCTCGTCCTCCGGGGTGTTCAGGCAGTCGATGAACGCGTAGATCGTCAGCGCCAGCGGCAGAAGGTAGATCAGGGCCCGCAGCATGGTGGAAGGATCCCCCGGGATGAGGTGAGGGGGCGCGCAGTCCCGCCCCGGTGACGGGCCCAGGGTAGCGGGTGGCCGATACTGGACAGCATGGCTTACGACGATCTTCGCTCCCTGCTCCGGGCTCTGGAGCGCGAGGGCGATCTCAAGCGCATCAAGGCCGAGGTCGACCCGCATCTGGAGGTCGGCGAGATCGTCGACCGCGTCAACAAGGCGGGCGGCCCCGCGCTGCTCTTCGAGAACGTCAAGGGGGCGTCCATGCCCCTGGCCATGAACGTCTTCGGGACGGACCGCCGACTGCTCAAGGCACTCGGCCTGAAGTCCTACGCGGACATCAGCGACAAGATCGGCGGGCTGCTCAAGCCCGAACTTCCGCACGGCTTCGTGGGGGTGCGGGAGGCCTTCGGCAAGCTCGGCTCGATGGTCCACGTACCGCCGAAGAAGGTGAAGTCCGAGAACGCCCCCGTCCAGGAGGTCGTCCTCACCGGCGACGACGTCGACCTGGACCGGCTGCCCGCGCTCTTCACCTGGCCCGAGGACGGCGGCTCGTTCTTCAACCTGGGCCTCACGCACACCAAGGACCCCGAGACCGGCGTGCGCAACCTGGGGCTCTACCGGCTCCAGCGCCACGACAGACGCACCATCGGGATGCACTGGCAGATCCACAAGGACAGCCGCAACCACTACCAGGTCGCCGCCAGGCGCGGCGAACGCCTGCCCGTGGCCATCGCGTTCGGGGCGCCGCCGGCCGTGACGTACGCCTCGACGGCGCCGCTGCCCGGGGACATCGACGAGTACCTCTTCGCCGGCTTCATCCAGGGCAAGCGGATCGAGATGGTCGACTGCAAGACCGTCCCCCTCCAGGTCCCCGCCCAGGCGGAGGTCGTCATCGAGGGATGGCTGGAGCCGGGCGAGATGCTGCCCGAGGGGCCCTTCGGCGACCACACCGGCTTCTACACGCCGCAGGAACCGTTCCCCGCGCTGAAGATCGACTGCGTCACCATGCGCAGGCGGCCGCTGCTGCAGTCGATCGTCGTGGGCCGGCCCCCGACCGAGGACGGACCGCTGGGGCGGGCCACCGAGCGGTTCTTCCTGCCGCTCCTGAAGGTGATCGTGCCGGACATCGTGGACTACCACCTGCCGGAGTCGGGCGGCTTCCACAACTGCGCCATCGTCTCGATCGACAAGAAGTACCCGAAGCACGCCCAGAAGGTGATGAGCGCGGTCTGGGGCGCGCACATGATGTCGCTGACCAAGCTGATCGTCGTCGTGGACTCCGACTGCGACGTCCACGACCTGCACGAGGTCTCCTGGCGTGCGCTCGGCAACACCGACTACGCCCGCGACCTCACGGTCGTCGAGGGTCCGGTCGACCATCTCGACCACGCTTCCTACCAGCAGTTCTGGGGAGGTAAGGCGGGCATCGACGCCACCCGGAAGTGGCCCGAGGAGGGGTACACCCGGGACGGCGGCTGGCCGGCCATGGTCGAGTCGGACCCCGACACGGCGGCGAAGGTCGACCGCCGCTGGAAGGAGTACGGACTGTGAGCGCATCCGCTTCCGCCGCCGTGCCGCAGCCACGCAGCCGGCCGCGGGCGTTCCTGCGGCTGGTGATGATCGAGCACTCGGTCTTCGCCCTGCCCTTCGCGTACATCGCCGCGCTCACCGCGATGTTCCTGCTGGACAAGGACATCCACTGGGGCACGCTGCTGCTTGTGACCGTGGCGATGGTCGGCCTGCGGACCTTCGCCATGGCCGCCAACCGGATCATCGACCGGGAGATCGACGCCCGTAACCCGCGGACCGCGGGACGCGAGCTGGTGACCGGCGCGGTCACGGTGAGATCGGCGTGGACGGGTGCGGTCGTCGCCGTCGTCGTCTTCCTCGGAGCGGCTGCCCTGCTCAACCCGCTGTGCCTGGCGCTCGCCCCGGTCGCCGTCGTACCCATGGTCGTCTACCCGTACGGCAAGCGGTTCACGAACTTTCCCCACGCCATCCTCGGTCTCGCCCAGGCCATGGGGCCGGTCGGCGCCTGGCTGGCGGTGACGGGGAGCTGGTCGTGGGAGGCGGTGATCCTGGGGCTGGCCGTCGGCATCTGGATCGGCGGCTTCGACCTGATCTTCGCCTGCCAGGACGTGCAGGCCGACCGGGCGCACGGGGTGCTCTCCTTCCCCGCCCGCTTCGGGATCCCGGCCGCGCTCTGGGGCGCCCGGGTGTGCCACGGGGTGACGACCGGTCTGCTGGTCTGGTTCGGCCTGGCGACGGGTGCGGGGCTCTTCTACTGGGTCGGCATGGTGATCGTCGCCGTGGCCTTCGTGTACGAGCACCGGGTCGTGCGGCCCCACGATCTGTCCCGGCTGAACCGGGCGTTCTTCACGGTCAACGGCTTCATCGGCATCGCCCTGTTCGCCTGCGCGCTCCTGGACCTGCTGGTGCGCGGCCTCACCCCGTGACGGCCACCACCCGCTGAGCGGCGGCGGGGGGCTCACACCGTGAGGTACCCCTCAGGCCGCCGGGTGCGGCGGGGGCGGCGGAAGACGAACGCGGACGCGACCCCGCCGATGAGCCCGAAGAGGTGGCCCTGCCAGCTGATGCCGGAGTCGGTCGGCAGCACGCCCCAGAGCAGCGAGCCGTAGACCGCGGCGATGACCACGCCGACCACGATGTCGAGCGGGCGCCGGTCGACGAAGCCCCGGACCAGCAGGTAGCCGAAGAGCCCGAAGACGACACCGGACGCGCCCAGCGTGATCGTGTTCGGCGGGGCGGTCAGCCAGACGCCGAGGCCGCTGGTCACGACGATCACGAGCACCACGGCGGCCAGTCTGCCTATCCCCGCCAGCGCGGCTATGAAGCCGAGGACCAGCAGCGGGACGCTGTTGGAGGCGACGTGCTCCCAGCCGTCGTGCAGGAACGCGGAGGGCACTATGTCGGCCAGCTCGGCCGGCTCGCGCGGGCTGATGCCGTGGCTGTCCAGGGAGTGGCCGGTCAGCGTGTCCACGCCTTCCAGCACCCACAGCAGCGTGACCCAGGCGAGCATCACCGCTCCGGCCGTGACGGCGCGTGCGGTGGCCCCGGTGCGTGTCTCCGGCATGGTCACCCCCTGCTGATGGCTGTTCTCCTGCCCGTTGCAACGTACGGAACCCCTGCCTCGGTTCCTGGAGCCCGATGACGGATAGGCTCGGGCGTGTGAAATCCGGGACTTCAGTGAGTCAGCAGCAGCGCAGGCCTTGGATTGTCGGGGTGTCGGGCGCTTCGGGTACCCCCTTCGCGGCCTCCGTCCTGCGAGGGCTGCTGGCCGCGGGGGAGAGCGTGGACCTGGTGGTGAGCCGGGCCTCTCGACTCACCCTGCTGGACGAGACGGGTATCCCGTTCCGCGACGCCCACTGGCGGGAGGACCTGGGGAGCTGGCTGGCCCGGGGCGCGGACGGGAAGCCGGACACCTTCCGGCCGGACATCCGTGACGTACGGCACTGGGCGGCCGGCGATCTGGCGGCCGGGCCGTCCTCGGGGTCGTACCTGGCCAAGGGGATGCTGATCGTCCCGGCGTCCACGGCCTGTGTGGCCGGGGTGGCGCTCGGACTCTCCAAGGACCTGCTGCAGAGGGCCGCGAGCGTGACGCTCAAGGAGCGGCGGAAGCTGGTCGTCGCCGTCCGCGAGACACCGCTGAGCGGCTCGACGCTGAAGCAGATGGTGGCGCTCGACGAGGCGGGCGCCGTGGTGCTGCCCGCCTCTCCGGCGTTCTACGCGGGGGCGACGCACATCCAGGACCTGGTGGACTTCGTCGCCGGGCGGGTGCTGGACGCGGCAGGGGTGCCGCACCAGCTGTACCGCCGGTGGGAGGGGGAGCTCGGTGGCGGCTCCCGCGACTGAACCGGTGGGGTCAGCGCTTCTTGGCCGCGCGGCGGGCGCGGGTCCGGGTCCGGTCGACGCGGTGGGCGGCGGCGGGCTCATGGGCACGCGAGCGGTTGGCCAGGTCCTGCAGCTCGCGCATTCGGGCGTAGGCCATCTCGATCGAGTACACGGTGTTGTTCACTCCTGAAGATTCGAAAGCGTTTCTTGGATGATCTGAAAGATTCGCAGGGTCTGGACCCTGTTGCGCCTTAGATTCTACACGTAAACTCGCGGTACTGCTGAACAATGGAAGGTTTCAGTCATATGGACGCGGTGGACAGGCAGCTCATCCAGGCCCTCAGAGAGAACGGCAGAGCCTCGTACGCCGAGCTGGGGCGGCTCGTCGGGCTCTCCGGCCCCAGCGTCACCGACCGCATCAACCGGCTGGAAACCGCCGGTGTCATCACCGGCTACCGCGCCACCGTCGACTCCGCGTCGCTCGGGCTGGGGGTCACCGCGCTGATCGGTATCTCCCTCTCCGACGCGGCCGACCACGAGGACGTCGCGCACCGGCTGAAGGACCTCGCCGAGATCGAGGACTGCTGGTTCATCGCGGGCGACGACTCCTACATGCTCAAGGTGCGGGTCGGTGACGTGGACGGCCTGGAGAGGACGATCCGCAGGCTGAGCGGGACGAAGGGCGTCTCACGGACCCGCACCACGATCGTGCTGTCGACCAAGTGGGAGAACCGGGTCGGGGAACTCCCGGGCGAGCAGACCTGACGCCGGACGCTGGTGCCTCCGGCGCGGAGGCGGAGGAGTACGGTGGGCCGGAGTCTGTTACGTAGAGGTATGGGAGGCCACTGGTGGACGCGGGACTCAAGCGCGAGCTGGAGGAGAAGGTCCGGGTCGGCGAGCGGCTGACCCGCGAGGACGGGATCGCGCTCTACGAGTCCGACGACCTGGCGTGGCTCGGCGGTCTGGCGCACGAGGTGCGGACGAGGAAGAACGGCGACGTCGTCCACTTCAACGTCAACCGCCACCTCAACATGACCAACGTGTGCACGGCGTCCTGCGCCTACTGCTCGTTCCAGCGCAAGCCGGGCGAGAAGGACGCGTACACGATGCGCATCGAGGAGGCCGTCCGCCTCGCCAAGGCGATGCAGGGCGAGAACCTCACCGAGTTGCACATCGTCAACGGCCTCCACCCCACCCTTCCCTGGCGCTACTACCCCCGCTCGCTCAGCGCGCTGAAGGAGGCCCTTCCCGAGGTGGCGCTCAAGGCGTTCACCGCGACGGAGATCCACCACTTCGAGACGATCTCGGGGCTCTCGGCGTCCGAGATCCTCGACGAGCTGATCGAGGCCGGTCTGGAGTCGCTCACCGGCGGCGGCGCGGAGATCTTCGACTGGGAGGTCCGCCAGCACATCGTCGACCACAACACCCACTGGGAGGACTGGTCGCGCATCCACCGCCTCGCGCACGAGAAGGGTCTCAAGACCCCGGCGACGATGCTGTACGGGCACATCGAGGAGCCCCGGCACCGCGTCGACCACGTGCTGCGGCTGCGGGAGATGCAGGACGAGACCGGCGGCTTCCAGGTCTTCATCCCGCTGCGCTACCAGCACGACTTCGTGGACATGAAGGACGGCAAGGTCCGCAACACGCTCCAGGCGCGCACGTCGATGGCGACCGGCGCGGAGGCGCTGAAGACCTTCGCGGTCTCCCGGCTGCTGTTCGACAACGTCCCGCACGTCAAGGTCTTCTGGGTGATGCACGGGGTGCAGACCGCGCAGCTCGCCCTCCAGCACGGCGCGGACGACATGGACGGGTCGGTCGTCGAGTACAAGATCACGCATGACGCGGACGACTACGGCACGCCGAACAAGCTCGGCCGTGAGGACCTCCTGGAGCTGATCCGGGACGCGGGCTTCCGCCCCGTCGAGCGCAACACCCGGTACGAGATCCTCCGTGAGTACCCCGGCCCGGACGCGGACCGGCGCGAGTCGCCGCAGCCGATGCGCGTCTGACACGCCCCGCCCCGCGCGGGACGTCCCGCGCCGAACGAAAGCCCCGGCCCGCCGTCCCCGGGCCGGGGCTTTCTCGCGTGGCGGACAGGTTCGAGCACCAGTGGGAGTAATGGCTAACCTCTCCCTATGGCGCTTACCTTCGAAGTGGATCCCGCGATCGACCGGGCACTGCGGGACGGCATCACCGCGCTCTGGGCCGATGTCAGCAACGCCGGCGGGGCGGTCGGCTTCGTGCCGCCCGTCACTCCGGAAGAGGTGCGGCCGGAGCTGGTCAGGCATCTGTGCGGCATGGCCGAGGGGCGCACCACCCTGGTCGTCGGCCGTGACGAGGACGGCACGGCGGCCGCCACCGCGTTCCTCACGCGCAACACCCACCGGCTGATGCGCCACTGGATCGGCGTCTACACCGTGATGGTCCACCCGCGCCACCAGGGCAAGGGCTACGGCCGCGAACTGATGGCGGCCGTGGCCGACGCGGCCCGCGCGGCCGACGGCATCGAGGCCGTCCGGCTCACCTGCCGCGGAGGCACCGGCGCCGACCGCTTCTACGCCTCCTGCGGGTACAAGGAGGTCGGCCGGGTCCCGGACGCCATCCGGGTGGCCGAGGACGACTACCGCGACGACATCATCATGCTGCTCCCGCTCTTCCGCGAAGAGGCCGCAGCACGCCGTGGAAGCAACCCTGCGAACTGATCGAATTCGGGGCATGCTTCACTGGTCGGGCAGGATCGCAGACTGCACGACCGCAGGAACGTCGGACGTAGAGAGAAGGCCAGCCGTGTCCGCTGCCAAGCCCAGCGCAACGATCCGGTACACCGCGCTGCGTGTGCTGATTTTCGTCGGGTGCTTCTTCATCGCCGGTGTCGCGGTCCACTTCGGCCTGCTGCCCTCCGGGATCGGCGGCTCCAACGCGGTCTGGATCGTCCTGCTGGGTCTGCTGCTCTCCGCGCCGCTCAGCTACGTGCTGCTGCGCAAGCAGCGCGACGAGATGTCCGCGCAGCTGATCTCCACGGTCGACCGCACCAAGGCCCGGCTCGAGGCCAACCGCACGCGCGAGGACGGCGTCACTCCGTAGGTAGGCGCCGCGTAAGCTTCCTCACACCACTACGCAGTACGGACCGGACCCCGGTACCGGAGCAGCCGCTCCCGTACCGGGGTTCCGGCGTGTACGGGGCCGGTCGCGCGAAGGCGGAGACGGCGGCGACCAAAGCGGAGCTTTGAGGTTCCCAAAGTTCAAGTGTTAACGTATTCGACGTGAACGCTGCAGCGCGCCCCCGCTCCGCCATGAGCCCACCGCTCGTGGCGCGCCTGCATGTCGATCTCTGCCGCTGTATGTCCGCGGTCTGTTGCCGCAACGTCTGAACCGGCATCATGCAGCGGCGCCGCTCATCAAGCGGGCGCCGCACTCCCGTCCCCGTTCGACCGCACGGCCGTACGTCCGTTCTCGTACGTCCCGCCGCGCCTCCTCAGGAGTGTGTCCGTGTCCGCGAATTCCGCGCCCCCCGCCGCGACCGGCGCCGGCAAGCCGTCCGGCTCCGGCTTCCGTATACCCCGCGTCCCCTTCTGGGCCCAGATCGTCGCCGGCCTCGTCCTCGGTGTCCTGCTCGGCTGGCTCGCCCGCAGCCAGGACATCGGCTGGCTCTACACCACGCTCGACAAGGTCGGCCACATCTTCGTCCAGCTGCTGAAGCTGGCCGTCGCGCCGCTCGTGTTCTTCGCGATCATGGTGTCGATCACCAACCTGCGCAAGGTCAACAACGCCGCCAGGCTGGCCTCCCGCACCCTGCTCTGGTTCATGATCACCTCGTTGATCGCGGTCGCCATCGGCCTCGCGATCGGCCTGATCACCAACCCCGGCTCCGGCACCGGCCTCACCCCCAAGGACGGCGCCAAGCCCGAGAACGCGGGCTCCTGGCTCGACTTCATCACGGGCATCATCCCGACGGACGTCATCACCCCGTTCACCGAGCTGAACGTCCTGCAGATCGTCTTCATGGCCGCCGTCGCCGGTATCGCCGCGCTCCAGCTCGGTGAGAAGGCCAAGCCCATCCTCACCCTCAGCGAGGCGGTCCTGGAGCTCCTCCAGAAGGCCCTGTGGTGGGTCATCCGCCTCGCCCCCCTCGGCACCGTCGGCCTCATCGGTTACGCCATCGCCGACTACGGCTGGGACCTGATCGGCAAGTACGCGACGTTCACCGCCGACGTCTACATCGGCTGCGCCCTGGTGCTGTTCGGTGTCTACCCGCTGCTCCTGGCCACGGTCGCCAAGGTCAGCCCGCTGCAGTTCTTCAAGGGTGCCTGGCCCGCGATCCAGCTGGCCTTCGTCTCCCGTTCCTCGGTCGGCACCATGCCGGTCACCCAGCAGGTCACGGAGCGTCTCGGCGTTCCGAAGGAGTACGCCTCCTTCGCCGTCCCGTTCGGCGCCACCACGAAGATGGACGGCTGCGCCGCGATCTACCCGGCGCTGGCCGCGATCTTCATCGCGCAGATCTTCGACGTCCAGCTGGGCATCGGTGACTACATCCTGATCGCGTTCGTCTCGGTGATCGGGTCGGCGGCCACCGCCGGTCTCACCGGCGCCACGGTCATGCTGACCCTCACCCTGTCGACCCTGGGCCTCCCGCTGGAGGGTGTCGGTCTGCTGCTCGCCATCGACCCGATCCTGGACATGATGCGCACCGCCACGAACGTAGCGGGACAAGTTGTATGCCCGTTGCTTGTGGCGGCACGGGAGAACATCCTCGACCGCGACGCGTACAACTCGGCGTCCGCCTCCCCGGTGGACGAGGCCGGGGTCGAGGACGCGAAGTCCTCGGGCGTGCCCGTCGCCGCCTAGGTCTTTCGTCCGGATCAGCCCAGCATGATCCGGACGAGAGGTCCTGGCGGAACCCGCGTCGCATACCGGGAGCGCTCCCGGCCGTACGAGGCCGGGGGCGCTCCCGTGCGCCGGAGCCGTCAGTGGTGCTGGAAGACGACCTCGGGATTGTCCGGTGACGGGCCGTCGAGCAGGGGCTGTGGCCGGTTCTTCAGGTGCAGGTCGAGGAAGGCGGCGACGTAGTCGCGGGTGATCCCCGTCGAGCGCTCGGGGGAGAGTGTGGCCGCGGGGTCGATCGGCAGACCGATGCGTTCGGCGAAGACGGGGATGTCCGTGAAGGAGGAGTGGTGGGATCCCCTGACGGTCAGCCAGCGCTTCCAGCCGTCCAGCCGATTCCAGCTCTGCTCCCAGGAGACGTCCTTGCCGCCGGCGGGATGGTCCGCTTCGGTGCCGAGCATCAGGAACGGGCGGTCACCGGTGCCCGAGCGGGGAATCGGGTCGAAGAAGGTGCCGTCCATGTTGATCCCCGCGTCGATGCGGGGATCGGTGAGCATCGTGGAGACCGCGGCGCTACCGCCGATGGAATGGCCCGCGGCGGCGACCCGTCGCCGGTCGATCATGCGAGCGTTCCCCCAGGCGGGACGGGACCCGGTCAGCCTGTCGAGTACGAAGGAGAGGTCGGCGGCCCGTCCGGTGGAGACGGCTTTCGCCACCTCCTGTTTCGCCGCCTCGTCCGGTGCCGCTTCGACCGCGTCACAGGCCGCGCAACGGAGGATCCGCCCGCCGGGGAACGCCGTCCCCGAGGACTCATAGGCGTGATCGATGCTCGCCACGACGTAGCCGCGGCTCGCCAGGTCCTCGGCAAGGGACGTCAGGGTGGCCCGGGGGTTGCCGAAACCGGGGGAGAGCAGCAGCAGGGGGAACCGGCCGCGGGCGGCTGTCGCGCCCGTGCGGGCGTGGGTGGCGATGGAGCTGAGCTCGGCCGGCGCGTCGTCGTCCAGCCCGAGCCCCCACAGCAGGGCCTCGGCTTCCTTCGTGCTGATGTACGGCGTGGAGGCCCCCGTCCCGCCCGGGCGGGCCGGGTAGTGGACGGACACCATCACTTCGCGGTGCCCGGCGTCGGGCACCCACGGGTCGGTGCGGGCGCGGTCGGTGAGGTGCAGTACGTCGGTGCCGACGGCGTACGGGCCGGTCGGGCGGGGCAGTTCGAGCGTGGGCGCGGTGGTGCTGTTCGCGCTCGTGGCGGGAGCGGTGGCGGGTAAGGCGTGAGCCGCGGTCGCGGGCGTGGCCAGGAGCAGGCCTGCGGCGAGGGTGGCGACGGCCGTTCGTCTTCTGTGTCCGATCGTCATGAGCCGCACGCTAGGCGGTGGAGGCGGAGCGCACATCGTGCTCACGGGTGACCGTCTGTGGCCCTCGAGGTGCACGGCCGCCTTTTCGCTCGTCCTGGGGATGGATCAACTACCGCCCATCGTGGCCGGGCCACCTCCCTTCCGTACGGCGGCGGACAGGGCCGCCCCGTACTCTTACCGAGAAGGAGCGCAGCGGGGGCGGGAGGACAGTCCGACGTGAGTGCAGTGAAGAGCAAACGCATGCCACGCGCGGTGCGGGAGCAGCAGATGATGGACGCCGCGGTGCGGACCTTCGGGCAGCGCGGCTACCGCGCCGCCTCGATGGACGAGATCGCGGAGCTGGCCGGAGTGTCCAAGCCGCTGGTCTATCTGTACCTGAATTCCAAGGAAGAACTCTTCACCGCCTGCATCCGCCGAGAGGCGAAGGCGCTGATGGAAGCCGTGCGGGCCGCGGTGGAGCCGGGACTGCCGGCCGACCGGCAACTGTGGTCCGGGCTGCGCGGGTTCTTCACGCACACGGCGGAGAACCCCGACGGCTGGGCGGTGCTGCATCAGCAGGCGCGCGCGCAGGGGGAGCCGTTCGTCAGTGAGGTCAGTGCGCTGCGTGAGGAGGTCGTTGCGTTCGTGACGGGTCTGATCGGGGCGGCGGCGCGTGAGTCGCACCACGATCCGGCCCTGCCCGACCGGGACGTCGCCGGGCTCGCGCAGGCGCTCGTCGGGGCCGCGGAGGCGCTCGCGGGGTGGGCGAACGTCACGCCGGGCGTCTCGGCCAAGGAGGCCGCGGCCACCCTGATGAACTTCTCCTGGGCGGGCCTGGAGAACCTCATGCACGGCCGCGGCTGGCAGCCCCGGGCGGACTGACCACACGGGGCGGGGGGCGGTCAGCCCTCATGCGTCACCCGGCCCGTCAGGTGGACGCGCCCGGAGCCGCGCACCTCGAAGGCGGGGCCGGTGGCGGCGTACGTCACGGTCGCCGGCAGCAGGACGGGCGCCCTGAAGTCGGCGCGTACGGTACGGATCCGGCCGGGCCCGGACGCCTCGGCCTCGGCCAGGCAGCGGGCGACGGTCCACATGCCGTGCGCGATGTGCCGGGGGAAACCGAACAGCCGCGCTGTCAGCGGATGGAGGTGGATGGGGTTGCGGTCGCCCGACACGGCGCCGTACCGCCGTCCGAGGTCGCCGGGCACCCTCCACTCGGCGACGGCCGGCAGCGCGTCGCGGGCCGGAGCGGTGGGGGATTCGATGGCCGGATCGGTGGCTGGACCCCCGGCCTGGACGGCCGCATCCGCATGCGCATG
Organism: Streptomyces sp. NPDC020780; assembly: GCF_044334475.1. Taxonomy (NCBI): domain Bacteria; kingdom Bacillati; phylum Actinomycetota; class Actinomycetes; order Kitasatosporales; family Streptomycetaceae; genus Streptomyces; species Streptomyces sp. NPDC020780. The sequence continues at coordinate 273,824 of NZ_JBIRTB010000010.1, read as the reverse complement.
CGCAGGCGCGTCCGCGTCCGGTCCGCCGGCCGCGGGCGAGGACGGTGCGGGAGTTTGCGGGGCGGCCGTGGCGGGCGCCTTCTTGGTGGAGTGCCGGGAAAGATAACCGCTGCGCGACTCCCAGACGAGCTCGCCGGCCAGCCGCGCCTGCGTCACCATCGTGACCTCGGTGCCCCGTCGATGGGGTGTCAACGCCTCTGCGTACACGGTGAGTTCCGGAGCGTCCGCCGGGCGGAGCGCCCGGTGTCCGGTGATCTCGATCCAGGTGTGTACGAGCCCCAAAACCGGCAGCGGGAAGGCCCGGCCCGTCATGACCCGCATGGCCAGGGGGAAGCCCAGGACGTGCGGGTAGGTGAGCGGCAGCACGTCCGGTGCGGTGAATCCGCAGATCCTGCGGTACGAGGCGAGGCGGCGGGGGACGATCCGCGCGGCCGGGAGGACCGCCCGGGCCGGGGGAAGCGCGGCGCCGGAGCGTCCCGCCGCCTTGAACGGTGAGGTCACGGCCCCGCGTACGAGGGACACGGTCAGGCCCGGCATGGTGTCACGCCCCCAGCAGACTCTGGCCGCAGACCCGTACGACCTGGCCGTTCACGGCGCTGGAGGCGGGCTGGGCGAACCATGCGGTGGTCTCGGCCACGTCGACCGGAAGTCCGCCCTGGGACAGGGAGTTCATCCTGCGGCCCGCCTCGCGGATGAGGAGCGGGACGGCAGCCGTCATCTTCGTCTCGATGAAGCCGGGCGCGACCGCGTTGACGGTGACACCGTGGGCGGCGGCGGCTCGCGGGGCCAGGGAGCGGACGAGGCCGATGATGCCCGCCTTGCTGGCGGCGTAGTTGGTCTGGCCGGTGTTGCCCGCGATCCCGGCGATGGACGCGGTGGCGACCACGCGTCCGCCCTGCCGGACGGTACCCGTTTCCAGGAGGGTGTCCGTGATGCGCAGGACGCTGTCCAGGTTGACCTCCATGACCGAGGCCCAGCGGTCGGCCGGCATGTTGGCGAGCCTGCGGTCCCGGGTGATGCCCGCGTTGTGGACGAGGATGTCGAGACCGTCCGGAGCGGCCGCGGCGATCAGGGCGGCGGCGTCGGGTGCGGTGACGTCGAGCTCCAGCGCGCTCGCGCCGAGGCGGTCGGCGGTACGGGCGAGGTCCTCCCGGGCCTGGGGCACGTCCAGGCAGATGACCCGGGCGCCGTCCCTGGCCAGCACGGAGGCGACGGCGGCACCGATGCCCCGCGAGGCCCCGGTGACCAGCGCCGTACGGCCGGCCAGCGGCGCGGCCCAGTCGGGGACGGGGTCCGGTGCGGCGGCGGTGAGTTCGACGACCTGGCCGCTGACGTACGCGGAGCGGGGGGACAGCAGGAAGCGGAGCGTGGATTCGGCCGAGGCGGCGGCCCCCGGGGCGATGCGGAGCAACTGGGCGGTGGAGCCCCTGCCGATCTCCTTGCCCAGCGAGCGCACGAACCCTTCGAGGGCCTGCTGGGCCGCCGCCTGATGGTGGTCGTCGGCGGACGGCGGGGTGCCGAGGACGACGACGCGTCCGCCGGGGGCCAGGGACCGCACGACGGGGTGGAGGGCGGCGTGCACGTCGCCGAGCCCGGCGACGGTGGTGATTCCGGTCGCGTCCAGGACGACGGCTGCCGGGCGCCCCGCCTGTCCGGTGACCTCCAGGCCGGTCGCGGCGAGCACCGGGCCGAGCGTCCCCGGGTGGGCCGTCGTACCGGCCGTGAGGTGCAGCAACGGCCCCTCCAGCATGGGCGTCGCCACCGTCCACCGGCGGAGCGGGGCGGGTTGCGGCAGTCCGAGCCCCCGGCTCAGGAAGCGGCCGGGCGCTGTGCCGGTGAAGCGGAGATAGCGGTCGGCCATTGTCCGGACTCCCTGCTGGTCGTAGATTGACTCCGGAGTAAGGTTACTCAAGGGTCAGGATCTGGTCGAGATGAGTTGGTCGAGTTGATTCCCCTCGCACTTCCGCAGCCGCGCCGGGTCGCGGTCATCGGTGGCACCCGCATTCCCTTCGCCCGCTCCGACGGCCCGTACGCCCGGGCCTCCAACCAGGACATGCTCACGGCCGCGCTGGACGGGCTGGCCGAGCGCTTCGGCCTGCGCGGGCAGCGGGTGGGCGAGTTCGTGGCCGGAGCGGTCCTCAAGCACAGCCGGGACTTCAACCTGGCCCGCGAGACCGTCCTGGGTTCGTCCCTGGATCCGCGCACCCCGGCCTACGACGTCCAGCAGGCCTGCGGAACGGGTCTGCAGGCCGTCGTCGCGGCGGCGAACAAGATCGCGCTGGGCGCCGTCGACTCGGCGGTCGCGGGTGGTGCGGACACGACGAGCGACGCTCCCCTGGGCGTGAACGACCAGTTGCGCAGGATTCTGCTGGAGGCCCGCCGGGCGACGTCGGCGGCCGGCCGGATCAAGGCGCTGGCGGCCGTGCGCCCCCGCCATCTGGTCCCGGACATCCCCCGCAACTCCGAGCCGCGGACCGGCCTTTCGATGGGCGAGCACGCCGCGGTCACCGCCCGGAAGTGGGGCATCGGCCGTGCGGAGCAGGACCTGCTGGCGGCCACCAGCCACCAGCGGCTCGCGGCGGCGTACGAACGCGGCTTCCTGGACGACCTCGTCGTGCCGTACCTCGGCCTGGAGCGCGACCAGAACCTGCGACCCGGCTCCACGCCCGAGAAACTCGCCACGCTGAAGCCGGTGTTCGGCACCGCTCACCCCGACGCGACGATGACCGCGGGCAATTCGACCCCGCTCACCGACGGGGCGGCCACCGTGCTCCTGTCGAGCGAGGAGTGGGCGGCGGAGCGCGGCCTGGAGCCGCTGGCGTACCTCTCACTCCACGAGACGGGCGCCGTGGACCACGTGGACGGTGACGACGGGCTGCTGATGGCGCCCGCGTACGCCGTACCGCGTCTGCTGGAGCGGGCCGGTCTCACGATGGCGGACTTCGACCTCTTCGAGATCCATGAGGCCTTCGCGTCCCAGGTCCTCGCCACGCTGGCGGCCTGGGAGAAGCAGGGCCTGGCACCCGTCGACAGGGCGAAGCTGAACGTGGCGGGCTCGTCCCTCGCCACCGGCCACCCGTTCGCCGCGACCGGCGCCCGGATCGTGGCGACCCTGGCCGAGCTCCTCGCCGAACGCGGCGGACCGGGCCGTGGCCTGATCTCCATCTGCGCGGCGGGCGGCCAGGGGGTCACGGCCATCCTGGAACGCCCGTGAGGGAGGGGTGGAGAGGATCCGGGCCGGCCGGGAACAGCCCTGACGGCCCTGACTGCCCTGACGGCCCCTGATCACCGGACACCCGCCGCACGACTCCGCCCACGTACGAAGCGCAGCCCGCAGCCCGCAGCCCGCAGCCCGCAGCCCGCGGGCCCGCAAGCACGAAGCCCGTGCACGACCCCGCGCACCCAGCAGCCGCACCGGCGCCGGACCCAGGGACGGGACCGGCGTCCGCCCCGATGTCGAGGAGCCGCTCGTGTCCACGCCCGCCTCTGCCGCCGTACCCAGCGTTCCCGTCCTTGTCGAGCCGGCCAGGATCAGAGGGGCGGACGGCACCGTACGGGAAGTGTCCGTGCCCCTGTTCGCGCCGACCGTACGGAGTGGTTCGCTCGCCGAGATTCCTTTCGACAACGCACGCGAGGCCCCGTCCGAGGCCGTCCTGAGCCGCAAGCAGGCCGACGGCAGCTGGCAGGACGTCAGCGCCGCCGACTTCGCCGCGGAGGTCCTGGCCGTCGCCAAGGGCCTCGTCGCGGAAGGCCTCCAGGCCGGCGACCGGATCGCGATCATGGCCCGTACGACCTACGAGTGGACGCTGCTCGACTTCGCCTCCTGGGCGGCCGGGCTCGTCACCGTGCCCGTCTATCCCACCTCGTCCGCCTTCCAGACCCGCTGGATACTCCAGGACTCCGGAGCCGCCGCCTGCGTGGTGGAGGGCACGGAGCAGGGGCGGATGGTCAGTCATGAGCGTCAGCAGCTCGGCGCCCTCACCCACCTCTGGCAGTTCGACACGGGTGTCATCGGCCGGCTGAAGAAGCTGGGCAGGAACATCCCCGACGCCGTCGTCGCCGCCCGCCGCGCCACCCTGGGGCCGGACACCCCCGCCACCCTCATCTACACCTCGGGCACCACGGGCCGCCCCAAGGGCTGCGTACTGACCCACGGCAACTTCTTCGCCGAGGTCGACAACGCCATCGAGCTGCTCCACCCGGTCTTCAGGTCGGTGTCCAAGCACCCCGCCTCCACCCTGCTGTTCCTGCCCCTCTCGCACGTCTTCGGCCGGATGGTCGCCATCGGCTGCATGCGGGCCCGGGTCCGGCTCGGGCACGCCCCCTCCATCAGGACCGAGGACCTGCTGGCGGACCTGGCGGGATTCAGGCCCTCGTTCCTGCTGGCCATCCCGTACGTGCTGGAGAAGGTCTACAACACGGGACGGGCCACCGCCGAGAAGATGGGCCGCGCCCCCTCCTTCGACCGCGCTGCCCGCATCGCGGAGCGGTACGGCGAGGCGGTCGAGGCCGCCGAACACGGCACGGGCCCCGGCCCCGGCCTCGGGCTGCGCGCTGCCCGCGCCCTCTACGATCCGCTGGTCTACCGGCGCATACGGGCAGCGCTGGGCGGGCACGTCCGGTACGCGATCTGCGGCGGCTCCCCGCTGGGGCGGCGGCTCGCCGCCTTCTACGCGGGAGCGGGCATCCAGATCTTCGAGGGTTACGGCCTCACGGAGACCACCGCCGCCGCCACGGTCACCCCGCCGCTCAAGCCCCGGCTGGGCACGGTGGGCTGGCCGCTGCCCGGTACCGCCGTGCGGATCGCCGACGACGGGGAGGTCCTGCTCAGGGGCGGCCAGGTCTTCCAGGGCTACTGGGACACCGCGCGGAGCGAGGCCGTCCCGGACCTGGACGACGGCTGGTTCGCGACCGGCGACCTGGGTGCGCTCGACGAGGAGGGCTACCTCACGATCACCGGCCGGAAGAAGGACGTCCTCATCACCTCCGGCGGCAAGAACGTCGTCCCGGCGCCCCTGGAGGACTGGCTGCGGGCGCACCCGCTGGTGAGCCAGTGCCTCGTGGTCGGCGACAACCGCCCGTTCGTGAGCGCCCTGATCACCCTGGAGCCGGACGGGCTGGCGCACTGGCGCAGGATGCGGAAGAAGGAAGGCGTCCCGCTGTCCGAGCTCGTCCGTGACGAGGAACTGCGCGCGGCGCTCCAGCGCGCGGTCGACGAGGCCAACCGGCTGGTGTCGCGCGCCGAGTCCATCCGTACGTTCACCGTCCTGCCGAAGGACTTCACCGAGGAGAGCGGGCATCTCACCCCCTCCCTCAAGCTGAAGCGGGACGCGATCACCCGGGACTTCGCGGCGGAGATCGAGGCTCTGTACCGGGGATGAAACGGGAGGAAGCCGATGCGGGGAGGAGCGATCCGGAACCAACCGGAGGGGACCGGAAGGTGGCCGAAAAGTAGCGCCGGAAAATTTTGAATAGGGTCAAAGCGGACAGGGGTGCGATTACCGTACGGCGCCCTTCGAGGGTGCGAGCTGTCAATTGACAGGCGTTAGCCGCTATTGACCTTCGATAAGTGGCGCGGAGGGCTACTCAGGCTTTCCAACTCAAGGGTGAGACAGGGGAGTCTCACCCTCCGGATGTGGATATCGCAGCGCATAACGTCCTCTCCATGACACAGCTGGACGCCCGGCCACAGGCCGGAGACACGGTAAGGGGAAGCGCCCCGGCCGACGGCGGCGTGCGCGGGAAGGGCCTCGGCGGTAACTCCGTCGGCCTGATGGGCAGCGCCGTCATCGGCGTCTCCACCGTGGCCCCCGTGTACTGCCTGACCTCCACGCTCGGCTCCACCGCCGGCGAGGTAGGGGTCCAGATGCCCGCCGTGTTCCTGGCCGGATTCCTCCCCATGCTGCTGGTCGCCTTCGCCTACCGGGAGCTCAACAAGGTCATGCCGGACTGCGGCACCTCGTTCACCTGGACGGTGAAGGCCTTCGGGCCGCGCCTGGGCTGGATGTGCGGCTGGGGCCTGGTCATCGCGACGATCATCGTCCTGTCGAACCTGGCGGGTGTCGCCACCTCCTACTTCTGGCTGCTGGCCGGTGAGATATCGGGCAGCGGCGAGGTCGCCGCCCTGGACGACGACAAGGCCGTGCACATCCTGACCTGCCTCGTGCTCATCGCGGTGGCGACGGCGATCAGCTACCGGGGGATGACGGCCACGAAGGGCGTCCAGTACGCCCTGGTCGGCCTGCAGCTCGTCGTCCTCGCCGTGTTCGTGGTGATGGCCGTGCGGAAGGCGGGCAGCGGTGACTTCGCCGCCACGTCGGTGGACTTCTCCTGGTCCTGGCTGAATCCGTTCGCGGTCCAGTCCTTCGCCGCCTTCACGGCCGGCCTCTCCCTCTCGATCTTCATGTTCTGGGGCTGGGACGCCTGTCTCACCGCCAACGAGGAGACCACCGGCAGCGAGAAGACCCCGGGCCGCGCCGCGCTCATCGCGATGGTCGTCCTGGTCGGCTCCTACCTCGCCACGGGCATCGCCGCCCAGATGGCCGTCGGCTCCGAAGACTCCGGGCTCGGCCTCGCCAACCCGGACACCTCCGACAACGTCTTCGCCGCCCTCGCGGGTCCGGTCATGGGCCCCGGCCTCGGCGTGCTGCTCTTCCTGGCGGTGCTGGCCTCGGCCGCCGCGAGTCTGCAGACCACCTTCATCCCGGTGGCGCGCACGGTGCTGGCGATGGCCGCCTACGAAGCCCTCCCCGCCTCGTACGCCCGCGTCCACCCGCGCTTCCGGACGCCGGGCAGGGCCACCGTCGTGGCCGGGGTCGCGACGGGTGTCTTCTACACGGTGATGACCCTCGTCAGCGAGCACGTCCTGGTCGACACGATCTACGCCCTCGGCCTGATGATCTGCTTCTACTACGCGCTGACGGCCTTCGCCTGCGCCTGGTACTTCCGCGCCGACCTGACCCGCTCCGCCCGCGACCTCGTCTTCAAGGGCCTCTTCCCCGTCGTCGGTGGCATCCTGCTCACCGCCGTCTTCGGCAAGACCCTGTACGACATGTGGGACCCGGCCTACGGCTCCGGCTCCTCCGTCCTCGGCGTCGGCTCCGTCTTCGTGATCGGTGTCGGGCTCCTCCTGCTCGGGATGGTGCTGATGGTGGGGATGCGGCGCCGCAGCCCGGCGTTCTTCCGCGGCGAGGTGCTCACGAAGGAGACCCCCGCCCTGGTCGTACAGGACTGAATCACCCACCGCGGGCGCCGAATTACCGGTAGGAGGCTCCGATCCGGCCGCCGCACGGCATACGTTGGGACCGCCACGGACGACGACGGAGGTGCCTTCCATGCGGATCGCCACAACGATCTTCCTCACCGACGGGACGATCACGCCGGTACGGCTCGCGCGCGAGCTGGAACAGCGTGGGTTCGCCGGGCTGTACCTGCCCGAGCACACCCACATCCCGGTGAGCCGGGAGACCCCCTACCCGGCGGGCGGCGAGCTGCCGGCGGAGTACGGCCGCACCCTCGACCCCTTCGTCGCCCTGGGGCAGGCCGCGGCGGTCACCGAACGGCTGGAGCTCGGCACCGGCATCACGCTGGTCGCCCAGCACGACCCCATCGACCTGGCGAAGCAGGCCGCCACGCTCGACCACCTCTCGGGCGGCCGTTTCACGCTCGGCGTCGGCCTGGGCTGGAACGTGGAGGAGGCAGCGGACCACGGCGTCCACTGGCCGACCCGGCGGGCGCTCGTCCGCGAGCGGCTGGCCCTGATGCGGGCCCTGTGGGCGGAGGAACCGACGGCGTACGAGGGCGAGTTCGGGTCCGTACGGGCGAGCCACGCCCACCCGAAGCCGGTACGGAAACCGCGCGGGCCGGTGAACGGCCCGCGCACCCTCGTCGGCGGTGCGGCGGGCCCCAAGCTGTTCGAGCAGATCGCCCAGGACGCCGACGGCTGGCTGCCCATCGGCGGGCGCGGGCTCGCGGAATCCGTGCCACGGCTGCGTACTGCCTGGGAGGCGGCCGGCCGGGACCCCGAACACCTCCAAGTGGTGCCGTACGCCGTCGTGCCCAGCCCGGGCAAGCTCGCGCACTACGCCGGCCTGGGCATCGCGGAAGTCGTCCTCCAACTGCCCCCGGCGCCCGAGGCTGAGGTGCTGCGGGCGCTGGACGCGTACGCGGCGTATCTGTGAGGGACCCGCGCCGGTGACCGGACGGGTGTGATCATCCGTCGTCGGCGCCGGCGCTAAAATCGCACCATCACCTCCGGACATCGATGGTGCGGCCCGTGTGCGTGTGTGCCCGGCTGCCTGGGAGCGGGAGCACGATGAACAGGCCGTTGCGGCACATAGCCGTCTTCTGTGGGCTGCTGATGCTGGCCCTGCTGGTACGGGCCAACTGGCTCCAGTACGCCAAGAGCCAGGAGCTCGCGACCCACGAGCACAACCGGCGGGTCAAGATCACCCAGTTCGCCACCCCGCGCGGCGACATCATCGTCGGCGGCAAGGCGATCACCGGCTCGAAGGCGGTCGAGGGGACCGACTTCAAGTACCAGCGCACGTTCAAGCAGGGCGCGATGTACGCCCCGGTCACCGGCTACGCCTCCCAGGCGCAGGGCATGTCCCTCCTGGAGAAGACGTACGACAGCATCCTCAGCGGCCAGGACGAGCGCTTCGCCTTCCGCCACGCCAAGGACATCCTCACCGGTGAGGAGCGGCGCGCCGGCGATGTGATCACGACCATCGACCCGAAGGCCCAGGAGGCGGCCTACAAGGGCCTGACCGACCTCGGCGCCCGAGGTGCGGTCGTCGCCCTCGACCCCGCGACCGGCAAGGTCCTCGCTCTGGTCTCGACCCCCTCGTACGACCCCTCGGTCTTCGCCGGTAACTCCTTCAAGGAGGGCGACAGGTTCCAGGCGCTGGTCGACGACAAGGGCAAGCCGCTGGCCAACCGCCCGCTGCGCGAGACCTTCCCGCCCGGCTCCACCTTCAAGATCCTCACCGCTGCCGCCGCCCTGGAGCACGGCGTCGTCACGGACGTCGACGCCCGGACCGACGCGGTCTCCCCCTACCCCCTGCCGCTGTCCAGCAGCCGGATCAGCAGCGAGGCGGGCGACGCGACCTGCAGCAAGGCGTCGATGAAGACGGCCATGCAGTACTCCTGCAACAACGTCTTCCTGGACGCCGCGCTCAAGGTGGGCGACGAGGGGATGCGCGAGACGGCCGAGAAGTTCGGCTTCAACGCGGACGTCTACTCCGACGCCTTCGGTGACATGCTCGCCACGAAGAGCCTCTACCCCGGTCAGCTGGACAAGCCCGGCACCGCCCTCACCGGCATGGGCCAGGGCAGCCTCACGAGCACCCCGATGCAGATGGCCATGGTCACGGCGGCCCTCGCGAACGACGGCAAGCTCATGCAGCCGTACGTCGTCGACGAGCTGCGCGGCCCGGACCTGTCCACCCTGGAGAAGAACGAGCCGCAGCTCAAGAGCCAGGCGGTCTCCCAGGAGACGGCCAGGAAGGTCCAGGAGATGATGGAGTTCACCGCCAAGGAGGGCAGCGCGCAGCGCGCCCTGATCGACGGCGTGACGGTGGGCGGCAAGACGGGCACGGCCCAGCGCGGCAACGACGTGAGCAAGGAAGTCCCGTACGGCTGGTTCGTCTCGTACGGGAAGAAGGCGGACGGCCAGTCGGTGGCGGTCGCCGTGTTCATCGACCCGACGGCGATGGACATCTCCCGCTCGGACATCTCCGGCGGCGGCCTGGGCGGTCCGATCGCGAAGAAGGTCATGCAGGCGGTCCTCAGTAAGTAGCTGCGGTCCTGTTTCGGGCCTGTCGTGGGCAGGCGGGGGGCGCGGGAACCGGGCGTGACGCCCGCGTTCCGTCCGTCACCTCACGATGGCCGGGGAGCTTTCGGTGGGACGGGCGAGCAGGGCGGGCAGGTCCGTGAGGGAGTCGATCAGCCAGTCCGCGGTCTCCGTGACGTCCGCGTGGCCGGCCCACCAGTGACCGTACGGGCCGCGGCGGAGGTGGGCCGCCCGCAGCCCCGACGACTTGGCGGGGAACAGGTCGTCGGCCGGGTGGTCGCCGACGTACAGGGTGGCGTGCGGGGGAGCGTCCGCGACGTCCAGCACCCGGGCGAAGAACTCCGGGTCCGGTTTGGTCACGCCCCACTCCTCGGAGGTGACCACCAGATCCGCGGGCAGGTCCAGCGCCCGCAGCAACTCCCCGGCGCGGCGGCTGCGGTCACCCGCCACGACGACACGCAGGCCGCGTGCGCGCAGCTCCGCCAGTGCCGGGCGGACGTCCGGATAGAGGTCCGTCTCGTCCAGATACTCGCCCCGGCCGGCCACCGCGCGGGCGTGGCAGGCCTCGGTCGCGTCCATACCGGGGCGCAGGATGGCCAGTGCGTCGGTGGCGTCCCGGCCCTGGGTCACCGCCGCGCCCACCAGGGCGCTCACGGTGTGCGGCGGGACTCCGAGCCAGTCGGCCCAGGACGCCCAGTGGCGGTCGTCGCGCACGAGGGTCTCGCCGATGTCGAAGACGATCGTTTCCATCACCTATCCGAGCCTACGGTGCAAACAGCGCATAACGCCCGAGGCGCCAGGGGTTCGGCCGGCCGTGGCAGGAAGAGGTGCCTGGTCCGGGAGGGGGAACGCGCTCGTATGCTCGGTTCATGACCGATCCTCAGCGCGGACGCCCGACCACCAACTCCATGCGGCGGGCCCTCAAACGGGCTCGCGACGGAGTCGCACTCGATGTGACCGAGGCCGCCGTCCTGCTCCAGGCGCGCGGTGACGACCTGACGGATCTCGCCGCCTCCGCGGCCCGGGTGCGGGACGCGGGACTCGACGCCGCGGGCCGGCCGGGAGTGATCACGTACTCCCGCAAGGTCTTCATCCCCCTGACCCGGCTCTGCCGCGACACCTGCCACTACTGCACCTTCGTCACCGTCCCCGGGAAGCTCAGAAGCGCCGGGCACGGGATGTTCCTGTCCCCCGACGAGGTCCTCGACATCGCCCGCAGGGGTGCGGAAATGGGCTGCAAGGAGGCGCTGTTCACCCTCGGCGACCGGCCCGAGGACCGGTGGCCCGAGGCGCGCGCGTGGCTGGAGGCCGAGGGGTACGACGACACCCTGGCGTACGTGCGGGCCATGGCGATCCGGGTGCTGGAGGAGACGGGTCTGCTCCCACACCTCAACCCCGGGGTGCTGACCTGGACCGACCTGCAGCGGCTGAAGCCCGTGGCTCCGTCCATGGGCATGATGCTGGAGACGACGGCGACCCGGCTGTGGTCCACGAAGGGCGGCCCCCACTACGGGTCCCCGGACAAGGAGCCGGCCGTCCGGCTGCGCGTGCTGGAGGACGCCGGGCGGTCCAACGTCCCCTTCACCACCGGCATCCTCATCGGGATCGGCGAGTCGTACGAGGAGCGCGCCGACTCCCTGTTCGAGCTGCGGAAGACGGCCCGCGCCTATCACGGCATCCAGGAGGTCATCGTCCAGAACTTCCGCGCCAAGCCGGACACCGCGATGCGCGGGATGCCGGACGCCGAGCTGGAGGAGCTGGCCGCCGCGATCGCCGTCGCCCGTCACATCCTGGGCCCCTCGGCCCGTATCCAGGCCCCGCCCAACCTCGTCGACGCCGAGTACGCCCTGCTGATCGGCGCGGGCATCGACGACTGGGGCGGCGTCTCCCCCCTCACCCCGGACCATGTGAACCCCGAGCGTCCCTGGCCGCACATCGAGGAACTGGCCGCGCGGACCGCCGATTCCGGCTTCGAGCTGCGGGAACGCCTTACCGTGTACCCGGAGTTCATCCAGCGCGGCGAGCCCTGGCTCGACCCCCGCCTCCTCCCGCACGTACGGGCGCTCGCCGACCCGGAGACCGGTCTCGCGAAGGAGGGCGTGATCCCCGCCGGGCTGCCCTGGCAGGAGCCCGACGAGGGCTTCAGCTCCTCCGGCCGGACCGATCTGCACCGCACCGTCGACACCGAGGGCCGCACCGGCGACCGGCGCGACGACTTCGACGAGGTGTACGGCGACTGGGAGGCCCTGCGCGAGGCCGCCGCCCCCGGCATGGTCCCCTCCCGCATCGACGCCGACGTACGCCAGGCCCTCAGCCAGGCCGCCGACGACCCCACGAAGCTCACCGACGACCAGGCCCTCGCCCTGCTCCACGCGGACGGTCCCGCGCTGGACGAGCTGTGCCGGATCGCGGACACGTTGCGCCGTGACGTCGTCGGGGACGATGTCACCTACATCGTGACCAGGAACATCAACTTCACCAACGTCTGCTACACCGGCTGCCGTTTCTGCGCCTTCGCCCAGCGGCGCACGGACGCCGACGCGTACACCCTCTCCCTGGACCAGGTCGCCGACCGTGCCGCCCAGGCCTGGGACGTGGGCGCGGTCGAGGTGTGCATGCAGGGTGGCATCCACCCCGACCTGCCGGGCACCGCGTACTTCGACATCGCCCGCGCCGTGAAGGAACGCGTCCCCGGGATGCACGTCCACGCCTTCTCGCCGATGGAGGTCGTCAACGGCGCCTCCCGCACCGGCATGTCCGTCCGCGACTGGCTGGCCGCCGCGAAGGAGGCCGGTCTCGACTCCATCCCCGGCACGGCGGCGGAGATCCTCGACGACGAGGTCCGCTGGATCCTCACCAAGGGCAAACTGCCCACCGCCACCTGGCTGGAGGTCATCAGGACGGCGCACGGGACGGGCCTGCGGTCATCCTCGACGATGATGTACGGCCATGTCGACCAGCCCCGGCACTGGCTCGGCCACCTCCGGACGCTGGCCCGCCTCCAGCAGGAGACCGGCGGTTTCACGGAGTTCGTCACCCTCCCCTTCATCCACACCAACGCCCCCGTCTACCTGGCCGGCATCGCCCGCCCCGGCCCCACCGCCCGCGACAACCGGGCCGTCACCGCGATGGCCCGTCTCCTGCTCCACCCGCATATCACCAACATCCAGACGAGCTGGGTCAAGCTCGGCGCGGAGGGTGCCGCGGAGATGCTCCGCTCGGGCGCCAACGATCTGGGCGGCACGCTGATGGAGGAGACCATCTCCCGTATGGCGGGCTCCGGGTACGGCTCCTACCGCTCGGTCCAGGACCTCGTCGCCATCGCCGACCTCGCGGGCCGGCCGGCGAAGCCGCGTACGACGCTGTACGGCGAGGTGTCCGAGGAGCGCGTCGCGGCCGCGGCGGCCTCGGACGGGCACCTTCCGGAGCTGCTCCCGGTGCTGGAGGGCTGAAGCACCGGGCCGGCCGGCGGCGGGCAGGGCGAGCGGGTGGGGGAGCTCACGGGTGCTGAACCGCCCGCTCGCCGCTGCGGACCGGTGCCGCTCTCCTCTCTCGGCCGGCCTTTCCCCCGCCGGCCCCGACCTGACCACCGCACGCGCACGGGCGCGCCGGGGAAGCACGTCAGGGACGCTCCCGTGGACGGGGAGAAGGGCCGCACGGAGACCCCGCGACCGTGGGGGGAGACCCGGGTCACACTCCCTGATGTCACATCGCGGGGCGCCCGTTCCGTCGAAGAGGTGTAAGCACCGGCGACTGCACAGGAGTGCACCATGGACGCTCGTATCAACCTCTTCGGCAACCGGATCGCGGCCACGTTCGGGAAGCACATCAACGCGGCGGGCAGGACGGTGAGCGGCTCGACGCTGCCGGCCGCGACGCAGGAACTCGTGAAGATCCGCGCCAGCCAGATCAACGGCTGCGGCTTCTGCACCGACATGCACACCAAGGACGCCGCCCACGCCGGCGAGACCCCGACGCGCCTCCACCTCGTGGCGGCCTGGCGCGAGGCCACCGTGTTCACGGACGCGGAACGCGCCGCGCTCGAGCTCACGGAGCAGGGCACCCGCATCGCGGACGCGGCCGGCGGCGTCTCGGACGAAGCCTGGGCGGAGGCCGCCAAGCACTACGACGAGGACCAGCTCGCCGCCCTGGTGGCCCTCATCGCCCTCATCAACGCGTACAACCGCCTGAACGTCATCGTGCAGCAGCCCGCCGGCGACTACCAGCCCGGCCAGTTCGGCTGACGGCCGCGCCGTGCCGCGCCGGGCCCGCGGACACGGTCCCGGCGCGGGTGGTCGTGTTCCCGCTCACGCGGCCCTCGCCCTGCGGAGGAAATGCGCGCATTCCCTACCGGACAAGTCCGGAAGGCCATCCCGGAAACCGTGAGGAATGCCGTTCAAAAGTGCTCTCGCACGCTAGTCCGTACATACTGTTCCGGCCCTGATCCGGCTCTTCCCGTTCCATTACAGTGCTTGCGCAGTCGCGCACGGCAGGCCGGACGGAAGGGGCACGGTGAGCACAGGGACCACGGGATCCACAGCTGTCTGGGGCCGGGCCGAGCAGCAGGACTTCCGCAGCCGGGTACGGGGCTCCCTGCTCGGCGGTGCCATCGGTGACGCGCTCGGGGCGGGCGTCTCCGCGCTCACCCTGGAGGAGATACGCGCCGCCCACGGTGTGGACGGCGTCGCCGACTTCGTCGCCGCCCACGCCGGGCGCGGGTCCGTCACCGCCGTCACCCAGCTCACCCTGTTCACCGTGGACGGGCTGATACGGGCCCAGGTGCGCCGGGACACGGGCGCCTGGCACCCGCCCACCGACGTGCACCGCGCCCATCTGCGGTGGGCGGCCACCCAGAGCGCCTGGGGACCCGACGAGCGCCGGCTGGACAACGGCTGGCTGGCCTGCGAGGAGTGGCTGTACGCCCGTCGCGCCCCCACCCGGGAGTGCCTGGTCGCCTTCGGCGACGCCACGATGGGCACCCTCGCGGTGCCCAAGAACCCGGCCGCCCGGGACTCCGCAGCGCTGACCCGCTCCGCACCTTTCGGGCTCCTCGTCGGCTGGGATCCGCAGCTCGTCCTCCAGCTGGCCGTCGAATGCGCCGCCCACACCCACGGTCACGCCACCGCGCAGCTGGCGGCGGGCGCCTTCGCCCTCCTGGTGCACGGGCTCGCCCGCGGCGAGAGCCTGGACGGTTCGGTCCAGCACACCCTCGCACTCCTCGCGGACCGCCCGGGCAACGAGCAGGTCACCGACGCGCTGCGGCAGGCCCTCGGCTCCGTACGCCAGGGCATTCCCGGACCCGCCCTCATCGAGGCACTCGGCGACACGGACTCCGCCGAGGAGGTCCTGGCCGTGGGGCTGTACTGCGCCCTGGTCGGGGAGGACGTACGGCACGGCCTCCGGCTCGCCGTGAACCACTCGGGGCCCTCCGCGGCCACCGGGGCCGTCTGCGGGACCCTGCTCGGGGCGCTGCACGGCGAGACGGCGCTGCCGCCCGCGTGGCTGGCCGAGCTGGAGGGGCGTTCCACCGTCCTCGAACTGTCCGACGACTTCGCGATGGAGATGACGCAGGGCCCGGCCCTGCACAGCCCGACCGCGGTCGCCCCCGGCTGGCTGGCCCGCTACCCACGGGGGTGACGGCCCGGGGCCCGGGCACTCAAGGGCAGAACGGGCGCGGCTGCGGACGGACTTGGACGGCGGCGGAAGGACATGACCGGGGCCGAGGGGCGTGGGGGGGGGCCCCCGGGGGCCCCCCCCCCCCCCCCCCCCCCGCGGGCGGGCCCCCCCCCCCCCCCCCCCCCCCCCCCCCCCCCCCGCCCCCCCCCCCCCCCGCCCCCCCCCCCCCCGGGGGCCGGCCCCCCCCCGCGCGGGGGGGGGGGGGGGGGGGGGGGGCCCGGCGGCCCCCCCCCACGTCCGTGTCCCGTACGTGTCCTGTCCCGCGCCCGCGCGCCTGCGCCCTCGCGTCGCACCCGCGCGCGCAGCCCGGGCCGGCCCGCAGGTCAGTCCTTGGCCCCCTCGGGAACCACCGTGCCCTCCGGGCCGGCCTGCTGCGCCGGGACCGCGGCGGTGGCTGCCCCCGCCGGTCCGCCGTCGTCCGAGTTGATCTGTTCGATGAGCGCGTCGCGCTCCGGGGTGTCCTCCGGCTTGATGTAGCCGATCACGATGTACAGCACCAGAGAGATCGCCAACGGCAGCGCCACCTGGTACTGCAGCGCCACGTCCGTCTTCACCGAACCGTCGAACTCGTAGTTGGTGAAGTAGAAGGCGAGCAGGCCTGCCGCCCAGCTGGTGAGCGCCGCCGTCGGCCCGGACCTGCGGAATCTGCGGAGCAGACCCAGCATGAACGGGATCGCGATCGGCCCCATCAGGCCGGCCACCCACTTGATGACGACCGAGATGATGTCCTTGAACGTCGGTGAGTTGATCTGGGTCGCCAGCGCCATCGACAGCCCGAGGAAGGCGAGCGTGGAAAGCCGTGCGGCCAGCAGACCGCTGCGGTTGCTCCAGGTGCGGGCGGCCTTGGAGAAGACCGGGGCGATGTCCCGGGTGAAGACGGCCGAGATGGCGTTGGCGTCGGAGGAGCACATGGCCATCGTGTGCGAGAAGAAGCCGACGACGACCAGGCCCAGCAGACCGTGCGGCAGCAGTTGCTCGGTCATCAGCGCGTAACTGTCCGAGGCGTCCGGCTTCTTCGCCTCGACGAGCAGCGGGGCGACCCACATCGGGAAGAAGAGGACCGTCGGCCAGACCAGCCACAGAATGGCGGAGAGACGGGCCGAACGGGTCGCGGAGCGTGCGGAGTCCGTGGCCATGTAGCGCTGGGCCTGGTTCCACATGCCGCCGTTGTACTCGAAGGTCTTGATGAAGAGGTACGCGAGCAGGAAGGTCACCGTGTACGGGCCGGCCGTCGGGCTCGTGTGGCCCTCGGGCAGTTTGTCCCAGACCGTCCACAGCGAACTGAAGCCGCCCAGCTTGCCCATCGCGATGAAGAGCATGGCGAGCCCTGCGAAGAGCTGGATGACGAACTGCCCCAGCTCCGTGAGCGCGTCGGCCCAGAGCCCGCCGACCGTGCAGTACACGGCGGTGATGGCGCCGGTGATGAAGATGCCCTGGGTGAGGGTGATGCCCGTGAAGACGGAGAGCAGCGTGGCGATGGCCGCCCACTTGGCGCCGACGTCCACGATCTTCAGCAGCAGTCCGGACCAGGCCAGTGCCTGCTGGGTCTGGATGTTGTAGCGGTTCTTCAGGTACTCGAGCGGTGAAGCGACGTGCAGCCGCGAGCGCAGCCGGTTGAGCCGGGGCGCGAAGAGTTTCGCACCGATGCCGATGCCGATGGCGATGGGCAGCGACCAGGTCACGAAGGACGTGACGCCGTACTGATACGCGATACCGGCGTAGCCGGTGAACATCACCGCGCTGTAACCGGACATGTGGTGCGAGATGCCCGACAGCCACCACGGCATCTTGCCGCCGGCCGTGAAGAAGTCGCTGACGTTGTCCACGCGCTTGTGCGACCAGAGTCCGATCGCGACCATCACACCGAAGTAGCCGATGAGCACGGCCCAGTCGAGACTGTTCATGCCCCCTCCAGGGGTCCGCCTTGTGAACGGGAACGCACTTCGTCGGTACGGCCGTTCAGCGGGGCCCGCGCGGGAACGGGACGTGGGGATTGAACCGCCTGTCCGGTCCGTCGGTCAAGGTTTTCTTTGGTCAGAGATGTGAACGCAGATCAGCAAGGCGAACGATTTTGCTGTTTCTTGACCTTGAAGGGCGTTGTCGTCCACGTGACCGCGGCCACACGATGAGCGGGCACTTCGTCAGGCTGTGCAGAGCTCGAAGCAACTCAGGAAACGCCCGAGAACGCAGAACGACCGCACGGGATGCGGGTCCCGTGCGGTCGGAGACAGGGGGAGAGCTGAGCAAGGGGAGTCCGGGATGCCGGGCTTGCTGCCGGATCTCCGATGAGCGGTGCGCCGGTCGCTGCCGCTGGGTCCTGCGGCGGGCCGAGCCCCCTCGGCCAGGACGGCGGACCAGTCGAGAGGGCTCCCGCTGTGATGCGCGGCGGCCGGCGGACGCGGCAGGTGTCCGCGGGTCAGACGGTGGCGGTACCCGCTGCCACATCACGCACGAATGCGTTCCACGCCCCGGGCACGAAGGTGAGCGAAGGGCCCTCGGGGGCCTTCGAGTCGCGTACGGCGATGGCCTGCGTGACGGGGGACTTGACCTCGACGCACGCCCCGTTGCCACCGGAGTACGAGGACTTCGTCCAGTTTTCCGTAGCACCCTGAAGAATAGCCATGTTCACTCCGGTTCAGAGAGGTGTGTGGGTCGGCGCCAACCTCAATCCCGTCGGCGTGATCGACGCTACTCGCCAACCTCGCAGCGTGGTGGAGCCGTTCACTCGACCGGATGGCATATCGCATGCGCCTCTTCCGTCGCTAGGTGATGACGGTGTATCGTCCTGCCCCCGCTTCACTTACATCACAGCAAAGCCGATGGAAGCATGCCTTTTCGGGCTGCTGCTTCCGGTGGCAGGTGCCGCGGCGGTCCGGCTGACGCCGAGTGGTCGTCCGGCGGCCGGGCGGGCTGTCGTTCGGGGCGCGCTTCCCCCGCTGCTGTACGGGCGTTGCCCCGGCTGCTGTCGCAGGGGTGTTCCGGGGCCGCCCGGCGGGTGTGTCAGCGCGTGTAGCTCTTGGCGATCTCGCCGATGAAGAGGCGGGTCTGGTCCACGTTCAGCGCCTGCGCACGGAGGTGCTCGTACATGACGCTGTACCGCTGCACGTCGTTCGCCTTCTCCAGGTAGAGGTCGCTGGTGACGCCCTCGATGTACACCACGCTGGAATCCGCGGCGTCGGGGAACTCGAGGATCGCGTACTGGCCGTTGATGCCCGGGTGGGCGCCCATCTCGAACGGCAGGACCTGGACGGTCACATGGGGCAGCAGCGACTGTTCGACGAGGTGCTCGAGCTGTTCCAGCATGACCTGCTTGCCGCCGACCAGCCGGCGCAGGGCCGACTCGTCGATGACGGCCCACAGCCGCAAAGGGTGTTCGGGTGCGTTGACGCGGTCCTGGCGGCGGGCCCGGACGTTGACGCGCTTCTCGATCTCGGACGGCGGGGCCTCCGGCAGTGCGCCGGTGATCAGCGCCTCCGCGTAACGCCGGGTCTGCAGCAGACCCGGCACCATCTGGGGCTCGTACACGCGCAGGGACTCGGCGTCCGTCTCCAGCCCGATGTAGACGCTGTACGGGATGTCCCCGAAGGCGTGCCACCAGCCCTGCTGGCGGGAGTCCTTCGCCATCTGCATGAGCGAGTCGACGACCCGGTGGTCCGCGACCTCGTACACCCCGCACAGGTCGCGGACGTCGCGCTGGCTGATGGAGCGCCGGCCGTTCTCCAGGCGGCTGATCTTCGACTGGGAGACCAGCAGCCGGTCCGCCACCTCCTCCGCCGTCATGCCCTTGATCTCGCGCAGGCGGCGCAGTTCCTGGCCCAGCCGTCGTCGCCGGACGGTGGGATTGACGTTGGTCGGCACGGAAACGGCACCTCCGGCTAAGCAGCATTGGTAGCTGTGCGTATCTACTGCTCAGCAGATTGCCACCCCTTGCCCCGGGTGCGCTGGGAAACGGCCACACGCACGCGCGCGGGGCAGCCGGTGGATCCGGCTGCCCCGCGTGTGGTGCGACTCCCGAACCGGGTCATGGGGACGTCGGTGCGGCGGTGTGCGGTGCTCCGCGCAGGGGTGCGCGCGGTCAGTGGACGGAGGTGTGCGCCATGCTGCCGCGACGCGACTGAGGTTGCGGCTGCAACGGCACGCCTGCCGTCTGCTGGTTACGGCGCGGCTGGACGGCCACACCGTTCTGGACGTCCATCACGGCATGCGCCACGAGGCCGCCCATCGGGTCGTGCCTGATCAGATCCCGGAGCCGGGAGCGCGATGAGCGCCCCTCGTTGCCGGGGTACAGGTGCTTGCCGAGTCCGACCGCGTGGGCCAGTGCGGCGAGCGCCGCGGTCCGCGGGTCCGGCGGTACGCCGGTGCGGATCGCACTGTCCAGCCGGGCTCTGATGTCCCGGCTGATCGCCGTGTCCGTCGCCTGGTAGCGAGTCGTCGGCAGCACTCCGCACATCTGGCCCGCCACGGCATGCACCATGCCGCACCGCTCCAGATGAGCGAGGTAGATCTGGCGAAGTCCCAGTCGGGGCCCGCCGATCCAGTGGACGGCCCGAACCGGGCTGCCGCGACGGCGCAGCAGTTCCAGTGCGGAGTCCAGAGTCGGATCTCCTGTCGGCCGTGGCATCACCACGGCGATACGATCCCCGTCAGGGGCTATCCGTCCTGCCAGAGCCAGCTCCACTAGCTGTGCCCCGGCCAGGCCGAGGTCGAGCGACTGCGGCTGCGCTGTGGTACCCGTGGTCGGGTCCAGAGCGAGCAGCAGAAGCTCCTCCGGAATTGTTCTGCGGCTCCTGCCCATCCATGCCTCCCCGCGTGGATGAGTGACAGGGTGACCCCTCTCACATTGGTCTGTCGAGGGTGCCTGGGTGCTTTGTAAGGGAACCGTTAGGTATGTCGTTCTCGTCTAGCGGCCCGGCCAAGGGTTCACACAGGACACTGGTAGATGGTTCGGACAGTGCGGGCATGTCCCCGCGGCGCAAGAAGGAGGCATCGGTGGCGGGCGAGTCCCCCGACAAGTCGGAGCAGCGGAAGTCGTCGGGGACGGCTGAGGAACGCGATCCGCGTTTCGCCGTGTTCCGCGAACCGGCCGCCGCTGCGGACAGCGGGAGCAGGAGTACGACGGGCGGGACGACGGGCGCCGCGACGGATACGGCGACGGCGGTCTTCCGTACGCCGCACCTCGCGGACGCCGCGAGCGACACGCCGGCCGGCGGGACGGCGAGGGAGAGCGACGCCGAGGGTGCCCCGCGTTCCGGGGCCGACCCCGAGGACGGCGTGGAGGCCCGTGAGGGCTCCTCCACGGGCCGCACGGAGGGCGGGACGCCCGCGGCTGCCTCCGAGGCTTCGGCGGGCGTCTCCGACGCTCCTGCCGCTGCTTCCGGGGCATCTGACGACGTTTCCGGGTCGTCCGCGGCCGCTTCCGGGGCACCAGACGTCGATTCTGGGGCGGAGGATGCGGACCCCGGCGAGCAGGAGGTCGGCGGTGAGCGCGTCGCGGCGTCGGAGAAGCGCGCATCCAGCTCTGCGGAGCCGGCGGGGGACAGGGCGCCGGGGGACGGTGCGTCGGCCGGTGGGCCCGGGTCCGCTTCCAGGCCCGAGTCGGGGCGTGCGGCGGGTTCCGAGTCCGAGCCGGAGGCGGGTTCCGCGCCCGGGCGTGCCGTGGCAGGGGCCGCGTCCGGTGGGAAGCCGGACGCCGGGACCGCGTCGGACGACGCCCGGACCGCGTCGGACGACGCCCGGACCGCTCCGGGTTCCGCGACGGACGCGCGGACCGGACCCGCGTCCGAGGCCGGCTCCGGGGATCACATCGGCGCCGGGACCGGCGCGTCGACCGCGCCCACCGATGCCCGGCTGCGTGCCGCCGTAGCCGCCTGGGTCGCGGATGACGACGGCAAAGACGCCACCGCACCCCCGGCCGCTACGGACGAGGACGGGAACCGGGTGAATGCGGAGGACTCCGCAGCTCGGACGGACGAGGCGGAGGACGCGAAGACCGACGGCGCGAAGACCGACGGCGCGAAGACCGGCGGCGCGAAGAGCGAGGGCGCGAAGAGCGAGGGCGTGAAGGCCGAGGGTCTGGAGGCGGCCGGCGCCGCCCGGGTTCCGAAGACCCGCGGTGAGGCCTCCGTCGAGGCCGGTGCCGAGGCGAGGACCAGCACCGAGGCCGGTACCGGGGCGAAGACGAAGCCTGAGGCCGGTACCGGGGCGAAGACAAAGCCTGCGGGGAAGCCCGGGGTGCAGGCGAAGCCCGGGACGAAGGCGAAGCCCGAGGCAGAAGATGCTTCCGGGTCCGCGGAATCCGCCGAATCCGTCGGGGACGACCACGGTATCGATCAGCCGACGACCGCCTTCAAGGCACTGCGTCCGGAGCGGGTCGACCAGCCGACGACCGCACTGAAGCTCCCTCCCTCGCCGGCGAAGAAGCCGGAGCCGGGCCCCGAGACCCCCGCCGGGCGGACGAGCACGTTCGTACCGCTGCGCTCGGACGACGCGAAACCCGCCTCCGCGCCCCGCAGGCCGGGAGCGGCCTTGCCCCCGGCCGCTCCGACGGCTGCCCCGGACCGCACCGCCGGGCCCGGAGCCCCGGCAGGACCGGCGGCCGGGCTCACCGAGGCCGAGCGCACCAGGCAGCAGCCGATGCCGCCCAAGCCGCCCCTCGACCTGCTCGCCGAGCTGACCAACACGCCGCCGCCCCCGGAGACCCCGGTCCGTACGGCGGTCCGGCGGTTCAAGATCTGGACGCCGCTGGTCCTGCTCCTGCTGATCATCTTTGCGATCGCGCAGGCCGTCCGGCCACTCCCGGAACCCGTGCTCTCGCTCACCGCGAAGTCGTCGTACGCCTTCGAGGGAGGCAAGCCCACGCTGCCGTGGCCGGACGAGGGCCAGGGCTACATGGCGGCCACGGGCCTCGGCACGGTCGACTCGTTCGGTGAGCAGAAGCCCGTGCCGATCGGCAGTGTGGCCAAGGCGATGACGGCCTACCTCGTACTGAAGAGCCATCCCATGAAGAAGGGCGAGGACGGGGCGGACGTCCCGGTCGACGCCAAGGCGGAGCAGGAGGGCGGACTGAGCTCCGTGGGCGAGTCGACGCTCGACACGGTGAAGGCCGGCGACACGCTCACCGAGCAGGAGGCCATCGCGGCCGTCATGATCCCCTCCGCGAACAACATCGCGAGGTTGCTGGCCCGCTGGGAAGCCGGTTCCGAGAAGGCGTTCGTCGCGAAGATGAACGACACCGCCGAGGAACTCGGCATGGAGAACACCACGTACACCGACCCGTCCGGCCTCGACGCCACGACGGTCAGCACGGCCGAGGACCAGGTGAAGCTGGGTCAGAAGCTCGTGGAGATCCCCGCCCTGATGGAGATCACCAAGCTGTCCTCGTGGACGGACCCGTCCGGGAAGACGTGGCGCAACTACAACACCCTCGTCCCGTACGACGGCGCCCTCGGCATCAAGACCGGCACCACGACCAAGGCGGGCGGCAACCTGCTCTTCGCCGCGCACAAGATGGTCGGCGACACCGACCAGCTGATCGTCGGCGCGGTGCTGGGGCAGCACAAGCCGCCGATCATCGACACGGTCAACGCGGTGAGCAAGGAGGTCATGGTCGCCACCCAGGGCCTGCTGGAGAGCCGGACGATCGTGAAGAAGGGGCAGGTCGTCGGTACCGTCGACGACGGATTCGGCCACACCACGGACGTGGTCGCGGCCGAGGACGTGAAGGCGGTCGGCTGGCCGGGTCTCACGGTCGAGCTCGAACTGACCGACGACGGCAGGACGATCCCGAACTCGGCTGCCGCCGGCACCCGCGTCGGCACCATGACGATCGGGGAGGGCGCCAGCCAGGTGAAGGTCCCGGTGGTGCTCGACAGCGCACTCTCCGACCCGACCTTCGGCGAGAAACTGACGCGGATCAGCTGACGCGGATCGGCGGACAGGTATCCGCCTCCGTCCCGAGCACCCCCGCCGCGCCCGCCGCGCGGCGGGGGTGTCCCGTCCGCAAGGGCGCGCGGCCGGGGTGTCGGGCCCGCCCAGGCGTGCGCGGACCGGGCGCCACCCGGCGTGGACGGCGGAGAAGCGGGGGAAGGGGAAAACAGCGCGTGCTAGCGTCCCGGAAGCAACGTGTGGACGCCTGCAGGCGTCCCTTCGAGGTACGTGAGCCCGTGCAGCACATCGTCGGTTCGGCAGGGCCCGGGCGAGGACGGGGAGAGTCGAAGTGACCACCGCTGAGCCGACGCGGGCGAACGAGAACATCGTTCCCGCGACCGTGTCCGGCAGGATGCCGGCGCCCCGTGACGGCAGCGAGGAAAAGCCGCCGCCCGGCGCCACAGGAACCGACGGGACACGCCGCACCGCCCGGCACCGTCCGTGGCGCCGCACCGTCCTGGTGACGACCGCGGTGGCGGCGGCCGTGCACCTGCTGTGGTTCTTCTTCTTCGCCAACAGCGGCGGTGACATCGCCGCCCAGGACGCCTGGGCCGAGTTCGTCGGCCGGCATCCCGGGACGGCGTACAACCTCGCCTGGTACGGCGGGATGCACCCCGTCTCGTACAGCGTGGTCTCGCCCTATCTGATGTCGCTGCTCGGCGTCCGCACGACGATGATGATCGTCGGCACGGCCTCGTCCGTGCTCACCGCGCTGATCCTGGTCAGGGTGCCCGCCGTCCGCAACCCCCTGGCCTGCTCACTGGCCGGCGTCTTCGCGTACCTCTGCAACGCCCTGTCCGGGCGGGTGACCTTCGGCCTCGGCATGATGTTCGCCCTGGGGGCCGTCGCCGCGGTCTTCTGCTGGCCGTACCGCTGGCGCTACAAGCGGTGGGCGAAGGCGGCGGTCGCCGCCCCGCTGGCCGGGCTCGCGACTCTGGGGAGTCCGGTCGCCGGGCTCTTCCTCGGCGTGGTCGCCGCGGCGCTCTTCCTGAACAAACGACGCCCCGGGGCGTACGCCCTCGGTCTCGCGCCCGTCGCGGTCGTGGTCCTGTCCGCATGGCTGTTCCCCTTCTCGGGTACGCAGCCGATGTCGCTCGGGACCCTGTCGATGCCGTTGCTCTTCTCCGTCCTGATCTTCTTCCTGGTGCCCCGGGGCTGGCACACCGTGCGCACGGCCGCCGCGGTGTACGGGGTCGGGACGCTGCTGACGTACGTCGTCGACTCGCAGATCGGGTCGAACGTCTCCCGGATGGCGATGCTGTTCGCCGGGGTCGTCCTGCTGGCCGCGCTGCCGTACACGGCCCCCCGAACCCGCCGCTGGTACGCGCTGGTCATCGCGTTCGCCGGGCTGAACTTCTGGATCGGCTACAAGGGCGTCGACGACATAGTGCGCACCGCCCCCACCGCGTCCTGGAACCGTGAGCTGGCCCCTCTGGTCCACCAGCTCCAGAAGGCCGGGGCGCAGCGGGGCCGGGTCGAGGTCGTGCCCGCGAGCAGCCACCGGGAGGCCTCGGCCCTCGCGCCGTACGTGAACCTGGCCCGTGGCTGGAACCGGCAGGCCGACATGAAGCGCAACCCGCTCTTCTACGACGACACCCTGAACGCCGTGAACTACCGCGAGTGGCTGGACCGCTGGGCCGTGCACTACGTGGTGCTGCCGACCGGGAAGCCGGACTCCAGCGGGGCGGTGCAGGAGGCGGCGCTCGTCGAGAAGGGCCAGCCGTACCTGAAGGCCGTCTGGAGCGACGCCAACTGGAAGCTCTTCCGGGTGCTGGACCCGGTGCCGCTCGCCGACCCGCCGGCGACCGTGGAGCGGGCCGGCGCGGACGAACTG
This sequence comes from Streptomyces sp. NPDC020780, assembly GCF_044334475.1. NCBI lineage: Bacteria > Bacillati > Actinomycetota > Actinomycetes > Kitasatosporales > Streptomycetaceae > Streptomyces > Streptomyces sp. NPDC020780. The sequence continues at coordinate 248,595 of NZ_JBIRTB010000010.1, read as the reverse complement.
ACGATCCGGGTGCGGTCGGCGGGCAGGGTGCTGATCCGGATCCCGTACTCGCGTTGGCTCGCCCTCGTGGACGACGAGGGGAAGAGCGTGGAGCGGCCCCAGGAGACGGAGGCCTCCAAGAAGCGGGCGGAGGAGGACGCCGAAGCCCCGAAGGACTTCACCAACGAGCACGGCTGCCTGATCAAGGTGGACGAGGACCCCGACGGCGACGAGTGGACGGAACTGCTCGCCCCGCGCCCGGGCGTCTACCGGCTAGCGGCGCCTTACCAGTTGCAGCCGGGCACCCCGTGCCCTGAGGAACTGCGCTGACGAGGGCTGGGCGGCTGCGTCGACGGGCGGGGCGGGGCAGGGCGCGGGACGGGTCCGAGGGCCGGTTCCGTCGCCTCCGTACGTCTGTCGCGGTCCGTGGCACGTTCGACCTCCCGGCTTCCCGGCGAGGTCTTCCGCGTCGGCGGGCTGAGTCGTCCTGCCACCGGGGGTCCGCCCCGCCGGAGCTTTCGGGTTGCTGAGAACCGGGTGTGACCACCGGGTGTGACCACCGGCCCCAGGGACGGTGTGCACCGACCGACGGGTACCTGCTGCCGGCCGGGCGGCAGGCGTGCCGGGAACGCCGTCGGGGCGGCGTACGCCGACGGGGTGCCGGAGGACGCCGCCCTGGAGCGGGACGGGACGAGTCGCCGGCCCTACTTCGGGTCGTTGCCGAACTTCGCGGTGGACCAGAGGTAGCCGAGCACCGCCAGGCCGAGGCACCAGATGACGGCGAGCCATCCGTTGTGGCCGATCTCGCTGCCGAGCAGCAGGCCGCGCAGGGTCTCGATGGCGGGTGTGAACGGCTGGTAGGCGGCGACCGGCTGGAACCAGCCCGGCATCGAGTCGATGGGGACGAAGGCGCTGGACAGGAGCGGCAGGAGGATCAGGGGCAGTGCGTTGTTGCTGGCGGCTTCGGCGTTGGGGCTGACCAGGCCCATGCCGACCGCGATCCAGGTGAGTGCCGTCGCGAAGAGGACGAGGAGCGCGAGCGCCGCGAGCCATTCCAGGGGGGTGGCGCCGGTGGAGCGGAAGCCGATGGCCACGGCGACGGCTCCGACCAGGACGACGCTGATGACGGACTGGAGCACGCTTCCGACGACGTGTCCGACGATCACGGAGCCACGGTGGATGGCCATGGTGCGGAAGCGGGCGATGATCCCTTCGGTCATGTCGTTGGAGACGGAGACCGCGGTGCCGACCACGGTGCTGCCGACGGTCATCAGGAGCAGGCCGGGGACGATGTAGGCGATGTAGCCGGAGCGGTCGGCACTGCCGTTCCCCAGCCCGGCGGCCATGGTGTCGCCGAAGACGTAGACGAAGAGCAGGAGCAGCATGACGGGGGTGAGCAGGAGGTTCAGGGTGAGGGACGGGTAGCGCCGGGCGTGCAGGAGGTTGCGCCGCAGCATGGTGGTGGAGTCGCGTACGGCCAGGGGGAGTGAGCTCATCGTGCCGTCTCCTTGGACTGGGCGGGGAGGTGGGTGGCGCCGGTCAGGGCGAAGAAGACGTCGTCGAGGTCGGGGGTGTGGACGGTGAGTCCGTCGGCTTCGACGCCCGCGGTGTCCAACTGGTCCAGCAGGACCCGCAGATCGCGTTGGGTGCCGGTGCTCGGAACCTGGAGTGTGAGGGACTCGTCGTTCGAGGAGGCGCCGGGCAGTGCGGAGACTGCGTCACGGTAGGTGGCGGGGTCGGTGAAGCGGAGCTCGACGTGCCCGCCCGGAACGAGCCGCTTGAGTTCTTCGGCGGTGCCGTGGGCGGCGATCCTGCCGTTGTGGAGTACGGCGATGCGGTCGGCGAGTTCGTCGGCCTCTTCCAGGTACTGGGTGGTGAGGAAGACGGTGACGCCGTCGGACACGAGTTCCCGGATGATCTGCCACATGGTGTGGCGTGAGCGCGGGTCGAGGCCGGTGGTGGGTTCGTCGAGGAAGATGATCCGCGGGTTCCCGACCAGGGTCATCGCGATGTCGAGGCGGCGCTTCATGCCGCCCGAGTAGGTGGAGGCGGGCTTCTTCGCCGCCTGGGTGAGGTCGAAACGCTCCAGCAGTTCGGCGGCGACCTGGCGTCCCTCGCGCTTGGAGAGGTGGTGCAGGTCGGCCATGAGGAGCATGTTCTCCTCGCCGGTGATCAGACCGTCGACCGCGGAGAACTGGCCGGTGACACCGATCGCGGCGCGCACGGCCTGCGGGGCGGCGGCGAGGTCGTGGCCCGCGACCTGGGCCTGCCCGCCGTCGGCGGCGATGAGGGTGGACAGGATGTTCACGGTGGTGGTCTTGCCTGCGCCGTTGGGCCCGAGGAGCGCGAAGACGGACCCGGCCGGGATGTGCAGGTCGATACCGTCGAGGACGGTCCTGTCGCCGTAGGACTTGCGCAGACCGATGGCGGAGACGGCGGCCGGCGAGGGGCGACCGCCCACATTTCTGGACGTGGGCATGACAGGTGAAGGCATGGGTGCTTCCTGTTCGAAGGCAGAGGTGACCGGAGACGGCGACCGGAGATACGGAGCGGGGGGTGTGCGGAAAGCGTGCGGAGACGGCGGGCGCTCAGACCTTGGCGCGGAGGATGTTGATGTTGCCCCAGTTGGTCCGCGCGCGGACCTTCACGGTGTTCTCGGTCCGCTCCGGGGCCTCGGAAGCGGCGAGCGTATTGCGTACCTGCCCGCGGGTCGAGCTGACGTCGAGCCAGGCGGCGGTGCCCTCGCGGACACCGACCTCGATGGGGCCGTTGGAGGTCTCCAACTGGACGTCACCGCGGACGACCTCGGCGACACGGAGACCGCCGTTGGTCGTGGTGCCGGCGACCGAGGATTCGGCCCGCGCGATGTCGATGGCGCCGTTGGCGCCGCTCACCCGGAGGTCGCCGGTCACGGTCCCGACGGTCGTGGCGCCGTGCGAGTTCTTCAGGACGGCGGGACCGTCGACGAGGCCGACGCGCACGTTGCCGGTGTTGGTGGTGATCTCGGCCAGGCCCTGGACCCGGTCCACGGTGATGGAGCCGTGCGCCGCCTTGAGGTGCAGCGGGCCGGTCGTGTCGAGGCGCACGTCACCGGCCGACGTCTTCACGCGGACCTCGCCGAGCCGGCCCTCGCCGATCACATGGGCCGCGGCCCCGGTCGTGTCGATGCGTGAACCCGTGGGCAGTTCGACCGTCACGTCGACGGTGCCGCCACGCCCGAGCAGACCGGCCTTGGGCGTACTGATGGTCAGGACGCCGTGGGTGTAGGCGACTTCGGTCTGCTCGGCCGCACGCGTGTCCATGTCCTTCTTCGGATCGCGGGGCCGCACCTCGACCACGGTCTCGGAGCGGTCGCCCGCGGTGAACTGGATGGAACCGGCGTACACGTAGGCGGTGACCGAGATCGCGTCAGGAGTCTCGAAAGAAGGCATGGCTGTCCCGTCCTCTTGGCTCGTCAGGACGTCCCTGCTGCGGGGACGTGTCGTAGGTGAAGTGGTGGGCGGGGCGGGGTGCGGTCAGCGCACCCATCCCGTGAAGCTCTGTCCGAGGGTCTGGCTCTTCTCCGTCGTACGCGGCCGGGCGCCGCCCTCGACCGCCCCCGACACGGCGCGCACCAGCCACGCGTTGACCGACAGCCCCTCACGGGCCGCGGCCTCCTCGGCGCGTGCCTTGAGGTGGGCCGGCAGGCGAAGGTTGACGCGGGCGGTGCCACCTTCGTCACCGTCGGCCGGGGCCGGGGCCGGGGCCGGGGTCGTGAACGCTTCGACGGGTGCGGCCGGCTCCGCGGAGGCGCCGTCGTCGGTGGGCGGCGGCGTCACCACGAAGTCGGGGTCGAGCCCCCGCAGCCGTACGTCGACCGAGCCCGGGGCGAGTTCGCGGGTGACCTCGTCCATCGCGGCGGAGAGCACATTGAGCAGGGTCAGCCGCGCCGCCGACTCCAGGGGAGCGGTGAGCCTCTCGGCCAGCTCACGTGCTTCGTCACCGCCGGCTTCGGCGGCCACCGCGAGTTCGCGGCGGAGGGTGTCGACATACGGGGTGAGATCCATGACGCCATAATGGCACCACAGTGGCGCCATGCGCAAGTCTGGGCTGCACTTTCCGTGGGTGCGTACTGGTGGGGCGGCTTCGCCTGCGGAAATGCGGTGAGGGTCTGCCGTTTCTTGGTGAGGTGGGCGGGCCTGCGGCCTCGTGTGCTGCGCGCGGAACCGGATGGCACCCTTGGGTGCCACGTGTCGCCAGGTGGTGTCGCCAGGTGATACGCGGTGGTGCCATATGGCGCCATGCGGTGCCACTCTGCATCAGTTCGGCGCCAGGTGGTGCCGCACGGCGATGCGGGTGTCACGCCCGGAAGTGAGCCGACATCGAGTTCGGGCCCCCGGCATCCCGAGGCCAGGGGGTGCGACGACGCGACCGGTGCCGCGATGTCACTCTGGTCTGTCGGTGCACGGCGCGGACGGGATCATGCCGAAGGCGGGACCGGCCGACGGGGGTGAGGTCGCGCAGGCCGGCGAGGCCGAGGGTGGTGGTGCGCACCGTCTCGCAGGTGGTGCACGTGGTCCGCGGCGGAGGGCCTTACGCGGCCGCGACGTCCGGCCCGTGGCCCGGACCGGCGGTCGGAGGTCGTCCGAAAACCCCGATTCGGCCGGGGTGCCGACCGAGTCGGGCGGGACCGTCTGCCTACACGTGGCGTCCGCGACAGGCGAAGGGGCGGGTGCGCGTCTTGAAGCGGCCGGGGCAACGCCGATGGACGCCGACACGGACACCGGAGGGGTCAGCGAGCGCCGTCGTCACCCGTCCGACCCTCCTCACATCCGGCGTCGCCCGCCGTTGCCCTCTCCGGTGGGGCCCGAGTGTCCGGTCCGATCGTCCTCGGGCATGCCCTCGCGTAGCCGCGGTCTCCGTTCGGCGGCCTTCCTGTACCAGGCGCCGTACTGCGCCGCGAGGAACACAGCTGACATGCCGTGCAGGAGGATGCTGAGTGCGACGGTGACCGCGATCACCCGGCCGAGGAGCTGCACACCCGGGACGTGTTCTTCCACGAGGAGGAGCCCGAAGACGACGGAGGCGAGTCCCCGCGGACCGAACCACCCGAGGTAGGCGACCGTGGGAAGGGCCAGGCCGCTCCTGGTCAGGGAGAGGGCGACAGGCAGCATCCGGACCACCGTCAGGCTCAGCACGGCATAGGTGACGATCCGCCAGTCGAGGCCTTCCAGGGCCGGCCCGAGCAGGACGGCACCGAAGACCAGGAAGCTCAAGGACGCGAGAAGTTCGGCGAGACGACCGGCGAGGTCGGCGGAGTCGTCGGCTACGCCCGGTGCGCCCGCCGGTGAGTCCGACGGTCGGCCGGCCGGCGCACCCGCCGGTTCGCGCCGCCGCAGGGAGACGCCGAAGGCGAATCCGGCCACCCACGCCGCGATGAAACCGCTCCCCTCGATGACGACGGCCAGCGTGTACGCGCCCATGGCCACGGCCAGGACGAACGTCTGCCGCCAGTCATCAGTGATCCAGCCCCTCGCACGAGACCGGCGCAACAGCCACCCACCCAGCACACCGACGGCCAGGCCCCCTGCGGTGCTGAGCACGAGCGCGCGCCAGAAGACTCCGGCGGCTCCTTCCTGCGAGGCCGTCGTCCCGGGCAGAGCCGCGAGGAAGAGCACGAAGAAGGGCAGGGCCATACCGTCGTTCAGGCCGGATTCCACATTCAGGCCGCCGCGCACCAGCGGGGGGACCCGTGAGTCGGAGACCGCCGTCTTGCCGAGGGCCGCGTCCGTCGGCGCGAGAACGGTCCCGAGCAGGGCCATCTCCCACACGGACAGGCCGGGCAGCAGGGGCCATGCCAGGAGCCATCCCGCTCCGATCGTCAGTGGCAGGCCGATCCCCAGCAGGCGGCTGGGGAGGAACCTACCGAGACGGAGGTCCCGTCGATCTACGGACATCGCGCCCGTGAACAGCACCAGCGTCAGGGCGGCTTCGACGAGGGTGCGTACGGGCCCCGCGTCGCGCTCCAGAGTGAGCAGGTCGAGCCCGAGCGGCCCGATGGCCACCCCGATACCGGTGAACACCATCGGCGCCGACACGACGGTGGTGGCCAGCCGCCGGGAGAAGAGGGCGTAGCCCGCCGTCACGGCGGCCACGGCCACCCCTGTCCACGCGCTGTCACTCACTGTGTCCTCGCACCTGATCGTCGTGTACGCAGCGTAAACCCGGCTACCGGTGCTGTTGCCGGACATTCAGGGACAACGGACCGACCGGGTGGCGGTGGGGCACGGCCATGGGCAGGACCAGTCGCCAGCACGTCCGAAGCGGGCGCGCTCCACCCGAACGCCGCCGAACAACGGAGTCCGCTACCCCTGTTGCCCGCCCCCTCAAGGAATGCGCGGCACCTCGTGGTTGCACACGCCCGCCCCCGGACGGCGCCGCCGGTATCCCGGACGGCTGCGTGTTCCCGACTGTGTGGCGCTCGCCGGAATCCTGTTCGTGCTGCGCACCGGGGGTGCGCGGCGCGTTGTTCCGGCCGAGACGGTGGGCTGCTCAGGGGTGACGGCCTGGCGCCGCTGCGAGACTGGACCGAGGTCGGCGTCTGGCCACGCCTGCACGCCGTTCTGCTGACCGAACTCCGCCGCGCGGCCTCGTCGGACCTGGACGACTGGGCCGTGGACGGCTTTCATGTCCGGGCCCTCAAAGGGGGGATCACGGCGGCCCCTCGCCCGTCGACCGCGCCCGCCCAGGCTCGAAGCACCACCTGATCGTCGACCGGCACGGAACCCCGCTCGCCTCACGCTCACCGGCGGCAACCGGCATGACGTTACCCAGTTCCTGCCGCTACTGGACGCCATTCCGTCGATCCGGGGAGTGCGCGGACGTCCCCGCCGTAAGCCCCGGCGCCTGTACGCGGACCGGGGCTACGACTCCGACACGTACCGTCGTCTGCTGTGGAATCGCGGCATCAAGCCGCTGATCGCCCGACGCGGCGTCGCCCACGGTTCCGGACTGGGCAAGGTGTGTCGGGTCGTCGAGCGCACCTTCGCCTGGCTGCACCAGTTCAAACGACTCCGCACCCACTACGAACGACGGGCCGATTTCCACCAGGGTCTGCTCGGCCTGGGCTGCAGGCTCATATGTCTGCGTCGGCTCCAGTGGGCGGCCGAGCGCGCCAGTAGCGGAGACGGACCTCGGCCCCGTTGATACGCACGGTGCAGTCCTTGAAGAGGTGCTCCAGGATCAGGTCGGGCTGGACCTGCTCGACCGACTCGCCGCCCGCGCGGCGGCGGAGTCACAGTAGTGATCTTCAGTGATCGAGTGCCCGGCTGTCGGCTGGCAACCGGAAGCAGCCTGCTGAAGGTGTTTCGGGTGGCCCGCAAGGGGGCCCTGGGGCGGTGCGTCAGCCCGAGGCGCCGCTGCGCCGGGCGTAGGCGCGGGCGGCACGGACACGGTCGCCGCAGCGGGTGGAGCACCAGTGGCGCCGGCCGTGGGTGCGCAGGAGGAACCGGTCACAGGGGGCGGAGCCGCAGGCGGCGAGGATGTCGGCGTCGGGCCCGGTGAGCAGGTCGGCGGCGTCGGCGGCGAGGGTCGCCAGTGCGTGGTTGACGGCCTGGTCGGTGGGGTGCGCCTGGATGCGGCGCAGCCCTTGGGCCCCGTCCCAGGCGAGGAGGGGGGCGGTGGGCACGGCCCTGAGGGCCTCGTTCGCCGCGTGCAGGGATTCCTCCGGCGGGGGCGCGCCGTCCACGCGCGCGGTGAACAGGGCGCGGATGTGTCCGCGCAGGGTGCGCATCCGCTGGGCGCAGAACTCGTACAGCTGCACCTCAGGGGCGGTCAGGTCGTGAGCTGCGAGCCAGCGCATGGCGGATTCGGGAGCGGCGAGCAGGTCGTAGCTCTGACCGGCAGGCAGGGTGGCGGCGGTGTCGGCGAAGTCCAGGGAGCGGTACCGGTCGGCACCCGGCGCCCGGGGCAGAGCGGTCGGCGCCAGGTCAGCGGCCAGGGTGTCATCCATACATCTCATGGTAGCGCTTGCATTTATCCGTGACGGTTGCCTAGCCTGGCATCACGTTAACCGCAGGTTTTATTCGTGAGAAACGGAGATGTGATGTCCCAGCTCGACGCCAACCAGTTCCCGGTCCGCACGTTCGGCGGCCCGACCGCCCTGTTCGAGTACGGCGGCCTGCGCTTCCTGACCGACCCCACCTTCGACGGCCCCGGCGACTACCCCGCGCCCGGCGGCCCGACCCTGGTCAAGACCGCCCCCTCCACCGCTACGCCCGCCGATGTCGGCCCCGTCGACGTGGTCCTGCTCTCCCACGACGAGCACGCCGACAACCTCGACACCTCCGGCCGCGCCCTGCTCTCCGACGTCCCCCTCACCCTCACCACCCCCGGCGGCGGCGAGCGCCTCGGGGCGAAGGCCAAGGGCCTGGCCGACTGGGAGACGGTCGAGCTGGAGCGTCCGGGCGGCGGCACCATCACGGTGACCGGAGTCCCGGCCATCCACGGCCCCGGCGCTCGTGAGGAGATCGAGCCCTTCACCGGCCAGGTCGTCGGCTTCGTCCTGACGGGAGAGGGCCTGCCGACGGTCTACGTCAGCGGCGACAACGCCTCGCTCGACGCGGTCAGGGAGATCGCTGAGCGCTTCGCCGCGATCGACACCGCCCTGATGTTCGCCGGCGCCCCCCGCTTCCCCATGCTCTTCGAGGGCCGACCGGTCGTCCTGGACAGCGCCCAGGCCGCCGAAGCCACCCGGATTCTCGACGCCCGCCGCGTCGTCCCCGTCCACCACGACAGCTGGTCCCACTTCACCGAGGGCCGCGACGAGCTGGAGGCAGCCTTCGCCGCCGCGGGCCTGACCGACCGCCTGGACCAGGACTGGGCGCAGCGCGCCTGAGCCCGGACCACCACTTGAGGAACCGGGAGCTCGTGCCGGGGTCGGGGCCCGCAGCACGCCGAGCCCCGACCCCGGCACGATCCTTCGCGGCGTCCCCTGCGCCGCGCCAGAACGACAGAGAAGGACCCGATCGCATGTCCACCGGACCCAACGCCGACCTCGTGCACCGCTTCTACCAGGCCCTTCAGCAGGGCGACTACGAGACGCTCACCGGCATGTTCCACCCGGACTTCGTCTTCTACCCCCAGATCGACAGCCCCCGGCCCGGCGCCGCAGGGTTCATCGACGCGGAGAAGAAGCACCTCGACGCCTTCCCCGGCAACCGCCTGACGGTCCTCGACACCGTCGCCGAAGCCGACAAGGTCGGCGCCTACGTCGTGGTCGAAGGAGACCAGGGCGGCGACTACTACAACATCCCCCCACGCGGAGCGCACGTACGGTTTTCCATGTTCAACCTGTTCACGTTCAAGGACGGGAAGATCATTGAGAAGCGGGCCCACTACAACAAGGCCGACATCATGGACCAGCTCACGGCCGGCTCCGCCGCCTGACGACACGGGCCTCGACAGGGCCACGCCCTGCGCCCCTCCACCCGCCGACGGCGCGCGCCTGGAGCGAAACGGTTGCTCCGTGAGCGCGCGCGTCAACGCCAGGGACAGCGGGCCTGGGGCGGGTGCCAGCCCGGCGAGGCCGACGACTCCGTGCCGAACGATGCTGATCCATCGGGGCGGATTGGGGATGACGATTCCCCAGCCGCTCACGCATCGCTCACGCAAACGGCCCCGGACGAGAAGTCCGAGGCCGAGTAAGACCCCTCCCTGGGGAAGAAACCCCAGCTCGGAGCGGTAACGCGCTGTGCCCCCGGCAGGATTCGAACCTGCGACACCCGCTTTAGGAGAGCGGTGCTCTATCCCCTGAGCTACGAAGGCGCGGGATCTGTCGACAAACGTGTCTGAACCCAGAGTGTACGACCGACCACTCTTCGACATGTCATGGACAGTTTGACGATCGACCGGTGAGGGTCTGCTCGCCGCCGCCAGTGTAGCGGGTGGCGTGCTGGGTGCGGCGGGGGACGGTGCCTGGGTTCTGCCGGTGGTACCGGAGCATCCCTCCCGTAAGTGGGTGACGTGCCGGGGGCTTCAGTTGGCAATCGCGTGGGGCGCTCCGGTGAGTGGGTTGTTCGGCTGGGCACGGGTGCCTTACGCACTCCGAGGTGCCTTCTTCCTGTGAGAGACCTTCCTGCTCATGATGGTGGGAGGCGCTGTCAGGCGCCTCTCTCCTCTTCCTGGTTCCACCGCGAAAGGCACAGCAATGACCATGTCCACTCCCTCGCTTCCCGGTGGTACCTGGGCCCTGGGCGATCTGACCGTCACTCGGTTCGGCTACGGTGCCATGCAGCTCGCCGGCCCCTGGGTGATGGGCCCGCCCGCTGACCAGGAAGGCGCACTCGCCGTCCTGCGTGAGGCTGTCGCCCTCGGCATCACCCATATCGACACCGCCGATGCGTACGGGCCGCACATCACCAACCAGCTGATCCGCGAGGCTCTGCACCCGTACCCCGACTCGCTGCACATCGTGACCAAGGTCGGCGCCCACCGGGACGCGCAGGGAGGCTGGCCCCCGGCCCGTACGCCTGATGACCTGCGCCGGGCTGTCGACCACAACCTGGAGAACCTCGGGCTGGAGAGACTGGACCTGGTCAACCTGCGGCTCGGTGACGCTCAGGGTCCGCAGCCCGGCTCGGTTGCCGAGGCGTTCGGCACGCTCGTCGAACTCCAGCAGCAGGGTCTGATCCGGCACCTCGGCGTGAGTAACGCAACCGCGGAGCAGGTCGCCGAGGCACGCTCGATCGCGCCGATCGTGTGTGTGCAGAACATGTACAACCTCGCCCATCGCCAGGACGATGCCCTGATCGACGAGCTCGCCGAGCAGGGCATCGCCTACGTGCCGTTCTTCCCGCTCGGCGGTTTCACCCCGCTCCAGTCCTCGGCCCTCACGGCCGTCGCCTTCCGGCTGCGGACTACACCGATGTCCGTCGCCCTGGCCTGGCTGCTGCAGCGGTCGCCCAACATCCTGCTGATCCCGGGCACGTCGTCGGTCGCGCACCTGCGCGAGAACGTCGCGGGCGGCGGCCTCTCGCTCTCCGAGGAAGATCTCGCCGAGCTGGACAAGATCGGCCGCTGACAGCGGCGTACCGGGCTTCGGGAAGGGGGCGGCGGACCCTCTCCGGAAGGACACAGCGGATACCGCAGACACCGCAGACACCTCGGACACCGCAGACACCCGGACACCGCAGGACGGTGCGGCAGCCGTGCTCGGCGTGAGTCCCTCAGATGACGCGGGTGTCGTAGGCCGCCCGGTTGGCGAACACATCGTCCATATGCACCTCGGCCCAGGCTTTGAGGCCGCGCATCGTCTCGTACAGCGACAAGCCCAGACCGGTCAGCTCGTAGGACACGGTGACGGGCACGGTCGGCACCACGGTGCGGGCCACAAGGCCGTCACGCTCGAGGGAGCGCAGGGTCTGGGTGAGCATCTTCTGGCTGACGCCGGCCAGCAGGCGGGCCAGCTCCGAGTAACGCATCGCCCGCGGCTCACCGGCGCAGTCGGTACCCGGCTGGTGCGCACTGTCACTGCCGAGCGCGGCCAGGACCAGGGTGACCCACTTGTTGGAGAGTCGGTCGAGCAGCTTGCGGCTGGGGCAGGCCGCCACGAAGGCGTCGTACTCCGCCCGGGCCTGTGCTCTCTGCTGTGCAGCCGTCATCGTCGCCATCTGCCGCTCCTCCCGCCTGTGAGCGCTCGCGCGCACTCTCCAGTAGCTACTCCCTTTTGGGAAGCTACGTGTCAGTAGTGGTGCATGCCACTGTTGGATACCAAGTCTACGGCGCTGCGGGTGCCGGGGATTGCCGGGGACGGCGGCTTGGCCGGCGCGGCGCCCAGTGCTGATTCGGATCCACGAGCCGGAGGAGCAGGAAGAGCCGGAGGAGCCGGAAGGATCGGGCGGCCGGAGCGTCGGCCGGGGACCCCCGTTCTTGACCGCCGCCGGGCTCGGGCATAGCGTCGCCGGGTTGCTGAGCCAGCGTTTGGAGAGGTCGCTCGTGCCCCACACCGACCCCGACCCCGACCGTTCCTTTTCGTCCTCCTCCTCCTCCCTTCCGGCCTCCGCCGCCGATCCGGCCGGCATGGCCGATATCGAGGCGCTGCTGACCGCGCCGGGTGCTCCGTTCGCCGTCGTCCGCGCCGACCACGGTCCGCTGGTGTACGCGAACGGCCCTCGGACGCTCCGCGAGTTCGTGGAGGCGACCTGGGCGTTCGGGGACCAGCCGTTCCTCATCGCGGGAGAACGCGTCTGCTCGTACGGGGAGTTCTTCGCCGCCGCCTCCGCGCTGGCGCGTCGATTCACCGAGGAGTACGGGCTACGGCCGGGGGACCGGGCGGTCGTGGCGATGCGTAACCGCCCCGAGTGGCAGATCGCCTTCTGGGCGGCCCAGTTGGCCGGCCTGGTCGCCGTTCCGTTCAACACCTGGTGGACGGAGGCCGAGTGCAGCTTCGCTCTCGAGGACTGTGGGCCGCGGGTCCTTCTGGTCGACGGGGAGCAGATGCCGAAGGTGAAGGCGTGGGGGGTGCATGCCCGGGCACGCTTCGTTGTCTTCGAAGACGCTGCAGGCAGTGCGGAGCGAACCGGGGACGAGGCAGCCAAGGGGGTGGGGGGCGGCCTTCCCGCCGAGACTGAGCGGTACGCGGACTTCCCGGAACCCGATCCGCTGGGAGCGCCCCCCGAGGTCGAGGTCCGCCCGGAGGACGATGCCACGATCATCTACACCTCCGGCACTACGGGGCGGCCCAAGGGAGCCGTGGCCACTCAGCTCGCACAGACGGGCGCAGCCCTGAACCCCCGGTTCCAGGCGGCGGTCTCCGCGCTCGGCCGTGGCGTCGTCCCCGGCCAAGGGCCGGCCCCGGTCACGCTGATGACCTTCCCTTTCTTCCACGCCGCGGCGTTCACCAGCCTCTACGGGGCCATGGCGGCGGGAGGCACTCTTGTCCTGATGCGGGAATGGGACGCCGACCAGGCCGTGCGGCTGATTCGTGAGCACCGGGTCACGCACTACGCCGGTGTGCCGGCCACCGCGCTTCAGTTGCTTGCCTCGGCCGACCGGGCGGGGGACGGGTTGGAGAGTCTGCGGATGCTGAGCACAGGCGGGGCGGCGGCTCCCCCGCGTCTTGTCGCCCAGCTCACCGCCGGGCACGGTGAGCGGATCGAGCCGCGCACCGGTTACGGCCTGACGGAGACCAGCGGCGGGGTCCTGGCCAACTTCGGTGCCGCGTACCGGGCCCACCCGGAGTGTGTCGGTACTCCCACGCCCGTCACGGAGGTGCGGATCGCCGGAGCGGAGGGGGAGCCGCTTCCGGAGGGGGAGGTCGGAGAGCTGTGGCTGCGAGGCCAGTCCCTGGTGCGCGGGTACTGGCGTGACGAGGCGGCGACAGCGGCGGCGTTCGTCGCAGGGTGGTTCCGCACGGGGGACCTCGCCGTGGTCCGGGACGGGCGGGTAGCCGTGGTGGACCGGATCAAGGATGTGGTGATCAGGGGCGGCGAGAACGTCTATTGCATGGAGGTCGAGGCCGCCCTGCACGGTCACCCGGACGTCGAGGACGCGGCGGTGCTCGGCGTTCCGCATCCGGTACTGGGCGAGGAGGTCGCGGCGGTCGTGAGGCTACGCCCGGAGGCCGAGGTCACGGCGGGAGCACTGCAGGCGCACGTGGGGAGGACGCTGGCCGCGTTCAAGGTTCCCGTACACGTGCTGCTGACTCACGAGCCGTTGCCACGGAACCCGACGGGGAAGGTCCTCAAACGCATGTTGGGCGGCACGTTGCGGGAGCATCTACGGGACGAGGGCACGGAGAGGTGACGAGCCGCCTCCCCAACTGGAGGGCGGGCGGAACACGGCCCGGGGAAGACGCGACCGGGGAAAGTGCCGGGCGGGGCGGGGCCGGGTGGAGCGGGGCGACAGGCGCCGGGGCGGGGTGGACAGCGCTCACGGCCGGGTGATCCGGACCCGGTAGTTTCCGTCCGCGTCCTTCGACAGCACGGATATACGTATACCGCTGGACCGGTCGGTGAACGTTTCGCCCGGTTCGAAGGGGGCGTCGGAGAGTTCCGCGTGGACGTTGGGCAGCCGGGTGCAGCCGCCGCTGTCCTCGGTGCTGTCCGCGACGGATATCGGTCCCTGGCCGGTGTCGACGTCGCTGCTCACCTTGTATATGAGGACTCCGGGCCGGCAGATCGCGTCGTCGTTGCCCGCTGCGGTCCGCACCTCGATCGCGTAGCCGGACTGGGCGCTCAGCGGAACGAAGGCCAGTTTCGGTCCCCCCGCGGTGGCCAGCGGCCCGATCGTGTGTTCACTGGTGCCGGGCGTGGCGGCGCAGCTGACCTGGTCGTTGTCGAGCCAGCCGAGCTTCCACTTGTGCCAGCCCAGAAGGTCGTTGTTGGCCCCCCAGTCCTCGGACATGATGTCCCAGTGGCCCACGGAGCCGCCGCCCTCGAGCGTGTAGAGGTCCGGCAGCCCGAAGACGTGGCCGTTCTCGTGGGGCAGGACCCGGTAGCCGGTCTCCGCGTACGACCCCGACCCGTCGTCCTGGCGGCTGTAGATGAAGGACGTGTTGGAGAGCGGCACCCCGTCGGCGAAGGGGGCGTCGTCGTTGCCGGAGAAGGTCACCGAGAGCACCGTGTCCAGAGCCGACGGGCCGGCGTTCGGGGTGACCAGTACGTTGACCAGGTCGTATGCGGAGAAGTCGACCTTCGGGTCGGCCACCCGCACGAGGTCCTTGACGAGCTTGCGGTAGCCCGGTTCGTACGGGGAGCCGCGTTCTATCCCGTACTCGGAGAACGGCAGTGGCATCCGCAGCCAGTCCTTCAGGGGTGCCTGGGGCTCGTAGGTGAGACGGCCGTAGGAACTGGTGCGGAACCATTCGGCGGTCTGGGGAAAGAATTCGGCGAGCCGGTCCGCAGCCGGTTCCGTCGCCTGGGCGTCCGGGAAGTCGATCATCAGGTTGAGGGCTGTGAGCCGACCGGTCGAACGCGCGTACCCGGGTGGTGTCGGCATGCCCTCCGACATCTGCACACCCATGGTCGCGGGTATCCGGCACGGGCCGAGGCCGGTTCCCTGAGGCGCGGCCACGGGGCCGGCGGCGGCGCGGCCAGGGATGTGCAGTGTGGAGCTGGCCGAGGCCATGGTCGCCACGACCAGGGCCGTCGCGCCGGCGAGTGCGAGGGGGCGACGGCATCTGCGTATCCGGCGGCGGGGTGTCTGCATAGGGCATCGCCTTCGGGGCCGCGGCAACCGGCCGGCCCCGGCTGCTCTCTGGCGATCAGCCTGTGCCGGACGGTGGACCTCCGCTCGCTGGGTGCGCCCGATGGAGGGGTTCTCTCCCGGAGAATGTGTGACTCGGGTCACAATGAGGTGGGAAATAACCGGGGATCCTTTCCCCGTTTGCACCTGTGTCCTCGTGAAACGGGGAAACGATCCCCGGTTGTACCGGCCGAGGGGCCGTCCGCACTCAGTAACGAAAGGTCGCAGTCGTGGAGACCGTCGCCGACACCGTCGCCTGTGCCGCGCACCGCCGTACGTCCCGTCCGCGGGCCGACGCGCTGCGCAACCGCGAGCGCATCGTGACGGCTGCCCGCGAGATGTTCGTCGAGTTCGGCCCGGACGTGCCGCTCGACGAGGTCGCCCGCCGGGCGGGAGTCGGCAATGCCACGCTCTACCGGAACTTTCCCGACAGGACCGCCCTGACCCACGAGGTCGTCCTCGCGGTGACCTCTCGCACCACGGAACGCGCGGAAGAGGCCGTCGCCGCGGAGGCCGATCCCTTCGCCGCTCTCAGCCGCTTCGTGCACGCCGCGGCCGACGAGCGGATCGGCGCCCTGTGCCCGATGCTGTCGGGCGGCTTCGACAAGGACCATCCCGAACTGCTCGCCGAGCGCCGACGCCTCGAAGAGGCCGTCGAAGGGCTCGTGGAGCGCGCCATGTCCGCAGGGCGTCTGCGTACCGACATCGCCGTCGGTGACGTACTCGTCGCCCTTTCCCAGCTCACCCGGCCGTTGCCCGGCATCGCCTGCCCGGACATCGACCGGTTCACCCACCGTCATCTGCAGCTCTTCCTGGACGGCCTGGAAACCCCGGCCCGCTCCACGCTGCCCGGATCGGCGGCGACATTGGAGGTTCTGCGCCGCGGGCACTGACACCCGTGGCACCGGATACCCGACAGATCACCGACCTGAGCGGCCTGCGGCCCCGACCTGGCAACAGGCACCTACCTGACCGGCAGGTCCTGTCGTGAGTTCCTGCGCCCTGCGCCGCGACGGCTTGGTACCGGTGCGTCCGTCCTGACGTCCGGTGCGCGGCTCGCCGCCGACGAAGCCGAACTCGCGACCTCCCGACCTCCCCCGTTCCTCACCGGCTCCCGCTTCTCGCACCAGATCCCTCGCCCCTCGGTCTACTCGATCACCTCGACCTCTCGAATTCCTCCCGACTCCTCGCGGCCCTTCACGCCCACGCGCGCCCTTAGGTGGCTACTTCCATGTCGAAAACAGCCGACACCCGGCTTCCGGACCCCAGTCGCTGGAAAGCACTGGCCTTCATAGCCCTCGCTCAGCTGATGGTCGTGCTCGACGCGACCATCGTGAACATCGCCCTGCCGTCGGCCCAGACGGACCTCGGTATCTCCGAGGGGAACAAGCAGTGGGTCATCACCGCCTACGCGCTCGCGTTCGGCGGACTCCTGCTCTTCGGCGGACGCATCGCCGACCTCTGGGGCCGTAAGCGCACCTTCGTGGTCGGCCTGCTCGGCTTCGCGGCGGCCTCCGCGCTCGGTGGCGCCGCGCAGGGCGAGGCGATGATGTTCGGCTCCCGGGCTCTGCAGGGCGCCTTCGGCGCACTGCTCGCCCCGGCGGCCCTGTCGCTGCTCGCGGTGATGTTCACCGACGCCAAGGAGCGCGCCAAGGCCTTCGGTATCTACGGGGCCATCGCCGGTGGCGGTGGCGCGGTCGGCCTGATCCTGGGCGGCTTCCTCACCGAGTACCTGAACTGGCGCTGGACGTTCTTCGTCAACATCCCGTTCGCCATCGTCGCGGCCGCAGGCGCCTACTTCGTCATCCGTGAGCCGGCCGGTGGCCGCAACCGCTCGCCGCTCGACGTGCCCGGCGTCGCTCTCTCCACCCTCGGCCTGGTCGCGCTGGTCTACGGTTTCACCCGCGCCGAATCGGCCGGCTGGTCCGACTCGCTGACCGTCGGCATGTTCATCGCCGCCGCCGTACTGCTCGCGGCCTTCGTGGTGACCGAGTCGCGCGTGTCCTCGCCGCTGCTGCCCCTGCGCGTCCTGACCGAGCGCAATCGTGGAGGCGTGTACCTGTCGCTGGGCCTCGCCATCATCGCGATGTTCGGGCTCTTCCTCTTCCTGACGTACTACCTGCAGGTCGCCAAGGGTTACTCGCCGGTCAAGACCGGCTTCGCCTTCCTCCCGATGATCGCGGGAATGATCACCGGGTCCACCCAGATCGGCGCCCGGCTGATGACCCGCGTTCCGCCGCGGCTGCTGATGGGCCCCGGTTTCCTGGTGGCCGCGATCGGGATGCTGCTGCTGACCCAGCTGGAGGTCGACACCTCGTACGCGAGCGTCATCCTGCCGGGACAGCTGCTGCTGGGTCTGGGTATGGGCACGGCGTTCATGCCGGCCATGTCGCTGGCCACGCACGGCATCGAACCGCGTGACGCGGGTGTGGCCTCCGCGATGGTGAACACCTCGCAGCAGGTCGGTGGCGCCATCGGTACGGCTCTTCTCAACACCATCGCCGCCGGTGCCACCACCGCCTACATCGCCGACCACGCAGCCGGCGCCACAGACCCGAAGCTGCTCCAGCTCCAGGCCATGGTCAGCGGCTTCGCCAGTGCCATCTGGTGGGCGGTCGGCATCCTCGTCGCCGCCTCGGTGATCGCGGCGACGCTGATCAACACCGGGCGTCCGGGAAGCGGAGCGGCCGGCCGGTCCG
Organism: Streptomyces sp. NPDC020780; assembly: GCF_044334475.1. Classification (NCBI taxonomy): domain Bacteria; kingdom Bacillati; phylum Actinomycetota; class Actinomycetes; order Kitasatosporales; family Streptomycetaceae; genus Streptomyces; species Streptomyces sp. NPDC020780. The sequence continues at coordinate 230,695 of NZ_JBIRTB010000010.1, read as the reverse complement.
ACGGCTCCGGGGACCTCGCGGACGGCCTCGAGGACGAGTTCATGATCCCGGTCGTCGCGCACTGAGCACTGACGAGCGGATGAAGCCTGACCGCGGTGACGGCCGCGAAGCCTGACCGCGGGCGAAAGGTGTGAAGCCCGACCGTCGGTGATCTGCCCTGGTTCCGCTCAGCGGAGCCAGGGCAGATCCGCGTCCGTGCCCTCCGGCTGCAGTCCGGTAGCGATGACCTGCATGATCTCGCCGAGGCTGCGCACCTGTTCCGGGGTGAGCCGGGAGAACATCGCCTGGCGGACCGCCTCGACGTGCCCCGGCGCCGACCGCGCGAGCATCTCGAAGCCCTCGTCGGTGAGGACCGCGTTCTGGCCGCGCTTGTCGGAGGGGCAGTCCTCGCGCCGGACCCAGCCGTTCTTCTCCAGCCGGGCGACGGCGTGGGAGAGCCGCGACCGGGTGATCTTGGCGTCCATGGCGAGCGCGGTCATCCGCTTCTGGTGCCGGGGAGCCCGGGAGAGCTGGACGAGGAGCCCGTAGTAGATGTGCGGCATGCCGGCGTCGCGCTGCAACTGACGGTCGAGGTGATCCTCCATGAGGGTCGTGGCGTGCAGGTACGACCGCCAGACGCTCTGCTCTTCGTCGGTGAGCCATCGCGTCTCACCGGTGGGTGCCGTGGTCATGGACTCCACTGTACGACCTTTTCTTGAAAGTTGAACTAGATAGGGCTAAGGTCTCCGGTAGTAGGAACTTGAAGGTTCAAAGAGATGATCTGTCGCATCCCGGTGCTTACGACACGCGCCCCTGCCGGTGCGCCTGTGGAGAGCACTTACCTCGATCGGCAGAGGAATGGGAGTGCCATGACCGCCGCCACCGAGCGCATGCCCGCCCTCTACCTCTCCCACGGGGCCCCGCCCCTGGCCGACGACCCGGTCTGGCCGGCCGAGCTCGCCGCCTGGTCCGCCGGCCTGCCCCGCCCCAAGGCGATCCTGATGGTCTCCGCGCACTGGGAGGAGGCCCCGCTCGCCCTCGGCGCCACCGAGCCCGTGCCGCTCGTGTACGACTTCTGGGGCTTCCCGGAGCACTACTACCAGGTGCGGTACGCCGCCCCGGGTGCCCCGAAGCTCGCGGAGGACGTCCGTAAGCTCCTGCGTGGCGCCGGTACCCCGGTCCAGGACATTCCGGACCGCGGCCTCGACCACGGGGCGTACGTCCCCCTGGTCGAGATGTTCCCGGCCGCCGACATCCCGGTTCTCCAGATCTCCATGCCGACGCTCGACCCGCAGAAGCTGATGGACATCGGGCGCAAGCTCGCTCCGCTCCGTGACGAGGGCGTGCTGATCGTCGGCAGCGGCTTCTTCACGCACAACCTGGCCGCGCTGCGCCACGCAGGCGGCGGTACTCCCGGCTGGTCGGCGGAGTTCGACGACTGGGGGAACCGGGCCCTGCAGGCGCAGGACATCGACTCCCTGCTGGACTTCGAGCACACCTCGCCCGCCGGCCGGCTGGCCCACCCCCGTACCGAGCACTTCGCACCGCTCTTCGTGACGCTGGGCGCGGCCGAGGGCGAGCTCGGGCAGGGGCGCAGCGTCATCGAGGGCTTCTGGATGGGCCTGGCCAAGCGTTCGGTCCAGTTCGGCTGAGCATCGGCTTCGCGTACCGGGCGACGTCCCGGTACCGGCCGGATGCGCGGCCCACTTCCCTGTACGTACCGACGTGGCGGAAGCCGAAGGCGTCGTGCAGCCGGGCCGACGCCTCGTTCGGCTGCACGATCGCGGCGTAGGCGCGGTGGACGTCCTCGCCGGCCGGCGCCCCGAAGGGCCCGGTGCGGAGAAGTGTGCCGCCGCCGGGACCGGTCACACCGGCTGTGCGGTAGACGCTCACCTCCGCCGGTGTGCTGTGTGCCGCCTTGGGGCGGTAGGGGCCGCTGGTGGCATGGCAGGCGATCGCGGGCGCTAGGCGCTCCGGGCAACCGGAAGGCGATGCGCACCGTCTTGCTGGTGGGTGGGAACGCAACCGGGGCAGGCGCTCCCGGGCCGTGAACGCGGTCGTGTCGAATGTGAGCGCTGTCTCACGGACGTCATGGTCGTGGATGCCCGTCAGCGCCTCCGGAGCGGCCTCCGGTCCCGGCCTGACCTGCGCTTCTGTGGGTATCTGCGCCATCTGTCCTCCTGCTGGGGCGGACAGGGTACTGCATGATCTCGAAAGTGACCGGCCGCCGTGGGAATTCTGTCCGGATTCCAGTCGTTGTTTCCATCGGATGCAGGGCACCCGGGAGGGTGTCGCAACCTACTCAGCAAGGGAGCACGCATGGCAACCCGTGCCGTCGCCCGTCGTTCGTCCGCCGCTACCGGCGGGACCGACCGGGCCAGCAGTGTTCGCGCCGGTAGCGGGGAGATCGCCGACCGCGACCTGGTCGGCATGTACCTGGACGAGATCGCCCGCACACCGCTGCTCGACGCCGCCAAGGAGGTCGAGCTGTCGCAGACGATCGAGGCGGGTGTCTACGCCCAGCAGATCCTCCACGGTGAGGTGGAGAGCGAGGCCGGTGGCGCGACGCGTGAGGAGTTGGAGGCGCTGGTCGCCGAGAGCGAGCGCGCGAAGGACGTGTTCATCCGTTCCAACCTCCGACTCGTCGTTGCCGTGGCCCGGCGCTATCCGAGAGCGGGGCTGCCGCTGCTCGACCTGATCCAGGAGGGCAACGCCGGCCTGGTGCGCGCGGTCGAGAAGTTCGACTACGCCAAGGGGTTCAAGTTCTCCACGTACGCGACGTGGTGGATCCGGCAGGCCATCACCCGTTCCATCGCCGACCAGTCCCGCACCATCCGGCTCCCCGTCCACCTGGTGGAGGAGCTGGGCCGGATCCGGCGCGTGCAGCGCGAGTTCAACCGTGAGCACGGGCGCGACCCGGAGCACGCGGAGATCGCCGCCGAGCTCGACTCCAATGCGGAGCGCGTCGGCAACGTCCTGGACTGGGCACGTGACCCCGTCAGCCTGAACATGTCGGTGGACGACGACGGCGACACGCAGTTCGGTGATCTGCTGGAGGACACCTCCGCCGTATCTCCCGAGCAGTCCGTGATGACGCTGCTGCGCAGCGAGGAGCTCGAGGACCTGATCGGCAAGCTCGACAACCGGACCGCCTCCATCATCCGCATGCGCTACGGCATCGAGGACGGGCGCGAGCGGACCCTCACCGAGGTGGGCAAGCAGCACGGTCTGACCCGGGAGCGGATCCGTCAGATCGAGAAGCACGCTCTGCTCGAATTGAAACGAATGGCTCACGACACGGGCTTTGACGCTGCGGCGTGAGCCGATAACCCGTAATCTCCCCATGTAGCCGGTTCGCACCGGCCCGACGACCGGTCTCCTTCCGGTCCCCTGAGCTGAGTCCCGGCGTCCACCCCCCCCCGGCGCCGGGGCTCATTCATTTCCGCGCGGCTCCGGTCGTGGCAGGCGGGGCGGTCGCCGACCCGGACCGGGAGGAGGCGGCGCGGGTCAGGCGGGCGCCCAGGCCCCTCAGGTGCTCCACCAGCTGCGCCGGACCGTGTACCTCGAAATCGCAGTCCACCAGGGCCAGCCGCAGCGCCACCCACTCCAGCGAGTCGGAGGAGACCGTGCGCAGCCGGCAGCTCTGCTCGCCCGTGGGTTCCACCGCCCCGAGGATCGAGGGCAGCCGTGCGGTCACGAAGCCCGCTGGGGCCCGGAACGTCACGTCGAGGTGAACTTCGGGCTGTGCGCGTGACATCGACCGGGCGAAGAACTCCGCCGCGTCCCCGCTCTCGGACGGCAGCTCACGCGGGGTGAAGCGTGACCCCGTGGCGAACGGCTCGCTCACCCGGTCCACCCTGAAGGTGCGCCAGTCCTCGCGGTCCATGTCGTACGCCACGAGATACCAGCGGCTTCCCGTGCTCACCAGCCGGTACGGCTCGGTCTGCCGCCTGGAGGCGGTGCCGTCCCCCGAGCGGTAGGCGAAGCGGAGCCGTTCCCGGCCGGTGACCGCCGAGGCGATCGCCGTGAGCGTACGGGGGTCTATGGTCGCGCCGTCCCCGCGGGTGAGCGGCACGGTGGCGTTCTGGAGGGTCGAGACCCGGCGGCGCAACCGGGACGGAAGGACCTGCTCCAGCTTGGCCAGCGCCCGTACGGACGCCTCGTCGACGCCCTCGATGGCGTGACCGGCCCCGGCCCGCAGGCCCACGGCGATGGCCACCGCCTCCTCGTCGTCCAGGAGGAGCGGCGGCATGGCGCTGCCCGCGACCAGGCGGTAGCCGCCGATCGAACCACGCGTGGCCTCGACGGGATAGCCCAGGTCGCGGAGCCGGCCGATGTCGCGGCGGATGGTACGGGGGGTGACGTCGAGCCGTTCGGCGAGTTCGCTGCCCGGCCACTCGCGCGGTGTCTGGAGGAGCGACAGCAGATTCAGCAGCCGTGCCGGGGTATCGGTCATGGCTCAAGAATGCCCGTCCATTAGGTCATTATCTGACCTGTTGGGCCTCTAGCTTCTCCCCATGACTTCTTCCGAATCTCCGCCGGCCACGGCAGCCGCCCACATGCCTTCACCAGGGACGGCTGCCCCGCAGGGCCCGGCGGACCGGCGCCGCTGGCTGGCGCTCGCGATCGTGATGACCGCGGCCTTCATGGACCTGGTCGACGTCACCATCGTCAACATCGCCATCCCGAGCATCAGGCGGGACACCGGCGCCTCGTTCACGTCGATCCAGTGGATCACCGCCGGATACGCGTTGGCCTTCGCGGCCGGTCTGATCACGGGCGGTCGGCTCGGTGACATCTACGGCCGCAAGCGGCTCTTCCTGATCGGCATCGGCGGCTTCACGATCGCCTCCGCCCTCTGCGGCTTCGCCGTGAACCCGGAGATGCTGGTCGCCTCGCGCATCCTGCAGGGCGGCATGGCCGCGCTGATGGTGCCGCAGGTGCTGTCGATCGTCCATGCGACCTTCCCGGCGCACGAGCGCGGCAAGGTCTTCGGGCTCTTCGGCGCGATCGTGGGGCTCGGCGCGGTGTCCGGGCCGCTGCTGGGCGCACTGCTCACCGAGTGGAACCTCTTCGGTCTCGAGTGGCGGCCGATCTTCCTGATCAACTTGCCGGTCGGCATCGCCGGGCTGCTGCTCGGGCGCGCGTTCATCAGCGAGTCCAAGGCGCCGAAGGCCCTCCGGCTGGACCTCGTCGGGGTGGCACTGGTGACCCTCGGCCTCCTCATGCTGCTCTACCCGCTGACCCGGGGACGCGAGCTGGGCTGGCCGCTGTGGGGATACGTGTCGATGGCCGCCGGCCTCCTTGTGTTCGCCGCTCTGGTCGCGTTCGAGCGACGCAAGGCGCTGCGGGACGGCTCGCCGCTCATCGAACTGTCACTGTTCCAGGTGAAGAGCTTCGCGGCGGGCACCGCGGTGCAGTTGACCTTCGGGGTCGCGCTCGGCATCTTCTTCCTGGTCTGGACGCTCTACCTGCAGATGGGCCTCGGCTGGAGCGCCCTGAGAGCCGGATCGACGGGGATCCCGTTCTCGGTCGCGGTGTCGTGCGCCGCCGGTGTCTCCGTACAGAAGCTGGTGCCCCGTTTCGGCCGCAAGGTGCTGCAGGCGGGCGCGCTGCTGATGATCGCCGGGCTGCTGCTCTACATCGAGGAAGCCGGACGTCACGGACTGGAGATCACTCCGTGGCAGATGGCTCCGCCGCTGGTCGTCATGGGCGTGGGCATGGGACTGATCGTGGCTCCGCTGACGGACGCGGTGCTCTCGGACGTGCCGAAGCAGCACGCCGGGTCGGCGTCGGGGCTCATCAACACCGTCCAGCAGATGGGCACGGCGCTGGGGCTCGGCCTTGTGTCCGTCGTCTTCTTCGGTTCCGTCAGCGACAACCTTCCGCCGGAGGCTGCGGGTCCGGCGTTCGTGGACGCGTTCCAGCGGTCGCTGTGGTGGGTGGCCGGGGTGCTCGCAGTGATCTTCCTCGTCATGTTCGCCCTGCCGGCCAGGCCCCGGACGCACCTGGAGGGCGGCGAGGACGACGCTGCTCCGGAAACGGCCGGGACGACCTCGAAGGAGCTTTCGCCGACGGGCTGACCAGGCGCCGGGCGCGGCCGTTACGGCGCCCGGCTGTGCCTGCTCACCGTCCGGCCCGCAGTGTCCCGAGGTTCCGGGACGCTGCGGGCCGGACGGTTCGCCTGCGGGCGCCTGGGGCGGTCAGCAGATTCGGGTGCGGTTCTCCATGGCCCGGCGGGCGGCCTGCTCGTCGCCGTACACCTCGCACATGTGGCGGCCGTCGGGCGTCGCTGTGTGCTCGACCTCCCACAGGCTCGTCTCGCTGCCGTCCAGGAGGAGGAAAGCGTGCTCGTAGAGCGTGAATCCCGCGTCCCGGCCGCCGATACGGCACTGGCGCCCGAAGACCTGGGTGATGTGGTGGGCGAAGGCGGCCCGCAGCAGCCGTGCCGTCTCGGCCCCCGGCCTGTCGCTGTTCTCCGCCCGGCGCAGGACCCGGCGGGCGTGGTCCGCGGACTTGTCCTGGGCGTACATGCGGGGCAGCGGGGCCGGGGGAAAGGCGGTCAGCAGCGTGAGGGGCTCCAGGTCCGTCTGCGAGGCGTCGTCGGCGAGGGCCCGGGTCTCCAGGAAACCGCCGGCCAGCCGGGCGGCGGCGATCTGGGCGTCGCCCTCGATGTCGTACAGCTCGTGGCGGCGGGGCGCGTCGGCGTCCCGGCCGCTGCCGTGCACCAGCTCCCACAGGGTCAGGGCGGAACCGTCGGCCAGCAGGAACGTGTGCCGGTACGTCTCGCGGTGGAGCGCGGAGCTGTGATGGGAGGAGTGCAGCGAACTGCTGTGCGTCAGTGCCGTCCCCAGCCGCTCCATGGTGGTGTCGGACAGATCGAAGGAGTTGAGGGCGCATCGCAGGAGTCGCTCGAGGTGCTGCTCGGTTGTCTCGTACGGATCGCTCAAGGTGCTGTCTCCAGGCCGTCGCCGCGCGTTACTCGATGCGTGCATAACGTAGTCCCTGGGTCGGACATCGTGACCGGGGTTCGCGAAAAACGTACCGCCCGGGTGAAAAGTTCCGGGCTCCTCAGGACGCCCCACGGTGATCGTCGTCCGGGGTGCCGTAGAGGTCGCTGTACGAGGGGAAGGCGCCGCCGGGGCCGTCTACTCCCCGGGCCGCCCTGACGGCCTTCACGACGGCCCGGGCCAGCGCGTCCGCTCCGGCGGCCAGAATGCCGTTCAGCGCGGCGGTGGGCTCTGGCGGCAACGGCAGCCGGCCGGTGGCCAGGGTGAAGACCGTGTCGCCGTCGGTCAGCAGATGTACCGGCCGGACGGCGCGCGCCAGACCGTCGTGCGCCGTGCCCGCGAGCTTCTGCGCCTGGGCGCGCGTGAGGACGGCGTCGGTGGCGACGACGGCGATCGTGGTGTTGAAGGGTCCCGCGCCGCGCCTCCGCCGGATATCCGCCAGGTGCCTGCGGGCCGCCTCGTGCGTCGCGGGTGCGGGCCGGACCGGCGTCTCGGCGGTCCCGTACTCGCCGTACAGGATCCCGGTCCGCGGGTCGAGGACGGAGCCGGCCGCGTTCACGACGGCCAGCGCGGCGACCGTGGTCCCGGACCGCAGCCGTACGCTCGCCGTGCCCACTCCGCCCTTGAGTTCCCCGGCGACGGCGCCCGTGCCGGCGCCCACCGAGCCTTCGGCGACCGGCGAGCCGGGCTCGGACGCGGCGGCGGCCTCCACCGCCGCGCGGCCGGTCGAGGAGTCCGGGCGGGCCCGCCACTCACCGCCCCGGCCGAGGTCGAAGAGGCAGGCCGCCGGCACGACCGGGACCACCTGGCCGGGGCCGGGGCCGACGGCCACGCCGCGGCCCTGCTCCTCCAGCCAGGCCATCACGCCGGAAGCGGCGTCCAGCCCGTAGGCGCTGCCGCCGGTGAGGACGACCGCGTCGACGCGCTGCACGAGGTTGCGCGGATCAAGGGCGTCCGTCTCCCTGGTGCCGGGTCCGCCACCCCGGACATCGACGGCTGCTGCGGCGCCACCCACGGGTGCGAGGACGACGGTGGTTCCGCTCAGGCTCCGGTTGCCGGGCACCCGGGCATGGCCCACGCGGATGCCGGCCACATCCGTCAGTGCGTCCAGCGGCCCTGAGGGGGGTTCGTCTTCGGGCGTGCGGGTTCCGGGCATGCGGGCACCTCCTGGTGTACGGCGGTCCGGCAGACCGTGGGTGGCCCGTGCCGTCCCCCAGGCGAACGTACAGCGGACCGCGCCGGGACCGGGAGACTGCCGGCCGAGTAGCCACTACGACGCCGGAACGAGGCGGCATCGGTTACCCGGGAGCCGCTGGGGCTGGGTCCCGTGGTGCCCGGCGCGCCCTGGCCGCATATGCGACGACGCGCTCACCCTCCCAGGGCTCAAAACCGGATCAGACGCCCTATTCGGACCTACGGTGGCGGAGTGACCGAGCCACCAGAAGCGCCCGCCGAAGCCGAACGGTCCGACCCCGGCGCGCACACCGACCCTCCCGGGGGACCGGATCTCCGGCAGCCCAGCCGTGGCTCCGCCGCCGTCGCGAGGGCGTGGGAAGCACTTCCGCGCTCCGTCAACGGCAGAGCGGCCCTGGCGGGCACAGTCGTCTCCGCCCTGCTGGTCCTCGCGATCGTCTTCGGCAGCCGGATGCTCCGCACCTTCGACTCCGCCCTCCTCCCGTACGCCGTGGCCAGCGTCTTCCTCGCCTTCGGCGTCGCCTACCGCTACACGGTCTGGGTGTCCGCCCCCGGCGCCCGGCGGCTCTTCGTCAACGGCTGGCGCAGCTTCTTCTCCGCCGAGAACTTCCGCCGGGCCCCCACTGCCCTGCCGAGGATGATCGCCACCTATCTCGGCTTCCAGAAGTTCCTCGGAGCCCGGTCGCACGCCCGCTGGGCGGCCCACCAACTGATCTTCTGGGGCTGCGTCCTCGCCGCGCTCATCACCTTCCCCCTCATCTGGGGCTGGTTCACCTTCACGTCGGGCACCGGCGCGGGGCCGGGCTACGAGATGCGCGTCTGGGGCTTCAAGATCCTCGGGTTCGACTCGCTGAACTTCCTCGGCTGGCTGATGTTCCACGGCCTGGACATCGCCGCCGTGCTGGTCATCCCCGGTGCCGCCTACTTCCTGTGGCGCCGGATGAAGGACCGCGGTGCCATGACCGGACAGCGCTTCGCCTATGACATGGTTCCGCTGCTGGCACTGATCATCATCTCCGTGACCGGCCTGCTGCTCACCTTCTCGTCGATTTTCCTGAAGGGCGGCGGCTACGGGTTCCTGGCGATCCTCCACATGGCGTCGGTGGTCTTCACCCTCATCTACATCCCGTTCGGAAAGTTCTTCCACATCGTGCAGCGGCCGGCGGCCGTCGGCATGCAGCTCTTCAAGTACACGTCGCAGCAGGACGACGAGGTCTTCGCCTGCCGGCGCTGTGAGGAGCCCATCGACACCGGTGCGTACCTGGAGAACCTGCGCGGCACCATGCGCGACCTGGAACTGGGCTTCGACCGATGGACCGAATACTGCCCGCGCTGCAAGCGGGTGCTGCGGGGCAACGCGTACCTCACCCAGGTGAAGAAGGGTTACAAGTGACGGCAGATCCACACGAAGCCGATCGTCCTGCGGTCGTCTCCCTCGACCCCACGATCGCGCCTCCGGGTTCCCAGGGGTTCCGTGACGCGGGCGGGATCCCGGCCGACAAGTGGCATGCCGACCAGCACGGCGAGACGCTGGTACCCACCCACTGCTGCTTCTGCGGCGTCCAGTGCGGCATGTACCTGCGAGTCGACCGGGGCGGCAAGGTCTTCGGTGTCGAACCCCGCAACCACGACATCAACCGCATGCGGCTCTGTCCCAAGGGCATCCACGCCTACCAGCAGGTCAACCACCCCGACCGGCTCACCGCCCCCCTCATGCGCCGCTCCCGCGACGAGGAACTGCAGGAGGTCTCCTGGGACGAGGCACTCGACTTCACGGTCTCCGAGATCAAGCGCATCCAGCTGTCCCACGGGAGGGACGCCTTCGGCGTCATCGGCGGCGCCAGTCTCTTCACCGAAAAGGCCTACCTCGTCGGCAAGTTCGCCCGGGTGGCACTCAGGACCCGGCACGTGGACTACAACGGCCGGCTCTGCATGGTCAGCGCCGCGGGCGCCAACAAGCTGGCCTTCAACATCGACCGGGCCGGCAATCCCTTCTCCGACATCCTGCTCACCGACTGCCTGCTGCTCGCCGGGGCCAACGTGGGCGAGTGCTTCCCCGTGCTGACCCAGTACGTCTGGGGGGCCCGGGACCGCGGAGCCACCCTGATCGTGGTCGACCCGCGCGAGACGGCGGTCGCGCGCACCGCCGACATCCATGTCGCGCTCAAGCCGGGCACCGATTCGGCCTTCTTCAACGCGGTGCTGCACGTGGTGATCGAGGAGGGCCTCACCGACGAGGCCTACCTCGCGGCCCACGCGACCGGCTGGCAGGAGGTCAAGGCCAACGTCGCCCAGTACCCACCGTCCCGCGCCGCCGAGATCTGCGGGATCCCCTCGGAGCAGGTCGTCCAGGTCGCCCGTGCCTTCGCCCGCGCGCCCAAGGCCATGGCCTTCCACGCCCGGGGCATCGAGCACCACACCCAGGGTGTGGAGAACTGCCTCTCCGTGATCAACCTCTGCACCGCCACCGGCCACATCGGCAAGCCCGGCGCCGGATACGGCACCCTTACGGGGCAGGGCAACGGCCAAGGGGGCCGCGAGCACGGGCAGAAGGCCGACCTGCTCCCCGGCGGACGCTCGATCCTCGACGAGGAACACCGCCGGCAGGTCTGCGAGATCTGGGGCATCGAGGAGTCCGAACTCCCGGCCGCCGGGACCTCGATGATGGAGATGGTGTGGCAGATGCGGCGCGGGGAGATCCGCGGCCTGATCGGCATCTGCAACAACCCCTTCGTCTCCCTCCCCAACTACGCCGTGGTCAAGGAGGGGTACGACGCCACCGAATTCCACGCCCAGTTCGACTTCTTCCTCTCCGAGACCGCGGCCAACGCGCACGTCGTCTTCCCCGTGACCGTCTGGGCCGAGGACGAGGGGGTGATGGCCAACGCCGAGGCCCGCGTCGTCAAGCACAACAAGGCACAGGAGCCGCCCCCCGGGGTACGGACCGACACCTGGGTGATGTGCGAGCTGGCCCGGCGCCTCGGCGAGGGCGACAGATTCGCCTTCGACCGGACCCGCGACGTCTTCGACGAACTGCGCCGGGCGTCCGCCGGCACGATCATCGACTATTCGGGCATCACCTACGAACGACTGGAGGAGACCGGCGGCATCTCCTGGCCGTGCCCTTCCACCGACCACCCCGGCACGCCCCGGCTGTTCGAGGACGGCACGACCTACCATGCCGACGGCAAGATCCATATGCAGGTCGTCGAGTGGCATCCGCCGGCCGACCCGTACGACGACGAACACCCGATGACGCTGACCACCGGACGCACCGTCGCCCACTTCCTCTCCGGCAACCAGACGCGACGGCTGGGCGGCCTCGTCGAGCAGACCCCGCGCCCGTGGGCGGAGGTCCACCCCTCCCACGGCTTCCGCAACGGTGAACCCGTCCGGGTCGTCACCCGGCGTGGCAGCGCGGTCTTCCCGGCCCTGGTGACCGAGGCGATCCGCCCTGACACCGTGTTCGTCCCCTACCACTGGCCCGTGCCCACGGCGGCGAACGCGCTCACCATCGACGCACTCGATCCTCGCTCGAAGATCCCCGAGTACAAGGTCTGCGCCTGCCGCGTCGAGCACGCCGGAGCGATCGACGAGGTCCCCGCGCCCCCGGTCGCGCCCGGCCACGTCGCCTACCCCGAGACCCAGGTCTCCCGTACCGACCCGTTGCCGCCCACGGCCCCGCAGGGCCGCGGCACCGCGGAGAGGGGCTGATGCCCGGATGATGGGAAGAACGATGTTCATCGACCCGGGGCGCTGCATCGGCTGCCAGGCCTGTGTCTCCGCCTGCCGGGAGTGCGACTCGCACCGGGGCAGGTCGATGATCCACCTCGACTACACCGACGAGGGCGCCTCCGTCGCCTCCCTTCCCACCGTCTGCATGCACTGCGAGGACCCGGTGGCCCCCTGTGCCGAGGTGTGCCCCGCCGACGCGATCCTGGTGACCGCCGATGGCGTCGTGCAGGAGGCCGACACCACCCGCTGCATCGGCTGCGCCAACTGTGTCAACGCCTGCCCTTTCGGCGTCCCGAAGATCGACCTCCAGGCGAAGCTGCAGATGAAGTGCAATCTCTGCTACGACCGCACCGCGTACGGGCTCGCTCCGATGTGCGCCACCGTCTGCCCGACCGGCGCCCTCTTCTACGGCACCGTCGAGGAACTCCAGGCGGAGCGCCCCGGGGTGCAGGTGGCCGACACCTTCGTCTTCGGGGAGAGCGAGGTCCGCACCGGTGTGGCCATGGTCGTGCCCGCGGAGCGCGTCCAGTGGCCGGTGCCCGGCGGTCTTCCCGTCGTGGAGATCAACGGGAAGGACGTCCGCCGGTGAGCGTCGCCGAGCAGGAGCAGCCGGGCAGCGGACGGGACGCCACCGGCGACCCCCGTGAGGCACTGAACGACAGGATCGCCGCGGATTCGCTGACCACCCGGCGCGACTACCTCCGGATCGTCACCACCGTCTCCGGCGGCCTCGCGCTGGGCGGCCTGGGCGTGGCCGCCGGAATCCTCCACCGGCACGGGGACGAGGCGGGCGGCAAGGCGCCGGCGCCGCAGCAGATCGCCGCACGGCTGCTCCCCGGCGAATCGCTCGCCTTCCGCTACCCGGGGGACGAGGACCGGGCGGTCGCCGTCCGCATGGACGACGGCACCCTCGTCGGCTACTCCGCCGTCTGCACCCACCTGGCCTGCGCCGTCCTCTGGCGAAAAGACCGCGGTACGGAGGGTGAGCTGTACTGCCCGTGCCACGAAGGTGTCTTCGACGCCCGTACCGGCGAGGTCACCGCGGGTCCGCCGCCGCGCGGACTGCCCAAGGTGGTGCTGGCCGAGCTGGACGACGGCAGCATCTGGGCCGTGGGCACCACCCGTTCCGGGGAGAGCGTCGAGCAGGGCCTGTGCCGCCAGATCGGGAAGGACCGCCCGGACCTCGCCGCCCGGATCGGCTGTCCCGGCACCGGCGGGGGCGTGGAGGCGCCACCCGCCGGCCCGTCCGGCGCCTCGGCACCTGAGGGGCGGGCATGACCGAACCGTTGGAGCCCGTCGAGCCGCCACGGCCTGCCGGCCCCCCCGGGCGGCCGTTTCCGGACTACCACCCGGGCAGCGAACGCGCCGAGCTGAACCGCCCCCTCCATGAGCGGTATCCCCAGATCCGCCCCACCAGTGGTTACGGCGATCCACGGGTGCGCCATACCGGTCCCGGCCCCGGTGCGGGCGGCGAGCAGGAGCCCGAGCGCTCCTCGAAGCTGACAGCACGGCTGGTGCTCGCCCTGAGTGTCGTCGTCGGTCAGTTGTGGGGACTGACGGTGGTCGTGGACGTCTGGATGGAGGGCAACACGGATACGGCCTGGTGGGGCGCGGGCTTCCTCTGCCTCTCGTTCCTCGTCGTGCTGGGACTGTGGGCGCTCGATCCCAAGGATCGCTGAGCACGGCTTTGCCCGCGTGGACGCCGCCGTACTCTGGAGGCATGAGTACCGCCCCCGCCCCCGGACCGCGAGAATCGAAGCCGTCGCAGCCGCAGGAGCAGCAGCCACGGGAGCCGAGGCCGGCTCTGATCTTCGACGATCCGCTGGACCGGCAGTCCGCGGACGATACGGACCAGGGGTGGGGCGAGCGGGCTCCGGCCGGCGGCGGCGCGGCCGACCTGGCACGCTTCCTCGACGAGAAGCCGCCGCACCACTTCTGATGTCTGATCGGGCCCGGTCGGTGCACCACGGGGCTACCGGGCACGGGACACCGCCACGGCGAGCCTTCCCGACGCACCCGCGCCCGCCAGCGCCGCCGCCGTGTCGCGTCCCACGGCCAGGACCACCAGAGCACCGCTTCCCTGGTCCGCCACGCCGCCGAATGCTGCGGCTCGGTCCGCTCCCGGACCGTCCGGACCACCCGGCACGTCCGTGACCCGTACGTCCTTCGCCACCAGCCGCGCCTTCGTGCCGGTCCCGTCCTCCTGCGCGGCGATCACGTCGACCCGGTCTCCCGGCCGCAGCAGCCCGACCGTGGCCGCGTCGGCGATCCGTACGGGCGCGGACACCAGCCGGACGGGCCGCCGGTCCGGCTTCGGGCCCGGCCGTACGTCGCCCGGGACGTCGGCTCTCCCCTCGGCGCCTGCCGGATCCACACCGCCCGGGCCGGAACCACCGAGACCCGACACGGCGAGCACCGCGGAGGACAGGGCGAAACCGGCCGCCATCGCGCGGCGGTGTCCCCGCAGCGTGCGGCGCAGCCGTCCGGAACCGCCCCCGCGCACCCGCAGGGGTGGGAAGGACGGGATCCCGCAGGGCGCGGGAGGCGCGGGACGTGTTTCGGGCACCGACGGGAACATGGCCAACACCACCAGCCGTGAGAGGCGTGCACAACGGACTCCGTCACTCTGCCCCGACGGAGGGGGTCGCGCTGGAGCCTGTGCACAGCAGACGCGTTGTGGACAACTCGGCCACCCGAACGAGTTCGCCCGCACACGAGCCGCCCCGCACACGAGCCGCCCCGGCGGACCCGCCCACAGCTGTCACGACTCCGCACACCACGAGCCGCCCCCGCACGTCCCGGCCCGCACGAGTCGCCCCAGCACGGACTGGTCCGTGCAGGCCGACTCGACCCGCCCCGGCTGCCCGTACGACTCGGTGGCGCGTCCACCGGGCGGCGCCCCCGGACGTGCCCCCGAGCCCGCCCCCGCATCAGGGGAGTTCGATCCCCGTATCGATCCCGGCCAGTCCGTGGGCGCACACGCAGTCGCGGACCTCCCCGGAGGGCAGCGCGGCCACGGCGTCGAACAGCACCGATCGCAGCCGGTCCACGTTGGCCGCGAACACCTTCAGCACGTCCCCGTGGTTGACGCCCTCGCCCGCCTCGGCCCCCGCGTCGAGGTCCGTGACCAGGGTCAGCGTCGTGTAGCACATGCTCAGTTCTCGGGCGAGCACGGCTTCCGGATGTCCCGTCATCCCGACGACCGACCACCCCATGGCCGCGTGCCAGCGTGACTCCGCGCGGGTCGAGAAGCGGGGCCCTTCGACCACGACCAGCGTTCCGCCGTCCACCGGCTCCCAGCCGCGTCCGCGTGCCGCCGCGAGGGAGGCCTTGCGCCCCACGGGGCAGTACGGGTCGCCGAATCCGAGGTGCACCACGTTCGGCTGGACTCCGTCACTCCGCGTCTCACCGTCGTAGTACGTCTGGACGCGGGCCTTCGTGCGGTCCACCAACTGGTCCGGTACGAGCAGGGTGCCCGGTCCGTACTCCGGACGCAGGCCGCCGACGGCGCACGGGCCCAGCACCTGGCGTACGCCGACGGAACGCAGAGCCCAGAGGTTGGCGCGGTAGTTGATCCGGTGGGGCGGCAGATGATGGCCGCGCCCGTGACGGGGGAGGAAGGCCACCCGGCGTCCCGCGAGTTCGCCCAGGAAGAGGGAGTCGCTCGGCGGCCCGTAAGGGGTCTCCACCTGGATCTCGGTCACGTCCTCCAGGAAGGAGTAGAAACCCGATCCGCCGATGACACCGATTTCCGCTGCAGCTGCTTCTGCGTTCGCCATGCGGTCACACTAACCGGGTGGTGGACACCGCCCGGCGGGCGAGCAGGACCCCGGCCGCCAGCCCGGTCCGGGCAGCCGGGCTGCGGCACGCCCGGGACCCCGCCGAGCGGATCGGCGGGGTCCCGGTGAAGCGTGTGAGGTATGCGGTCTCAGGCGGCCGACGTACTGCTCGTCGACGAGGCCGAGGACGACGAAGACGTCGTGGACGAGGTGGAAGCCGAAGCCGCAGGCTTCGATTCCGACCCCGACGAGGACGGCGTGGTGGACGAACCGGACGCCTTCGGGGTCGCCGGTGTGCTGCTCGACGACGAGCCGCGGCTGTCGTTCCGGTAGAAACCGGAACCCTTGAAGACGATGCCGACCGCCGAGAACACCTTCTTGAGGCGTCCCTCGCAGTTCGGGCACACGGTCAGGGCATCATCGGTGAACTTCTGCACCGCCTCGAGGCCCTCGCCGCACTCGGTGCACTGGTACTGATAGGTCGGCACTTGCTCCTCCTGGCACTCTCACTCAATGAGTGCTAACGACGCTCCATACTGACGTATTCCGAGCCATCAGTCCACTGTGACCGGCTCGCGGTGACCGATCCCACGCGCCACCGTCCGTCCCTGCGACTGCGGTGCCAGCCGTGAGCGCAGGGCGAGAAGGGTCGCCAGGGCCAGCGCGGTCCCGGCCAGGGGGACCAGGAAACCGGTGCTCGCCCCGTGGGCGTCCGCGAGCTGTCCGGCCACGGTGACGGCGGCCGCCTGGCCGAGCGCCACCGCGCCCGTCAGCCAGGTGAAGGCCTCGGTCCGGACGGACGCCGGAACCAGGGCCTCGACCAGCGTGTAGCCGCTGATCAGCGCCGGAGCGATGCAGAGGCCGACCAGCAGCCCCAGTCCGGCCAGGAGCGGCACGGAGTGCACCGCCCAGAGCCCGGACGCCGTCAGGGTCAGGGCCACGTAGCCGACGATCAGCCGGCGGCGCGGGCTGCTCTTCCAGGCGATGGCGCCACAGGCGATCCCGGCCAGCATGTTGCCCGCCGCGAAGACGCCGTACAGCACGCCGTTCACGCCCGGGCGGCCGATCTCCTCGGAGAACGCGGTCAAGGAGACCTGCATGCCCCCGAAGACGGCGCCGATGCCCAGGAAGGTGACCGCGAGGACGCGGACGCCCGGTACGGAGAGCGCCGAGCGGTGCGGCCCGGCGGTGGCCACCGTGCCCCGGACGGCCGGCTCGGTGGAGCGCCGGGCGGCGAACAGGACGCCGCCGACGAGCGTCAGCCCCGCCTCGGCGATCAGTCCGGCCGCCGGGTGCACTCCGGTGCACAGCGCGGTGGCGAGTACGGGGCCGATGACGAAGGTGAACTCGTCCGTCACGGACTCGAAGGCGGCGGCCGTGGCCATCAGAGGGGAGGCCGGGCGCCCCGGAGCGGCGCCCAGCCGGGCCGCCCAGCGTGCGCGGACCATCGGCCCGATCTGCGGAATGGAGGCCCCCGTGGGCACGGCCGCCAGGAACAGCGCCCACAGGGGCACGTGCGCCAGGGCGAGCGCCGTCAGCGCGCCGACGGAGACGGCGTGCACCAGGACGCCCGGCAGCAGTACCGCGCGCTGGCCGAACCGGTCGGCGAGCCTGCCGGTCTGCGGGGCGAACAGGGCCATCGAGACGCCGGAGACGGCGGCCACGGCGCCCGCACTGCCGTACGAGCCGGTGGTGTGCTGCACGAGGAGCACGATGCCGATGGTCAGCATCGCGAAGGGCTGCCGGGCGGCGAAGCCCGGGAGAAGGAAGGTCCACGCACCCGGGGTGCGCAGCAACTGCCCGTAACCGGGGCGGTCGGAGACCGTGGACGCCACGGCCATGCCTTTCTGCCGCCTGGTGGCCGTGTTCCCTGCTGGGGCCGGCACCGGGGTGCGAGGCCTGCGGGAACTGCCGAGAGCTGTCCTCTTCGCGCGGGACTGCGGTAGATGCCGGGCGCTCGCTCCAGAGGCGAAAGGACGCCACGACCGCCATACGGTCGCGCCAGCTCTGCGTCAGGCAGAGTTGGTCGATCAGATTGAATCGGGTGGATCAGGGGTTAGCAGTCCTTCATGTTACAGACCGGGCGCCCTGCGTGCCTGTGATGGTGCACGAGGGCCCCGTCGCCACCTCTGTCCACCGGCGCTCAGTGATGGGCCTTCGTGTCGTCCGCTGTGGTGCCTGAATCGTCCGTGGCCCGGCTCGGCCCGCCCGACGCGCTGCCCGGCCCGCCGACCGGGACACCGCTGCCTGGCGAGCGCTCCGATGCGGGCCGGCGGCCGCGGCGGTCCGCTCCGCCCTTGCCCAGTTTCCTGGCCCGCTTCACGACGTGCGGCAGGTCCAGGGAGCCGTTCCCCTGCTGGGCGGCCCCGCCGGTCCCGAGCCAGCCGGCCAGCTTGCCTCCGCGGCCGACCGCCCGCAGGCGCGCCTCGGCGGCGTCGCGGACCGGGTCGGTGGCGACGACCAGGAGTTCGTCCCCGCGTCGCAGCACGGTGGAAGGGGCGGGGACGAAGCTCTTGCCGTCCCGGACGACGAGGGTGACGGCGGCCCCGGCCGGGAGCCGCAGTTCACCGACCTCCACGCCGTGCATCTTCGACGTCCCGGGAACCGCGACGGACAGCAGGTGCCCGCGCAGCCGTTCCAGGGGCGCCGACTCTATGCCGAGGTCGGCGGTCTCGGAGGGATCGTCGGCGATCTTCAGGGCCTTCGCCAGCCAGGGCAGGGTGGGCCCCTGGATCAGCGTGTAGACGATGACGAGCACGAAGACGATGTTGAAGACCCGGGTGCTTCCCTCGATCCCGGACACCATGGGAATGGTCGCCAGGACGATGGGGACGGCCCCGCGCAGCCCCGCCCAGGACATCAGGGCCTTCTCCCGCCGTGGCAGTCCGAAGGGCACCAGGCTGAGGAAGACCGACAGCGGCCGTGCCACGGCGGTCAGCACCAGTCCCACGACGACGGCGGGCCAGAAGTCGTCGACGAGGTCGTGCGGGGTGACCAGCAGACCGAGCAGGACGAACATGCCGATCTGGGCCAGCCAGCCGAGCCCGTCCGCGAAGCCCCGGGTGGCCGGCCAGTGCGGCAGTTTGGAGTTGCCGAGGATCATCGCGGCCAGGTACACGGCGAGGAATCCACTGCCGTGGGCCATGGCGCCCGCCGCGTACGCGGACACCGCGATGGCCATGACGGCGATCGGGTAGAGCCCGGACGCGGGCAGGGCGACATGGCGCAGCCCGAAGGAGCCGAGCCAGCCGACGGCGAGACCGATGGCCGTGCCGATGGCCAGCTCCAGGGCTATCTCGCCCACGAGCACGTACCAGTGCTCCACGGGGCCGACCGTGGAGAACGCGACCACCAGGATGACCACGGGGGCGTCGTTGAACCCGGACTCCGCCTCCAGCACGCCCGTGATCCGGGACGGGAGGGGGACCTTGCGCAGGACGGAGAAGACGGCTGCCGCGTCGGTGGACGAGACGACGGCGCCGATGATCAGGGCCTGCCGCCACTCCAGGCCGACGAGATAGTGCGCCGCGCTCGCGGTGACGCCCACGCTGATGCCCACGCCGACGGTCGAGAGGACGGCCGCCGCCGGGAGGGCGGGCCTGACCTCTTTCCACTTCGTGCCCAGGCCGCCCTCGGCGAGGATCACGACCAGGGCGCCGTAACCGATCACCTGGGTCAGCTCGGCATTGTCGAACTTGACGTCGAAGAAGCCGTCCTGCCCCATGGCGATACCGATGCCGAGGTACAGGAGCAGGCTGGGGAGCCCGCTGCGGGACGAGATGCGGACGGCCGCCACGGCCACCAGCAGGACGAGTGAGCAGACGAGCAGAAGTTCGTTGAGCGCGTGGACAGTCAGGGTCCGTTCCTTCCCTGCGTACGCCTTCCGGATCGGCCTCCGGCGGCCAGTACTTCGTTACCTTACCTAATCTTTAACGTTTTCTTGACGCTTCGAGTGTGCGTACGAGTGCTACGCAAATGGAGGCATCCCCGTACCGCGTCCGAGTGGCTGTGGCGGGGCGCCTATGGTTGCTCCTGCACTCCCAGGACCACCCTGCCCCTCGAAGGACAGCGATGCCCGCCAACACAACCGCCCCTTCCGGCCCTTCCGATGCGAAGAAGTCCGGCAGGAAGAAGGGGCGACGCGCCCGCCTGCTCGTGATCGTCCTGGTGCTGGCGCTCGTCGCGGGTATCGGGTACGGCGCCTTCTGGTCCGTATCCACGGTGCGGGCCTCGTATCCGCAGACCACCGGGTCGATCGAGGTCAAGGGCCTCACCGGCAACGTCGACGTCAGACGCGACGACTACGGGATCCCGCAGATCTACGCCGACTCCGACAGCGACCTCTTCCGGGCCCAGGGCTTCGTCCAGGCCCAGGACCGCTTCTGGGAGATGGACGTCCGCCGTCACATGACGTCGGGCCGGCTCTCCGAGATGTTCGGCTCCGGCCAGGTGGAGACCGACGCCTTCCTGCGGACGCTGGGCTGGCGTCAGGTCGCGCAGAAGGAGTACGACGAGGTTCTGGACGAGGACACCAGGAAGAACCTCCAGGCTTACGCGGAGGGAGTGAACGCGTACCTCGACGGCAAGGACGGCAAGGACATCTCCGTCGAGTACGCGGCGCTCGGCCTGACCAACGACTACAAGCCCGCCGAGTGGACCCCGGTCGACTCGGTCGCCTGGCTCAAGGCGATGGCCTGGGACCTGCGCGGCAACATGCAGGACGAGATCGACCGCTCGCTGATGACCAGCAGGCTCAGCGAGAAGCAGATCGAGGACCTGTACCCGGACTACCCGTACAAGAAGAACAAGCCGATCGTCGAGAAGGGTGCGGTCGACGTCGCCACCGGGAAGTTCGGCCAGGACACCGAGCCCTCGGACGGCGTCGGGTCCGGGACCGTCCAGGGGGCGGCCGACGGCGTGACCACCCAGCTCTCCGCGCTCTCCGACACCCTCGACGAGATCCCCGCGCTGCTGGGCCCCAACGGCAACGGCATCGGCTCGAACTCCTGGGTCGTCTCCGGCGACTACACGACCACGGGCAAGCCGCTGCTCGCCAACGACCCGCACCTGGCGCCGCAGCTGCCCTCGCTCTGGTACCAGATGGGGCTGCACTGCCGTCAGCTCTCGGACACCTGCCGGTACGACACGGCCGGTTACACGTTCTCCGGGATGCCCGGTGTGATCATCGGCCACAACCAGGACATCGCCTGGGGCTTCACCAACCTCGGCGCCGACGTCACCGACCTCTTCCTGGAGAAGGTCTCGGCCGACGGTTACCAGTACGACGGCAAGACCGAGCCCTTCGTCACCCGCGAGGAGACCATCAAGGTCGCGGGCGGCGAGAGCCGCAAGATCACCGTCCGCGAGACCAACAACGGTCCGCTGGTCTCCGACCGCAGCGACGAGCTGAAGAAGGTCGGCAAGAAGGCCCCCGTCACCAACTTGGCACCCGACCGCGCGGACGGCTACGCGGTCGCGCTGAAGTGGACCGCGCTGGAGCCCGGCAAGTCGATGGACGCGGTCTTCGAGCTCAACCGTGCCAAGGACTTCAAGACCTTCCGGGCGGCGGCCGAGCACTTCGAGGTGCCCTCGCAGAACCTCGTCTACGCGGACACCGAGGGCCACATCGGCTACCAGGCCCCGGGGAAGATCCCGGTCCGCCTCAAGGGCGACGGAACCCTGCCGAGCCCCGGCTGGACCTCCGACTACGGCTGGAAGAAGGACCCGGTCCCGTTCGACGAGCTGCCCTACGAGTACGACCCGGAGCGCGGCTACATCGTCACCGCCAACCAGGCCGTCATCGACGAGGAGAACTACGGCCCGCTGCTGACCAAGGACTGGGGCTACGGCACCCGGAGCCAGCGGATCAACGACCTCATCGAGTCGAAGACCAAGGGCGGCGGCAAGATCTCGACCGACGACATGCAGCAGCTGCAGATGGACAACCACAGCGCGATCGCCGCCGAACTGGTGCCCAAGCTGCTGAAGATCGGGGTCTCCGACAAGAGCGTCCGTGAGGCGCAGAAGCTCCTGGAGGGCTGGGACTACACCCAGGAGCCCGACTCGGCCGCAGCCGCGTACTTCAACGGCGTCTGGCGCAACATCCTCAAGCTCGCCTTCGGCAACAAGCTCCCCAAGGAGATGCGCGCCAAGGGCGACTGCCTCTACGTGCGGCCCGCCGCCGGCACCGGACCGGTGGACGAGCAGCACAAGCTCGTACGGGAGTGCGGTCAGCGCGACCCGGACACGGCACAGCCGGACGGTGGCGACCGCTGGTACGAGGTGGTCGACAGCATCCTCGACGACACGGACAACGCGTGGTGGAAAGTCCCGGCCAAGGGGCGTGAGGAGTCGATCGACAACCGTGACGAACTCTTCGGCCGCGCCATGGAGGACGCCCGCTGGGAGCTGACCGCCGAGCTCGGCAAGGACATCAGCACCTGGAGCTGGGGCCGGCTGCACCAGCTGACCCTGCGCAACCAGACCCTCGGTACCGAGGGCCCCGACCTCCTGCAGCGGGCTCTCAACCGCGGACCCTGGCACCTCGGCGGCGGCGAGGCCGCGGTCAACGCGACCGGCTGGAACGCGGCGGGCGGCTACGACGTCATCTGGGTCCCGTCGATGCGGATGGTCGTCAACGTGGGGGACTGGGACAAGTCCCGCTGGATCAACCTCACCGGGGCCTCCGGGCACGCCTTCAGCGCGCACTACACGGATCAGACCGACAAGTGGGTCGACGGCGAACTCCTCGACTGGTCCTTCGGGACCAACGCGGTGGGGCAGTCCACGGTCGACACCCTGACACTGAAGAAACCGTCCTGACGCCCGGCAGGCCGGAGTCCGACGTCAGCGCGTGAAGCGCACCACGCGGACCGGCGTGATCACGGCGTCCACGGGGTGGTCGTGCGGCTCCTCGGGGACCCGCGCGACCACCTCGTCGTCGTACAGGAGAACGACCAGGGCCGGATGGGCGCCGGCCGTCGCCAGCCTGGCCAGCACCCGGTCGTAGCTGCCCCCGCCGCGGCCGAGCCGCATGCCGCGCCGGTCCACTGAGAGTCCGGGCAGCAGGACCACGTCCGCGTCGAGGACCGCGTCCGGCCCCAGCCGGGCGCCGTCCGGCTCCACCAGGCCCCGCCCCGCGGGTATGAGGTGGTCCGCTCCCCGGTACACGCCCCAGTCCAGGTCGTTGTCCGCCAGCAGTACCGGCAGCAGCACCCGAACGCCCCGGGTGTGCAGGGCGTCCAGGAGCGCGTGCGTCCCCGGCTCGCGCCCCACGGAGACGTACGCCGCCACCGTCCGGGCGGCGGCGAGCTCGGGGAGGGCCGTGGCGGATGCGGCGAGGAGTTCCGCCGCATCCGTGATGTCCTGGGAAGCCAGGAGGCGTCGACCGGCCAGTAGTTCGCGCCGCAGCAGCGCCTTTCTGGACATGTCATCGTTCAACGGGTTCTCACCTACCGCGCGTAGTGGCCTATATGAGGACGAAGTTAACCGGATGCTCATCTTCCGCCCATGCGGACCGGTTAGAGTTCACGCATGACTCAGTCGCGCCCCAGGATCAGCAAAGCTGTCATCCCAGCTGCAGGTCTTGGCACCCGGTTCCTGCCGGCCACCAAGGCCACTCCCAAGGAGATGCTGCCGGTCGTCGACAAGCCCGCCATCCAGTATGTCGTCGAAGAGGCGGTCACAGCAGGCCTGTCCGACGTGCTGATGATCACCGGTCGCAACAAGCGTCCCCTGGAGGACCACTTCGACCGGAACTACGAGCTGGAGTCGGCGCTGACCCGCAAGGGGGACGACGAGCGTCTCTCCAAGGTGCAGGAGTCGAGCGACCTGGCCACCATGCACTACGTCCGTCAGGGCGACCCGCGTGGTCTGGGCCACGCCGTCCTCTGCGCGGCACCGCACGTGGGGGACCAGCCCTTCGCCGTGCTCCTCGGTGACGACCTGATCGACCCGCGCGACCCGCTGCTCGCACGGATGGTCGACGTCCAGGAGCGCGAGGGCGGCAGCGTCATCGCGCTCATGGAGGTCGAGCCGTCGCAGATCCACCTCTACGGCTGCGCGGCCACCGACGCCACGACGGACGGCGACGTCGTACGGGTCACGGGGCTGGTGGAGAAGCCCGACCCGGCCGACGCGCCCAGCAACCTCGCCATCATCGGCCGCTACGTCCTGGATCCCGCGATCTTCGACATACTGCGCCGGACCGAGCCCGGCCGGGGCGGCGAGATCCAGCTCACCGACGCGCTGCAACTGCTGGCCGAGAACGAGGAGATCGGCGGCCCCGTGCACGGTGTCGTCTTCAAGGGCCGCCGCTACGACACCGGGGACCGCGGCGACTATCTGCGTGCCATTGTCAGACTCGCGTGCGAACGTGAAGACCTGGGACCGGACTTCCGGACCTGGCTGCGCAGTTACGTCACCGAGGAGTTGTAACAGCTTGAGCGGCACGATCTGGTCGGTTGACGAGCACCTGGACGACATCCTCGCAGCGGTGAGGCCACTCGAGCCGATCGAGCTGCAACTGCCCGACGCCCAGGGCTGCGTCCTCGTCGAGGACGTCGTGGCGGAGGTCGCCCTGCCGCCCTTCGACAACAGCTCGATGGACGGATACGCCGTCCGGGTCTCGGATGTGGAGGGCGCCGACGAGGAGTTCCCCGCCGTCCTCACCGTCATCGGTGACGTGGCGGCGGGCGACGGGGGACTGGCTGACGGCCGGTCCGTCGGCCCCGGCGAGGCGGCCCGCATCATGACCGGTGCACCGCTGCCCGCGGGTGCCGAGGCGGTCGTCCCGGTCGAGTGGACGGACGGCGGAACGGGCGGTGGCCCGGCGGCCGCGATGCGGGCCCACAGCGAAGCGCCGGAGGGCGCGGGAGGCGAGGTCCGCGTCCACCGTTCCGTCGAGGCCCGCGCCCATGTCCGGGAGCGGGGCAGCGACGTCCGGCCCGGGGACCTGGCCCTCCGCGCGGGCGCTGTCGTCGGACCGGCGCAGATCGGCCTGCTCGCCGCCATCGGGCGCTCCACGGTGAAGGTGCGGCCCCGTCCGAGGGTCGTCGTCGTCTCGACCGGCAGCGAGCTGGCGCAGCCGGGCGAGGAGCTGACCGGCGGCCGGATCTACGACTCCAACAGCTTCGCGCTGACGGCCGCCGCCCGTGACGCCGGGGCCATCGCCTACCGGGTCCCGGCCGTCGCCGACGACGCGGCCACGCTGCGCGCCACGATCGAGGACCAGCTGATCCGCGCCGACATCATCGTCACGACCGGGGGCGTGAGCGTCGGCGCGTACGACGTGGTCAAGGAGGCCCTGTCCTACGTCGACGACGAGGCCGAGCCGGGCAGCGGCATCGAGTTCCGGAAGCTCGCCATGCAGCCGGGCAAGCCGCAGGGCTTCGGGTCGATCGGCCCCGATCACACGCCGCTGCTGGCCCTGCCGGGCAATCCGGTCTCCTCCTACGTCTCCTTCGAACTCTTCGTACGGCCGGCCATCCGGGTCCTGATGGGTCTCCAGGATGCGCACCGGCCGACGGTCCGGGCGAAGCTGAGCGTCGACAAGGCGCTGACCTCGCCGGCCGGTAAACGGCAGTTCCTGCGGGGCACGTACGACGCGGAGGCGGGCACCGTCACCCCGGTGGGCGGCGCCGGGTCGCACCTCATCGCCGCCCTCGCGCAGGCGGACGCGCTGATCGTGCTGCCCGAGGACACCACCTCCGCCGAGCCCGGCACGGAGACCGAGGTGATCCTCCTCCGCTGACTTCCGCCTCGTGGCGGTACGGTATCTGGCGCTGTGCCTTACCGGGGGAAGCCCCCGGGCCCCCGGCCCACCCCGTGTGCGGGCCGAGCGGGCATCGGCGCCCTACCGCTAGGCGGAGTGAGTTGAGTACGCAGAACAGACTGACGCACATCGACGAGGCGGGCGCGGCCCGCATGGTCGACGTGTCGGACAAGGACGTCACGGCACGCGTCGCCCGGGCGAGCGGCCGGGTCCTGGTGTCGCCGCGTGTCGTCGAGCTCCTCAGGGGCGAGGGTGTCCCCAAGGGCGACGCCCTGGCCACCGCGCGAATCGCCGGGATCATGGGGGCCAAGCGGACCCCGGAGCTGATCCCGCTCTGCCATCCGCTCGCCGTGTCGGGCGTGAAGGTCGACCTGAGCGTCGCCGACGACGCGGTGGAGATCCTGGCCACCGTGAAGACCACGGACCGTACCGGTGTCGAGATGGAGGCCCTGACCGCCGTCTCGGTCGCCGCGCTCACGGTGATCGACATGGTCAAGGCCGTCGACAAGGGCGCTGTCATCACGGACGTCCGGGTCGAGGCGAAGTCGGGCGGCGTGTCCGGGGACTACCGCCGTCCGGCGCCGGAAGGGGCGGACGCGTGAGCGCGCCCGGCAGTTCACCTGCGCCGGGCGGGTACCGCGCCCTCGTGGTGACCGCCTCGAACCGCGCGTCGGCCGGCGTCTACGCGGACCGGGGAGGCCCGGTCATCGCCGAGGCGCTCACCGCACTCGGGTTCGCGGTCGACGGTCCGCAGGTCGTCCCCGACGGAGACCCCGTGGAGGCGGCGCTGCGGGCGGGCGTGGCCGCCGGGTTCGACCTGATCGTCACCACCGGCGGTACGGGCATCTCGCCCACGGACCGCACCCCCGAGGCCACGCGCCGCGTCCTGGACCGGGAGATCCCGGGCATCGCCGAGGCGATCCGCGCCGAGGGCCGGGACAAGGTGCCCACCGCGGCACTCTCCCGGGGCCTCGCGGGTGTCGCGGGCAGCACCCTCCTCGTGAACCTGCCCGGCTCCACCGGCGGCGTACGCGACGGTCTCGCCGTACTGAGCAGGCTCCTGGTGCACGCCGTCGACCAGCTCCGCGGCGGCGACCACCCCCGACCCGGGAGCCCGAGCTGAACGTCCCGACCTGGCCGGTGATCCTGACGGACGGCGACGTCACGCTCCGCCCGATAAAGCTGCGGGACCAGCGCGCCTGGCGTGAGGTCAACCGGCGCAACCGCGACTGGCTCCGCCCCTGGGAGGCGACCGTCCCGCCACCCGCCCCCGGCGGTCCGGTGGTCCAGCGTCCCACCTACCGTCAGATGGTCAGGCACCTGCGCGCCGAGGCGAACGCCGGCCGGATGCTGCCCTTCGCCATCGAGTACGAGGGGCGCCTCGTCGGACAGTTGACGGTCGCCGGGATCACCTGGGGTTCGATGTGCTCCGGTCACATCGGGTACTGGGTCGACCGGGGCGTGGCAGGCCGCGGGGTAGTTCCCACGGCGGTGGCGCTCGCCGTCGACCACTGTTTCCGCACGGTCGGGCTGCACCGGATCGAGGTGTGCATTCGGCCCGAGAACGGCCCGAGCCGGAGGGTGGTGGAGAAACTCGGATTCCGCGAGGAAGGACTCCGCCCGCGCTATCTGCACATCGACGGTGCGTGGCGCGACCACCTGATCTACGCCCTCACCGCGGAGGAAGTGCCGGACGGACTTCTGCGGCGTTGGCGCAGGGTGCGGCCGGGCACGTCCCAGCCACCCGGCGAAATAAGATAGACGTTCGATTTTGATCGCCGTCTGACGTTAAGCGACCTACTCGTGTCACGTGCTGATCCGAACAATCACAAAAAAAGTCCGTGATATCAGCCGGATCGTGCGACACACCGGGCCAATTGGCGGATGCTGCCGTGCAAACCCCTCTACGGTGTGAGCGTGAGTAGCAGCGGCCTCATCTACGCAGTCATCGTCGGGGCCTGGGCTGCCTATCTGGTGCCGATGTGGCTCCGCAGGCAGGACGAGCTCAATGAGGCCCGTCCGACGGAACGCTTCAGTACCGCCATCCGGCTGCTGTCCGGACGGGCGGCCATGGAGCGCCGATACGCCAGGGAGTTGCAGGAGCGCGGGGCAGAGGAGGCGGCCGCCGACGTGGACCCGGATGCCGACACGGACCGATGGGACTCCGTGGACGTCCGGGCATTCGCCGCGCCTCCGGCGCATACGGAAGCCCGGTTGCACGACCCTGCGCACGAGCGTGCGGGCGGGGAGCGTCCGTCGGCGGGGTCCGAGCGCCGGGCGCCTGCCCGGCGCCCACGGGTGCCCGGGGCGGAGGCGGAGCGTGAGCGCCGCGCCCGGCGCTCCCAGGTCCTGGCGCGCCGGCGGCGCACGACCACCGTCCTCTTCCTGGCGTTCACGCTGGGCGCCGTCGTCGCGGCGGTCGGCGGGCTGCGCTTCCTGTGGGCGCCCGCCGTGCCTGCCGTGCTGCTGAGCGCGTACATCGTCCACCTGCGGTCGCAGGAACGGCGTCGTTTCGTGTTCACCATGGACCGGCGCCGGGCCGAGGACGCCGCGCAGCGGCTCCGCGACAACCGCCCGCGCAGGCACCCGTCCGCGGCGACGGCTCCCGCCGAGCCCGACGAGGAGCCCGAAGCGCCGGCCCCCACTCCCACGGTCTCCCCGCAGGAGGCCGGCCGCCGTGCCCTGGTCGAGCAGACGGACCACGCCGAGTGGGTCGACCAGCAGCGCGAGCGCGGCCCGGCGCAGGGTGACAGCTGGGAGCCGGTCCCGGTCCCGCTGCCGACCTACGTCACCGCCCCCGTCGCCCCGCGCGCCACGGGTGGGGTGGAGGTCGGCGACCCGGAGACGTGGAGCGCGGCCCGCTCCAGCACGGCCGAGCCCACCCAGACGGGCACCTCGCACCAAGCCGTCCCCGACCCCGACCCGGCGCCGCGCCGGCGCGTCAACCCGCCCCGGCGCACGCGCGAACGCGGCCGCACCCCGCTCTTCGACCAGTACGACGAAGAGGACCGGCCGCGCGCGGCCAACGAGTGACACGTCGGCGAGCCCGACTCGGCTGACCTGCGGGATACGGATTTCCGAGCACGCCGATGAGGATGCTAGAGTTTCACTCGTCGCAAGGGCCTGTGGCGCAGTCTGGTAGCGCACCTCGTTCGCATCGAGGGGGTCTGGGGTTCAAATCCCCACAGGTCCACCGCACGACTGTTCTTGAGTTAGCTCAGGAATGGTGACGAGATCCCGTCCGATCGCAAGATCGGGCGGGATCTTCGTCGTTCCGGGGGGCGTTCGATGCTTGCCCGGGGTGGTGGAGGGCGGCGTATCGGGTCTGGCGGGTTGCTCGGCGGGTACCTGGCCGCCGCCGGGCATGTGAACTGTCCCCGGTCGCCCGGGGCTGGTGATCGTGATGTGCGGCTGTGACGCTGCCCGATCAGAGGTTGGCCGGCTGATGCCGCCCCGTGTCGAGTGGTGCGGGGGCGGAAGACAGGTCGCGACCCGGGGCAGCCGGAAGGGACTCGAAGCCGGCGTCGGAGAGTCGGCTGCCGGTACGCTCGTAGAGCCAGGTTTCCAGGATGTCCAGGTTTCCGATGCCCACCCTGATCGCGATCAGGATCGTCTGGGCCACCTGGCCGGGTGCTCGGCGGCGCATCGGGTTGCCGATGTCCATGTAGGTGCCCCCGAGGCGGCGGTCGAGGCCCTCGTTGTGGGAACGGATCGGCTTGTAGATCCGGTCCCAGGCGAGGCTGGCGGAGCATGAGCCTGACGTCTGGCGCCCCTGACTGCCTGTCGGCGATGCCAGTCGTCATACTCCACGTCGTCAACAGTTACGGCAGATCACGCTCTGCTGCGATTCCTGACGCCACGTCTTCGAGGATGAGGTCCGGAAGGATACCCAGTCCGAGAGTCCGAGGTCCCACGCTCGGGCCGGCTGCCTTCTCCGCAACGCGAGGCTGCCAAGAGCCCAGCCGGTTCAGGGCAGATACCAAACCTTCCCGGTCATCACTGAGCAGGGCTGCCACGAGCGACACGACATCGGCGCGGGAGCTGCCTGCTGGAGCCGGGAGAGCGGCCAGCCCTGAGAGGACGCGCTGGTCACGAGTGCCACAGAGCGCCGCTAGGGCGCTGATAGCGAATCGGGCGGCATCACTCTCGTCTTCCCAGCGGGACAGTAGCCTCGGCAGCTCGCTGCCGATGGCCCGCCGTGTCAGGTATTCGGCTGCAGACTCCTCCCAGACACACCCGAGCGCGGTGATGCGATCGGCAAGGAAGACCTCTGCAGCCGACCCCGAAGCAGCAAGCCGCAACAGGTCGCCGAGCAGAACCAACCGGTTGCCGGACGCGACATTGTCATCGCAGACCAGCTCCATGAGGAACGGGACAGCCTCGACGGTGGTGTCGGTGCAGGTGCCTTGGTGGGCCACGGCATCCACGAGATCACCGAGGAACTCACCCGTCGACCCATAGGGCTCGCCGAACGCGAACTCCTCCTCGAGCAGCCACCCCACGGCATCCGGAGCATCCCCCGCGCTGCCGTACATGCGCTCTGCGACCGCCACCACGGCCTGGACCACCGCTGCGGGCTCACCGACCTCACTGCACTTCCACGGCGGACCGGCCGGAGGTCGCACGGGATCCTTGGGCAGAGGACTCGGAAGGGCGACGTCGGCGCCGGCCTGCTCATGGACCAGGCCGTCCCGTTGGAAAACTCTCTCGGCAGTGGCGGCATGCCCCTCCATGCACCCCTGCTGGAAACCGCCGTGGGCACGGGCCACACAGGCCATCCGAGTCCGCTCACTCCGGAGGAACGGCTCGAGAGCCATGCGCTCGTACCCGCTGTAGACGGCCAGAGAGAAGACCTGCCACCACCCCTCCAGCTCCGGGTCCATCGACGGCCGGCCGTACCAGAAGCTCGACGGAACGAACCGGAAGTGATCGTGGACGCGCACTGCCGTCAGACGGTGTCCCATCCCGGACAGCTCGGCCGCGGCGGCGCGGGCACCGTCCTCGCTCGGCAGGCTCAGCGTGTACTGCACTCCCCAGGCGGGAGGTGTCGCCGTCATCAGCTGCACTGCCAGGTGAACATCACCCGGTCGAAGCGCTGCTCGGCCAGATCTTCCGGGCGGATCAGCCAGTACAGGGCTCCGGCATCGCCCCACATCATGTCCGCGGCGTCCTCGCTGCCGAACTGGGCCAGCAGAATCCAGTTGCTCGACTCCTCGGACAGCCGAGGGTCGTCCCAAGACACCTGGCCGTCCAGGACCGCCTCCGCGATCTCGATCTCCACAGGGTTCTGAACGAAGTGAGCGTGGCCGCCGATCTGATGCCCCACCTCATCATCGAACTCCCACAGCGCGTCGAGGAACTCCTGCGAGCAGACGGGGTGGTCGTAACGGTTCCCTAGCGGGGCGCCTGGGGCGAAGGCGGCCCGGACGGACGGATGCCAGGGCTCGGTCGCCGTCATCTCCACCCGAGCCGTCAGCGGCACCACCGGATACGGCTTGAGCCCGGCAGGCGCCCCACGCTCCGCCACCTCCTCGTCAGCCGCCGCATGGAGCACGCGGGCGCCCGCCCAGCTCTCCCGGTCCTCAGCAAGAACGAGAGCGTCGCCGTCGTCCAACTGCCCGTCGAAGTAGAAGAACAGCAGCGTCCCCGCCGCGGGTAGATCGATGTCCAGCGCAGCCGCCGGCAGGCGCGCGCAGTCGATCGAGGCAATGAAGGAGAGTGGCCCGTGCCCACCCCACACCGGCCACTCGACAGTGGCTGGCAAGGACGGGAGGCCCCCGAGCCGACCGACACCATCGTCAGAGCCGGCCGCGGCGTCCAGACGCACACCAGGGCGCAGCAGACCGAGCCACTTCGCGGCAACCTCGGGCGACAGGTGTTGCAGAGCGAGAGAGCGCAGGGCATCTCGGGAACCACACGTCATGTACCCGATCATGCACGGGACCACCGACACAGACCTCGGCGGTCTCTCAGACCGTGGCCGCGGACTTCCGAGCGGCGGGCACACCAAACCCCGGAGATCCATCTGAACAGCCAGGTCAGAGCCCTTACTGCTGTTCAGCAGCGGCGTCGATCCCCGATGCCCGCAGCCTGGGAAGCCCGGTTCGGCGCCGTGGGCGCGGTGGGCGGGGCCGGCTGCGTATGTGCGCGCATGGCGAAGCGGACGCAGGACTGGAATGGCCCTGCGGTGCGCTGATGGCTGTCGACGTGAGCCTGCTTCGCCGACGCCGCTGCTCCCACGGTTCGGGCGACGGGGCGGAGTTGTCTGCCCCTTGCTCCCCGACAGGGTTCTCGTGCGGTTCGGGGTCTCGGGTCTGTGCCGACGGTCGCGCGCGGCCGTTGAGTCCGTGGTCGGCGTCGAATGCCGGTTCTGCGTGTGCTTGCCGTGCTGTGGGACACACCGCACCGAACGTCACCGCGCCTTCGACTCCCTCGCGCGCTGGTTCGATCTGTGTCGCAAACTCACCCTCGGCTTTTTGCACGGTCATAGAGTTCGCACGCATGTGGTTCGGTTGCGCCGGTCAATCCGTGTCAGGACATCGGGGGAACGATCTTGGAACGCGACGCCTTCATTTCCTACAGCCACCAAAGAGACGTGCCGCTGGCGGAAGCCCTCCAGAAAGGGCTGCAGGGCATCCTGCGCACGCCGTGGCTGCACCGCCCCGGGGCGAAGGTCTTCCGGGATACCACCAGCCTTGCCGCGAGCCATGACCTGGGCGGGTCGATCAAGGCGGCGCTGGCCGGATCCCGCTACTTCATCTGCCTGGCCTCCCCCGAGGCCGCGGAGTCGCGGTGGGTCCGCGAGGAGATCGAGTACTGGCGCACCAACCACGGCATGGAGAACTTCCTCATCGCGGTCAGCGAGGGCACCGTCGTCTGGGATCCCGTCGCGGGTGACTTCGACTGGGGCCGGACCAACGCCCTTCCGCCGGTGCTGCGCGGCGCCTTCACCACCGAACCGCTGTGGGTGGACCTCCGGCCGTTCCGCGACGCCGACGACCGCTCCATGGCGCCCGGCAGCCCGTTCCGCGACAGGGTGGCCAGCCTCGCCGCGCCTCTGCACGGCCTGGTGAAGGACGCTCTGGACAGTGAGGACCTGCGTCTGCAACGCCGCGCCGTCCGCATCCTCCGGAACTTCGTGGCCGCCCTCGCGGTGTTGTCACTGCTGGCCGGGGGAGCCGGTGTCTACGCCTGGCAGAAGCGCGGAGAGGCGCTCGCCCGGGCCCGTACCTCCGCCTCGCAGGCGCTGGCGGCCCGTGCACTCGACACGGTCGCCAGGGATCCGCGCAAGGCCGCGCAGTTCGCGCTGTACGCCCAGCAGGTCCAGCCCACGGGCGAGTCGGCGCAGGCGCTGGCCCAGGCCGTCGCGGCCAACGGCAGCGTGACCCGGCATCTCCAGGCCGGAAACGAGAAGGTGGCCAACTTCCACGGGGTGGCGCACGTCAACGCGACCAACGTCGCGGTCAGCCGGGACGGGAGCGTACTGGCGTACTACTCGGACTTCGATCCCGACGCGTCCGGCGAGGGAACGCACATCCATCTCTACGACATCGGTGCCGGCAAGGCGCTCCCGAACCTGGAAGGAGGGAGCTGGCCGCAGGACGGCGGCTGGATGCAGTTCAGCGCGGACGGGCAGTCGCTGGCGGTGGAGGGGCCCTACAACCGGATCGACATCTGGGACGTGGCCCGTCGCACACGGGTCCGGACCATCGTGGCCGGAAAGGGGGAGGAACTCGCCGGTGCGTTCAAGCACCTCTGGGCGTTCTCGTTCTCCGGCGACGGACACATGGTCGCCGCCGCGTTCTACACGCCCGACGAGCCGGAATACCGCTTCCACGTGGCCGTCTGGAATGCGAGGACCGGTCGCCTGCTGAGCAGGGAGACCGGCGGTACCGACAGTCTCGCCCTCGGTTTCGACGATGCGGGCCGCCTCCTCGCCCTCGACTCCCGGGCGGGCGCGGTCCGCGACTTCCGGCGGGTCGGTTCCTCCTGGAGCCCCTGGCGGAAGATTCCCGGCTTCCCCGTGGGGGAGAGAACAGAGGTCACGCTGTCGGCCGACGGATCGAGGGCGTACATCGGTGAGAAGCGCCAACTCTGGGACCTGGTCGGGGGCCGGCGGCTGGCCCGCACCGACGAGCGGGACATCGGGCCGATGGTGGTGCCCGGCGCACAGGGCGAAAAGGCGTACGCCGCCGCGGGCGGGGTGGTGGGCGTGTACGACGGTGCGCTGCGCCGTACACGTGTCCTCGGCTCCTTCACCTGGCCGGTGTCGAGCGTCTCCGCCTCCGCGGACGGACAGTGGGTGGCCGCCGGTTCGGGGGACGGCGCCGTCTCCCTCTTCTCCACCACCAGCCTCCGGGTGGGCGTCCCGCTCCGGAACGAGCCGCACGTCAAGCCCGCGGAGCTTGCCCCGGACGATCGCACGGCCTCCCGCACCACCGGATCCGGAACACAGGTGTGGTCCGTCACCGACAGGGGAGTCCGGGAGCTCGGGCGTCTGCCCCTCCGACTCGTCAGACGGTCCTTGCGCCAGGACACTGTAATCGCCTCCCCGGACGGCACCCGCGCCGTGGTGGCGCAGGAGGGCGCGGTGTCGCTCTGGGCTCTACGCGACGGAAGCCGGACAGGCCGGCAGGCGACACTCGAAGACGCCTTTACGCCCGTGACCTTCCTGCCGGACGGCCACCACGTGGTCGGAACGACCGACGAAGCGGTGCAGGTGGTCGACACCCGGTCGTGGCAGGTCGTCCAGTCCGTACCGTTCGCCCGCGAGGACATCGACATGGCCATCTCCACCAGCCCGGACCGCACGACCCTGGCACTCGTCCAGAACGCCGAACTGACGGTATGGAAGTGGACTGCCGAGAATAACTACCGCCGGGTGCGCAAGGTCTCCATCGAACCCGTATGGACCATGTACGGGCACCAGGTCGTGGTCAGCGCGAAGGGCGAGAGAGCCGCAGTGATCAACTTCGACGGCCTCATCTCCGTGCTCGACGTGGACACGGGGAAGTTCGTGCGCGGCACGACCGCGTCGAGCGGCATGACGGATCTGGCCTTCAGCAGCGACACGTCCCTCCTCGTCCAGCCCACCGGTTCAGCCACGGAGCGGGGCCTGCAGTTCTGGGACGCGGCCACCGTCGAGTCCCGGGGCTCCTGGACGCTTCCCGGTCAGGAGTCCGGCCAGGACACCACGGCCGCACGTCTGCTGGCCGGCGAGGACGGCACCGTGACCACGTTCGACATGGAGGGCGGCCTGGTGCGCCGCACCCTGGACGTGGCGGCCTGGCAGAGGGCCCTCTGCGATCTGGCGTCCGGCGCGCTCCCGCAGGAGGAGTACGACCGGTACCTGGGCGGTCTGGATGTGGACGCGCCGTGCCCCGGATGAGGGAGGTCCCGCAGGGGCTGACCCGACGACGCGCACCGGATCGGTGGCAGGTGCCCGCGGGGCCGGGCCGCCACGGCCGTAAGGATTTCCCCCCACGTGGGAGGGCAGGTGGTGGCATGTTCGGACCACCGCTTCCGGAGGGCGTCTGCCGGCGCGCGAAGGAGGTCCAGCAGCGCCTCGTCGCACACGGTTGACCCCCGCAGCGCCGGGCCGGTCGATCTGCTCGTCGTCACGTCGGTCGCGGAGTTGTCCGGTGTCGTACTCCTGCACTGGGAAGGGGATCTCGGGTAGATCGCGAGGCGTACCGGCCGGCTCACGGGTGTGCGTGCGGAGCGTTAGCGGTCTTGACGGTGCCACGGCACGGTGGGCAGGTCCGGATCAGCGCTCCCTATCAGGCCGCTCCCCGCAAGGGACCGTGCGGTACGACTGTCCGGCAGGCGGCTTCCGCACACCCCCTCAGCCCGTCCCCGTCCCCGTCCCCGTCCCCGTCCCCGTCCCTGTCCCCGTCCGTGTCGGCCCTGGCTCGGAACCCACCGGGGCGACCACCCGGTAATCTGGGCCGTCCTCGCTCATCCACCCTTCCCGTGAACGCTGTTGAGGCGTGCGCAGGTCGGTGCCGAGTTCATCTGTTCGTGGCCTCGTATGGAGGGTTCTGTGACAGCCGGTAGACCCAGCTCCCGTATCGACACCAGCACGCCGCACCCGGCGCGCGTCTACGACTGGCTGCTCGGCGGCAAGGACAACTACCCGGTCGACCAGGAGGTCGGGGAGAGACTGCCCGCAGAGGCGCGGGGCAACGCAGCGCGGAACCGGGCGTTCATGCACCGGGCGTCCGCCTGGCTGGCCCGTCAGGGCGTGGATCAGTTTCTGGACATCGGAACCGGCATCCCCACCTCGCCGAACCTCCATCAGGTCGCGCAGGCCGTCCTGCCACAGGCCCGGGTCGTCTACGCGGACAACGATCCGATCGTGCTGCGCCACGCCGAAGCGCTGCTGGTGAGCCGTCCCGAGGGTGCGACCGACTACATCCACGCGGATGTGCGGCAGCCGGAGACGATCCTCGAACGCGCGGCGGAGCTGCTGGACTTCGCGAGGCCCGTCGCCCTGTCCCTCATCGCCCTGATGCACTTCCTGCCCGACGAGCAGGACCCGTACGGCATCACCCGCGTGCTGGTCGATGCGCTGCCCTCGGGCAGCTATGTCGTGCTGTCGCACGGGACTGCCGATCAGCACCCGGAACTGAAGCAGGAGACGGAGACCGCTTACCGGAAGGGCCGGATAGGGCTCCGCATGCGTACGCGCGCGGAGATCGAGCCGTTCTTCGAGGGCCTGGAGCTCATCAGTCCCGGGCTGGTGACGGCAACCGAGTGGTACCGCGAGGAGCCTGCGCCGGTGTACGAGCGGAGCGGGTTCTACGTGGATGTGGCGCGCGTTCCGTAAGGGGGTTCCCGCAACAGGGCCCCGAAGGGCAGGCGCCGGCCCTACAGCGGCTTGGCCATGCAGATGCTGCTCGGGTACTCGCGGTAGTGGCCGAACTTCGAGCAGAGCGTGTAGCCGCTGGAGGTGTACAGCGCGATCGCCTCGGGCTGCTGGTCGCCCGTCTCCAGGACCATGCGGGTGCGGCCGGCCGCTCGGGCGTCCGCCTCCAGGGCGGCGAGGATGCGGCGGGCCAGGCCGCGCCCACGGCCCTCCGGGATCACGAACATGCGCTTTATCTCGGCGTCGCCGTCGGAGTAGCCCTCGGCGTTCCGCTCCTGACTGCGCCAGCCCCCGGTGGCCACGGGGCTGCCCTGCTCGTCGTAGGCGAGCAGATACAGTCCGCGAGGCGGGTCGAACATGGCGGCGTCGAGGGGTGTGACATCGCCCTCGTCCCCGTAGCGCTCGGCGTATTCGAGCTGCACCTGGTCGTTGAGTTTCACGGCGTCTGGGTGGTCGAACGGCCGAGGTTGAATAATCATGCGTGACATAGTACAGGTATGCAGTCGGTAGGTGTCGGTACTGTGCCGTAATGCTGACCGTTACCACCGTAAACGTGAATGGGCTCCGTGCCGCCGCGAAGAAGGGCTTCGTCGAGTGGCTGGCGCAGACCGACGCGGACGTCGTCTGCCTCCAGGAGGTCCGCGCCGAACCGCATCAGCTCCCCGAAGAGGTGCGGAACCCCGACGGCTGGCACGCGGTGCACGCCCCGGCCTCGGCCAAGGGGCGTGCGGGGGTGTCCCTCTATACGCGGCACGCGCCGGAGCGCGTGCAGATCGGGTTCGGCGGGTTCGGCGTCGTCGGGAGCGAGGAGTTCGACGCGAGCGGACGCTACGCGGAGGTCGATCTCCCCGGGGTGACGGTCGCCAGCCTGTACCTGCCCTCCGGTGAGGTCGGCACGGAACGCCAGGAGGAGAAGGAGCGCTTCATGGCGGCCTTCCTCCCCTACCTGCTGGGCCTGAAGGCGCGGGCCGCCGCCGAGGGACGGGAGGTGGTGGTGTGCGGTGACTGGAACATCGCCCACGCCGAGGCCGACCTCAAGAACTGGAAGGCCAACAGGAGGAGTTCCGGCTTCCTGCCCGAGGAGCGGCAGTGGCTCACCCGGGTGTTCGACGAGGCGGCCTACGTGGACGTGGTCCGCGCGCTCCACCCCGATCAGGAGGGCCCGTACTCCTGGTGGTCCTACCGAGGGAGGGCCTTCGACAACGACTCGGGCTGGCGCATCGACTACCACGTGGCGACGGCCGGGCTGGCGGCCCGCGCGGTGAAGGCCTGGGTGGAGCGCGCCGCCACCCACGGTGAGCGGTGGAGCGACCACGCGCCCGTGACGGTGACCTACGAGCGGTAGGGCGCCGCATCTGCCGGGGGCTGCCCGAGGTGTGGCTCCGGCGGACAGGCTGGCCCGGGCGGTGCTTTCTACGGGCGGTGCTTCTACGGGCGGTGCCCCGAGCGGCCGGATCCGTGCTCCCGCGGCTCGGGTCCCTGCGGGTGCTGGCCCCGCGGCTCGGGTCCCTGCGGGTGCCGGTCCCGCGTGCGCCGGTCCGGTTCCTGCTCCTCCGCGCGGAGCCGCCGGTCCAGGGCCATGGACAGTTCCGCGTCCAGCACCGCGTGCGCCAGCGTCCGCAGTTGGCCGTCGGCCGTGCTCGCGGTGTAGGCGCTCAGGGTGCTGACGAAGAGATCGGCCAGGGCGTCGGCGTGCTCGCGGACCAGCCGGCCGGAGGAGAGCACCGCGGAGAGCGGCACCCCTTCCCGTACGAGTTCGGCCGAGACCTCCAGCAGGCGGCGGCTGATGTGGACGATCTCGTCGCCGTCGGTGCCGAGGTAGCCCAGGTCCAGGGCGGCGGCGAGGTTCTCCGCCGTGGCCTGGTCGCCGAAGTAGTCGGCGAGTTGCTCGGGCGTCAGCCGGACCGGTACCTCTTCGCTCGGTTCGCCCAGGCCCAGCACCTCGGCGACGTCCCGGCCGCTGTCGAAGGTCGTGGCGAGGTCGGCGATGCCGTTCAGGGTGTGCCCGCGTTCCAGCAGGCCCGTGATGGTGCGCAGCCGGGCCAGGTGGTGGTCGTCGTACCAGGCGATGCGGCCCTCGCGGCGGGGTGGCTGGATCAGCCCGCGCTCCCGGTAGAAGCGCAGGGTGCGCACGGATATCCCGGCCTCCCGGGCCAGCTCCTCCATGCGGTATTCGCGGTGCTCGTGTCCGTCAGCCACACCCGCACTCTATGGTGTACCGCCGGTAACTTTCTTTGACCGGCCCCCTACCCATCAGTACGGAGCTGCTCTACCCTCCCAACCATGCCAGCGATTGCTGGCAGAGTCGTGTGATGTACCGCGGGGAGGCGGCAGCATGTCCCAGCACGAGCACGTACGAGTGGCGGTGATCGGATCCGGATTCGGGGGCCTCGGCGCCGCGGTCCGGCTGCGCCGCGAGGGGATCACCGACTTCCTGGTCCTGGAACGGGCCGGGTCCGTCGGTGGCACCTGGCGCGACAACAGCTATCCGGGCTGCGCCTGCGACGTACCGTCCCACCTGTACTCGTTCTCGTTCGCCCCCAACCCCGACTGGCCCCGCACCTTCTCCGGGCAGGAGCACATCCGTGCCTACCTGGAGAACGTGGCCGACACCTTCGGACTGCGCCCGCACCTCAGGCTCGGCCACGACGTCACCGTCATGCGCTGGGACAACGACGAGCTGCACTGGGTGATCGAGTGCACGAACGGCACGACGGTCCTCGCCGATGTCGTCGTCTCCGCGACCGGCCCGCTCTCCGATCCGAAACTGCCTGACATCCCCGGGCTCGCCGACTTCCCCGGCAAGGTCTTCCACTCCGCCCGGTGGGACCACGACTACGACCTGCGCGGCAAGCGGGTCGCCGTCGTCGGCACGGGCGCCTCCGCCATCCAGATCGTGCCGGAGGTGCAGCGCCGGGCAGGCAGGCTCACGCTGTTCCAGCGGACACCGCCGTGGGTGATGCCACGCATGGACCGTGCCATCAGCGGGGCCGAGAAATGGCTGCACCGCGCGCTCCCGTTCACCGGGACGGCCCGCCGCGGACTGCTCTGGGGCATCCGTGAGCTGCAGGTGGGCGCGTTCACCAAGCACCCGGACCAGCTGGGCCTGGTCGAGTCGATAGCCAAGGCGAACATGGCCCGCGCGATCAAGGACCCGGAGCTACGGGCCAAGCTGACCCCCTCCTACCGCATCGGCTGCAAGCGCATCCTGCTCTCCAGCGCCTACTACCCGGCGCTCGCGCAGCCCAACGTGGACGTCGTCGCCTCCGGCCTGTCCGAGGTGCGGGGCTCCACGGTGGTCGCCGCGGACGGTACGGAGACCGAGGCCGACGTGATCATCCTCGGTACCGGATTCCATGTGACGGACATGCCGATCGCGGAACGGGTCGTGGGTGCGGAGGGCATCACGCTCGCCGAGTCCTGGAAGGACGGCATGCAGGCGCTGCGCGGAGCGACGGCGGCCGGCTTCCCGAACTGGATGACCATCATCGGTCCCAACACGGGGCTCGGGAACTCCTCCATGATTCTCATGATCGAGTCGCAGCTGAACTACATGGCCGACTACCTGCGCCAGCTGAACGTGCTGGGCGGGCGTGCCGCGCTGGGGGCGCGGGCCTCGGCCGTCGGCGTGTGGAACCGGCGGGTCCAGGAGCGGATGAAGCGGACCGTGTGGAACACGGGCGGCTGCACCAGCTGGTACCTGGACGCGGCCGGGCGCAACACCACCGTCTGGCCCGGCACGACGGCCGAGTTCCGCCGGGCCACGCGGACGGTCGACCTCGGGGAGTACGAGGTGATCCGGCCCCCTGTCCCCGGCGGCCGGGCGCCGGCCCTCACCGAGGAGGCCGCGCGATGAGCCGGCTGCCGCACCGGGCGGAAGCCCCGCCCGTACCCGTACGGGAACTGACCGTCATCTCCGCGGACGGCGCGCGCCTCCACGTAGAACTGCACGGACCCGAGGACGCCCCGGCCGTGGTCCTGGCGCACGGCTGGACCTGCAGCACCCGGTTCTGGGCGGACCAGATACGGGACCTGGCGGCCGACCACCGGGTCGTCGCCTACGACCAGCGGGGGCACGGCCGTTCGCCGGAGGCGGGCCCGGGCGGATACAGCACGGACGCGCTGGCCGACGACCTGGAAGCGGTGCTCGGGGCCACGCTCGCACCCGGGCGCAAGGCCGTGCTCGCCGGGCACTCCATGGGCGGGATGACGCTGATGGCGGCCGCCGGGCGGGACGCCGTGCGTGAGCACGGGGCGGCTGTGCTGCTGTGCAGCACCGGGAGCTCCCGGCTGACCGCCGAGTCGCTGGTGCTGCCGATACGGGCCGGCGCCTTCCGTACCCGGATGACCCGGGCGGTCCTCGGGGCCCGGGCCCCGCTGGGGCCGGTCACGGGCGTCTCGAAGGCGATCCTCAAGTACGCGACGATGGGACGTGCTTCGGCCCCGGAGCGGGTCGACGCCTGTGCCAGGATCGTCCACGCGTGTCCCCGCGGGGCGCGCGTCGCCTGGGGGCACGTGCTCGCCGAGCTCGACGTCGAGGCGGGCATACAGGAGCTGCGGCTCCCGACCGCGGTGATCGCGGGCACGGAGGACCGGCTGACGCCGCCCGTGCACGCGCGGACCATCGAGGCGGCGCTGCCGCAGAGCCTCGGGCTCACGGAGCTGGCGGGTGCGGGTCACATGACACCGGTCGAGGCGCCCGAGGTGGTCACGGCGAAACTACGGGAACTCGCCGCCCGGTACGTCACTGTGGACAGTGCGGCACAGGCCGTGAGCGAGAAGGAGGTCGCATGAGCGGCAGGCGGAGTCTGGACGGACAGGTCGTCGTCGTCACGGGCGCGGCGCGCGGTGTGGGCGAGCTGCTGGCGCGCAAGCTCTCCGCGCGGGGTGCGAAGCTCGCGCTGGTGGGGCTGGAACCGGACGAACTGAAGAAGGTCGCGGAGCGGCTGCACGGGGAGAGCGGCCACTGGTTCGCGGACGTCACCGACCACGTGGCCATGGCGGAGGTCGCCCGCGAGGTGAAGGAGCGCTTCGGGAAGATCGACATCGTGGTCGCCAACGCCGGTGTCGCCGCGGGCGGCCCGCTCGTGGACTCCGATCCGGAGGCGTGGCGGCGGGTCATCGAGGTGAACCTGATCGGTGGGGCGGTCACGGGGCGTGCGTTCCTGCCCGTACTCATGGAGAGCCGCGGCTACTTCCTCCAGATAGCGTCGCTGGCCGCGATGACCCCCGCGCCGATGATGAGTGCGTACTGCGCGTCCAAGTCGGGCGTGGAGGCGTTCGCGCACAGCCTGCGGGCCGAGGTCGGCTACCGGGGGGTGAAGGTCGGGGTCGGCTACCTGTCGTGGACCGACACCGACATGGTGCGCGGTGCCGACGCGGACGACGTCATGCGGGAGTTGAGGCAGCGGCTGCCGTGGCCGACGAACCGTACGTACCCGCTGGGACCGGCGGTGGACCGTATCGTGGCCGGGATCGAACGGCGGTCCGCGCATGTGTACGCCCAGTGGTGGCTGCGGGGGATGCAGTCGATACGGGGATACCTGCCGATGGTGATCGGGTCCGTCGGGCAGCGGGAGATGAGGCGGTTCGGGCCGCGGCTCGGTGGTGTGAGCAAG
Source organism: Streptomyces sp. NPDC020780 (assembly GCF_044334475.1). Classification (NCBI taxonomy): domain Bacteria; kingdom Bacillati; phylum Actinomycetota; class Actinomycetes; order Kitasatosporales; family Streptomycetaceae; genus Streptomyces; species Streptomyces sp. NPDC020780. The sequence continues at coordinate 188,741 of NZ_JBIRTB010000010.1, read as the reverse complement.
GGACTCGTCGGGGCCGGAGGCAAGGCGGACCGGGAGGCGCGGGCTCAGCACCATTGATCGAAATGCGTCGGATGTCCGGGTGTGTAAGTCTGAGCGAGGTCCTTACGGGGCCGCCCCCACGCACCCACACAGGAGTGAACAGCATGGGCATCGCAGACCAGTTCAAGGACAAGGCGCAGCAGCTCGCCGACCAGGCCAAGCAGAAGAAGCAGGGCGGCAAGGGCGAGGGGGCGCAGGAGCGTTCCTCCTCCACCCCCTCCTCCGGCGCTGCCGGCCGGGCCGCCGACAAGGCTTCGGGCCGTGCGTCCGGGATGCAGGACGACGCGCAGGACGCGGCCGACCGGACGCGTGAGCGTTTCGACCGCTGACGTGGCGGGAGCGGGCGGCGTGAGACGCGGTGGTGCGTCTGCGGTGTCCGAGGGGTGCATCCGGCTTCTGTCGGGTGCACCCCTTCTCGTGCGGGGTGGTCCGGGGGGCCGCGGGGGGTGGTGCGGGCCGGGGTGCCGGGTGCCGGGGTGGGGTCGGGCCGCTGCGCGGGGCCTGTTCCCCTACCCGCCCCTTCCCGAACCGTGGGCTCCGCCCCCGGGCCCCCGGTCCTCAAGCGCCGGACGGGCTGGATGGGACGGCCCCTTGTGGGCGGGGCGGGGCGGGGCGGCGGGAGGCGCCCGGTCTTCAAGCGCGCCGGACGGCTGGACGGGCTGGATGGGACTGCTTTTGTGCGTGGGGTGAGGTGGGAGGGTGGCCGGCCTTCGAGCGGGCGGGACGGAAGCGACTGCCGGGCTCCAAGGGCGCGTGTGCAGGCGCGGGCCTCCGGCCCTCGGGCGCCGGGCGGGGCGGAGTTGGAGTGCCGGGTGGTCGGGAGCCGCCCCGCCGCGTCACCTCGGGGGGAGCGTGGGCCTTCGCAGGGTCGGGGCCGTGGCGTAGGTGGGGGGTGTCGCCGCCGGGTGGGCGGTGAGGAGGTCCAGGGCGAGGCGGACCGCGTCGTCCAGGACGGCGTGGCGGCCCTCCGCCCAGTCCAGGGGGGTGCGCAGCGCCTCCAGGTCCGGTTCCACGCCGTGGTTCTCGACGGACCAGCCGTACGTGTCGAACCAGGCCGCGTTCATCGGCACCGTGATCACCGTGCCGTCGACGAGGCGGTGGCGGCCGGTCATGCCGACCACCCCGCCCCAGGTGCGCTGTCCCACCACCGGACCCAGTTTCAGCAGCCGGAAGGCGGCGGTGATCATGTCGCCGTCGGAGGACGTGGCTTCGTCGGCCAGGGCCACCACCGGGCCCCGGGGCGCGTTGGACGCGTACGACACCGCTTGGGCGTTGCGGGTCAGGTCCCAGCCGAGGATCGTGCGGGTGAGCTTCTCGATGACCAGCTCGCTGATGTGGCCCCCGGCGTTGCCGCGTACGTCCACGATCAGCGCGGGGCGCGACACCTCCAGCCGCAGGTCGCGGTTGAACTGCGCCCATCCGGAGCCACCCATGTCGGGGATGTGCAGGTACCCGCACGCGCCGTCGCTCAACTCCCTGACGATCTCACGGCGTTTGGCCACCCAGTCCTGATAGCGCAGGGGGCGTTCGTCGACCAGGGGGACGATCGCGACACGGCGTGAGCGGCCTCCGCACTCGCCCCCCGTGGGTCGGAAGGTGAGCTCGACCGTGGTGCCGCCGGCCGCCGTCAGCAGCGGGTAGGGGCCTGCCACCGGGTCGACCGGCCGGCCGTCGACATGGGTGAGGACCGAGCCCTCCCGGATGCCCGTGCCGGCGAGCGGGGAACGGGCCTTGGAGTCCGAGGAGTCGCCCGGCAGGATGCGCCGCACCGTCCAGTCGCCGTCCCGGCATACGAGGTTGGCGCCCAGCAGGCCGATCGCCCGCTGGTAGTGCGGGGGCCCCTCGTTGCGGCGGGCGGGGGAGACGTACGCGTGGGAGGTGCCCAGTTCGCCCAGGACCTCGCGCAGCAGGTCGGCGAACTCGTCGGGTGTGGCGACGCGTTCGACGAGCGGCCGGTACTGCTCCAGTACGCCGTCCCAGTCGATGCCGCACATGTCAGGCTCCCAGAAGTAGGAGCGGATGATGCGCCCTGCCTCCCCGTACGCCTGCCGCCACTCGGCCGCCGGGTCGACGTCGTGCAGGATGCGGCGCAGATCGAGGAAGACGGTGGAGTCGCCGTCGCCGGGCTCGTCGGACGGGGCGGCCCGCAGTTCGCCGTTGTCCATGACGACCAGCCGCGATCCGTCCCCGCTGACAGCGAACCAGTCGAGGTGGCCGACGAGTTCGGTCCTGCGGGCCTTGGAGACGTTGAAGTGCTCCAGGGTGGGCCGGCCCGACATGTCCGCGGGGTTGGCGAACGTCTCGCCCAGGGCGCCGGAGATCGGCCAGCGCAGCCAGACCAGCCCGCCGCCGCTGACCGGGTGCAGTGCCGAGTACTTCGACGCGGAGACCGGGAAGGGCGTCACCCGGCTCTCCAGGCCCTCGAACTCCACGGTGACCGTGGTGCCCTCGGGGGGCGCGCCCTCGGCGACGTCCACCGGGTCGAGCCCGCCTGCCGCCGGACGGCCGTCCGGGAGCAGGGCGAAGGGGGACGGGGTCGCGGAGGAGAGCGGGACCAGGTACGGACGGCAGCCGAGCGGGAAGGAGAGGTCGCCGGTGTGGACGTCGTACACCGGGTCGAAGCCGCGCCAGGAGAGGAAGGCGAGATAGCGGCCGTCACCCGTGAAGACGGGGTTCTCGTCCTCGAAGCGGCCGTTGGTCACGTCCACGGTCACCGGGGCGTCGGGCCCGGTGATCCTGGCCAGCTTGATCTGCCGGAGCGACCGGCCGACGCCCGGGTGCGACCAGGTCAGCCAGGCGCCGTCGGGGGAGAACGCCAGGTCCCGGACCGGGCCGTTGGTGGAGCGGACGAGCTCGGTGACCTCGCACTCCGAGGCCGTGCGGGGTGGCTGGGCGTCGACCGGTTCGGCGGTCCCGTCCAGGAGTGCCGCCGCCGCTTCCTCCTCCTCTTCTCCCTCCGCCGTGTCGAGCAGCAGGAGACGGCCGTCGTTCGAGGCGATGGCCAGCCGCTCGCCCTGCGGGTCCGAGATCATCTCGTGGACCCGGCCCAGGCGTCCGGAGGCCAGCCGGCGCGGCCGGCGTTCACCGCTGGCCCGGGGGAGGTAGGCGATCTCGACGGCGTCGTCGCCGTCCGCGTCGGTGACGTACGCGATCCGGCCGCTGCTGCCGAGCATCTCCGGCAGCCGGACCCGCACCCCCGGGGAGTCGTGGATCGTGCGGGCGGGGCCGTCCCGGTGCGTGAGCCAGTACAGGCTGCCCCGCACCGAGACGGCGCTCGCCCGGCCCGTCTCGTCCACGGAGAGCGAGTCGACGTGGCTCGCGGCCGGAACCTGGTACGTACGCCGCCCCGCCCGCGGCCCGCCGAGCCGGACCTCCAGCTTCCGCGGTCCGGCGTCCGGCGACTCCAGGTCGTCGACCAGCCAGAGGTCCCCCGCGCACTGGTAGACGACCCGGCTCCCGTCGCTGGAGGCGTGCCGGGCGTAGAACGCGTCGTGGTCGGTGTGGCGGCGCAGGTCGCTGCCGTCCGTCCGGCACGAGTACAGATTGCCGACCCCCTCGTGGTCCGAGAGGAAGGCGATGCGGCGGCCGACGAACATCGGCGCGTCCAGGTGCCCGCCGATGTCCGGGAGCAGCCGCTCGCCGTGCAGCCAGAGCCGCCCGGTCGCCCCGCCCCGGTAGCGCTTCCAGGCCGCCGGCTCGTGCGGCGGCTTGCCGGTGAGCAGCAGGGTGCGCCGCTCCCCGTCGATGTCGGCGACGGCGATGTCGGAGACGGGGCCCCAGGGGAGCTTGCCACCGGGGCCGCCGTCGGTGGGGACGCTGTAGGCCCACGAGAAGTAGGAGAACGGCTGGTTGTGCGAGGACACGGCGAGGATCTGGGAGGTGTCGCCGGGGTCGGGGCTCCAGCCGCAGACCCGGGCGTCGGTCGAACCCCAGTACGTGAGTCTGCGGGCGGGTCCCCCGTCGACAGGGGCCAGGTGGATCTCGGGGTCGAGCGTGCGCCAGGTCGTGTAGGCGATACGGCTGCCGTCGGGCGAGAAGCGCGGATGGCTGACCCTGGTCCGGTCGACGGTCACCCGCCACGCCCGGCCGGGCCGCTGTCCCGCCGGGGCGAGGGGGGAGACCCAGAGGTCGTCCTCGGCCGCGAAGCAGAGCAGATCCTGGTGGAGGTGCGGGAAGCGGAGATACGCGACGTCGTCACTCACATTCCCCATGCTTTCCGCGCGAAGGGCCTGGGGCAACTTGTGGTGCAGGACACAGCGAAACGGTTTGGTTTCGCTCAGGGAAGGGAGTAGGTTCGAAGTGTACGAAACAGTTTCGTTCGCATGGTTGATCACCGGCTGGCGTACGATCCGCAGGCGCGACGGAAAGAGGAGGTCGACCCATGGCACGCAGCCGGCTCACGCCCGAACGGGAGGGTGAGCTGTACGCCGCCGTGCTCGATCTGCTGGGCGAGGTCGGCTACGAAGCCCTCACCATGGACGCCGTCGCCGCCCGCACCCGCTCCAGCAAGGCGACCCTCTACCGCCAGTGGGGGAGCAAGGCCGAGCTGGTCGTCAGGGCGCTCCGGAACAACAAGCCGGTCCACCTTGCCGAGATCGACACCGGTTCGCTGCGCGGCGACGTCCAGGCCGTGCTCCTGCGTACCGACGACTGCCAGATGGAGAAGAACTCCGCGCTGATGCGGGGTCTGACCCATGCCGTCCACGACAACCCCGATCTTTTCCAGGCTCTGCGCGAGCTGCTCGTCGAGCCGGAGATGAACGGCCTGCAGGCGCTGCTCCAGCGGGCCGTGGACCGGGGTGAGGTGCGTCCGGACAATCCCGCGCTCGCCTACGTACCGCACATGATGATCGGCGCCCTCGCCGCCCGCGAACTGGTCGAGCAACGCCCCGTCGACCAGGCGTTCCTCGTCGACTACGTCGAAGCCGTGGTGTTCCCCGCCCTCGGCGTCTGACGCCCGCACTCCGCAGACCTCTCCCCGACGCCCCACCTGACACGCCGCTCTCGTCGTCGGGCTGGTTCCTCACGCCCTTTTCCACTCAACGACCTGACCGGGAGTACCCCTCCGTGGCCACATTCCTCTACAAGCTGGGGCGGCTCGCCTTCCGGCGCCGCCGCTATGTCGCCCTCGTCTGGGTCGCACTGCTGGCGCTCGCCGGGTTCGGTGCCGCCTCCGCGTCCACCGCCACCTCCAGTTCCTTCTCGATCCCCGGCACCGAGGCTCAGCGGGCCTTCGACCTGCTGGAACAGCGCTTCCCCGGAGGCAGCGCCGACGGCGCGACCGCCCGGGTCGTCTTCAAGGCCCCCGAGGGCGAGAAGGTGACCGACGCGGGCAACAAGGCCGAGGTCGAGGAGATCGTCGGCGAGCTGAAGTCCGGTTCGGACCAGATCGCCTCGGTCGCCGACCCGTACACGGCGAACGCCGTCAGCAAGGACGGTTCGACGGCGTACATCTCCGTCTCCTACGACGCCAGTTCCATGGAGCTGACGGACGGGACGCGGGACTCCCTGGAGCACGCGGGGGAGTCCGCGCGGAGCAGCGGGATGACCGTGGAGATCGGTGGTGACGCGCTCCAGGTGATGCCGGAGACCGGGGCCACCGAGATCATCGGAGTCGCCATGGCCGCGGTGGTGCTGGTCATCACCTTCGGATCGCTGATCGCCGCGGGGCTGCCCCTGCTCACCGCGCTCATCGGCGTCGGCATCGGGGTCTCGCTGATCACGGCGCTGGCGAACGTGTTCGACCTGGGGTCCACCACCTCCACGCTCGCCATGATGATCGGCCTGGCGGTCGGCATCGACTACGCGCTCTTCATCGTCTCCCGCTACCGCGCCGAACTGGCCGAGGGCCGGGAGCGGGAGGAAGCCGCCGGGCGGGCCGTCGGGACCGCGGGCTCCGCGGTCGTCTTCGCCGGCCTGACCGTCGTCATCGCGCTGGTCGGCCTCGCCGTCGTCAACATCCCGATGCTGTCGAAGATGGGCTTCGCCGCCGCGGGTACGGTCGTGATCGCCGTCCTCATCGCCCTCACCCTCGTCCCGGCACTGCTGGGCTTCGCGGGCAAGCGGATCATGGGGCGCGCGGCCCGCAAGGCGGCCGAGGCGGAGAACCGGCCCGAGGCGAAGCCGAACATGGGCACCCGCTGGGCGCGGTTCGTGCTGCGCAGGCCCGTGTGGGTCCTGCTCGCCGGAGTCATCGGCCTCGGCACCATCGCCCTGCCGGCCGCCTCGCTCGAGATGGGTCTGCCGGACGACGGCTCCCAGCCGAGGAGCACGACGCAGCGCCAGGCCTACGACCTGCTCTCCGACGGCTTCGGCCCCGGCTTCAACGGCCCCCTGCTGGTCGTCGTGGACACCAGGAACAGCTCGGACGGCAGGACCGCGGTCAGCCAGGTCTCCCAGGAGATCGAGGGCATCGCGCACGTGGCGGCCGTCACCCCCGCCACCTTCAACAAGGCGGGTGACGCCGCGACCATCACGGTCATCCCGAAGGACCGGCCCAGCTCCACCGCAACGGAGCAGGTCGTCCACTCGATCCGTGACGCGGGCGCCGGCATCAAGGACGAGACGGGCGCCGAGGTGCTGGTCACCGGTGCCACGGCGATGAACATCGACTTCTCGCAGAAGATGAACGACGCGCTGCTGCCCTACCTGGCGCTCGTCGTGGGGCTGGCCTTCCTGCTGCTGATGGTGGTCTTCCGTTCGCTGCTGGTGCCCCTGAAGGCGGCCCTCGGCTTCCTGCTCTCGGTCGTCGCGGCTCTGGGCGCCGTCGTCGCGGTCTTCCAGTGGGGCTGGCTCGCCTCCCTCTTCGGGGTCGAGCAGACGGGCCCGATCATGAGCATGATGCCGATCTTCATGGTCGGCGTGGTCTTCGGCCTCGCCATGGACTACGAGGTCTTCCTGGTCACCCGGATGCGTGAGGCGTACGTCCACGGGGAGACGCCCGGTCAGGCCATCGTCACCGGATTCCGGCACGGGGCCCGGGTGGTCACCGCCGCGGCGGTGATCATGATGGCGGTCTTCGCCGGCTTCATCGGCTCCAGCGAGTCGATGATCAAGATGATCGGCTTCTCGCTGGCCGTCGCCGTCCTGTTCGACGCCTTCGTGGTGCGCATGGCCATCGTGCCGGCGGTGCTCGCCCTGCTGGGCAAGCGCGCCTGGTGGCTGCCGCGCCGGCTGGACCGCCTGCTGCCCGACGTCGACGTGGAGGGCGAGGGGCTGCGCAAGGAACTCACCGGCCCGGCTGCCGACGAGGGCCCGCGCGAGACGGTCCGCGTCTGAGCCGTACGGACCCCGGGGCCGCGTCCGAGCGGGACGCGGCCCCGGGGCGCCGGTCGCCTGGGGGGACGGGGGGCCGGAAGGCTGTCCCCCTGCTCCCGGTGGATCGGCGCGCGGCGCCGGGCGCGGTGCGTCGCACGGCGGAGGGACGTTCGCGTACGGGATGTGTACGGACGTTCCGGCACCGCGGTGAGGCGCCGTAGCTGTCGTCGCGTGCCCGCCGGGAGCGGCGGGACGGCCGGGAGGTGGAAGGCCCCCGTGCGCGGCTTGGGTTCTAACGGTCCTCGCAACACCCGCGATCTGTGGGAGTTGCGAGGACCGTGGTCGTTGGACGCGATGGCGTTGCGAGGCTGAGGGAGCGTTTCCTTGCCCGGCTGGATGTTGTGGGGAACGTGACCGTGGTGGCCCGGGAGCTGGGGGTGAACCGGAACACCGCCTTCGGCTGGGCCCGGAAGGCCGGGCGGAGTTCGGTGCGTCTGTCGCGCCGGCATCCCGGGCGGGACGAGTACGAGCGGCTTCGGGCCGCCGGTGTCGTCCGCCGGGCAGCGGCCCGGCAGGTCGGCGTGAACGAGCGCACGGCCAAGGACTGGGACTGGGGCGTCAAGAAGAGCCGCACCACGCGCACCTATGCCGACGGGCGCCGTGTCGACTACGCCACCGGGACCGTCACGATGGGCGGCGTGACCACGGCACCGGTGGGCCTGACGGCCCTGGAGAAGCAGCTTCACCCGCGGTTTCTGACGCTCGCCGAGCGCGAGAAGATCCGCGACCTCCGCGCGGCGGGTCAGTCGCTGAGGGCGATCGGACGGGCCCTGGGGCGTTCGGCGAGCACGGTCAAGCGGGAGATCGACGCGAACGCGGGCCGCGAGGGCTACCAGCCCTACGCCGCCCACCGCGCCGCCGCCGCGCGCAGGCCCCGGCCCAAGGAGCGCAAGCTGCTGCGCGAGGGACGGCTGCGCCGCTTCGTCCAGGACCAACTGCGCAGGAGGTGGTCACCGGAGCAGATCTGCCACGCTCTGACTACGGAGTATCCCAACGACGAGAGCATGCGGGTGAGCGTGGAAACGATCTACCAGGCGCTGCACTTCCCGTTTCAGGCCCGCGGCGGCCTGAAACGGGAAGTGCAGGCAGCCGTCCGCTCCGGCCGGACCCGCCGCAAGCCACGCCGCGACCCACAGCGGCGTACCCCACGGTTCACCGACCCGATGGTGATGATCAGCGACCGCCCCGCCGACGTAGAGGACCGGGCCGTGCCCGGCCACTGGGAAGGCGACCTGATCATCGGCGCAGGCGGGCGCTCCGCGATCGCCACCCTGGTCGAACGCAGCACCCGCTACACCATGCTGGTCCACCTGCCGGGCGGAGCCCACGATGCCGAGACCGTCCGCGACGGTCTCGTCGCCACGATCCAGACCCTGCCCGCCCACCTGCGCGGCTCGCTCACCTGGGACCAGGGCAGCGAGATGGCACGCCACAAGCAGTTCAGCATGGCCACCGGCATGCCCGTCTACTTCTGCGACCCCGCCTCGCCCTGGCAGCGCGGCTCGAACGAGAACACGAACGGGCTGCTGCGGCAGTACTTCCCCAAGGGCACCGACCTGAGCGTCCACAGTCCCGAAGACCTTGAACACGTCGCCCAGGAACTCAACGGCCGCCCACGCAAGACGCTCGGCTGGGATACCCCAGCCGAGCGCCTACGTGATCTACTCACCACCTAGAACCAGGCGGTGTTGCGACGACCCCTTGAACCCAAGCGGCACGGGGGCCTTCCACGTACGCCGGCGGGTGCGGGGCACTACGTCACGTGACGGGGCCGGTGACCGAGGCGGACGGGCGTGGCGTTGACGCGTCCCGGGCGGGGCTCTCGGGCCGCGTGCGTGCCAGGAAGCGGATCAGCGGGGCGACGTCGAACTGCAGCACGGTGACGCCGTCCGCCGCGTGCAGTTCGAGGATCAGCTGCGCCCGGCCGCACGGCCAGATGCGTATGTCGCCGCGCGTGACGGGGGCGCGCAGTCCGCGTTCCAGGAGGTCACGGCCGACCGGCCGGTCGGTGCCGTCGGGAAGCCGGAGGTGGACGGTCCGCGGGTCGTCCGGGTCGCAGCGCAGGTCCACGGGGATCTTGCGGGGCTCGGGGCCGTCCGTGATGAGCCGGGCTCGGACGTGTTCGTGGGTCGAGAGGGACATGGCCGGCTCCTCCTGTGGGGAAATCTCTCTCATAAATGTCCCATATGTTCGTAATGAGGCATATCGAGAGCTACGTAATCCGAGGGTGCGCTACCTGGGTCTCCTGCGCTCTTGCGAGCTGTTTGCAACTGGGTCCTATCATTGAGCGGTTCCCGACCCCGCCCGCAGCATCGCCCGGAACCCGAAAAGCGGAGCCACTCCATGCATGTACCCGACGGTTTCATCAACGCACCCGTCTCCGCCGTCGCGGGGGTCGTCGCCGCCGGCGCGGTAGCGGTCAGCCTGCGCGGTGCCCGGCGCGAACTGGGAGGAGAGCGCACCGCCCCGCTGGCGGGGCTCGTCGCCGCGTTCATCTTCGCCGTCCAGATGCTGAACTTCCCGGTCGCCGCCGGTACGAGCGGGCACCTGCTGGGCGGGGCGCTGGCGGCGATCCTGGTCGGCCCCTGCACCGGCGTGCTCTGCCTGGCGGTCGTCCTCCTCATGCAGGGCATCCTCTTCGCCGACGGCGGCCTCACCGCGCTCGGCGTGAACATCACCGTCATGGGCGTCGTCACCACCGTCGTCGCGTACGCCCTCTTCCGGGGGCTGACCGGCGTCCTGCCCCGCACCCGCCGTTCGACGACCGCGGCCGCCTTCGTGGCCGCGCTGGTCTCCGTACCGGCCGCCGCCGCCGCCTTCACCCTGATCTACGCCGTGGGCGGCACCACCGACGTCCCCGTGGGCAAGGTCCTCACCGCCATGGTCGGCGTCCACGTCCTGATCGGCCTGGGGGAGGCCGCGATCACCGCGCTGACCGTCGGCGCGGTCCTCGCCGTCCGGCCCGACCTCGTCCACGGGGCCCGGGGGCTCGCCGTCCCGCTGAAGCTGCGCGTCGACGGCGAACTCGTCGACGCCCCGGCCCCTGCGGCCGCCGCCCCCGCCGCCGCCCCGCGCTCCACCCGCAAGGTCTGGGCGGCCGGCCTGGCCGCCGCGCTGCTCCTGGCCGGTTTCGTCTCCTTCTACGCCTCCGCGAGCCCCGACGGCCTGGAGAAGGTCGCGGCCGACAAGGGCATCGACGAGAAGGCCCGGGAGCACGGCGCGGCCGGCTCCCCGCTCGCCGACTACGGCGTCAAGGACGTGGACGACGCGCGCCTGTCCGGCGGACTCGCCGGAGTGATCGGTGTCGGCGCCACCGTCGTCGTCGGCAGCGGCATCTTCTGGGCCGTCCGCAGGCGCCCTGCGCCGCAGGCCCCCGTCACCCGCACCACGGAGTCGGTCTGACATGGGCGCCGGCCACGCGCACAAGCTCTACCGGCACGGGCACTCGCCGGTCCACGCGCTTCCCCCGCACTGCAAGCTCGCCGCCGTCCTCTGCTTCGTCCTGGTGGTCGTCTCGACCCCGCGCGAGGCCGTCTGGGCCTTCGCGCTGTACGCGCTGCTGCTCGCCGCCGTCGCCGCCGCCGCCCGGATCTCCGCCGGCTTCCTGCTCAAGCGGCTGGTCATCGAGGTGCCCTTCGTCGCCTTCGCACTCCTCATGCCGTTCGTGGTGCCGGGGGAGCAGACGGAACTGCTCGGCGTGTCCGTCAGCGTCCCGGGCCTCTGGGGCGCCTGGAACGTCCTCGCCAAGGGCACCCTCGGCGTCGCCGCGTCCGTGATCCTGGCCTCCACCACCGAACTGCGCTCCCTGCTGCTCGGCCTCCAGCGGCTCCGGATGCCGCCGCTGCTCGTCCAGATCGCCTCCTTCATGATCCGGTACGGGGACGTGATCGCCGACGAGCTGCGCCGGATGTCGATCGCCCGCCGCTCCCGCGGTTTCGAGGCGAGCGGGGTACGGCACTGGGGCGTACTCGCCAAGACGGCGGGCGCCCTGTTCATCCGCTCCTACGAGCGCGGCGAACGCGTCCACCTCGCGATGGTCAGCCGCGGCTACACGGGCGCCATGCCCGTGATCGACGAGATGACCGCCTCCCGCACCCAGTGGGCGTACGCCTGCGCACTCCCCCTGACGGCCCTCGCCGTGTGTCTGCTGGGATGGACCGTATGAGCCTGCCCTCCGCCCCCGTGCCGTCCCTCGAGGTCAGCGGCCTCGCCTACGCCTACCCGGACGGCCACCAGGCCCTCTTCGGCGTCGACCTGACCGTGGCCCGCGGCGAACGCGTCGCGCTCCTCGGGCCCAACGGCGCGGGCAAGACCACCCTCGTCCTCCACCTCAACGGCATCCTCGACGCGGGAGCCGGCACCGTCCGGGTCGCCGGGCTGCCCGTCGGGAAGCGCGACCTGGCCGAGATCCGCCGACGGGTCGGCATCGTCTTCCAGGACCCCGACGACCAGCTCTTCATGCCGACCGTCCGCGAGGACGTCGCCTTCGGGCCCGCGTCGGCCGGACTGCGCGGCGCCGAACTGGAGGAGCGGGTCACCGACGCCCTCCGGCAGGTCGGCATGGAGGAGTTCGCGGCCCGGCCGCCGCACCACCTCTCCTTCGGCCAGCGCCGCAGGGTCGCCGTCGCCACCGTCCTCGCCATGCGGCCGGAGATCCTCGTCCTGGACGAGCCCTCCTCCAACCTGGACCCGGCCTCCCGCCGCGAACTCGCCGACATCCTGCGGTCCTTGGACGTCACCGTGCTGATGGTCACCCACGACCTGCCGTACGCCCTCGAACTCTGCCCGCGCGCCGTCATCCTCAGCGACGGGGTGATCGCCGCCGACGACCGTACGCAGGACCTCCTGTGCGACGAGGAACTGATGCGCGCGCACCGGCTGGAACTGCCCTTCGGCTTCGACCCCCGGTCCGTGGCCGTCCCGCGTCCGTGAACAGAGGGTGACCCGCCACCCGCCCGGCCCGCGGCGCGATGCACCATGGGGGGATGAGCGGGAGCGCGGGAGCAGGCGTGGATGTACGGGGAACGGTGACACCGGGGTTCGAGGCGGTACGGGACGCCTTCGTCCGTAACTTCGAACAGCGCGGGGAACGGGGCGCGGCCGTGGCCGTCTACCGTCACGGCCGCAAGGTCGTGGACCTGTGGGCCGGCACGAGGGACGTCGACGGCAGCGAACCGTGGGCCGTCGACACCGTCCAGGTCGTCCGCTCGGCCGGCAAGGGCGTCGCCGCCGCCGTGCTCCTGCTGCTGTACCAGCGCGGGCAGGTGGACCTGGACGCGCCGGTCGGCACGTACTGGCCGGAGTTCAAGGCCAACGGCAAGGAGCGTGTCCTCGTACGCCACCTCCTCGCCCACCGTGCCGGACTGGCCGCGCCGGACCGGACGCTGACGCCCGGTGAGGCGGTGGACGGCGTCACCGGGCCGCAGGCGGTCGCCGCCCAGCGGCCCGGCTGGGAGCCCGGAACCGACCACGGCTACCACGCCCAGACCTTCAGCTGGCTCATCGGCGAGCTGGTGCGCAGGGTCACCGGGCGCACCATCGGCCGCTGGGTCGCCGAGGAGATCGCCCGCCCGCTCGGCCTGGACTTCTGGTTCGGACTCCCGGCGGACGAGGCGCACCGGATCGGGCGGATCGGCCCCGTCGAACCCCCGCCGGCCGAAACCGGTGGCACGCTGCGCATGCGCCCCAAGCGGTCCGTCGTCGAGGCCTACCGCGACCCCGCCTCGCTCACCCGCCGCGCCTTCGGGGCGATCGACCCCTTCCCCGACGAGAACGACCCCGCCTACCGCGCGGCCGAACTCCCCGCGTCCAACGGGGTCGCCACGGCACGCGGTCTCGCCCGCTGCTACGCGGCCATGATCGGCGAGGTCGACGGCCACCGGCTGTTCGCCCCCGCCACCCTCACCCTGGCCCGCACCGAGGAGTCCGCGGGACCGGACCGGGTCCTGGTCGTCTCCACCCGTTTCGGCCTCGGTTACATGCTGCACGGCCCGGCCGCCCCGCTCCTGGCCGCCGGGTCCTTCGGCCACCCGGGCCGTGGCGGCTCGCTGGGCTTCGCCGATCCCGAATCGGGCGTCGCCCTCGGCTATGTGACGAACGGTCTGCAGAAGGGAGTCACCGCAGACCCCCGTGCCCAGGCCCTGGTCAGGGCAGTACGGTCGGCGCTATGACACCTCCTGCACGCTTCCACGGACACGCCGCACTCCTCACCGGCGCGGGCCGGGGCATCGGCGCCGCCACCGCCCGCAGGCTGGCCGCCGAGGGCGCGGCCGTCCTCGTCACGGACCTGGACGCGGCCCGCGCCGACCGCACCGCCGAGGAGATACGGGACCAGGGCGGGACGGCCGCGTCCCTGCGCTGCGACGTCGGCGACCGGGCTTCGGCCGAGGCGGCGGTGGCCCACGCCGTCGCCGCCTTCGGGCGGCTCGACGTCCTCGTCAACAACGCGTACGCCAACCACGAGGACGCCGCCCTCTTCGAGGACGAGGCGGACGAGCCCTGGGCCCACACCCTCGACATCACCCTGAGCGGCCCCTACCGCTGCTCCCGCGCCGCGCTTGGGCACCTGGTGGCCTCCGGCCGGGGCGCGATCGTCAACATCGGCTCGGTCAACGGCGAACAGGACTTCGGCGGACACGCCTACAGCGCCGCCAAGGCGGGCCTCGCCAGCCTGACCCGTACGCTCGCCGGTCACGCCGGTCCGCGCGGCGTCCGCGTCAACCTGGTCGCCCCCGGCACCATCCGCACGGACGCGTGGGCGGGCCGCGACGCCGACCTGGAGCGCGCGAGCGCCCTCTACCCGCTCGGGCGGATCGGCGAACCCGACGACATCGCGGCGGCCGTCGCCTTCCTCGCGTCGCGGGACGCCGCCTGGATCACCGGCACGACCCTGCGGGTGGACGGCGGACTGCTCGGCTCCCACAACGGTTTCCGCGACGCGATGCGGGGCGACGGCGAGGACGGGACCCGGTAGCGGGCCCGGGGCCGCCCGGCGGGCGCGGTGCCGTCCCCGCGTGTCCCAGGGGCGCCCCCGGGACGAAGCAGATCCGGGACGGACGAGGAGCGCCCCCGGCCTCGGTTGCCGGGCCGGCGCAGGCTCCGGCGAACCGGGGTGGGCGTCGCAGGCGCTCACGCGCCGCACGCTGTTCAACGGCCGGGCGCGCACTCCCCGGTCATCCCGGGGGTGCGCGCCGTAGGCCGCAGGACGCCGCTCAAGGGCCGGCGCGCAGGACCTGGGCGACCACCGGGCCGGCCGCGTCGCCGCCGTGTCCGCCGGACTGGACGACGGCCGCTGCCGCGAGGTCGTTGCTGAAGCCGGTGAACCAGCTGTTGGAGGTGGACTGGCCGTCGACCTCGGCGGAGCCCGTCTTGGCGCCCTTGTCGCCGCCGACCGTGGCCATGGCGGGGGTGCCGGTGCCGCTCGCGGCCGTCGCGGTGTAGCGCATCATCTCGCGCAGTTGCTGCGCCGTGCCGGCGGGAAGGGGCCGGGCGGTGGCGAACGGCCGGTCGTCCAGGTCGCGGGCGACGATGTGGGGCTGCTTGAAGGCACCGTTCTTCGCGGTCGCGGTGACCGACGCCATGTTCAGCGGGCTCATGAGGATCTTCCCCTGGCCGATGTACGAGGCGGCGGTCTCGGCCCCCGACGACTCCGGGACGCTGCCGTCGAAGGACGGTATGCCGGTCTCCCAGGTCTGCCCGAGGCCGAAGTAGTCGCGGGCCTCCTGGCCGAGTGCGGTACCGGCCCGGTCGCCGAGAGGCTTGACCGGCTTGATGAACGCGGTGTTGCAGGACCGGGCGAACGCTTCCCGCAGCGTGCCCCCGGCGAGGGAGAAGTCCTTGAGGTTGTGGAAGGTCACGCCTTCCCACGACACGGTGGACGGGCACTCCACCGTCCCGCTCATGGATCCGAGACCGTTCTGGATGATCATCGCGGCCGTCACGATCTTCATCGTGGAACCGGGGGCCAGCCGGCCCAGCATGGCCGCGTCGTAGGCGTCCGCCCGGTTGTTGGCGATCGCCTGTATCGCCCCCGTCGACGGCTGGATCGCCACCACGGAGGACTCCCCGAACCGTTCGACCGCCTTCTCGGCCGCGGCCTGGACCTTCGCGTCGAGCGTCGTCCGCAGCGTGCCGGGCTTCCCCTCGGCGAGCGTCAGCAGCGTGGTGCCGGCGAGCTGCTCGTCGGCGGGCTCGATCCAGGTCTCGACGCCGGGGGAGCCGCCGGCGCTGTCGCCGTACTTCTTGCGCAGGGTGTCCAGGACCGGGCCCAGCGAGGGGTACGTCTCCTTGTCGAGCACCGTGCCGTGGCGGTCGACGGCCTCGATCGCCGCCGTCGAGGACTCACCGGTCCTCAGCGTCGCGCCCTCGGTCAGCCGCGGGTGGACCACCGCGGGCTGCCAGTCGACGAGCGCCTTGCCGGTGGTCAGGCCGCGCACCACGGTCAGTTCGGAGGCGTACGACCAGGGTTTCGTCCTTCCCTCGTACGACACGGTCGCCTTCACCGTGAACGGCACCTTCGCGCCGACCGCGGGGCCCGGGGTGATCACCGCCTCGGTGACGTGGGCCTCTTCGGTGTAGCCGGTCAGCAGCGGCTCGGCGGCGGCCTCGTTGTTCGTGAGCAGGGCGGCGGCCGTCGCGTCGCCGGACGCCCATGCCGTGAGGAAGCCCTTCGCGGTCTCCTCGATCTCCTTGCCGGTGGGCGGCCCGGTCCGTACCTCGGTGGAGGCCGCCTGGGTGCCCGTACCGGCACCGCCGCTCCCACCGCCCCCGACCACGCTGTACGCGCCGTAACCGATCCCCCCGGCCGCGAGCACGAACACACCGCCGACCACGGCGATCTTCGTTCCGCTTCGCATCGGACACCCCTCCCCGTAGCCCCTTGAACCTGTTTCGGTACGTGTGTGTACGTGTGTAGGCCAAGGGGATTCCTGGGGGACTGTACGGGACGGCAGAGACCGGTGAAACGTTCGTTACCGGAACGGAACGCGCGCCGTGAGAGCGCTTTCCTCCCCCTCCCGGGTCATACCCAGCTGTCCAGCCACATCCGGTCGCGCCAGGAGTTCTCCGGGAGGGAGGTCCCCGTGTAGAGCGGCCAGAAGTACACGAAGTTCCAGACGATCAGCAGCACCAGCACCCCCGCCGCGATCGCCCCCAGGGTGCGTCTGCGCTCGCCCGTGGGGTCGGCCGTACCCAGACCCACGCGGAGCCGGGTGCCCGCACCGGCCGCGGGGCCCAGCAGGGCGCCGATCATCATCGTCACCGCCAGGCACAGGAACGGCACGAACACGACCGCGTAGAAGAGGAAGATCGTCCGCTCCTGGTAGAAGAACCACGGCACCCAGCCCGCCGCGACACCGCAGGCGATTGCGCCCGCCCGCCAGTCGCGTCGGAAGAACCAGCGCCACAGCACGTACAGCAGCGCCACGCACCCAGCCCACCACAGCAGCGGGGTACCGATGGCCAGCACCTCACGCGCGCACTTTCCGGTCACCGACGTGGTGCAGCCCGCCTTCTCCTCGTAGAAGTACGAGACGGGGCGGCCCAGCACGATCCAGCTCCACGGATTCGACTGGTAGGTGTGCCCGGAGGTCAGGCCGACGTGGAACTCGTACACCTGGTTCTCGTAGTGCCACAGGCTGCGCAGCCAGTCGGGCAGCCAGGTCCAGCTGCCGCCCTTGCCCTCGGTGGCCGCCCAGGTGCGGTAGTAGCCCTTGCCCGTGACGATCCAGCCGGTCCACGAGACGAGGTACGTGCCGATCGCGACCGGCACCGTCGAGACGAAGGCGGGCAGCAGGTCCCGCAGCACCACGGCGCGGTAGGGCCGCACCGCCCCCGCCGTACGCCGCGCGCCCACGTCCCAGAGCACCGACATCACGCCGAACGCCGCCAGGATGTACAGCCCGTTCCACTTCGTCGCGAAGGCCAGGCCGAGCATCAGGCCCGCGGCGATCCGCCAGGGGCGCAGCCCCAGGCGGAGCTCCTCGGCGACGTACGCGTCGGGGCGCAGCACACCCTCCTCGTCGACCGGCAGCGCGGCGGCAAGCCTGCGGCGGGAACGGTCCCGGTCGATGAGCAGGCAGCCGAAGGCGGCCAGGACGAAGAACATGAGCACCAGGTCGAGCAGGGCGGTGCGGCTCATCACGAAGTGCAGCCCGTCCACGGCCAGCAGCGTGCCCGCCAGGCAGCCGAGGAACGTCGAGCGGAAGAGCCGCCGGCCGATCCGGCACAGCATCAGCACGGAGACCGTGCCCAGCAGCGCCACCATGAAGCGCCAGCCGAACGGGGTGAACCCGAAGAGCTGCTCGCCGAGCCCGATGACCCACTTGCCGACCGGCGGATGGACGACGTAACCCGGGTCCACCGGGACGTCCACCGCGGACGGGTCCTTGAGGATCAGCCTGTCGACGTCCTTGGGCCAGGAACCCTCGTACCCCTGGTTGATCAGCGCCCAGGCGTCCTTGGCGTAGTACGTCTCGTCGAATATCACCGCCTTCGGGCTGCCCAGGTTCCAGAAGCGCAGCACACCGGCGACCAGCGCCACCAGGAGCGGCCCGCCCCAGGCGGACCAGCGCACCACGTGCTGCGCGAGGGCCGGCGGCACGGCGAGCACCTCCCAGAACTGGCGTCCCGGGCGGGTGTACGGCGGATCCAGGCGCTCGCGCAGCCCCGTCTCCGGCCGTGGGGAATGGCCGAAGCGGCGCAGCCGCTGCTGCCAGGAAGGCGGCTGGTCGCCGGTGTGATCCCCGGCGTCGTTGCCCTGCTGGGCCTCGGGCGCAGTACTCGTCACCGCGCCATCGTAGGGAACGCTTCTGTGCGAAGGGCGCCGCCCGGGCTGGGAGGATGGGCGATGTGACTGGAACGACTGGAACGCTCGTACTCGCAGGGACCCCCATCGGCGACGTGGCGGACGCCCCGCCGCGCCTCGCCGCCGAGCTGGAGACGGCCGACGTCGTCGCGGCCGAGGACACCCGGCGGCTGCGCCGGCTCACCCAGGCACTGGGCATCCGGACGACGGGGCGTGTCGTCTCCTACTTCGAGGGCAACGAGTCGGCGCGTACCCCGGAACTCCTGGAGGCGCTGACGGGCGGCGCGCGCGTCCTGCTCGTCACCGACGCGGGGATGCCGTCCGTGTCCGACCCCGGCTACCGGCTGGTCGCCGCCGCGGTGGAGGAGGACATCAAGGTCACCGCCGTGCCCGGCCCGTCGGCCGTGCTGACCGCGCTCGCCCTGTCCGCCCTGCCCGTGGACCGCTTCTGCTTCGAGGGCTTCCTGCCGCGCAAGGCGGGCGAGCGGCTGGGGAAGCTGCGTGAGATCGCGGACGAGCGGCGCACGATGGTCTTCTTCGAGGCGCCGCACCGGCTGGACGACACCCTGGCCGCGATGGCCGAGGTGTTCGGCGCGGACCGCCGGGCCGCCGTGTGCCGGGAGCTGACCAAGACCTACGAGGAGGTGAAGCGCGGCCCGCTGGCCGAGCTCGCCGCCTGGGCGGCCGAGGGTGTGCGCGGCGAGATCACCGTGGTGGTCGAGGGCGCCACCGCCTCCGGGAACGAGGGCCTGGACGCCGCCGAGCTGGTGCGCAGGGTGCAGGTGCGCGAGGAGGCGGGGGAGCGGCGCAAGGAGGCCATCGCGGCCGTCGCCGCCGAGGCCGGGCTTCCCAAGCGTGAGGTCTTCGATGCGGTGGTCGCGGCAAAGAATGCGGCTCGGACCGGCCCGTCGCAGGGCAAAGGACTAACCTGAAAAGTAAAGCGCGAGCCGCGTACCGGGCGCCTGGGCCATGGATCGGTTAAGAGCGTTCCAACACTCGGCAGACCTGGTGCGTCGCCGCCGGGAAGAGCGTCCACTTGACGATGGAAGGCATTTCCGGAGTGCTTGTCCGGAGTGCTTGTCCGCGGACAAGAGGAGCAGGCATGGGTGACACCGCAGCGACCACTGTGCACGAGGCGTACGCGTTCGCCTGCATGAGATGCGGGCACGGCTGGGAACAGGCCTACGAGATAGAACACCACGTCGACGGCTCCGGCCAGGCGTTCGTGGTGTACAAGGCGGACGGGGAGCGCGTGCCCTCGCCGCTGTCCACTCCGACCTGCGCGAACTGTGGCGCGCACGTCGTGCGGATCATGCGGTCCGGACGGGTCTCCACCGTCCAGCAGCTGCTCCGGCAGCAGCAGGCCGCCCGGGAGCGGGGGAACGCGGAGGAGGCCGCCGTGCCCGCCGCCGCGCAGGCGCCGCACCACTGGCATCTGTCCGATCTGCTGCATCCCTTCCACCGGCGGTGATGCCGGGGCCCGTGCCCTCGTAGAGTCGTGGGCATGAGCCGTACCGACGCCCCGCCGCTGCCCGAACCCCTCCGGGTCCCGGTCGCCGATTCGCACACCCACCTGGACATGCAGGAGACAACCGTCGAGGAGGGCCTCGCCCGGGCCGCGGCGGTCAACGTGACCGCCGTCGTCCAGGTGGGCTGCGATGTGGAGGGTTCGCGCTGGGCCGCGGAGACGGCGGCCGCGCACCAGTCCGTACACGCCTCCGTCGCCCTGCACCCCAACGAGGCGCCGCGCATCGTGCACGGGGACCCGGAGGGCCGGCCGGGCCAGGAGGCGAGGGCACCGGGCGGGAAGGCGGCACTGGACGAGGCGCTCGCCGAGATCGACGCCCTGGCCGCGCTCGGCCACGTACGGGGGGTCGGCGAGACCGGCCTGGACCACTTCCGTACGGGCCCTGGCGGGATGGCCGCGCAGGAGGAGTCCTTCCGGGCCCACATCGAGATCGCCAAGCGGCACGGCAAGGCCCTCGTCATCCACGACCGCGACGCCCACGCCGACGTCCTGCGCGTCCTGGCCGACGCGGGCGCCCCGGAACGGACCGTCTTCCACTGCTACTCCGGGGACGCCGAGATGGCCCGTGTCTGCGCGGCGGCCGGCTACTTCATGTCGTTCGCGGGCAACGTCACGTTCAAGAACGCCCAGCCACTGCGCGACGCGCTGGCCGTCGTGCCCACCGAGCTCCTTCTCGTGGAGACGGACGCCCCCTTCCTCACCCCGGCGCCGTACCGCGGACGGCCCAACGCGCCCTACCTCATCCCGGTGACGCTCCGTGCCATGGCCGCGGTGCGGGGCACCGACGAGGACACGCTGGCCGCCGCGATCTACGACAACACCGCGCGGGCGTTCGACTTCTGAGCCCGCGCCCGCGTCGATCCGTGGCCGCGCGGTTCCGTACGGCCACGGTCGGTCCGCGGCCGGCCGGCCACAGAGCGGTCGGCGTGCGACGCGTGGCGATCAGCGTGGGGCGCGTGGCGGCCGGCGTGCGACGCGGGCGCGGAACCCGCGGGTCCCGGAACCCGACAGCCGGTCTCCACACCCGCAGCGGGCCGCGGAACCTGGGCCCCGCGGCGGCCGTAGGCTTAACGGGTGAGCACCACAGAGCCCGACGCCCTCCTGGGCCCCGCAGACATCCGCGAGCTGGCCGCAGCGCTGGGCGTACGCCCCACGAAGCAGCGCGGCCAGAACTTCGTCATCGACGCCAACACGGTCCGCCGGATCGTACGGACCGCCGAGGTACGACCCGACGACGTCGTGGTCGAGGTGGGGCCCGGGCTCGGCTCGCTGACCCTGGCGCTGCTGGAGTCGGCCGACCGGGTCGTCGCCGTGGAGATCGACGACGTCCTCGCGGGCGCCCTGCCGGCCACGGTCGCCGCCCGGCTGCCGGAGCGCGCCGACCGCTTCGCCCTGGTCCACTCGGACGCGATGCTGGTGACGGAGCTGCCCGGCCCGGCGCCGACCGCCCTGGTCGCCAACCTTCCGTACAACGTCGCCGTACCGGTCCTGCTGACCATGCTGGAGCGCTTCCCCACCATCGAGCGGACGCTCGTGATGGTGCAGGCCGAGGTCGCCGACCGGCTGGCCGCCAAGCCGGGCAACAAGGTCTACGGGGTGCCGTCGGTCAAGGCCAACTGGTACGCGGAGGTCAAGCGCGCGGGGTCCATCGGCCGCACGGTGTTCTGGCCCGCCCCGAACGTCGACTCGGGCCTGGTGTCCCTGGTACGGCGTACGGAACCCGTCCGCACCGCCGCGAGCAGGACCCAGGTCTTCGCCGTCGTCGACGCCGCCTTCGCCCAGCGGCGCAAGACGCTGCGCGCGGCCCTCGCCGGCTGGGCCGGCTCGGCTCCCGCCGCGGAGGCGGCGCTGGTCGCGGCCGGAATCTCGCCGCAGGCCCGCGGCGAGTCGCTGACCGTCGAGGAGTTCGCCGCCATCGCCGAGAACAAGCCGGAGCCCTCCGCATGACCCACAGCGTCACCGTCCGCGTACCCGCCAAGGTCAACGTGCAGCTCGCGGTCGGCGCCCCGCGCCCGGACGGCTTCCACGACCTGGCCAACGTCTTCCTCGCCGTCGGCATCCACGACGAGGTCACCGTCACCCCTGCCGACGCCCTGCGTGTCACCTGCTCGGGGCCGGACGCCGCCCTCGTCCCGCTGGACACGACGAACCTCGCCGCCCGTGCGGCGATCGCCCTCGCCGGGCGGCACGGCCTCGCACCCGACGTCCACATCCACATCGCGAAGGACATCCCCGTCGCCGGCGGCATGGCTGGGGGCAGCGCCGACGGCGCCGCCGCACTCCTGGCCTGCGACGCCCTGTGGAACACCGGGTCGAGCCGCGACGAACTGCTCGCCATCTGCGCGGAACTGGGCAGCGACGTGCCGTTCAGCCTGATCGGCGGGGCCGCGCTCGGCGTCGGCCGGGGCGAGCAGTTGACCCCCGTCGATGTCGGCGGCGCCTTCCACTGGGTCTTCGCCGTCGCCGACGGCGGGCTCTCCACCCCGGCGGTCTACGGCGAGTTCGACCGCCTCACCGCCGGTACCGACGTACCGGAGCCCACCGCGTCCCCCGCGCTCCTGGCCGCACTGCGCGCCGGGGACACCGCCGCGCTCGCGGACAGCCTGAGCAACGACCTCCAGCCCGCCGCCCTCTCGCTGCGCCCCTCGCTGGCCGGCACCCTCGCGGCGGGCACCGCGGCCGGGGCGCTGGCCGCACTCGTCTCGGGTTCCGGGCCGACCACGGCGTTCCTGGTGTCCGACGCGGAGTCGGCGCACAAGGTCGCGGACGCGCTGCTCACGTCCGGCACCTGCCGGGAGGCCCGTACGGCGGTGTCCCCGGCGCCGGGCGCCACCGTCGTCTGACACCCCCCGTCCGACAACAGCCGTTATCGGACGGGAATTGAGCGCGGCAGCGCTACCGCCCTCCCCCGGGGCCCGGTGCGACCGGGTGCGCGTGGGGCCACATGTGCGTGAACCGGCCGAGGTCACACCCGCACCCGGGACTTCGCCGGCCGGCTGCTGGTGGAGCGCGCCGGGCGGTAGCCGCCGCCCGGCCGCGGGTCCGGTCAGGGGCCGTAGTGGTACCGGCAGGCCGCGACACGGATCTCGTCGCCGGCGACCTTGTAGATCAGGCGGTGCTCTTCGGTGATCCGGCGGGACCAGAACCCCTGGAAGCCGTGCTTCAAGGGCTCAGGCTTGCCGATGCCCTCGTTGCCGTTGCGGGCGACGTCCTGGAGCAGACTGTTGATCCGCCTGAGGATCTTCCGGTCCTGCGCCTGCCACCAGACGTAGTCGTCCCAAGCCGCCTCGTCCCAGACGAACTTCACTCCGCCAACTCCCGAACGGTGCCCCCGCCGCTTTCCAGACGGTCTATCGAAGCCAGCAGGCGGCGCGCGTTCTCAGGGCTCCGCAGCAGGTAGGCCGTCTCCTTGAGGGACTCGTACTCGTCGAGTGCCACTATCACCACGGGGTCGTGGCCGGCCCGCGTGACGATCACTTCCTCGCGATCGTCGACGACCGCGTTGAGGGTCTCGGCGTACTTGGCCCGGGACTCGGTATAGGTCATGGTCCGCACGGGTGCCTCCTCTGTCACGTACGACATCCTGTACGTACAGGATACTGTACGTGTTGATGGGGTACTCGTCAGCCCAGCTCCAGGCTCTTCTTCGCCAGCTCGTACGCCGGCAGCATCGCCTCGTGCTCCTCGGAGTCCAGCCCGCCCAGGTGCACCACGACCGGGCCGTCCGCAGTGGCGACGGCGAAGGCCCGCTCCGTCTTCCGCTCGTCCAGCAGCTCGACCTCCACCGTGTACGTGACCTCCACGGCCGGCACCGATCCCGCCACGGTGTCGCCGTACGAGGCCTTCCCCGCGTTCGGGTCGCCGGCCACGAAGTCCTCCAGCGCCGCCCGCGGGGTCGTAGCGGCCCCCTTGCCCTGCCAGACCCGGAGGTAGCCGATGTTCCCGGCCGGCTTCGCGTCGATCTCGCAGACCATCGTGGCCGAGCCCTGCTG
Source organism: Streptomyces sp. NPDC020780 (assembly GCF_044334475.1). Lineage (NCBI taxonomy): Bacteria > Bacillati > Actinomycetota > Actinomycetes > Kitasatosporales > Streptomycetaceae > Streptomyces > Streptomyces sp. NPDC020780. Next base: position 165,061 of record NZ_JBIRTB010000010.1, on the reverse strand, counting down.
CCCCAGCGCCACGAGCTCGGAGCCGGGCTCCACCTTCACGGCCTGCGGCTTCCAGTCCGCCGCCAGGTCGAAGGTCACCGGCAACGCGCACGCCGAACCCGGACCGCCGAGCGTGCCGCCCTTCTCCGGGAGCGCGCCGGCCTTCGCCGGGGACGCGTCCGCACCGGCCGCCGAGGGAGCGCCGTCCCCGTTCTTGCCCGCCTCCGCGCCACCGCCGGACGCCGGCGAACAGCCGGCCAGCGCCGCCGTGGCCAGGACCGCCGGGAGCAGAGCCCGTATCGCGTAGCGCACCATGAAATCCCACCCCTGAAACGTGCCGTACCGCTGTGACCAGGGGGCACTCCCCGTGATCGATCGCCGCACGCTATCGCACCCCACGCGGCGACTACGCTGGTACGTCGAGAGCGGACGTCGTGCGGCCCCGGAACCGGGGCCCCCGAGGCAGGAGTGAAATGGCCGTCAATCTGGTCAATGTCGAGCAGGTCAGCAAGGTGTACGGCACCCGTGCCCTGCTCGACGGTGTATCCCTCGGGGTGTCCGAGGGCGACCGGATCGGTGTCGTCGGCCGCAACGGCGACGGCAAGACGACGCTCATCCGGATGCTCGCGAAGCTGGAGGAGGCCGACACCGGCCGGGTCACCCACAACGGCGGGTTGCGCCTCGGCGTCCTCACCCAGCACGACTCGCTCGACCCGCAGGCCACCATCCGCCACGAGGTCATCGGCGATCTCGCCGACCACGAGTGGGCGGGCAGCGCCAAGATCCGCGACGTACTGACCGGTCTCTTCGGCGGCCTCGCCCTGCCGGGCTTCGAACACGGCCTGGACACCGTCATCGCCCCGCTCTCCGGCGGCGAGCGGCGCCGCATCGCGCTGGCCAAACTGCTCATCGCCGAACAGGACCTGATCGTCCTCGACGAGCCCACCAACCACCTCGACGTCGAGGGCATCTCCTGGCTGGCCGGACACCTGCGGACCCGGCGCTCCGCTCTCGTCTGCGTGACGCACGACCGGTGGTTCCTCGACCAGGTGTGCACCCGCATGTGGGACGTCCAGCGGGGCACCGTCCACGAGTACGAGGGCGGCTACAGCGACTACGTCTTCGCCCGGGCCGAGCGGGAGCGGATCGCCGCGACCGAGGAGTCCAAGCGCCAGAACCTGATGCGCAAGGAGCTGGCCTGGCTGCGGCGCGGCGCCCCCGCCCGTACGTCCAAGCCGCGCTACCGCATCGAGGCCGCCAACGAGCTGATCGCCGACGTGCCGCCGCCGCGCGACACGAGTGAGCTGATGAAGTTCGCCAACGCCCGGCTCGGCAAGACCGTCTTCGACCTGGAGGACGTGACCGTCCAGGCCGGGCCGAAGACGCTGCTCACGCACCTCACCTGGCAGCTCGGCCCCGGTGACCGCATCGGCCTGGTCGGGGTGAACGGCGCGGGCAAGACCTCGCTGCTGCGGGCGCTCGCGGAGGCGGCCCGCACGCAGGGCGACGTACAGCCCGCGGCGGGGAAGGTCGTCGTCGGCAAGACGGTCAAGCTGGCCTACCTCTCCCAGGAGGTCGCCGAACTCAGCCCGAACCTGCGGGTGCTGGAAGCCGTCCAGCAGGTGCGCGACCGGGTCGACCTCGGCAAGGGCCGCGAGATGACCGCCGGCCAGCTCTGCGAGCAGTTCGGCTTCTCCAAGGAGAAGCAGTGGACCCCGGTCGGTGACCTGTCCGGTGGCGAGCGCCGGCGGCTGCAGATCCTGCGGCTGCTGATGGACGAGCCCAACGTCCTCTTCCTCGACGAGCCGACCAACGACCTGGACATCGAGACCCTGACCCAGCTGGAGGACCTCCTCGACGGCTGGCCCGGGTCGATGATCGTGATCTCGCACGACCGGTTCTTCATCGAGCGGACCACGGACCGGGTGATGGCGCTCCTGGGCGACCGGTCGCTGCGGATGCTGCCGCGCGGCATCGACGAGTACCTGGAGCGCAGGCAGCGGATGGAGGAGGCGGTGACGCCCGTGTCCGCCACCGCCTCCGCGGCGCCGAAGGCCGCACCGGCCGAGGGTGTCTCCTCGCAGGTGGCGCGTGCCGCGAAGAAGGAGCTGAAGAAGGTCGAGCGGCAGCTCGACAAGGTGTCGACCAGGGAGACGGAACTGCACGCGCAGATCGCCGCCCACGCGACGGACTTCGAGAAGGTGGCCAAGCTCGACGCCGAGCTGCGTGAACTGGTGACCGTGCGCGACGAGTTGGAGATGCGCTGGCTGGAGCTGGCCGAGGACGCGTGACGCTCCGGAGGGCCGGCGGCGCGGGCCCCCGGTGTAACGGCTGGTGCCTGAGGGGCGGGTGGTAGAAAGAAGCCTTGCCCGGTCCAGGCACCGGACCGGGTGGGACCGCACGAAGGGGGACGTGCCGAATGACTCAGCCACCGGGCGGGCAACCGCCGCAGGGAAGCTTCGGGGCTCCGTACGATCCGTCCACGGGGAACCCCGGGCCGGCGCAGCCCGGTTACGGCTACCCGCCCACCCCCGGCCCGTACGGGGAGCAGCCGGGCCCGTACGCAGCCCAGCCGGGCCCGTACGCACCCCAGCCCGGCCCGTACGCACCCCAGCCCGGTCCGTACGCACCCCAGCCCGGTCCGTACGCACCCCAGCCGGGGCCGTACACCCAGCAGCAGCCCGGCCCGTACACGCAGCAGCCGACGGGCGGCCCCGTGGGGCCCGGCGGCGGCCGTTCCGGGCGCCGGACCCGCCTGGTCGTCGGCGTCGTGCTCGCCGTGCTGCTGACCGGCGGTGGCATCTGGTGGGCGGCGAGCGGCGACGGCACCGGCACGGGGCGGCCCGTCACCGGGAAGTCCGGGAACCCGTCCGGCGGCGGCCAGGGCGAAGGGAAGAACGGTGGCGAGGGCGACGGCCGGGGCGGCGCGCAGAGGTCGGGACCGACCGCCGCCGAACTCAACGCCGGGCGCAAGCCGGGCGAGGCCGAGGTCGCCTGGCTGCGGGAGAACGGCGTCGACCTCCCGCAGTACGGGGAGGAGACCTACGGCCCGTGGTTCGCCGGTGACCTCGTCGTCAAGGGCATGTACCGCAAGGTGTCCGGCTATTCCGTGGCCGACGGGGCCGAGAGGTGGAGCCTGCGGCTGCCCACCGATCTGTGCGCCGCGCCGCCCCGGCCCACGGCGGACGGCAGGATCGTCGTCGCCGTCGAGGACAACGTCTCGGAGCGCGAGGCGGAGTGCTCGGTCCTCCAGATGATCGACCTGCGCACCGGTAAGGCCGGTTGGAAGAAGAAGGTCGACCGGTCCGGCATGCAGGACGGGCTGTCGCACGTCGCCATGTCGGTCAACGGGGACACGGTGACCTTCGGCCGCACCAGCAACTCCACCGCCTACCGGATCAGCGACGGCAAGGAGCTCTTCGGCAGGCGGGAGGGCGTCTGCCAGCCGTACGCCTTCACCAGCGGCCCCCGGATGCTGGCCGCCGTCAGCTGCCAGGCGGAGCCCGTGGACCCGGTGCGCCAGCAGGTCCAGGAGGTCGACCCGGTCACCGGTGCGGCGAAGTGGACGTACGCGCTGAAACCCGGCTGGCACGTCGCGCACATCTACTCCACGAGCCCGGTCGTCATCTCGCTGAAGCAGGACGACAAGTGGGCCATCGTGATCCTGAACGCGAACGGCACCTACCGGTCGCAACTGGCCGGCGACGGCGAGAACTACGCCGTGCGGTGCACCGAGGACTCGGTGGACAGCGGCGGAAACCTCGACGACTGCGCCGGTGCCGTGGCCGACGCGAACAGGTTCTACCTCTCCACCCGGTCCGAGGACGACCTGAAATCCTCGACCAACAAGGTCATCGCCTTCGACCTCGCGACCGGCACACCGGTGTGGAAGGCCTCCGCGCCGTCCGGCCGGACCATGTGGCCGCTGCGCATGGACGGCGGGCGCGTCCTGGTCCATGTGGACGCCGGGTACAAGAAGGGCGGCGCGATCGCCGCCCTCGAACCGTCCCGGGGGACGCTCACGACCCTGCTGCGGCACCCGGATTCGGCGGCCGGCACCGAGGCCTCGCTCTGGTCACCGAGGGTCGCCTACGCGGACGGCCGCTCCTTCGTCCTGCCGCAGCGGATCAGCGAGGACGACGACGCGGAGGAGAAGGCGGCGACCGCCCTGATGGTCTTCACCGAACAGGCCGGTCCGGAAGTCGGTTGATAACTGGACATAGGGGAGAGGTGGGATCGGCGCTTCCGTGCCGGCCGGTCAAGAGCCCTCGTGCGGCGCATAGTTGACGCTGTGTCGGTGGGGCGGTGGGCCCACCACTCCCATGCGTGCGTAACGAGGGCATCACGGGCCGGTCCTCCCTTGGGAACAGGGGGTGGACCGATCCGGTGTTCGATGTGTCATGGGTGGTACAAAGAAGCCCCGCTCGACTGTCGTGACACTGCGGAAGCCATGCCCGATTCGCTCCTTTCCAGGGGTATTCAGAGAGTTCGTGTTTCCGATCCTCTGAGGCCCCCGGAATCGCGGGGGAGACCGGAACGGGCACCGGACCGCACGAAGGGGGACGTGCTGATGACCCAGCCGCCCAGCCAGCAACCGCCGCAGGGGGGTTTCGGGGCTCCGCAGGAACCGCAGGACACCCCCCGGCCTCCCCAGGGGCCGCCTCCGCAGACGCCGCCCCCGGCGGCCCCGCCGCAGATGCCGCCCACGCCCCCGCAGACCCCGCCGCCCGCCCAGCCCGGGTACGGCTACCCGCAGGCACCGGCCGGACAGCCGGGGTACGGCTACCCGCAGGGCTCCGGACCGTACGCGCAGCAGCCCGGCCCCTACGGCGCTCAGCCCGGTCCGTACGGCGCCCAGCCCGGCCCCTACGGCCAGCAGCCACCCGGCCCCTACGGTCAGCCCACGCAGCCGGGCGGTTACGGCTTCCCGCAGCAGCAGTACCCCGGCGCACCCGCCCCGGCAGGCTCCGGCGGCGGCCCCTTCAAGGGCAAGCCCGCGGTCGTCATCGGCGCGGCACTCGCCGCACTGCTCGTGGTCGGCGGTGGCATCTTCTTCGCCACGAACGGTGGCGACGGCGACGACAAGAAGCCGGTCGCCGAATCCAGCACCGGGGACGCGGAGCCCAGCGCCTCGCCCACCGTCGACGAGGGGGACGGCACCGGCGGCGGCCGAGAGGCGAACGACGACCTCAACGCCGGGCGCAAGGCCGGCGAGGCCAAGGTCCTCTGGCTCACGAAGAACGACATCGACCTGCCGCGCAACGGCGCGGACGTCTACGGTCCGTGGATCGTGGGCGACACGCTCGTCAAGGGCATGTACCGCTCGGTCGCCGGCTACTCCGTGGCCGACGGCAAGCAGAAGTGGACCCTCCCGCTGCCCGCCGACATGTGCGCGGCTCCCGGCACCGCCACCCCCGACGGCAAGCTCGTGATCGGTGTGAAGAACGGTACGACGGACAAGGCGGACTGCTCCGAACTGCAGATGATCGACCTCAGGACGGGGAAGGCCGGCTGGAAGAAGTCGGTCAAGAAGAACGGCACCTGGGACCTGATGTCCGACATCGGCCTGGCGATCAGCGGCGACACCGTGACCGTCGGCCGGACCGGCAACTCCAACGCCTACCGGGTGAGCGACGGCACGGAGCTGTTCGGCAAGCCGTCGGGTAACTGCCAGCCCTTCGCTTTCGCGGGCGGGGCCAAGCTGATCGCCGCGTCCAACTGCCGCACCGCCGACCCGGACAACCCCCAGCACCAGATCCAGGAGGTCGACCCCACCACCGGGAAGGCCAGGTGGACGTACACGCCCAAGCCCGGCTGGGAGGTCGACAAGGTCTACTCGGTCAGCCCCCTGGTCGTCTCACTGACGCAGCCCGAGGAGAAGAAGTGGTCCATCCTCGCCCTCAGGGAGAACGGCACGCTCCGCTCCCAGCTGGTCGGTGACAAGGAGGACAAGTTCTCCGTCGACTGCGGTCACGACTTCGCGATCTTCGGCCAGCAGCTGGAGGGCTGCACCGGCGTCGCCGCCGACGCCAACACCTTCTACATGATGACCGAGGACGACACGAGCGGCACCGGCCGCACGAACAAGGTCATCGCCTTCGACCTGAACACCGGCAAGCCCAAGTGGAAGGCCGCCGCACCCGCCGGGCGCACGATGAAGCCGCTGCGCATGGAGGGCGGCAACCTGCTCGTCTACCTGGAGCCCTCCTACGACAAGGGCGGGGCGATCGCGACGATCGCGCCCACCGGCGGGACCCCCGAGGTCCTGTTGCAGCACCCGGACTCGACGACGCGGATCGAGAACTTCTTCAGCGTCAAGGCCCTCTACGAGGGCGGTCGTTCCTTCATCATCAGCACGCGCGTCAGCGCGAGCAACGACGAGGAGGAGAAGGACCAGGCCACCATGATGGCCTTCGGCAAGTGACCGCCCACGTCGGCACCCGCAGCCCCTTCCCCCCGGACACCCCAGAGGTACGCACGCCATGACTCAGCCGACCGACGAGCCGCCCCAGGGCGGCTTCGGCGCGCCGCAGAACCCGCCCCCCGGCGGCTTCGGCGCACCCACCCCGCCGCCTTCCGACCCGCTCGCGAAGCAGCCCCCGGCCGCGCCGCCCACCCCGCCCGCCGGCGGCTACGGCAGCCCGCCGCCCCCGCCCCCCGGCGGATACGGCCCCCCGTCCGGCGGGTTCGGTGCCCAGGCGCCTGCGCCCGGCGGTCCGCCGCAGGACCCCGCCTACGGCTACCCGCAGACGCAGCCGGCGCAGCCCGGGTACGGCTTCCCGCAGGGACCGCCGCCCGGACAGCCCGGCATGCACCCGCAGCAGGGGTACGGCTACCCGACCGCGCCGATGCAGCCGCAGTACGTCCCCCCGCAGGGCGGGAGCGGCGGCGGGTTCACCACCCAGATGAAGATCATCGTCGCTGCGGCGGTCGCCGTGGTGCTGATCGTCGGCGGCGGGGTCCTCTACGCGACCGGCAGCGGTGACGACGGCGGCAAGGAGACCGAGGCGTCCTCGGCCGGTCCCACCGGCGGCGAGGGCGGCGAGGGCAAGGGCGGCGAGGGCAAGGGCGGCGGCACCGAGAAGGCGCCGGCCGACACCAAGTCCCGGGTCGGCTTCCAGCTTCCCCAGCCGGAGGTCGCCGACACCACCACCGTCGACGGCTCGTGGGTCACCGACAAGGCGTACGTGAAGACCGGCGTCTACGAGATCACCGGCTACGACCTCGACAAGGGCACCAAGCTCTGGTCGATCCCGCTCAAGGGCCAGCTCTGCGCCGCCTCCCGGCACATGAGCAAGGACTTCAAGACGGCGATCGCCTTCGAGGACGGCAAGCCGAGCGCGCAGGACAAGTACCCCGCGTGCACCCAGGTCGGCGCCCTGGACCTGACGACCGGCAAGCTGATGTGGAGCAAGTCGGTCACCTCCACCGCCAGCGGTGACGAGCCCGTACGGTTCGGCGAGATCACCCTCAGCGGCACCACGGTCGCCGCGGGCGGCACCAGCGGCGGCGCCGCCTTCAACCTCGCCGACGGGGCCGAGCTGTGGAGGCCGAAGGCCGACACCGACGGCTGCTACGACATGGGGTACGGCGGCGGCGAGGCCCTCGCCGTGGTCCGCAAGTGCGGCGGTTACGACGCCCGGCAGCTCACGGTGCAGGCGCTGAACCCGACCACGGGCGCACCGTTGTCCTCGTACGACCTGCCGGCCGGCGTCGAGTTCGCGAGCATCGTCTCCACCAAGCCGCTCGTCGTCGCCGCGGACGTCGGCGACACCGCCGGTGACGGCAGCGGCATCTCGGACTTCTTCTCGATCGACGCGGCCACCGGCAAGCTGATCGTGCGGATCTCGGCCGACGCGGAGAAGTACGGAGCGCGCTGCGGCTCCACCGAGGTCGAGAGCTGCCAGTCCCTGGCCGTCGGCAACAACCGGCTGTACCTGCCGACCGAGGAGCACGAGGGCGGAGGGGAGTACGGCGACACCAACGAGATCGTCGCCTTCGACCTGACGACCGGCAAGCTCGTCGGCGGCAGGGCGGACGCGGGCGACCGCTACACGCTGAGGCCGCTGCGCATGGACGGCACCGACATCATCGCGTACAAGGAGCCCCCGTACGACAAGGGCGGCCAGATCGTCTCCGTCGACGGCTCCACCTTCGAGGAGACCGTGCTGATGGAGAACCCGGACGACAGGACGGTGCGGGACGCGGAGACCAGCTTCTCCGGTGACTACGCCGAGTACATCTACGAGAAGGGGCGGCTGTTCATCTCCGACAAGATGGTCAGCAAGCCCAGCAAGAGCGGACTGGGCGACAAGCGCTACCTCGTCGTCTCCTTCACCACCCGCTGACCCGTGCGCGGGTGAACCGCGACGGTGTGCAGCGTCGGCCCTGCCGGTTGATCATCCGACCGGCAGGGCCGATCGTTTTCCGCCCGGCACGTGGGTCCGACAGACGAGAAAACGGCATTCCGAGTGGCTTCTGCCCGGTAGCGGGCGCGGCACCTCGACCAAGCGTGTAACTTGCCGGGTCAAGAGGGCCGGGGGGCCTGTTCCGGGGTCACACAGCGGTACGGCGCTGTACACAGGGGGGCTATCTCGATGGGCGTGCGGCTCATGGTGGTCGACGACCACCGCCTGCTCGCCGAGGCGCTCGCCTCGGCGCTCAGGCTGCGGGGTCACCGGGTGCTCGCGGCGGCCGCGCCGACCGCGGGGTCGGCCGAACTCGTGGTCAGCCGGGCGCCGGAGGTCTGTCTGTTCGGTACGGCGGCCCCGGCCGAACCGGGGGCCTTCGACCCGATCGTACGGATCGGGCGGGAGCGCCCGCAGGTGGCCGTCGTGGTGCTCGGGCCGGTCCCCAGCCCGCGCGGTATCGCCGCCGCCTTCGCCGCGGGGGCCGCCGGCTACGTGCGTCACGACGAACGCATGGAGGGCGTCGAACGCGCGGTGACCAAGGCGCGGGCCGGAGAGGCCGCGATCGCCCCGCAGTTGCTGCGGGGCGCGTTCGCGGAGCTCCTCCACCCGGCCGTCCAGCCGGACGACGAGGGGCAGCGGCTGCTGGGGCTGCTGACCCCGCGCGAGGTCGAGGTGCTGGTCCGGATCGCCGAGGGGGAGGACACCCGGCTGATCGCCGCCGGAATGGCCGTCGCCGCCAGCACCGCCCGTACTCATGTGCAGCGCGTCCTGATGAAGCTGGGCGTCGGTTCCCGCCTCGAAGCCGCGGCCCTCGCCGCCCGTACGGGCCTGCTGGACCGCGCCCCGTCGCATCCGGAGCAGGACGGCCGTCACTGACCGCGTGACCCGCCCCGCCCCCGGAGGACGATGACATCGCCACCCCTGGGGGGCCGACTTCTTACGCGGCCGGGTGGTCCGGCCGACGCGCACGGCGGGCCGGCCGCCCCCGACGCCCCCGGCTTCATGCTCCGTCGGGCAACCGGGTACCGCTCGTCGCGCGAACCGAACCCGACGGAGCCCCCGCCCGTTCGTCCGTCGACGAAACCGTGCCGGTGGGCCTTTCTGTTCGCTCGTGGCCAGGCGGTGGGAAGCAGCCACAGCCGCGGCCTCTGCTTGCCGTACGCGGCCCGCAGGGCGGGCGCAGCATTGACTAGCGTGTTTGCTTGTGATTTGTTATGTGCGCTTATGTTGGAGGGTGATCCCATGGAGGAGCCTGGTGAAGAAGACGGTCACAACGCTTGCCGACGGCCGTGAGCTGATCTACTACGACTCCGCGGACGACACCGTCCGCGAGGCCGTCGACCAGCGGCCGCTCGACGCCGTCTCGACGTCCTCGGAGATCCGCCGCGACCCGCTGCTGGGCGACTCGGTGGCCGTCGCCTCGCACCGGCAGGGGCGGACCTACCATCCGCCGGCCGACGAGTGCCCGCTCTGCCCCTCGCGGGACGGCCGGCTGAGCGAGATCCCCGACGCGCACTACGACGTCGCCGTCTTCGAGAACCGTTTCCCGTCCCTCGCCGGTGACTCGGGCCGCTGCGAGGTCGTCTGCTTCACCTCCGACCACGACGTGTCCTTCGCCGGGCTCACCGAGGAGCAGGCCGCCCTCGTCCTGGAGGCCTGGACCGACCGGACGGCCGACCTCGCCGAACTCCCGCAGGTCACCCAGGTGTTCTGCTTCGAGAACCGGGGTGCGGAGATCGGTGTCACGCTGGGCCACCCGCACGGGCAGATCTACGGCTACCCCTTCGTCACCCCGCGCACCGAGCTGATGATGCGCTCGGCCGGGGCCCACCGCGCGGAGACCGGCCGCAACCTCTTCGACGATGTCGTCGCCCGGGAGCTGGCCGACGGATCGCGCGTCGTCCTGGAGGGCGCGCACTGGGTGGCGTTCGTGCCGTACGCGGCGCACTGGCCCTACGAGGTGCACCTGTACCCACGCCGCCGCGTCCCCGACCTGCGGGAGCTCGACGACGCGGCCCGCACGGAGTTCCCACAGGTCTATCTGGAACTCTTGAGGCGGTTCGACCGGATCTTCGGCGCCGGGGAGCCGCCGACCCCGTACATCTCCGCCTGGCACCAGGCACCGTTCGCGGTGCCCGGGCGGGAGGAGTTCGGGCTCCACCTGGAGCTTTTCACCATTCGGCGCACCTCGGGCAAGCTGAAGTTCCTCGCGGGCTCCGAGTCCGGCATGGGCGTGTTCATCAACGACGTGCCGCCGGAGGCCGCGGCCCAGCGACTGCGAGAGGTAGCGAGCGAGTGAATAACCTCGGTAAGAAGTACCTGGTCACAGGCGGTGCGGGATACGTCGGGGGTGTCGTCGCCGCCCATCTGCTGGAGGCCGGTCACACCGTGACCGTGCTGGACGACCTGTCGACCGGTTTCCGCGAGGGGGTCCCCGAGGGGGCCGAGTTCATCGAGGGCCGCGTCCAGGACGCCGCGAAGTGGCTCGACGCCTCCTACGACGGAGTCCTGCACTTCGCCGCGTCCTCCCAGGTGGGGGAGTCCGTGGTGAACCCGGAGAAGTACTGGGTGAACAACGTCGGCGGGACGACCGCCCTGCTCGCCGCGATGCGCGACGCCGGGGTGCGGACCCTGGTGTTCTCCTCCACCGCCGCGACGTACGGGGAGCCGGTCTCCAGCCCCATCACCGAGTCCGACCCCACCGCACCCACCAACCCCTACGGGGCCACCAAGCTCGCCGTCGACCACATGATCACCGGGGAGGCCGCCGCGCACGGCCTGGCCGCGGTCTCCCTGCGCTACTTCAACGTCGCCGGCGCCTACGGCAGCCACGGCGAACGCCACGACCCCGAGTCGCACCTGATCCCCCTGGTGCTCCAGGTCGCGCTCGGCCGGCGCGAGTCGATCTCCGTGTACGGCGACGACTACCCGACACCGGACGGCACCTGCGTACGCGACTACATCCACGTCGCCGACCTCGCCGAGGCCCACCTGCTGGCCCTGGACGCCGCCACCGCGGGCGAGCACCTGATCTGCAACCTCGGCAACGGCAACGGCTTCTCCGTACGGGAGGTCATCGAGACCGTCCGGCAGGTCACCGGCCGCCCCGTACCCGAGACCACCGCCCCCCGGCGCGGCGGCGATCCGGCCGTACTCGTCGCCTCCGCAGCCACCGCCAGGGAACGGCTCGGCTGGAAGCCGTCCCGCGCCGACCTGGCCGGAATCGTCGCCGACGCCTGGGCGTTCGCCCGCCGAGAGGAACGCACCACCTCATGACCGAGTTGACCGAGGCTCTGAGCGACACCGCTCTGACCGCCGCCTTCGCCGAGCTGTACGGGACCGCGCCCGAGGGGATATGGGCGGCACCCGGACGGGTGAACCTGATCGGTGAGTACACCGACTTCAACGACGGCTTCGTCCTGCCGCTCGCCCTCCCGCACAGCGCCCGCGCGGCCGTCGCCCGCCGCACCGACGGCGTACTGCGGCTGCACTCCACCGACGTGCCGGGCGGAGTCGTATCCCTGCGTGTCGAGGAGCTGGCCCCGCACGCGGGCCACGGCTGGGCGGCCTACCCGGCCGGTGTCGTCTGGGCGCTGCGCGAGGCGGGGCACCCCGTCACCGGCGCGGACATCGAGCTCACCTCGACCGTCCCCGTGGGCGCGGGACTCTCCTCGTCCGCCGCCCTGGAGGTCGTCACCGCACTCGCCCTGAACGACCTCTTCGGGCTGGGCCTGAGCGCACCGGAGCTCGCGGTCCTCGGCCGGCGCGCCGAGAACGCGTTCGTCGGTGTGCCGTGCGGGGTCATGGACCAGATGGCATCGGCCTGCTGCACGCGGGGACACGCCCTCCACCTCGACACCCGCGACCTCACCCAGCGCCAGGTCCCCTTCGACCTGGCCGCACAGGGCCTGCAGCTCATGGTCGTCGACACCCGGGTCAAGCACGCCCTGGGCGACGGCGCGTACGCGGAGCGCCGGGCCGGTTGCGAGGCGGGAGCCCGCGCCCTGGGCATAGGAACCCTGCGCGACCTTCCGTACGAGGGACTGGAAGCCGCGCTCGGCACCCTGGCGGCGGCCGGCGAGGACGAGTCCGTCGTCCGCTACGTCCGTCACGTCGTGAGCGACAACCACCGGGTGGAGCAGGTGATCGCGCTGCTCGACGCGGGTGAGGTGCGGGCGGCCGGTCCGGTGCTCACCGAGGGACACGTCTCCCTCCGCGACGATCTGCGGGTCTCCTGCCCCGAGCTCGACCTGGTGGTCTCCGCGGCGAACGCGGCGGGGGCGCTCGGCGCGCGGATGACGGGCGGCGGCTTCGGCGGCTCGGCCGTCGTGCTCGTCGAGGAGGCCGTGGCGGACACGGTCGCCAAGGCCGTGTCGGAGGCCTTCACCTCGGCCGGCTACGCCACCCCGGGAATCTTCCCCGCGGTTCCTTCGGCGGGGGCCCGGCGGATCGCTCCAGCCGCTTGACGAGGATGTACTCGACGACGCCGGGCGGGTAGTCGGCGACCTCACCGACCACCTCGTACCCCTTCTTCCGGTAGAAGGCGGGGGCCTGGAAGTCCCAGGTCTCCAGCCGGGAGCGGGTACAGGCCCGGTCGTCGCGGGCGAGGCGCTCCGCCTCGCCCAGCAGGCGCGAGCCCAGCCCGCCGCCGCGGTGGCGGGGATCCACCCAGAGCAGGTCCACGTGGAGCCAGTGGGCCCAGGTCCGTCCGGCCAGCCCGCCGGCGAGCGCCCCCTCCTCGTCGAGGAGCCAGACCTCCAGCGGGAGTTCCCGCTCGGCCGCGGTGGTGTGCAGGGCGCGCAGCTGCGGTGATCCGTCCCGGTTGTCCTCGTGCAGCCGGCGACCCAGCAGAACACGACGTTCCTTGTCCACTTCTGTTTCAAGACGGAACATGCATCACACCCTGAACACCGTCACCTGTCAGTTCTTCGAATCGCCTTCCGCGGTCCCCTACCCGCCGTAGGCTGATGGACAGCACCGGTGGGGGCCGGTGCTGTTTCAGGGGATGAGACAGTCGGACACGGCGCCCGGACGGGTGGCGGCCGGTCCACGGCGGCGGCCGTGGACGGCGGTGGCCCAGCGGTCCGGGCGCCGTGTCCGCAGCGGTCCGTCCCCGGCGGGGCAGGCCGCACGGGGCGCCCCGGGAGCTGACGCGGCATGGGGGTGTCTGTGGCTCGTATCCGGGTTCTGGTGGTCGACGACCACCGCATCTTTGCCGAATCCCTCGCGGCGGCCCTCGCCGCGGAACCGGACGTCGACGTGTCGGCGGCGGGCAGTGGTCCCGCCGCGGTGCGGTGTCTGGAGCGCGCGGGCACCGAGGGACGCCCCTACGACGTGATGCTGGTCGACGCCGAGCTGGGCGTCGTGCCCGCGGGCCGCACTCCCGTCGTGCCCGCGCCGCGGGCGCCGGACGGGCAGGGCCCGGTGGACGGAATCTCGCTGGTCGCCGAGGTGCGGGCGGGCCGGCCGTCGATGCGTACCGTGGTGCTCGCCGAGAGGGACGACCCGCGCCGGGCCGCGCTGGCACTGCAGGCGGGCGCGTCGGGGTGGGTCGCCAAGGACTGTTCGCTGCAGCGGCTGCTGACGGTCGTCCGGGGTGTGCTGCGGGACGAGACGCATCTGCCGGCCGCCCTGCTCACCGGTGTCCTGCGGGAGCTGACCGCCGCGCGCAAGCACCGTACGGAGGGCGAGCAGCTCGTGGAGTCGCTGACGCCGCGCGAGCGCGAGGTGCTGCGCTGCATGGTGGCGGGGCTGGGTCGCAAGGCGGTCGCCGAGCGGCTCTTCCTCTCCCCGCACACGGTGCGTACGCACATGCAGAACGTGCTGGGGAAGCTGGGCGTGCACTCGACGCTGGCCGCGGTGGCGCTGGCCCGGCGGGCCGGTGTGGGGCCGGCCGACCTAGGGCCTGTAGTGAGTTGCCCCGCGACGCCGCGGGACAACTCACTACCGGTCCTAACCGGGGATGTTGTCGAACGGGGCGGTCAACTGGCGTAGCAGACCGGCCAGTTCGGCGCGCTGCCGGGGGGAGAGCTCGCCGAGGATGGTGCGCTCCTGGGCGAGCAGCCCGGCCAGCGACTGGTCGGCCTTGTCGCGGCCCAGGTCCGTCAGCCGTACGAGGACGCCGCGGCGGTCGCTCGGGTCGGGCAGCCGCTCGACGAGGTTCTTCTTGGTGAGCCGGTCGATGCGGTTCGTCATCGTGCCCGAGGTGACGAGTGTCTGGGTGAGGAGCTGGCCGGGGGAGAGCTGGTACGGTGCGCCGGCGCGGCGCAGGGACGTCAGGACGTCGAACTCCCACGGCTCCAGACTGTGCTCGGCGAAGGCGATCCTGCGGGCCCGGTCGAGATGGCGGGCCAGGCGGGAGACGCGGCTCAGGACCTCGAGTGGTTCCACGTCGAGGTCGGGGCGCTCGCGGCGCCATGCAGCGACCAGTCGGTCGACCTCGTCCTCCATGTCGATCAGTGTAGAGGGTCCCTCGACATGAAGTCTCTTGAATTCAAGTGTCTTGACATCAAGATATCCCCCCGGTGATCCTGGGCGCATGAGCGCACCGACCTGGGACCCGCGACAGTACCTGCGCCACGCGGACCACCGCACCCGGCCCTTCCACGATCTCCTGGCCCGGATCGGGCCGCTTCCCCACGACCCCGCCCCACGGATCGCCGACCTGGGCTGCGGCCCCGGCAACGTCACGGCCCTGCTCGCCGACCGGTGGCCACAGGCCCGCGTCACCGGGTACGACAACTCCCCCCAGATGCTGGAGCGGGCCCGCGCCCACGCGGGACCCCGGCTCGACTTCGCCGAGGCCGACGCCGCGACCTGGATCCCGGACGAGCCGTACGACCTCATCGTCTCCAACGCCCTGCTCCAATGGGTCCCCGGCCATGCCGACCGCATCCCCGTCTGGCTCGACGCCCTCACCCCCGGCGGCGTCCTCGCCTTCCAGGTCCCCGGCAACTTCGGCGCCCCCAGCCACACCCTCCTGCGCCAACTGGCCGGGTCCCCGGCCTGGCGCGACCGGCTCGGCGGTCTGCTACGCCACGACGACGCGGTCCTCACCCCGGCGGAGTACCTGCGCCACCTCACCGCGCCCGGCCGTACGGCCGACGTCTGGGAGACCACCTACCTGCACCTGCTCCAGGGGGAGGACGCCGTCCTGGACTGGGTGAAGGGGACCGGCCTGCGCCCCGTCCTCACCGCCCTCGCCGACGACCCCGACGCACGCGACGCCTTCGTCACCGAATACCGCGACCTGCTGCGCCCCGTCTACCCGGCGGGCCCGCACGGCACGGTGTTCCCGTTCCGCCGCGTCTTCGCGGTGACCAGGACTGCCGGGTGAGCGCTCAGAGCCGATCGAGAGCTTCCGGCGAGATGTCGACATCGACGGGGAACGGAACCCCGGTCTTGAGCCGGTCATGGTGGATGCCCGTCAGGGCGTACGCCTTGTTCACCGGGTCCAGTTCGTAGACCCGCACGACCGGGTGCCGGTCGCTGCCGGCCATCTCGACCAGCCAGAAGTGCGGGATGCCGGCCGCCGCGTACTTCTGCGGCTTGGTGTCACGGTCCCGCGCCTCGGAGTCCGGCGAGACCACCTCGACGGCGAGCAGCACGTCGGCGGCCTCGAACCGGGTCAGCTCCCGGCTGGTGACCGCTTCCGCCCGGACGACGGAGACATCCGGCTCCGGCCCGTTGCGGCGGTCGAGGACCACGGTCATCTCGCGCACGACCTTCAGCTCACGGGGCGCACTGCTGCGCAGCCCGTAGGTCAGCAGGTCGATCACGAGGCTGTGAAAGATGCGCTGCGGACTCACGAAGATCAGGCTCCCGTCGAGCAATTCCGTGTGCGGCGGGAGATCGGGCAGCGTGAACAGATCGTCCACGGTGTATCCGTCCTGCGGGGGCACCGGCCAGCGGGAGCTGTGCGCGGTGGTCGGCTCGGCGGTCATGGTTCCTCCCATGGACGAATCCTCTGCCCTCCCGACCACGGTACGGCCGGGAATCCGCAGGCGTCATCACGACGGGTGACGAAGGACGCGGTGACGGGACGGGCTCGCGCCGGAGTGCCGGTCAGCTCTTCCGGTGCCCGATCAGCCGCGGCTTCGCCTCCAGGTTCTCCAGGCCGTGCCAGCAGAGGTTCACCAGGTGGGCCGCGACCTCCGCCTTCTTCGGCTTGCGGACGTCCAGCCACCACTGGCCGGTCAGTGCCACCATGCCGACCAGCGCCTGCGCGTACAGCGGCGCCAGCTTCGGGTCGAAGCCGCGGGCCTTGAACTCCAGGCCGAGGATGTCCTCGACCTGGGTCGCGATGTCGCTGATCAGCGAGGCGAAGGTCCCCGTGGACTGCGCGACCGGAGAGTCCCGGACCAGGATCCGGAACCCGTCCGTGTACGTCTCGATGTAGTCGAGCAGCGCGAACGCCGCCTGCTCCAGGAGCTCCCGCGGATGACCTGCCGTGAGGGCGCCGGTCACCAGGTCCAGGAGCTGGCGCATCTCGCGGTCGACGACCACGGCGTACAGCCCCTCCTTGCCGCCGAAGTGCTCGTACACCACCGGCTTGGACACTCCGGCGCGCGCCGCGATCTCCTCGACCGAGGTGCCCTCGAAACCCTTGTCGGCGAACAGGGCGCGGCCGATGTCCAGCAGTTGCTCGCGGCGCTCCTTGCCCGTCATCCGGACCCGCCTGGTCCGGCGCGCAGGGGCAGTCCTGCTCTTCTCGCCGCTGGTGCTTCCGTCGGTCGCCACGTCGTCAATCATGCAGGGTCGGCCGTCGCGGGCTTGCGCCGGGCGGCGATACGCGAGGCGTCGGGCCAGCGCACGTCGTGCGCCCAGCCCAGCTTCTCGAACCAGCGGATCAGCCGGGCGCTCGAATCGATCTGTCCCCTCAGCACGCCGTGCCGCGCGCTCGTCGGGTCGGCGTGGTGCAGGTTGTGCCAGGACTCGCCGCACGAGAGGACCGCCAGCCACCAGACGTTCCCCGACCGGTCGCGGGACTTGAAGGGCCGCTTGCCGACGGCGTGGCAGATCGAGTTGATCGACCAGGTCACGTGGTGCAGCAGGGCTACCCGGACCAGCGAACCCCAGAAGAACGCGGTGAACGCACCCCACCACGACATGGTCACCAGGCCGCCGACCAGCGGCGGAATGGCCAGCGAGGCGATGGTGAAGGAGAGGAAGTGACGCGAGATGGCACGCATGGCCGGGTCCTGGACCAGGTCCGGGGCGTACTTCTGCTGGGGTGTCTGCTCCTCGTTGAACATCCAGCCGATGTGCGCCCACCACAGGCCCTTCAGCAGGGCCGGCAGGTTCTCGCCGAACCGCCACGGCGAGTGCGGGTCGCCCTCCGCGTCGGAGAACCGGTGGTGCTTGCGGTGATCGGCCACCCAGCGCACCAGTGGTCCCTCGACCGCCATCGACCCCGCGACGGCCAGGGTGATGCGCAGCGGCCGGGAGGCCTTGAAGGAGCCGTGCGTGAAGTAGCGGTGGAAGCCGATCGTCACGCCGTGGCAGCCCCAGTAGTACATGACGACCAGCAGTCCGAGGTCGAGCCAGCTGACACCGCGTCCCCACGCCAGCGGCACCGCCGCGACCAGGGCCGCGAAGGGCACCACGATGAACAGCAGCAGCGCGATCTGCTCGACGGAACGCTTCTTGTCACCGCCGAGTGTGGCGGAGGCGGAGGCGGGTACGGTCCCGGCGGCCGCCGTCGGCAGGCCGTCGTCGATCACATCGGGGCGGGTAGGCATCGGCAGTCCCCCGTGGGGTGAGGAAATATGACGAAATGACCGGGCTACGCTTCCGTAACCTACGGCAACGTAAGTATGGCAGCGAAGAGGCCCGCAACACGAGAGCGCCGCCACGGGAACCCCTGGGGGCACCGCCGACACCCCCCGTGACGGATACCCCCCGGGGCAGCGAGCACGCCGAAGCCCCGGACACCTATCCTGGGTGGGTCGGACAGCGCGGTCCGCACTCTGCTTTCCCGGGTGACGTCAGTACCGCGACAACCCCGGACCCCCTGTGACAGAAGTGCTCAACCACTGCAAGGAGCCGCACACTGTGAGCAGTGCCGACCAGACCCCTGCCGCCAGCACCGAGCTGCGCGCGGACATCCGCCGCCTCGGCGACCTGCTGGGCGAGACCCTCGTACGCCAGGAGGGGCAGGAGCTCCTCGACCTCGTCGAGCGCGTCCGCGCCCTGACCCGCACCGACGGCGAGGCCGCGGCCGAGCTCCTCGGCGACACCGACCTGGAGACCGCCGCACAGCTCGTGCGCGCCTTCTCCACCTACTTCCACCTCGCCAACGTCACCGAGCAGGTCCACCGCGCCCACGAGATGCGCGACCGCCGGGCCGCCGAGGGCGGGCTCCTGGCCCGCACCGCCGACCGCCTCAAGGACGCCGACCCCGAGCACCTGCGCGAGACCGTCAAGAACCTCAACGTACGGCCCGTCTTCACCGCCCACCCCACCGAAGCCGCCCGCCGCTCCGTACTCAACAAGCTCCGCCGCATCGCCGCGCTCCTGGAAACCCCCGTCATCGAGGCCGACCGCCGCCGCCAGGACCTGCGGCTCGCCGAGAACATCGACCTCATCTGGCAGACGGACGAACTCCGCGTCGTACGCCCCGAACCGGCCGACGAGGCCCGCAACGCCATCTACTACCTCGACGAGCTCCACGCCAACGCCGTCGGCGACGTCCTGGAGGACCTCGCCGCCGAACTCGAACGCGTCGGCGTCGAACTGCCCGCAGGCACCCGCCCCCTCACCTTCGGCACCTGGATCGGCGGCGACCGCGACGGCAACCCCAACGTGACGCCCGCCGTCACCTGGGACGTCCTGATCCTCCAGCACGAACACGGCATCACCGACGCCCTCGAACTCATCGACCACCTGCGCGGACTGCTCTCCAACTCCATCCGCTACACCGGAGCCACCGACGAGCTCCTCACCTCCCTCCAGACCGACCTGGAGCGCCTCCCCGAGATCAGCCCCCGCTACAAGCGGCTGAACGCCGAGGAGCCCTACCGGCTCAAGGCCACCTGCATCCGCCAGAAGCTCGTGAACACCCGCGAGCGCCTCGCCTCCGGCACCCCCCACCGCCCCGGCTGCGACTACCTCGGCACCGCGGAACTCATCGCCGACCTGGTCCTCATCCAGACCTCGCTCCGCGAGCACCGCGGCGGACTCTTCGCCGACGGCCGCATGGACCGCACCATCCGCACCCTCGCCGCCTTCGGCCTCCAGCTCGCCACCATGGACGTCCGCGAACACGCCGACGCCCACCACCACGCCCTCGGCCAGCTCTTCGACCGGCTCGGCGAGGAATCCTGGCGCTACGCCGACATGCCCCGCGACTACCGGCAGAAGCTCCTCGCCAAGGAACTCCGCTCCCGCCGCCCCCTCGCCCCCACACCCGCCCCGCTCGACGCCGCCGGCGAGAAGACCCTCGGCGTCTTCCACACCATCAAGCAGGCCTTCGAGCGCTTCGGCCCCGAGGTCATCGAGTCCTACATCATCTCGATGTGCCAGGGCGCCGACGACGTCTTCGCCGCCGCCGTCCTCGCCCGTGAGGCCGGACTCGTCGACCTCCACGGGGGCTGGGCCAAGATCGGTATCGTCCCCCTCCTGGAGACCACCGACGAGCTCAAGGCCGCCGACGTCATCCTCGACGAGATGCTCGCCGACCCGTCCTACCGCCGCCTGGTCTCCCTGCGCGGAGACGTCCAGGAGGTCATGCTCGGCTACTCCGACTCCTCCAAGTTCGGCGGCATCACCACCTCCCAGTGGGAGATCCACCGCGCCCAGCGCCGGCTCCGCGACGTGGCCCACCGCTACGGCGTACGCCTGCGCCTCTTCCACGGCCGCGGCGGCACCGTCGGCCGCGGCGGCGGCCCCTCCCACGACGCGATCCTCGCCCAGCCCTGGGGCACCCTCGAAGGCGAGATCAAGGTCACCGAACAGGGCGAGGTCATCTCCGACAAGTACCTCATCCCCGCCCTCGCCCGGGAGAACCTGGAGCTGACCGTCGCGGCCACCCTCCAGGCCTCCGCGCTCCACACCGCGCCCCGCCAGTCCGACGAAGCGCTCGCCCGTTGGGACGCGGCCATGGACACCGTCTCCGACGCCGCCCACCACGCCTACCGCAAGCTCGTCGAGGACCCCGACCTGCCGGCGTACTTCCTCGCCTCCACCCCGGTGGACCAGCTCGCCGACCTGCACCTGGGCTCGCGGCCCTCCCGCCGCCCCGGCTCGGGCGTCTCGCTCGACGGCCTGCGCGCCATCCCCTGGGTCTTCGGCTGGACCCAGTCACGGCAGATCGTCCCCGGCTGGTTCGGCGTCGGCTCCGGCCTCAAGGCCCTGCGCGAAGCCGGCCTCGACACCGTCCTGGACGAGATGCACGAACAGTGGCACTTCTTCCGGAACTTCATCTCCAACGTGGAGATGACCCTCGCCAAGACCGACCTGCGCATCGCCCGGCACTACGTCGACACCCTCGTACCCGACGAGCTCACGCACGTCTTCGACGTCATCGAGGCCGAACACGCCCTCACCGTGCAGGAAGTCCTCAAGGTCACCGGCGGCAAGGAACTCCTGGACACCAGCCCGGTGCTCCAGCAGACCTTCGCCATCCGTGACGCCTACCTGGACCCGATCTCCTACCTCCAGGTGTCCCTGCTCGCCCGCCAGCGCCAGGCCGCCGAACGCGGCGAAGACCCGGACCCGCTGCTCGCCCGCGCCCTGCTCCTCACCGTCAACGGTGTCGCGGCCGGCCTCCGCAACACCGGCTGACCCGCAGGGGGACGCGCGGCACCGGCGTCCCCGGCGAGAACACGCGCGGGTGCGGTCCTGTCACAGGGCGACGAACGTCGCCGCCAGCAGGACCGCACCCGCGATCCCCGCGCCCCACGCCGTACGCGTCATCCGCAGCCCACCGCCGATCAGGAACGCGGCCAGCACCAGGGCTCCGCCGAACGGCACCCACGCGTGCAGGAGCCCCGCCGTCCCCGTCCGCACGACCTCGCCGGTCCCGGGCTTCACCACGACGGGGAAGCGGTCGCCCTTGCGCACCGCGACGGACCGCTCGATCGTCACCCCGGTCCGCTCCCGCGACTTCGCGTCCGGCGCGAACGAACCCGAACACACGTCCTCACCGCAGCCCGTGACGGCCATCGTGCCGTGCTCGCGGCCCGTTGCCAGGACGATGTGGTGCGCCGTGTTCCACGAGGTCCAGGCGCCGGCGACCAGCAGCAGGAGGACCACGCAGCCCGCCGCGAACGAACGGCCGTGGGCCAGCAGCCGGTGGGAGGAGCTCCGCTTCATGGGGGCCGATCTTTGGGCAGAGCCGTCCCCTCGGTCAACCTGTGGCCGAAAAAGGCCCGGGAACCAGCGGGAATGTCAGGAGTTGTACGTGGACTGGGCCCGCTCCAGCCCGTCCGCCAGCAACGACTCGACGGAGTCGGCCGCCCGGTCCACCAGATACGCCAGCTCCTTGCGCTCCGCGCCCGAGAAGTCCTTGAGCACGAAGTCCGCGACCTGCATGCGCCCCGGCGGCCGGCCGATCCCGAACCGCACCCGGTGGTAGTCCGGGCCCATCGCCTTCGTCATCGACTTCAGCCCGTTGTGCCCGTTGTCACCGCCCCCCAGCTTCAGCCGCAGCACCCCGAAGTCGATGTCCAACTCGTCGTGCACGGCCACGACGTGGTCCGTGGGCACCTTGTAGAAGTCCCGCAGCGCGGTCACGGGCCCCCCGGAGAGGTTCATGAACGACATCGGCTTGGCCAGCACCACACGGCGGCTCGACGGCCCCGGCGGACCCATCCGGCCCTCCACGACCTGCGCCTGCGCCTTCTGCGCGCGCTTGAACTTCCCGCCGACCCGCTCCGCCAGCAGATCGGCGACCATGAACCCGACGTTGTGCCGGTTCGCTGCGTACTCGGGGCCGGGGTTGCCGAGGCCCACGATCAGCCAGGGGTCGGTGGCGTCGGACATCTGTGCTCGGTCTCCTCGCGGTACGGACGACTGGTGCGGGAACAGGGGGTCGCGGGCCACGGGCACAGGCATGCGCGCCCGCGTACGGGAAACGGGGCGGCGGGCCCCCGAAGGGAACCGCCACCCCGTCAGTCAAGCAGGTGGGGTGAGGCTCAGGCCTCGGTGCCCGTGGCCTCGGCGCCCTCGGCAGCCGGCTCCTCGGCCTGCGCGGAGACGACCTGGAGCACGACGGCGTCCTCGTCACCGGCCAGCACCGAACCCGACGGCAGCGGGATGTCCTTGGCGAGGATCGAGTCACCGGCGTCCAGGCCCGCGACGGAGACCGTCACGGACTCGGGGATGTGGGTGGCCTCGGCCTCGACGAGCAGCGTGTTCTGGACGTACTCGAGCAGGTTGCCGCCCGGGGCCAGGTCGCCCTCGACGTGCACCGCGATCTCGACCTCGACCTTTTCGCCGCGCGTCACGGTCAGCAGGTCGACGTGCTCGATGTTGCCCTTGATGGCGTTGCGCTGCACGGCCTTCGGGATGACCAGGGCGTTCTTGCCGTTGATCTCGAGACCGATCAGGACGTTGGCCGTACGGAGCGCCAGAAGCAGCTCGTGACCCGGCAGCGTGATGTGGACCGGCTCGGCACCGTGGCCGTAGACGACCGCGGGGACCAGGTTGGCACGACGGGTACGGCGGGCGGCGCCCTTGCCGAACTCGGTACGGACCTCTGCGGCGAGCTTGATCTCGGCCATGATGCACTCCTCGTAAGGTGAAAAGACGACTGGCGGTCACCCGGCCCACGACAGGCCTGCTACGAAGAGCGCGTCGATAACGGACCGCCGCACCAACAGGTACGGCCTCCCTCGCCGAGCAACTCGCTGAGTCTACCCGCCGGGGAGGCCGCGCCCCAAGTGGATCACCCGCAGGTGACCGCCGCCGTACTACTCGCCGTCGCCCTGCTCCTCGAAGAGGCTCGTCACCGAGCCGTCCTCGAAGACCTCACGCACCGCGCGCGCGATCGTCGGCGCGATGGACAGCACCGTGATCTTGTCGATCTCCAGCTCGCCCGGGGTCGGCAGGGTGTCCGTGAAGACGAACTCGCTCACCTTGGAGTTCTTCAGACGGTCCGCGGCGGGTCCGGACAGCACACCGTGCGTCGCCGTCACGATGACGTCCGCCGCACCGTGCGCGAACAGGGCGTCGGCGGCGGCGCAGATCGTGCCACCGGTGTCGATCATGTCGTCCACCAGGACACACACCCGGCCCTCGACGTTGCCGACGACCTCGTGGACGCTGACCTGGTTCGGCACGTCCTTGTCACGGCGCTTGTGCACGATCGCCAGCGGCGCGTCCAGACGGTCGCACCAGCGGTCGGCGACACGCACCCGGCCGGCGTCCGGCGAGACGATCGTCAGCTTCGAGCGGTCGACCTTGGCACCGACGTAGTCGGCCAGTATCGGCAGCGCGAACAGGTGGTCCACCGGGCCGTCGAAGAAGCCCTGGATCTGGTCGGTGTGCAGGTCCACGGTGAGGATGCGGTCGGCACCCGCCGTCTTCATCAGGTCGGCGATCAGCCGCGCCGAGATCGGCTCGCGGCCGCGGTGCTTCTTGTCCTGACGGGCATAGCCGTAGAACGGCACGATCACCGTGATCGACCGGGCGGACGCGCGCTTCAGCGCGTCCAGCATGATGAGCTGCTCCATGATCCACTTGTTGATCGGAGCCGTGTGGCTCTGGATCAGGAAGCAGTCGGCACCGCGGGCGGACTCCTGGAACCGCACGTAGATCTCACCGTTGGCGAAATCGAAGGCCTTCGTCGGCACGAGGCCGACACCCAGCTGATGTGCGACCTCCTCGGCCAGCTCGGGGTGGGCGCGGCCGGAGAAGAGCATCAGTTTCTTCTCGCCGGTCGTCTTGATCCCGGTCACAGCACAGTCTCCTCAGACGTGTATCTGGCCCCGCGCGCAGGTGTCCCGATGTGCGACGAGCCAGCCGAAATGGGTGAGCATCTATCACGGTACGCCGCCTGGGGCGCACCTGTTTCCGGTCAGCTTTCGCCGCCGGCCTCCTCCGAGGCCGCCTGAGCCGCCTGAGCAGCCGCGCTGCCGGGACGCTTCCGCGCCACCCAGCCCTCGATATTCCGCTGCTGGCCCCGTGCCACGGCCAGTGAGCCGGCCGGCACGTCCTTCGTGATGACCGAACCGGCCGCGGTGTACACGCCGTCCCCGACCGTGACAGGCGCCACAAACATATTGTCGGAGCCGGTCCGGCAGTGTGACCCGATCGTCGTGTGGTGCTTGGCCACCCCGTCGTAGTTGACGAAGACGCTGGCCGCACCGATGTTCGTGTGGTCGCCGATCGTCGCGTCGCCGACGTAGCTCAGGTGGGGGACCTTGGTGCCCTCGCCGATCGTGGCGTTCTTCATCTCGACGTACGTACCGGCCTTCGACCTCGCCCCCAGCCGCGTGCCCGGCCGCAGGTAGGCGAACGGCCCGACGGTCGCCCCGGGGCCCACCTCGGCGCCGTCCGCGACCGTGTTGTCCACCCGGGCGCCCGCGTGCACCACGGTGTCCGTCAGCCGGGAGTTCGGGCCCACCTCGGCGTCCTCCGCGAGGTGCGTCGTACCCAGCAGCTGCGTCCCCGGGTGAACGACCGCGTCACGCTCGTACGTCACCGTCACGTCGATCCACGTCGACGCCGGGTCCACCACGCTCACGCCCGCCAGCATGGCGCGCTCCAGCAGGCGCTCGTTGAGCAGCCGCCGGGCCTCGGCCAGCTGGAGCCGGTTGTTGATGCCGAGGATCTCCCGGTGGTCACCGGCGACCGAGGCGCCCACCCGGTGGCCCGCCTCGCGCAGGATCGACAGCACGTCGGTGAGGTACTCCTCGCCCTGGCTGTTGTCGGTGCGCAGCTTGCCGAGCGCGTCGCTCAGCAGCCGCCCGTCGAACGCGAACACCCCGGAGTTGATCTCCCGGATACCGCGCTGCGCGACGGTGGCGTCCTTGTGCTCGACGATCTGGGTGACCGCCCCGGTGGCCGCGTCCCGGACGATCCGGCCGTAGCCGGTGGCGTCCGGGACCTCGGCGGTCAGCACGGTGACGGCGTTGGAGTCCGCGGTGTGGGTGGCGGCGAGCGCGGCGAGGGTCTCGCCGGAGAGCAGCGGGGTGTCCCCGCAGACGACGACGACGGTGCCGTCGACGACGCCGCCGAGCTCCTCGAGCCCCATGCGCACGGCGTGCCCGGTGCCGTTCTGCTCGGCCTGGTAGGCGGTGCGCACGGGCACGTCCCCGGCGGAGAGGTGGGCGGTGACCTGCTCGCTCGCGTGACCGACGACCACGACGAGGTGCTGGGGGTCCAGCTCGCGGGAGGCGGCGACGACATGTCCGACGAGCGAGCGCCCGGAGATCTCGTGCAGGACCTTGGGGGTCTTCGACTTCATGCGGGTGCCCTCACCCGCTGCGAGGACGACGACGGCGGCCGGGGAGGGGACGCTCACGGATATGCCCTTCGGCTTCGGGTGATGGACATCCGCAGGATACCGGGGGCGTGTACAGCCGAAACGAGCGCGGGCCCCGACCGGTGAGGTCGGGGCCCGGATGCATGGGCTCCGCCGGCTGGATTCGAACCAGCGTCTCAAGGCTCCAAAGGCCTGCGGGATGCCGCTACCCCACGGCGGATCAATGCGTCAGACCCTACCTGAGCCGGAGTTGGGCCTCATCCACGATGCCGTGCCACCAACCCTCGATTCGACGATACAACTCGGCGCCCTGGGAAACGCGGATGACGAGACATCCCCGGTAGGCGTCCCCCACGTTCTTCCGCACGGTCTTCGGACTGTGTTTCTTCAGCGTCGTCTTCTGGAAGGCCGAGGGGTCCACGCCGACCAACTCCGCCCAGTAATGTTCGGCGGCTCGGACATCTGCGGTTTCATGAATCATCAGCCGGTAGCGCAGGCGTTCCGGAACGACACCGATGAGCGCCAGCCACGCTAGGTATACCTCGACCACCCCGGGGTCACTGTTGATGAAAGTGACTGTTTCGCGCCGGTCGTACGGTTTGTCTTTGGAGCCCTCCGCCCAGTAGAGGGCCGCGCCGGCGAGAAGGAGGTCCCGGTCCGTCATGGTGCCGACATCCTTCTTGGCGGTGGCCTTCGTGCGCTGCCGTTCCGCATCGCGCACCGCAAGTTCGTGATCCCAGCGCATCCGGCCTGCGATCCGTGCCTGCTCCATCGCCGACCGGCTGCGCTCGGGCTTCGGCAGGTCCCGCACCCACAATGAGATCGAACCCTTAGAGCACCCCAGCTCCACCTGGATCTGGTCGTAGGTCATCCCCTGGAGCCGCAGCTCCCGGGCCTTCGCGCGCAGGTCGTCCTTGGCGTTCGGGCGCTTCGTCCACTCCGGAGCGGGCTCGCCCTGGAGGAGCCGGTTCAGGATGTCGTTGTTGTCGACGAAGAGTCGGTCGCGGATCTGTCGTCGGCTCAACCCCTCCCGCCGCAGTGCGAGCGCCTTTTCGCGGAGGCCCTCGAAGTCCGCGTACTTACCTGTGGCATGCGTCATACGAACACGGTGATCCGCAATGCGGACGTTCGTGGTGGAAACCCACCCCGTTCACCGGATCGTGGGATCTACGCACTTCTGCCCGGCCGCCCGTCGCTTTCCGTGCTGCCGGACTCTCCGGAAAACGGGATGCGCCCGCCCGTAGGCTGGACGCCATGACCGCAACGGGGGCAGACCGGGAGGCGGCGGGATCGACCACCCGCGGCTACTGGTGGTGGGAACGGCGGCGCAGTGTCGCCCTGGACGGGGGACTGGCGCTCTTCTCGGCGCTGGAGTGCGCGCTGGAGGGGGTGGAGTTCGCCGGGGACACCGGGCTGCCGGTGCCGCTCGGGGTGCTCTTCGGGCTGGTGGCCGGATCGGTGCTGCTGCTGCGCAGGCGCTGGCCGATCGCCGTGGTGCTGGTCTCGATAGCGACGACGCCCGCCGAGATGGGCTTCCTGATGGCGCTCGTCGGCCTGTACACACTCGCCGCGTCCGACGTGCCGCGCCGGATCACCGTCGCACTGTCGGGGATGACGCTCGTCGGGACGTTCCTCGTCGGCTACGTGCGGCTGCGGCAGAGCGTCGACGCCCACGCCGACTTCGGGCCGGGTGTCTGGTACATCCCGGTCGTCTCCCTCTTCATGTCGCTGGGGCTGACGGCGCCGCCCGTGCTCCTGGGCCTGTACACCGGCGCCAGGCGCAGGCTCATGGAGAGCCTGCGGGAGCGGGCGGACTCGCTGGAGCGGGAGCTGTCGCTGCTCGCCGACCGGGCCGAGGAGCGGGCCGAGTGGGCGCGGACGGAGGAGCGGACCCGGATCGCCCGGGAGATGCACGACGTGGTCGCGCACCGGGTCAGCCTGATGGTGGTGCACGCGGCGGCGCTCCAGGCGGTGGCGCCGAAGGATCCGGCCAAGGCGGTGCGCAACGCGGCTCTGGTGGGTGACATGGGCCGCCAGGCGCTGACGGAGCTGCGGGAGATGCTCGGGGTGCTGCGGAGCGGGGACGCGGCGGTGGTGTCGCGGCCGGGGCGGGTACCGCTGGCCTCGGTGGGGCGGGTGGCGGCTGCGGCGGTGGTGGCCGCGGAGGACGGTCCCCGCCTGCGCGAGGTGGAGGCGCTGGTGGCGCAGTCCCGGGAGGCCGGGATGACGGTGGAGCTGTCCGTGGTCGGCGAGCTGCGCCCGTACGCCCCCGAGGTGGAGCAGACGGCGTACCGGGTGGTGCAGGAGGCGCTGACCAACGTGCACAAGCACGCGGCGGGCGCCAGGACGTGGGTGCGGCTGGCGCACCGGGGTGCGGAGGTCGCGATGCAGGTGGAGAACGGGCCGACGGACGGGGTCACGGCGGACGCGGGTCTGCCGAGTGGGGGGAACGGACTGGTGGGGATGCGGGAGCGGGTTCTGGGGCTCGGTGGTGTGTTCGTGTCGGGGCCCACGGAGGCGGGTGGCTTCCGGGTGTCGGCGGTCCTGCCGGACGCCGGGGCGGCGGCGTGAGGGGTGTGGCCGCCGCTGGGTGAACGGTCCGGCGGTTTCGGCCCGGAGGCGCTGAGGTGTCGTGTGGGCCGGTGGCGGCCGTGTTCAGCCGGAGGTGAGGCGCTCCGGCTGCACCCCGGTGACGAGCGTCTCCAGGGCGCGGTCGATGTCGGATCCGAGGTACCAGTCGCCGGTGTGGTCGATGGAGTAGACGCGTCCTTCGACGTCGATGGCGAGCACCGCCTGCCCGTTCCCCTCCTCGCCGAGCGGTGCCACCTCGGTCTCGAGTGCGCGTCCGAGGTCGCCGAGCGTGCGTGCGAGGTGGAGGCCGCTCATGGGGTCGATGCGTACGGCGGCGGGGGCGATCTGCCGGCCCGGGGCGGAGGCGGTGACGCGCAGGCCGCCGAATTCGGCCCAGGCCTCGACGGCCGCGGGGAAGACGGCGTGCTGGTGTCCGGCGGGGGAGGCGTGGGAGCGCAGGGCGTCGGCCCACTCCTCGGCCTGGCGGATGTCCCAGCGCCCCGGCTGCCAGCCGGCCTGGCGCAGGGCGGCGTCGACGGGTGCGGGGAACCGGGTGGCGGCGTGGTCCTGCTGGGCGGGTACGGCGGCTCGCTCGTGCATGGTCCGGTACTCAGCCCTTCTCGGCGGTGGTCGCCGCACCGGGGGTGGTGAGGTCGACGGGGCGTACGCCGAAGTGGGCGAGCATCGCCGTACAGGACCGGCAGGGGGGTGCGTAGCTGCCGTGGAGGGGGTCGCCGTCCTCGCGGATGTGCCGGGCGGTGAGCCGGGAGTGCTTGAGGGCGCGGCGGGCTTCGCCGTTGGTCAGCGGTTTGCGCTGGGCGCGCTTGGAGCGGCTGGTGTCGGCGGAGGTGAGCTGCCGGGAGAGCAGTATCGCTTCGGGGCAGCGGCCGGTGAAGCGTTCGCGCTGGCCGCTGGTGAGGGTGTCGAGGAAGTCCTGTACGAGCGGGTGGAGGACCGGCGGCTGGTCGCCCTTGCCCGCGGTGCAGGTCAGTGTCTCTCCGCGTACGGACAGCGCTGCGGCCACGGCCGGCAGGATGCCGTCGCGGCGCTGGTGGAGCCGGGGCGTGCGGTTGAGCTCGGTGGCGCGCCAGTTGAGACGTGGGTCTCCGGACGTGACTGTTTGTGGCGTGTGCATGGTGCGGACTTCCCTCCCTGCAATCCCCCGAGTTGCGGGGGACAGCCTGCCAAACGCGCAGGGTGCTGGGGAAGCTGGGGCGGGTGAAAGGTGTCTGCGTGTCGCGGTCCGGCCCTCCGGCCGTCGCGCGCCCGTCACGCGCCGGTGACGTTCCGTGAGGGGTACCGCAGGGGCGGGGGCCCCTGGTGCGGCACCGCATAGGCTGTGCGGAACACCGGACGCAGCAGGGGGCAACCGCCATGACGACAGGTCGGCTCGGGCAGCAAGCCGCGCCACCGAACGCGGCCTACGCCGGGCAGGTCGTGCATTTCCCGGACCCGGTCCGGGCGTCCCGCCACCCCAGGGGTGTGCGCGTGGACGGGAACGGCTATCCGGATCTTTCGCCGTACGCGCGTGCCGCCGCGGAGATCGCCGATCCTCCTCCGGGGTTCGGGATCGACGAACTGCGGCTGACGGACTACGTGTCGGCCAACGCGGCCCTGGCGGCGAGCGGTCATGAGCTGTGGGACACGATCCCCGCGGTGGCGACTCCGCACGGCTGGACGTGGCACCACGTGGCCGGTGGCCGGCGGATGGAGCTCGTCCCCGTGGAGGTGAAGGCGCTGCTGCGTCACCACGGTGGGCTGGCGACGACCCCCGTGGACCAGGACCGGCGGGGCACGCGGCCGCTGCAGGAGACGCGGCCGGCCCATTTCCGGCTGCCGAAGGGTGCCGTGGCGGTCGGCGAGCAGCAGATACAAGGGGTCGAGGAGGATCTCGGCTACCGGCTGCCGGGCGCGTACCGCTCGTTCCTGAAGGCGGCCGGCGGGTCGGCTCCGGTGGGAGCGGCCCTGGACGCGGAGCTCGGTCTTCTGGTCGACCAGCCGTTCTTCACGGTGCGCGAGGAGGCCGCCGTGAACGACCTGGTGTACGTGAACAAGTGTCTGCGGGACCACTTCACCAAGGACTACCTGGGCGTGGCTTTCGTCCAGGGCGGCATCGTCGCGGTGAAGGTGCGGGGTGGCGGTGTGGGCTCGGTGTGGTTCTGCGCGTACGACGACGCGCGGGACCGGGACGGCTGGGGTGTGCAGGAGCGTGTGGAGCGGCTGATGCTGCCCTGCGGCGAGGACTTCGACGCCTTCCTGCTGCGTCTCGCGGGCAATCCCCCGGAGCTGGAGACGGTGGCGAACCTGATGGTGGACGGTGGCTTCGCGCGCGCCGTCCCGGTGGAGGGGTGAGCGCGTTGGTGACCTTCGCGCAGGCGCAGGAGCGGGCGGACGAGTGGGTCAACGGTGACGTGCCCGCGTATCAGCATCGTGAGGTGCGGGTCCGTGAATTCGAACTCGGTTTCGTGGTGTGGGCCGAGGACCGGGCGGAGGGCCCCGTCTCGGACGGAGGCCGTCAGCGGCTGGTGATCGCCCGCGACAGCGGTGAGGCGACGCTGTGGCCGGGGCTGCCGGTGGGTGAGGTGATCCGGCGGTACGAGGAGGACTACGGGTCCTCGGGTGCCGGGGCGCCCGCCGCCGCGGAGCCGCCGCAGCGTATCGATCTGAACCAGACGTCGTTCCTGCTGAGCCCGCCGGAGTGGCTCCAGGAGGCCGCGGACAAGCTGGGGATCCCGGACCGGAGCGGGGAGGCGGATGCGTCGTCGGGCCGGGATCCGGTTCCCGCCCCGGCCGCCTCCGCCCCGGAGCCTGCTCCGTCCGCGGCTTCCGGGCCGGCCCCGGCTTCTCCGGCTCCCCGGCCTTCCGGGTCCGGCCCGGCCTCCGGAGCGACTCCGTGGCCGGCCGCGGGCGGGCAGCCCGGCCATGAGCCCACGGCTTCGGACGGGGTGCCCGCCGACGCGACCCCGTGGGCGGGTACGGACACCAACGCGGGGACCGACGAGGGCGGCGTGCCGCTGCCGGCGACGGTGTTCGCGCCGCCGCTGTCCGGTGCGGACGACGACGGGACCCCGCCCCCGGCCGTGTCGGCGGAGGCGCCCACGGCGTTGATGTCGGGGGGCAGCCAGCTGCCCCGCACCGCGCTCGTCCCCGGGCTGGACGCACAGTCCGGCGGCCCCGGGACGCCCGCGCCGGGCACGCCCGTTCGGACCGGTGCGCCGGGCATGCCCCCCGGTGCCGCTTCCGGGCACGGGGCGCAGGACATCGCGGACGCCGCCACCAGCAAGGCCACGGTGCCGCCGCGAGGCGCCCGTGGAGGCGGTCCGACCACTCCGCCGCCGCCCGGTGCACCGGGCACGCCGGGTCTCCGGCCGGGTGCGACCCCGCCGCCGTCGGGACCGGGCACGCCCGGGGCACCGGCCGGCGGGTACCTCCCGACCCAGCTCGTCTCGCAGCTCGGACCTCCGGACGCCGCGCAGCCCCCCGGCCCGCCCGGCCCGCCCGGCCCTCCAGGTCCGCCCGCCCCTCCCGGCGGCACGCCGCCTCCGGGTGGCGGAATGCACCACGCGGCGACCATGTTCGCCGACGCGAGCATCGGTGGCCCGAACGTGCCGCGCCCTCCGGGTCCTCCCGGCGCCCCGGGTGCCCCGCAGCCTCCCGGTCCGCCAGGGGTCCCGGTCGGCCATACGCCGCCGCCTCCCGGCCCGCCGGCCCCTCCGGGTCCGCCCGGTACTCCGCCGCCTCCCGGTGGCGGGATGCACCATGCCGCCACGATGCTGGCGGGTCCGGCGCAGAGCGGCCCGGGTGCGCCCCAGCCGCCCGGTCCTCCAGGCCCTCCCGGTCCACCCGGTCAGCCGGGGATGCCGGGACCGCACACGCCGCCGCCTCCCGCGTACGGCTACCCGCAGCAGCCCTCGGGGCTGCCGACGGTCGGCCCGGGATACCAGGCCGTGCTGCGCTTCCGGGCACCCGACGGCAGTGAGCAGCAGCTGATCCGCCGTTCGGCGCCGGGTACCCCGCACCCGGAGTGGCAGATGCTGCACGAGTTGCGGGCGATGAACGTGCCGCCTCAGCAGGTCATCGAGCTGCACACGGAGCTCGAGTCGTGCGAGCTGCCCGGCGGGTACTGCGCGCGCATGATCCGGGAGACCTGGCCGCAGGTGCGGATCACGAGCGTCGCCCCGTACGGCACCGACCATGCGAGCAGGCAGCAGGGCATGCAGCACCTGCTGACGCACCAGGGCGAGCTGCATCAGGTCGCCGACGGTCCGGCGCGGCCGGCGCCGGTGCGGGCGCCGCTGCCGCAGGTGCCGCCGGCGCCCGCGCTGCCGCCGGAGGCCCTGGCGGAGGAGATGCTGGGGGCCTTCGGTCCTCAGGGCGTGCTCCGGTTCGACCAGCGGGCGGTGTCCCGTCAGGGGGTGCCGGACGTCGTGGCGCGGACGCTGGTCTGGGCGGGCCTGCCGGCCGACTTCGGACCGTTCTTCTGGGCGCAGCCGGGGCATCCCGTGGTGCCGACGCTGGCCGAGCTGGCGACCCAGCGTCAGCTGCAGCCGGCCTCGGACGCGGGTTCGTACCTCGTGATGGGGTCCGACTTCGGCCGGGCGCTCTGTGTGCAGTACGGCACGGCGAACATCGTGGCCGTCCCCGTGGAGGCGGGTCCGGGCGGGCAGCCGGTGCCGCCGCAGTTCGTCAACACGGGACTGCCGGAGTTCGTGCGGTCGATGGCGTTGCTGGGCCGGATGTGGCGGCTGCGGTACGGGCTGAATCCTGAGCAGGCGGGCCGCTGGACGGTTGATTTCCAGGCGCAGTTGGCGGCGCTCGACCCGGCGGCGCTGGCGTCCCCGGAGAGCTGGTGGTCGGTCCTGCTGGAGCAGATGTGGGACGGGCTGCTCTGATCCGGCCGCCTCGCGCGTAAGAGCCTGCCGGGTTGCCCGGGACCGAAGAGCGGACGTGCCAGGGCGTGGCCGCTCGACCGGAGGTCACCCGACAGGCTTTGAGGCGCCCGGTCCCGGGAAGGGACCGGGCGCTGACGTGTGGTGCGGTCTGTGACGCCGGTCGCTTCCGTCCTGAAAGCGGCTGATCGATTCCGACTTCCGGGCCAATTGCCGCATCCTTGGCATGTTGCGTGGTGGCCGGGTGGTCGGAGATGGGGAAGAGGGCTTCAGGGATGAGTGGTGGACCGGTGTCCGGGCACGGTTTCGTCGGTGTACGGGGGCGTGGTTACCGCCCTGAGCAGGTGGATCGCGCCGTGGCCGCGCTGGCGGCGGAGCGGGACGAGGCCGGGGAGCGGCTGTCCCGGCTGACGGCCCTGGCGGAGGAGCTGACGGCGGAGGCGGCGCGGCTGCGTGAGGCGGTGGCCTCACTCGCACCCCAGACGTTCGTCTCGCTGGGGGAGCGGGCGCAGCAGATCCTGGCGCTGGCGGAGGCCGAGGCGGAGGCGGCCCGGGGCGCGGCGCTGGAGGACGCGCAGGCGCTGCGGGACGCGGCGGGCGCGGCGGGCCGGGCGGCCCGGGACGCGGCGCGGGAGCGGGCGGGGGCCGTGCGGGCGGCTGCCGAGGCGCACGCGGAGGAGGTACTGACCGAGGCGCGGGACGCGGCCGAGGCGCTGGTGGCCGAGGCGCGCCAGGAGGCCGACGGGGTGCGCGCGGCGGCGGAGGCGCAGATGGCGCAGACGCGTCGGCGTACGGCGAGTGTGCTGGCCCATCAGGAACAGGAGCACGCCGAGCGGGCGAAGGCCGCGGAGAGGGAGATCGCGGCGGCCGAGGCCGCGGCGGCGGCGCACGAGGCGGAGCTGACGGCCCGGGGCGAGGCGTTGCTGGCGGGAGCGAGGCGGGAACTCGCGGACGCGGAGGAGGCTGCCCGGCACGGCCAGGAGGACGCCGAGGCGCAGGCGGCGGAACTGCTCGCGGTGGCCAGGGTGGCCGAGGAGCGGGTGGTCCGGGAGACGGAGCGGATCCTGCGGGAGCACGAGGAGGGCCGCGAGGAGGTCCAGGCGCACATGGCGCACGTACGCAACTCGCTGGCCGCGCTGACGGGGCGCCCGGTGCCGGACCGGGAGCCGGCGGGGGACTGACGCGCTTGCGGGGCGCTGACGGACCCGGGGAGGACTAGGGCCTGTCCGACGAGTCGTGGCGGCGTGCACAGTCGCCTGTTCAGTCGATTGTTGTAGCCGGAATCCAACTCGCGATAGGTTTTGTTCGAACTGGGCTGGGGGTGTTCGGATGCGCCCGCTGTCCCGATGATGTCGCGCACGAGTGCAGTGCGCTGGGGGACTCTGATGATCGCTGCGTCGTTCTTCTTTTTCGTGGTCGCCGTCCTGGCCCTCTTGGTCCTCGGCTTGCCCTTCCTGTTGCAGGCTCCGTTGCGCAAGCGCGGGGTGCAGGTCATGGCTTCCGAGGTGAGCAGGACAATTCCTAGGGACGGCAAGATCGACGTGCAGTACGGGTATCTCGTGGCGGACGGTGGGCACCACACTCTGTGGCGCCGCGGGGTGTCCACGGAGCCGGCGGTGCTGACGGGGGTGGTCTACGACCAGAACAAGCCGAAGCGGGCCGACTTCAGCGACCGCATGCCGGAGAACGTGCAGCGCAAGCGGATTGTTCTGCTCTGTCTGACAGCGGTGGCGGTCGTCATGCTTGTGCTGATGGCGGTGGGCACGCTGTCGTGATGGCTGGGGGATGCACGACGCGGAAGGCGGCCGGGCGGACGACGCGATCGACTGCCCTCGTGTCCAGGCTCGTGCCAGAGGAGCGGTAGTCCTCGGCCGTATGTTCAGCTGCGGAGCCATAGTCTGATCGCAGCCACGGCGACCGTGCCGTGGAAGACGTACGCCCTCTTGTCGTAGCGCGTGGCCACCGCTCGAAAATTCTTGAGCCGGTTGATGGTCCGCTCGACTTCATTGCGGCGTCGGTAGATCGTCTTGTCGAACCCCGGGGGCCGGCCACCTTGGCTGCCGCGGCGCTGGCGGTGGGCTCGCTGGTCTCTCGGCTCGGGGATCGTGTGCTTGATTTGGCGTCTGCGCAGGTGACGCCGGTTTCGGCGTGACGAGTATGCCTTGTCGCCCCCAACGTGATCGGGCCTGGTTCGGGGTCGTCCGCCAGCTTGTCGTGGCACACGGATCTCTTCAAGCACAGGAATCATCTGCGGTGCGTCTCCCCACTGGCCGGGCGTGATGACGAACCCGAGTGGGTGGCGCCCACCCTCCCCAGCGAGATGAATCTTGCAGGTCAGCCCGCCTCGTGAGCGGCCCAGGGCCTCATCGGATCTGTGACGCGCTGGTTGGCCTCGCTGGCCCGGAACCTTCGGGGCACGAGTGGCAGCTCCGGCCGCATGCTGATGAGCGCGGCAGGTCGTGGAGTCGACGCTGACCATGCTCCAGTCGATCCGGCCTTCGGCATCAGCGTCGGTCTGGACGGCCCGCAGGATTCTCTCCCACGTGCCGTCCGCCGACCACCTGCGATGACGGTCGTGCACCGTCTTCCACTTGCCGAAGCGAGACGGCAGATCTCTCCAGGGAAGGCCGGTCCGCTGCCTGAAAAGGATCCCGTTGATCACGCGGCGATGGCATTGCCAGCGCCCACCACGCCCGCGATGCGTCGGCAAGTGCGGCTCCAGCCGAGCCCATTCTTCATCCGAGAGATCCCCCCGCCCCATGTCCCATGGAACGAGCTCCAAGCCGCAGCGTCACCCGACCCATCGGACAGGACCTAGGTGTACTGACCCGTGAGGTTGGGGACGCGGCTGGAGGGTGGCTGGCCCTTGAGCGCGGTGTGTCCGCGGTGGTGACCGGTGGGACGCCCCCGCGTGGCCCCGTGGGCCCCGGGGGAGGGCCTGCCGGGTGTTTCCGGGCGGCGGCCTCCGGTGCCGGGTGAGGCCGGGGCGCGTCAAGGGCGTGGCCAGGGCCGCATGGAGAGGTGCTCGATGTCGGTGTTGAAGCGCTTGAGGTAGCCGGCGAAGGCGGCGATGTCCTCGTCCGGCCAGTCCTTCATGACCCGGTCCAGCGACCGGACCACGCGCTCGCGTTCCTCGTCGAGCAGGTGGGCGCCCTTCTCGGTGATGCGGAACTTGCGGGCCATGCCCCCCTCGGGGTCGGCGATCCGCTCGGCGAGACCGGCGCGCATCGCGGCGGCGGTCTGCCGGTTGAGGGTGGAGGCGTCGAGGCCGAAGGCGTCGCTCAGCTCGCCGATGGACATCGGCCCCTGGACCCGTATACGGCTCAGCAGGATGTAGGCGCTCCGTTCCAGCAGGTGGCTCCTGTGGCGTCCGCCCCGGTGATAGGCGAGTTCGTGCCGCCCGAGCAGCATCTGTTCGTACTCGACCTCGTAGGTGGGCCTGGCCATGGGGTGTCGCCTTCCTGCTCTCGGACCGGCGCCGGACCGCCGTCGGATTCCAGGCGCCCGCCCATGGTCCCACAGGACATGCATGGGACACATAACGTGCATGACACATGCGACATGTACGATGCATATCTTCCCGCCTGCGAACAGACGATCCCCTAGGAGCCACCTTTCATGGATGCCCCCCAGCCGACAGCCAGACCAGGCGCCGTGGTCGCCACCCTGGCCTTCGCCGGCACCGTGGCAGCGATCATGCAGACCCTGGTCACCCCGCTCATCGCGGAACTGCCGCAGATCCTGCACACGTCGTCCTCGAACGCCGCCTGGGTGATCACCGTCACGCTGCTGGTCGCGGCGGTGTGCGTACCGATCTCCGGACGCCTCGGCGACCTGCTGGGCAAGCGCCGGATGCTGCTGGTGTGTTCGGTCCCGCTGGTCGTGGGCTCGGTGGTGTGCGCCCTGTCGTCCTCCGTGATCCCCATGATCGTCGGCCGCGGTCTGCAGGGCATGGGCATGGGCATGGTCCCGCTCGGCATCTCCCTGCTGCGCGACGTCGTGCCGAGCGAGAAGCTGAGCTCCTCCATCGCCCTGGTCAGCGCCTCCATGGGCATCGGCGGCGCACTCGGGCTGCCGATCGCCTCGGCGGTCGCCCAGTACGCGAACTGGCGGGTGCTGTTCTGGGGCTCCGCCGCCCTGGCCCTCACCATCAGCGCGCTGATCTGGTTCCTGATCCCGGAGGTTCCGGCCGGCGCCCGGGGCCAGCGCTTCGACGTGCCCGGCGCCCTCGGTCTCGCCGTCGGCCTGGTCTGCCTGCTGCTCGCCATCTCCAAGGGCGCCGAGTGGGGCTGGGCCTCCACGACGACGATCGGTCTGTTCGCCGCCTCCGTCGTGGCGCTGCTCGTCTGGGGATTCTGGGAGCTGCGTACCGAGGACCCGCTGGTCGACCTGCGCACCACGGCCCGGCCCCGGGTGCTCATCACCAACATCGCGTCGCTCTTCGTCGGCTTCGGGATGTACGCGGGCATGCTGATCGCCCCGCAGTTGCTGCAGTTCCCCGAGGCGACCGGTTACGGTCTGGGCCAGTCCATGCTCGCGGCGGGCCTCTGGATGGCACCCGGCGGCGTCATGATGATGCTCATCTCCCCGCTCGGCGGGAAGCTCACCGACGCCCGGGGCCCCAAGTTCACCCTGGTCTGCGGAGTGCTGGTCATCGCGGCGGCCTACGGACTCGGGGTCGTACTCATGGGCTCAGCCTGGGGCCTGATGCTCTTCCTCATGGTGAGCAGCAGCGGTGTCGGCCTCGCCTACGGGGCGATGCCCGCCCTGATCATGAGCTCGGTACCGGCGTCCGAGACGGCCGCGGCCAACGGGTTCAACACCCTCATGCGGTCGCTCGGCACCTCGATCGGCGCCGCCGTGATCGGCGCGGTCCTCTCCCAGATGACCACCACGACGGGCGGCTTCACCCTGACCTCGGAGGACGGGTTCCGTACGGGCCTGATGTTCGGCTGCGGGGTCGCCCTGGTCGCCGCGCTCATCGCCTCGTTCATCCCGGCGGTACGCGCGTCCGTCGGCCCCGGCGGGACGGCGGACGAGCCCGCCCCGTCGGAGGTGGCCACCGCGAAGAGCTGACCCGCGCCGATTCCGTGCAGCGTGTCCTGCCGCCCGGCTCCGTCCCCGAGAGGGGCGGGCGCCGGGCGGCCCGCTGTCCAGGACGGGCCGGATCGCCGGCCGGGCGCGGGTGCCACCGACTACCGGTAGCGGCTGTTCCGCTTCAAGTCGCCTATGAACGTGGCCCAGGAGGGTGCGGTGAAGGCCAGCGCGGGGCCGTCGGCCCTCTTGCTGTCACGGACGGGGACGACGCCGGGGAATCCGTCCGACACCTCCACGCAGTTGCCCCCTTCCTGATTGCTGTAGCTGCTTCTGCGCCAGGCGGCGGCGGTCAGATCGGGACGGGACACTCGCTTCACGGTGGTTGTCCTCCATCGCGGATCGGATCATGTCGAGCGACATGAGAGGG
Organism: Streptomyces sp. NPDC020780; assembly: GCF_044334475.1. Classification (NCBI taxonomy): domain Bacteria; kingdom Bacillati; phylum Actinomycetota; class Actinomycetes; order Kitasatosporales; family Streptomycetaceae; genus Streptomyces; species Streptomyces sp. NPDC020780. The sequence goes on along the minus strand of NZ_JBIRTB010000010.1, from coordinate 126,319 downwards.
GGCAGCGCAGCTGCCCGGAGCCGATCGTAGGTCACAGCGAAGTCCCTGACCTCTTCCGGATCCTCGATCAACTGGCCGTAGTGGGCGCCCTCCGTGTAACTGACCTCGGTGCCGTCCGGCAGGTGCAGGACGGTCAGGGAGCCGCCCAAGGCGTCGTGCTCACCCTGGGCGAACGGCAGCACCTGCACGGTGATGTGCGACTCGTCGGCTGTGGCCAGCAGCCGGGCCAGCTGAGCTCGCATGACGGCCGGGCCACCCACCGGGCGCCTGAGCACGGCTTCGTCGAGGACCACCCACAACTCGGGGCGGTCGGCGCTCCGCAGGCGCTCCTGGCGTTCCAGTCGTGCCGTCAGCCGCTCTTCCAGATGTTCTGCGCTCCTGAGTGTGCGTCCGACGCCCAGAAGCGCCCGGGCGTAGGTCTCCGTCTGCAGCAGACCCGGCACCACGTGAGCGGCGTATTCGCTGATCGCCACCGCCCGCGCCGAATGGGCCATGAACGCCCGCGCCCAGTCGGGGAACGCCTCCCGGTAGACGTACGGCCACAGGTCGATCAGCAGGTTGTCCGCCACCAGAGCGGCGTCCAGGGCGTGTGCCAGTTCCAGGGTCGGCCTGGCCCCGGAGGACCGCTCGATCTGGGTGATCCGGGTGCTCACGACGTGCGTCATCCGGCCCAGTTCGGCCTGCGTCAGCCCTGCCGCCGTGCGGAGTCTGCGCACGCGCGATCCGAACAGTGCGGCCATCGAGTCCTGGGGGTCGATCGCTTTGACCATGGCGTCACTTTCTCTGCTTACGGCCGGGAAGGTAATGCTTCGTCACCTTCCAAGCGTAGGCGTGACCGCCGACTCTTGATTGCGGAACGTAGTGGATTCCGCACTCTGCGGGACGCGTGAGGAACGGCAGGGCGGGATGGACCGCACCATGGTCGAGACGATGACCGTGCCGGACGACGGCTCGAACCGGGAGTCCGGCGGCACTCCACGGAGGGAAGGGCGGATTGCGTCAGGGCCCACGGAAGCCCAACGGCGTTTCTTCTCGATGCAGTTCACGTCCACCGCGCGCGGTGCCCGGTCCGCCCGGCGGACGACCGTGAGGCACCTTCAGGAATGGGGGTTTCCGCCGGCAGCGGATGTCTCCTGCACCGTCGGTCTGGTGGTGGCCGAGCTCGCGGCCAACGCGGTACGTCACGGCAGGGTCCGTGGCCGCGGCTTCCTCCTGAGTGTGATCTACGAGGCGAACGCCCGGCACATTCGGGTCGAGGTCTCCGACGCGTCCCCCGAACTGCCGCCGGCCGCTCCCGCCGGGCCGGCCGACGACGAGGAGTCGGGGCGGGGGCTGATCCTCGTCGGAGTGCTCGCCGCACGCTGGGGGGCCCACCCCCGGACCCCTGAGGGGAAGACGGTGTGGGCGGAGTGTCCGGTGGGTGCGCCGGTGCGCACGCGTGAGACGGCTGATCAGGTACGCGCAGGGGGCGGTGAGGTCGTCGCGGTAGGCGCATCTCCTGGCGACTGAGGCTCGGCCGGAGATGCTGTTCCACCGCCCTGCTTACGCGGCTCCCGCTCGGGACGCACATCGGCTGCCGAGCTGAACGGCAAGGACTCCAGCGCATGCCTTTCTCCGACCGAGCCGCGTAAGTCCGGAGGGGAACGACACCGTCGCCGCCCCGAGCATTCGAGGAGCCCCGGGCGTTTCAAGGAGCCTGCCGAAAACCACCACGTGAAGAGGAGCCGCTCCACCTCCCGGTGGCTCCTCAAGGGCGAGCTGCCGGACGGCCGTCGCGGCCGTCGGCTTCGAGAGTCCGGAGCACGGACCCGCGGCTGGGGCCGGGCGCGAGAAGGAATCCGCCTCAGCCGGAAACCGCTTGGAGGGGCACAATGACGATCGAGTAAGCCAGGAGTGCGAAAGGCACGGCTGTCACCAGGGTGAGGGCCCGCTCCCGGTGCGTTCGGGCCATGAGCAGCGGGATGAGAGCAAAGGCCGCGAAGCAGGCCACCGCCTGCGGTGTGTAGTGCAGGTCCCAGGCGTACATGACCCCTTCCATCCCGAAGAGTCCGGCGAACGCGGCGAGGCCGATGACGCGGCGCCGCGCATCCTTGCCACGTTGCCACCAGTGTCCCGCGACGCCGAACAGCGGCCCCGCCACACATGCCATGGTGAGCCAGACCAGCGGGAAGACCGGCGACCCCATGCCCTCGCGGCCGAACTCGGCATAGCCGTAGTACCCCACGACGAGTCCCACCTCCGCGACCAGCCCGCCGACTGCGGCCTGGAGCAGAGAGCTTCGGCGTGCGAGCAGGGCTCCGGCGACGAAAGCCGAGGCAGACCACAGGGCACCGGAGTTGGCGAGCTGGTTCCACGCTCCCGGAAGCCATCCTTGGGCCAGGTTGGTGAGGACGCCCAGCAGCAGTCCACCCGCTGTCGCGGCTGCCGGAGCGGTGCTCCGCCCGCTGGTGGCGCTGCCGGGTTCTGTCAGCTTCTCCGGGGCGTTGGTTGTCACCATGATGGCCTCCGCATTCATCGTTGGACTGGCCACGGTCGGGCTCAGCAAGCTATACACATGACGTATAGACGCAATGTATAGCTACGGGGTTGCTACCCGGAACCCTGTCGAGGTGCCCTGGTCGGGCGTGACGCGCAGGGCAGCTGTTCACCACCGCGCAGCGGCAACCCAGTTGTGTCGTGCCTCGACGTTCATGAGCCGCGACAGCGTCAGACCTCGGGCCCTCGCCCCCGGCGCTTCCGGATGCCGATCAACCGGGCGTACCCTTCTTGCCGCACCCAAGATCTTCGAGTTGAGGGCGGGGAGAAGGCATGCAGCACCGCTCCACACCTGCCGCCAGGGCTCTGGGGGCGGCGACCCTGCTGTCGGCAGGGGTCGCCTGGGGCGCTGCGTCGCGGCAGTTCTACGCCGACGGCCCGCGCTGGGACGTCCTCGTGCCGTTGGGCCTGGCGTCGGTGTTCGTCGTGGGCTGGCTGCACGCTTCTCGGTCGGCTCCCCTGGTGAAGCCCCTGCCGGCCACCGCTCCTCCACGGACGACGATTCCCGGCAAGCTGGGGGTGGTGCGCCGTGACTGGGGTCTCGTGGCGGCGGCCTACCTCACCGTCTGGGCTCCCTTTGCCGCAGCCAACAGTGCTTTCTACAGCGGCCGGAGTTCAGAACTCGGGGCCGCGTACTGCTTGCTCACCTTCGTCCTCGGCGTCGTGCCGTCCCTGTGTCTCCTTTCCCTGCTCCAGAGCTACCTCGACCACGCGCAGCACATACTGAGAAAGGACGCTGCCGCAGGCGGCGTGCACGCAGTCCGTGTCCGATTCGGGACCGCGATACGCGAGGCGTACCGGTACCCGGCAGGAAACGGGGGCGGCCGTATCGCGGTGAAGAACTCGTACAGCATCGAGCTGATGCCCGAGGACGACACCGACGGGCGACACGTCGTCCGACTCCAGGCCGTGCACGCCGGGCACGGCAGCATCGTCAGCGAGAAGCACCTCACCCATGCCGCTGCCCAACTCGTGGGGCACGCAGGTTGGTTGTGCTGGCCGACCCGATGGCGAGACATCGCAGACGCGGGCAAGGAGCGCACGGTCTCCGCTGCTTTCGTCTCCGATTCCGGCCGTGTGGTCTGGGGCGCGACCCTCGAGGAGGATCACCGCTACTACCTGCATGAGGGAGCCGCCCCGGTCTGCGAGACCGAGACCACGCTCTGCGCGACACCGCTTCCCCGGCCTTCCCGCTACTTCGCGGGAAGGCACGCTTCGCACCTGCGCGGCGCGGCGGCCGGTGCCCTTCTCGCTGTCCCCTTCCTGTTGGATGTCGTTCCGCGGTGGGCCAGCCTGCTGTTGGGCTTGATATCAGGTGCCGTGGGACTCCTCGCGGGGATGACTATGGACGGAGGGGGTGTGGACCAGGAACCGTGGACCCGCCGCGAAAGGTCACATCCGTCGCTGCAGTGAGCGGGACCCGCTCCCCGACTCGACACCATCCCCCGTGCCCTGCCAGCACCGACGCGGCGTTCAACACCACCGTTTCGTGACCATCAGCCGCGCAGCGAAAGACGTCCGCCCGCCCCTGGTAGCCCACGGGGTTCACCTCACCGCCTCAACAGCCCGTTTCCACACACGGGAAGACATCGCCTGGTTCCTCGACCGCGACACCGCCAAGATCAAACCAACGTGTTGATTCCCGGCAGGCCCTTACGGCGCGACATCGCGAACTCCGGATTTCCTGGTCGCGACTTCGACCCCGATTCCGGGCCGCGCTCCGTGCTCGCCGACGATCTTCTCGGAACCGGTGCCGACCCGGCTCTTGGCGTCGCCGGGCATGTCGGCGAAGGGCCTATGCCGCGGTCCACTTCAGGAACGACCAGTCAGGAAAGCTCTCTTGCGGCGCAGGTCACTGAGCGCCATTCCGTGGCGTGATGTGGATGTGCGGAGAGCGCGGTCGCTTCCCTTTCTGCTCGTCACCTCATGCCGGGCGCTTCGTCCAATCGACGAGCCGGGTCCACCAGCCGCCCCTCGGAAGGTCAGCCGTCGCCTTCGGTGACCGGCTGCGCGCACTCCCGCGCTCCGCCGGCCCACACGTGCACCGCTGAGGTGCCGGTACGTCTGCGAGCACCTGTTCCACGTGTTGCCCACACCCCTCGTAGGTCACCTTCCGGCAGGTCCTGCAGATGGCGCGCTGACACATAATTCCCCTCCATCGGTATCTTCATTTCACGTCTGCAACATTCATATCATCGCCACAACTCATTCCAACCTTCGCACCCTCTTCACAAGAGCCTGAATCGCGTTGTCTTGGTGGAGCGCGTCGTCAGTTCGCGACCCGGGCAACCTCTCCGCCGGTCGCGATTATCCGGACATGGGAGACAGTGGGCCCCATTCGACGTGGTGCATCTCACCGGAGGGTGTCGGGGCAGGCCTTAGTGGCACCGGGTGTCCTGCGGTGCGGTTGAGCGACTTCCTGAGTTGCTTCGGGTGTCGAAAAAATGATTGCATCACGCCTGAACGTGTGGCGGAAAGTCGCAATGTGGCGCTGCGCCCGAATTTCCTCCGGCGCTTGGATCGTCAACGAGGCGCGACAAGGACAGAACTAAAGGACGGCAGCCGCTTACCCCTATGGGCAGAGCACGCCGATCGGAAGGGAGTAACGTGGGTTGCTCGCATGCCGCAACATGTCCCCTTTTCCCCCTACTCAAGGCGAGTTTACAAGGCTGGCGGGACTACTACTGCGACAGCCCGACTCAGTGGCAGGACTGTGCGCGCTACACGTTGTCACTCACCGGCGAGCGCGTGCCCATCAGTCTGCTGCCCAACGGCGCCCGCGCGCGGCACCTGGAGAGGGACGGGGGCGGGAACCGGTCCGGTGGGGCCGACCCGAGGCAGGCGCCCCGTCAGGCCCCGTGGCAGGCAACGCAGTCCCAGCCGTGGGCGCCGGAGCCCGCCTCCTGGGATCGGCCGGCACAGGCCCGACCGCCCGAGCCGTCGGAATCCTGGGCCGCGGCACCCGGGGCCACCGCCTGGCACGACGTACCACCCTCGCCGGACGCGGCCTGGCAACAGCAGGCGCGTCAGCCGGCACCCACGTACGATTCCCCGCCGCCCACCGGCCGGTCGGACCGACGCACGCGGCAGGCGTCGAAGCTCGGCTGGTGGGCCCGGCTCGCGAACTGGATGAGAGGTCCCGCATGAGTTCCTACTGGCCGTGGTGGGCGGGTGCTGTCGGGCTCGCTCTGGTCACCATCGTCTACACCCTCATCACCGACCGGTCCTTCGGGGTGTCGTCGGCCTGGGACCGGGTGCTGCACTGGCGCAGGGAACGCCGACTCGAGCAGATGGACGAGGAGTTCGGCGACGATCGCGCTCTCGCCGACGCGCTCGCCGCGGCCACCGCCGAGCACTTCGGGCCCGCCCCCGGCGCGCCCGCACCGTCGCATGCGCCGTACGGGGCGGCGCAGCCGCTGTCCCCGGAGAGGGCGCCGGCCGCGGACGAGAACTTCTCGGTCACCGGTCAGCGACCGGTTCCGCTGGTCACCCAGGCTGCCCTGCTGGTGTCGATATTCCTCGGCGGACTGGTCGCCGCGGTCGCCTCCGGGCGGTTCGAGCTCCGGTACGACATGGGACCGGGCTTCCGTGACCTGGTCACCGCCGATCAGCCGACCATGATCGCCCTGTTGTTCCTGGGAGGCATATTGGTCGGCTTCGGTACCCGGCTGGCCGGTGGCTGCAGCTCGGGCCACGGGCTCAGCGGCTGCGGCCGGCTGCGGCCCGTCAGCATCGTCGCGACCGCCGTGTTCTTCGGTACCGCCGTCGCGGTGTCGTTCCTCCTGTGGAAGGTGATCTGATGCGTACCCGGGGAGCGATTCTGCTGGCCAACATCCTCACGGGACTGGCCCTCGGTTATACCGTCACCAACATCGGCTTCGGCGACTACGCCGAGCTGAACCGCATGTTCACCTTCCAGGACCTGCGCATGTTCCTCGCCTTCGCGGGCGCCGTCGGGATCATCGTGTGCGTGTTCGCTCTGCTGCGGGTGCGCCGCACCCCTGGCCGCATCCACGCCGGCGTGGTCCCGGGCGCCGTGCTGTTCGGTACGGGCTGGGCGATCTCCGGCGGGTGCCCGGCCATCCCGATCATCCAGGTCGCCAGCGGGTATCTGCCCGCCGTGGTCACCATCCTCGGCGTCGCCCTCGGCATGCGGCTCTGCCGCTGGGCCAACGCCCGGTACTTCCACCTCGACAGGGGCTCCTGCGGGCTGTGACCCGGAACGTTCGACCGACACGCCCGCGTCGACCGACGGGGTCTCCGTCGAGGCGCCGGCATCGGCCGCCCGCGTACCGGTGGCCTGCTGGTCCGTGGGGAGCGTGTTCTTCCCGCCGGTGCTCGCCGCGTTCCTCGACGAGTACCGGGTCCGCTTCGGCGGTGCGAGGCGGTCTCGCAGTCGTGCTCACCGAGCACGACTGCGAGACCGCCTCTTTCGTTTCCGTGCGGCGGCTTCCGCCTCCCGGGCGCCGGGAAGGTCCGGCGCGGGTCGCGCCGCCGGGCCGTACCGCCGGCCGTCCGGGAGACGCGCGTCCGGCTACTTGATGCCGAGGAGCTGTTCCAGCGGGTCGATGGCGAAGTAGACGAGGAAGAGCACCGCCGTGCCCCAGAGCAGCCAGTGCACCTCCCGGGCCTTGCCCAGGCAGGCCTTGATGATGACGTAGGCGATGAAGCCGGCGCCGATGCCGTTGGTGATGGAGTAGGTGAACGGCATGACGACGATGGTGAGGAAGGCCGGGACCGCGAACTCGTAGCGGTCCCAGTCGATGTGCTTGACCTGCGTCATCATCAGGAACCCGACGGCGACGAGGGCGGGCGACGCGGCCTGCATGGGCACGATGGTCAGGATGGGCGTGAAGAAGAGGGCGAGGGCGAACAGACCGCCCGTGACGAGGTTGGCGAAACCGGTGCGGGCACCTTCGCCGACCCCCGCTGCCGACTCGATGTAGGTCGTGGCGGACGAGGCGGATGCGGCGCCTCCGGCGACCGCGGCGGCGCCGTCGATGAGCAGGACCCGGCCCAGGCCGGGCACCTGGCCCCGCTCGTCGAGCAGTCCGGCTTCGGCGGTGACGCCGACGACGGTGCCCATCGTGTCGAAGAAGTCCGACAGGATGAGCGTGAAGATGAGCAGGACGACGGTCAGGACGCTGATCTGCCCGAACGAGCCGAGCAGGTCGAACTGGCCGAGCAGTCCGAAGTCGGGTGCGGCGACGGGGTTGTCGGGCAGCGCCGGGGCGGTCAGACCCCAGGACGTGATGTCGGCGAGCGAGTCGATGACGATGGCGAAGACGGTCATCACGACGATGCTGATGAGGATGGCGCCCTTGACCTTGCGGGCCAGCAGGACGACCGTGAGGATCACGCCGAGGCAGAAGACGAGCATGGGCCAGCCGGTGAGGGTCCCGGTGCCGAGCTGAACGGGGACGGTGGAGCCCGCCGCGTCCGGGATACGGGTGACGAACCCGGCGTCCACGAAGCCGATGAAGGCGATGAAGAGGCCGATCCCGACGCTGATCGCCTGCTTGAGGGCCTGCGGGATGGCGTGCATGATCGCCTCGCGCAACCCTGTCATCACCAGGACACAGATCAGCAGGCCCTCGAGGACGATGAGGCCCATGGCGTCGTCCCAGGCCATCAGGGGAGCGACCTGGTAGGCGACGACGGCGTTGAGACCCAGACCCGCGGCCAGGGCGAGCGGCAGGTTGCCTCCCACACCCATGATCAGAGTCATCACCGCGGCGACGAGGGCCGTCGCGGTCACCAGTTGGACGGTGTCCAGCTGCTCGCCGAACTTGTCCTTCGCGCCACCGAGAATGATCGGGTTGAGCACGAGGATGTAGGCCATGGTGAAGAAGGTGGCGAAGCCACCGCGTACTTCACGGCCGTAGTTCGATCCGCGCTCGGTGATGCGGAAGAACCGGTCGAGGCCACCGCCGGATCTGGTCGGCGGTGTCTCGGCCGTCTGGGTCTCGCTGGGATGCATGACGGGGTCTCCTGGACCTGCAACGAATGGGGACGGGGGGAGACGCCGCTGCCCGGAACAGGGGAGGGCAGTTGTGCGAACACACATGCGGCGCCTTGCGAGCGGATCATACGTGCGAGCGCGCGAGCTTCAAGTCCCTTTGCAGGAGCCTGAGTTAATGGCTCAGCGGTGTTTGTCGAATCCTCTGGAATCGCCGGTGATCTATTGCGCCAAACCGTGATGCAGAGGACAGCGGCCATGGATTTCCCCGTGACGCTCCCCTTACGTTCTGTGCGTGCACCCTCCACTTCCCTTCAACGCGCGCGCCGCCCAGGCCCTGCGCGAAAAGCTCGGGATGACCCACGGCCACGTCGCCTACGGCATGCGGTCCTCCTTCGGGACGGCTCACGTCACGCCCGAGCACGTGGCTGCCTGGGAACGCGGCACCGCCATGCCCGACTCGGTCGAACTCGCCGCCCTGGCCGGCGCGCTGTGGTGCCATCCCCGCGAACTCATGGGTCGCCCGAGGACGTTGCGCGAGCACCGCATCGCCCGGGGGATCGCCCCCGAGGACGTCGCACGCGGTACGGGCCTGCCTCTGGACGTCTACGTCCGGATGGAGGAGACCGGCCGGTGGGCCGGGGACAAGCGGCAGTCCGCGAAACTCGGCGCTCTGCTCAGCCTGCCCCCGCGCGACTTCATCGCCATCACCGGGCTGGAGGACGAACTCGCCCGTCTGCTCACCGAAGCCGTCTCCACCCGGTGGCAGGCGCACGTCCGCGCCATCGCCAAGCTCATCTCCATGGACCGCAAGGAACTGCACGAGCCGCTGGACGCCATGTACCACGAGTACCAGGCCCTCATGGCCGCCACACTCAGCCGGGCCGGTGGCAGCACCGCTTCCGGCGAGGACGGGCGGCGCTACGTCGAGGAGATCGTCGACCACTTCTGGGCCCACCTGCCGGAGTAGTCGTCGCCCGCGCCTCGGGGCGAACGGGTCCTCGGCCGGTGGGGCGGCGCCCGCCGGCATCCCGGCGACGGAGGCGTGCGGCCCGGAGGCGTGCGGTCAGTCCTCGGGCGCTAGGTCCCCGGCTGGCCCGGGGTGCTCCCGTGTCCCTCCAGGATCGGGAAGCGGCGTGGCGCCGCGCGTACGAGCACCGGCAACGTGAGCACGGCCGCTTCCGCCGCACCCACGAAGACGTGGTCGACCGGCCCGGTCGACCGCTCCCCGCAGAGGGCCCGGCGCGGTGGCGGACAGCGCGACCGGGTCCTCCAGGGCGTGCGAGACCGCGTCCGCCGCTCACGCCGCCCACCGGGTTCCCTTCCCCATGCAGGCATTTTCCGCGGGTCCGCCTCTCACCGTGCGCGGCCCGGCGGGAGGAGGCCGCCGCGGTGAGACCCCTACCCAGGGCTCATCCCCGGAGCCCGTTCCCCTAGGGGGAGCTCCGTCATTCCGCCCAGGGGCCGTTCCTCCCGCCGGAGGACGTGGGGTGCCGGGGTCGCTCCTTATCGTGTTCTTACACCGCGATCGCAGACCGGACGCGGGCAGACCACAGCGGCCGGGGTGGGGGAAACCCCACCTGAAGACTGCGCTGCGCACCAGCGCGCCGGCCCCCTCCCGCACACGAGACTCGGACCGTACGCAGAGACGTCCGCGCATCCGCCGACATAGGAGACTTACCGTGACAACGGCTGTAACCATTCCCAGGCACGGGGGCACTGGAGGGCGTACGGCCGTCGCCGCGCGAGCGCGCCAGGTCGTCAAGGCGTACGGCGCCGGGGAGACCCGGGTCGTCGCGCTCGACCACGTCGATGTGGACATCGACCGCGGGCAGTTCACGGCGATCATGGGCCCGTCCGGCTCCGGCAAGTCGACGCTGATGCACTGCCTGGCCGGGCTGGACACCGTGACCTCGGGCGAGATCCACCTCGCCGACACCGAGATCACGAAGCTCAAGGACAAGAAGCTCACGCAGCTGCGCCGGGACCGGATCGGCTTCATCTTCCAGGCGTTCAACCTGCTCCCGACGCTCAACGCGCTGGAGAACATCACCCTGCCCATGGACATCGCGGGCCGTAAGCCCGACGCGGGCTGGCTGCACCAGGTCGTGGAGACCGTCGGCCTCGCCGAGCGGCTGAAGCACCGGCCCACCCAGCTGTCCGGCGGCCAGCAGCAGCGCGTCGCGGTGGCCAGGGCACTCGCCGCCCGGCCCGACATCATCTTCGGCGACGAGCCCACCGGAAACCTCGACTCGCGGGCCGGTGCCGAAGTGCTGTCCTTCCTGCGCAAGTCCGTCGACGAACTGGGCCAGACCATCGTCATGGTCACCCACGACCCGGTGGCCGCCTCCTACGCGGACCGGGTGCTGTACCTCGCGGACGGCTCCATCGTCGACGAGATGCACAACCCCACGGCCGACCAGGTCCTGGACCGGATGAAGGACTTCGACGCACGCGGGCGGACGTCATGACCGTCTGGAAGACCTCCCTGCGCAACTTCCTCGCGCACAAGGGACGGATGGCGCTCTCCGCCGTCGCGGTCCTCCTGTCGGTGGCGTTCGTCTGCGGCACACTCGTCTTCACCGACACGATGAACACCACGTTCGACAAGCTGTTCGCGGCCTCGTCGGCCGATGTGACCGTCAGTCCCAAGGCGGCGGGCCGCGCCGACGACATGCCGGAGAACGGCAGGCCCGAAGCGCTGCCCGCCTCCACCGTCGCCCTGGTCGAGAAGGCCGACGGCGTGAAGTCGGCCGAGGGCGGCGTCTCCAGCATGTCCGTCACGGTCGTCGACAGCCACGACACGAACATGGGCTCCGAGACCGGGGCCCCCACGATCGCCGGCAACTGGACGCGCAACGACCTGCGTTCCATGGAGATCGCCTCCGGCCACGCCCCGCGTGGTCCGACCGAGGTCGTGATCGACGCCGACACCGCTGAGAAGCACCACCTGAAGCTCGGTGACGAGCTGCGCACCATCACCGTCACGGGTGACATCCGGGCGAAGATCAGCGGCATCGCCGCCTTCACCGTGACCAACCCCGGTGCGGCCGTCGTCTTCTTCGACACCGCCACCGCACAGCGGAAGCTGCTCGGTGCCCCCGGCGTCTTCAGCCACATCTCGGTCACGGCCGACAACGGCGTCGGCGACGCCCTGCTGAAGAAGAACGTCGCCACGGCCCTGGGCGGCGGAGCCGCGTACAAGCTCCAGACCCAGGACGAGGCCGCGGCGTCCAACAAGGACTCCATGGGCTCCTTCCTCGACGTCATGAAGTACGCGATGCTCGGCTTCGCCGGGATCGCCTTCCTCGTCGGCATCTTCCTCATCGTCAACACGTTCTCGATGCTCGTCGCCCAGCGCACCCGCGAGATCGGCCTGATGCGGGCCATCGGCTCCAGTCGCAAGCAGGTCAACCGGTCGGTGCTGGTCGAAGCGGTACTCCTCGGCATCGTCGGGTCCGTCCTCGGCGTCGGCGCGGGCATCGGCCTCGCCGTCGGGCTGATGAAGCTCATGGGCTCCCTGGGCATGGAACTGTCCGTCGAGGACCTCACCATCGCGTGGACGACCCCCGTGGTCGGGCTGGCGCTCGGCGTGGTCGTGACCGTCCTCGCCGCCTACGTCCCGGCCCGCCGGGCCGGCAAGGTCTCGCCGATGGCCGCCCTGCGGGACGCCGGAACCCCGGCGGACGCGACGTCGGGCCGGGTGCGTGCCGGGCTCGGACTGGTCCTCACCGCCGGCGGCGCCGCGGCCCTGTGGGCGACGACGCAGGCGGACGAGGCGGCCGACGGCTCGCTCCTCCTGGCCCTGGGCGTGGTCCTCACCCTGATCGGTTTCGTCGTCATCGGCCCGCTGCTGGCCGGTGTGGTGGTGCGGGCGCTCAGCGCGGTCCTGCTGCGGTTCTTCGGCCCGGTCGGCCGGCTGGCCGAGCGCAACGCCCTGCGCAATCCCCGGCGTACCGGAGCGACCGGCGCCGCACTGATGATCGGCCTGGCCCTGGTGGCCTGCCTCTCGGTCGTCGGCTCCTCCATGGTCGCCTCCGCCACCGAGGAGCTGGACAGGTCGGTCGGCACCGACTTCATCGTCCAGTCGTCCACCGGCCAGCTCATCGTGCCGCAGGCCGCCGAGGCCATGGAGAAGGTGCCGGGCGTCGAGCACGTCACGCACTACAAGGTCCTCGCCGCGAAGCTCACCAATCCCGACGGTTCGACGGTGGACGAGCACGTCACCGCCGCCGACCCGACGTACCCCCAGGACCTGCGCCGCGAGACGGTCTCCGGTGACCTGGCGAAGGCGTACGGCAAGGACTCCATGTCGGTCGGCTCGGACTACGCCACCCTGCATGGGATCGAGGTCGGCGACGAGCTCACCGTCGCCTTCAAGGCCGGCAGGACGGCCGCGTTGAGGGTCGCCGCGATCACCTCGGACGACACGAACGTCGACCAGGGGGCCATGTACCTCAACACCACGACCGCGCAGGCGTATGTCTCCGACGAGCGCATGCCGACGGACACGATCATGTTCGCCTCGGCGCAGGACGGCAAGGAGAAGGAGGCGTACGCCGCCCTCAAGGGCGCGCTGGCCGAGTACCCCCAGTACAAGGTGCAGAACCAGGCCGACTTCAAGCAGGACCTGAAGGACCAGGTCGGCCAGCTGCTGAACATCGTGTACGGGCTGCTCGCCCTGGCGATCATCGTCGCGGTGCTGGGCGTCGTGAACACCCTCGCCCTGTCGGTCGTCGAGCGGACCCGCGAGATCGGCCTGATGCGGGCGATAGGCCTCTCCCGCCGCCAGCTGCGCCGCATGATCCGGCTGGAGTCCGTCGTCATCGCCCTGTTCGGCGCCCTGCTCGGCCTCGGACTGGGCATGGGCTGGGGGACCTCGGCCCAGAAGCTGCTCGCCCTGGAGGGGCTCGGCGTCCTGGAGATCCCGTGGCCGACGATCCTCACGGTGTTCGTCGCCTCGGCCTTCGTCGGACTGTTCGCCGCGCTGGTACCGGCCTTCCGGGCCGGCCGGATGAACGTCCTGAACGCCATCGCCACCGACGGGTGACGGCGCGCGCCGCAGCATGACGGACTGATCCGGCCCCGGGGCGTTCCTCCAGACGCCCCGGGGCCGCACCGCGTCCCGGCCCGGTCGCCGTCAGGCGGACAGGACCCGCACCTCGTACTGGGGGATCCACTTGTCCCGCGTGACGACGGTCAGGTCCTCCGTCTGCGCCTGGGCGACGATGATGCGGTCGAAGGGGTCCCGGTGGAGCGGGGGGAGCTGTCCGGCGCGTACGCCGTGTTCGGCTGTGATGGGGAGAGGCGTCAGCTGACAGTCGCGGACCCGCTCTGCCAGGTCCGCAGGCCCGCCCAGTTTCCCGGCAGACTGCTTGATGGCGATTTCCCACGGTGTGGCGGCGCTCAGGTACACCGTGGGCTCCGTATCGATCAGGTGCTTGACCTCGTCGACGAGCTCCGGGGAGTCCTCGAGCCACCACAGGGCGATATGGGTGTCGACCAGAAGACGCATCAGCGCATCCCGAACGCTTCGGCGATGTCGTCGGGCAACTCGTCGAAGTCGTCGGGGATGTGGATCTGCCCTCGGAGTGATCCCCGGCCGGTCCGCCGAACCTTCGCGTGCAGCGGCACGACCTTGGCGATGGGCTCGCCGGCTCTGCTGATCACGACCTCCTCACCGGTCTCGACCTGCTGCAGTATCCGCGAGAAGTGGGTCTTGGCCTCGTGCACGTTGTACTGCCGGGCTGCTTCCATGGACGCCTCACAGGATGACGATCGGGCTAAGTAATGGACTAAGGCTAGTCCGCCGCGTCGGCGCGCGCCATGGCGTTCCCTCGCGCGGGTGACACACCGGCGTCGTACGCTGGAGCCCCCGGCCCGTCCCACGTGTCGGGTCCTTCGCGTTGCTCACACCTCGCCACACCGGACGGAATCCCTTCATGAGCCTGCACGGTCTGCTGGATGTGGTCGTCACCGACCCGGCGCTCTCCGGAGCGGTGAAGGCCGCCTCGGACGGTCACCGGGCCCACGTCGACCTGGTCGGCCCGCCCGCCGCCCGCCCCTTCGCGGTGGCCGCCCTGGCCCGCGAGGCCGGGCGGACCGTGCTCGCCGTCACCGCCACCGGCCGCGAGGCCGAGGACCTGGCGGCGGCGCTGCGGACCCTGCTGCCCCCCGACACCGTCGCGGAGTTCCCCTCCTGGGAGACGCTGCCCCACGAGCGGCTCTCACCCCGCTCGGACACCGTGGGCCGGCGGCTCGCCGTGCTGCGCCGGCTCGCGCACCCCCGGCAGGACGACCCCGAGACCGGCCCGGTCTCCGTGGTGGTCGCGCCGATCCGATCGGTGCTCCAGCCGCAGGTCAAGGGGCTCGGCGACCTGGAACCCGTGGCGCTGAGCAGCGGGCAGACCGCCGATCTGGGCGAGGTCGTGGATGCCCTCGCGGCAGCCGCGTACGCGCGGGTGGAGCTGGTCGAGAAGCGCGGCGAGTTCGCCGTGCGCGGCGGCATCCTGGACGTCTTCCCGCCGACCGAGGAGCACCCCCTCCGGGTGGAGTTCTGGGGCGACGACGTCGAGGAGATCCGCTACTTCAAGATCGCCGACCAGCGGTCCCTGGAGGTGGCCGCCCACGGACTGTGGGCACCGCCCTGCCGTGAGCTGCTCCTCACCGACGAGGTGCGGTCGAGGGCCGCCGCCCTGGCCGAGGCCCACCCCGAGCTGGGCGAACTGCTCGGCAGGATCGCCGAGGGGATCGCCGTCGAGGGCATGGAGTCCCTGGCCCCGGTCCTCGTGGACGAGATGGAACTGCTGCTCGACGTCCTGCCGGCGGGGTCGATGACGCTGGTCTGCGACCCGGAGCGGGTCCGGACCCGGGCGGCCGACCTCGTCGCCACCAGCCAGGAGTTCCTCCAGGCGTCCTGGGCGGCCACCGCGGGCGGCGGCGAGGCCCCGATCGACGTGGGAGCGGCCTCCCTGTGGGGCATCGCGGACGTCCGGGACCGGGCCCGTGAGCTGGGCATGATGTGGTGGTCGGTCTCCCCGTTCGCCGCGGACGACGAGCTCGACGAGGACACCGTGAAGCTCGGGATGCGTGCCTCGCAGGCGTACCGGGGCGACACCGCCCGGGCGCTCGCCGACACGAAGGGCTGGCTGGCCGACGGATGGCGCACGGTGTACGTCACCGAGGGGCAGGGGCCCGCCTCGCGCACCGTCGAGGTGCTCGGCGGCGAGGGCATCCCGGCTCGGCTGGACCAGCACGTGGCGGAGCTCACGCCCTCGCTCGTCCACGTCTCGTGCGGGGCCGTGGAGCACGGCTTCGTCGACCCGGGCCTCAAGCTCGCCGTGCTGACCGAGACGGACCTGACCGGCCAGCGCACGGCCACCAAGGACCTGGGCCGCATGCCGGCCCGCCGCCGCAAGTCCATCGACCCGCTGACCCTCCAGGCGGGCGACTACATCGTTCACGAGCAGCACGGCGTGGGCCGGTACATCGAGATGGTGCAGCGCACCGTCCAGGGCGCGACCCGCGAGTACCTCCTCGTCGAGTACGCCCCCGCCAAGCGCGGCCAGCCCGGCGACCGCCTCTACATCCCCACCGACCAGCTGGAGCAGGTCACCAAGTACGTCGGCGGCGAGGCACCCACGCTGCACCGGCTGGGCGGCGCCGACTGGACGAAGACGAAGCAGCGCGCCAAGAAGGCCGTCAAGGAGATCGCGGCCGACCTGATCAAGCTGTACTCGGCGCGGATGGCGGCCCCGGGCCACGCCTTCGGCCCGGACACCCCGTGGCAGCGTGAGCTGGAGGACGCGTTCCCGTACGCGGAGACGCCCGACCAGCTCTCCACGATCGCCGAGGTCAAGGAGGACATGGAGAAGTCCGTCCCGATGGACCGGCTGATCTGCGGCGACGTCGGTTACGGCAAGACGGAGATCGCGGTGCGCGCGGCCTTCAAGGCCGTCCAGGACGGCAAGCAGGTCGCCGTCCTCGTCCCGACGACGCTCCTCGTCCAGCAGCACTACGGCACGTTCACCGAGCGGTACGCCCAGTTCCCCGTCAACGTACGGGCGCTGAGCCGCTTCCAGTCGGACACGGAGTCCAAGGCGACGCTGGAGGGGCTGCGCGACGGCTCCGTCGACCTGGTGATCGGCACGCACCGGCTGTTCTCGTCGGAGACGAAGTTCAAGGACCTGGGCCTCGTCATCGTCGACGAGGAGCAGCGCTTCGGCGTCGAGCACAAGGAACAGCTCAAGAAGCTCCGCGCCAACGTGGACGTCCTCACCATGTCCGCGACGCCGATCCCCCGCACGCTCGAGATGGCCGTGACCGGCATCCGCGAGATGTCGACGATCACGACACCCCCGGAGGAGCGCCACCCCGTCCTCACCTTCGTCGGCCCGTACGAGGAGAAGCAGATCGGCGCGGCCGTCCGGCGTGAACTCCTGCGTGAGGGCCAGGTGTTCTACATCCACAACCGGGTGGAGTCCATCGACCGGGCGGCGGCGCGGCTGCGCGAGATCGTGCCCGAGGCACGGATCGCCACCGCGCACGGGCAGATGGGGGAGAGCCAGCTGGAGCAGGTCGTCGTCGACTTCTGGGAGAAGAGGTTCGACGTGCTGGTCTCCACCACGATCGTCGAGTCCGGCATCGACATCTCCAACGCCAACACGCTCATCGTGGAGCGCGGCGACAACTTCGGCCTCTCCCAGCTGCACCAGTTGCGCGGCCGGGTCGGCCGTGGCCGGGACCGCGGGTACTCCTACTTCCTGTACCCGCCGGAGAAGCCCCTCACGGAGACCGCGCACGAGCGCCTGGCGACGATCGCCCAGCACACGGAGATGGGCGCGGGCATGTACGTGGCGATGAAGGACCTGGAGATCCGCGGGGCGGGAAACCTGCTGGGCGGCGAGCAGTCCGGCCACATCGCCGGGGTCGGCTTCGACCTGTACATCCGGATGGTCGGTGAGGCGGTGGCCGACTACCGGGCGGCGGTGGACGGCGGTGTCGAGGAGGAGCCGCCGCTGGAGGTCAAGATCGAGCTTCCGGTGGACGCCCACGTTCCGCACGACTACGCCCCGGGCGAGCGGCTGCGCCTCCAGGCGTACCGTGCGATCGCCTCCGCCAACTCGGAGGATGACATCAGAGCCGTGCGGGAGGAGCTCACCGACCGTTACGGCAAGCTGCCCGAGCCGGTGGAGAACCTCCTGCTGGTGGCGGGACTGCGGATGCTGGCGCGGGCCTGCGGCGTGGGTGAGGTCGTGCTCCAGGGGCCGAACATCCGTTTCGCTCCGGTGGAGTTGCGCGAGTCGCAGGAGCTGCGGCTGAAGCGGCTGCACCCGAAGGCGGTCGTGAAGCAGTCCGCCCACCAGATCCTCGTCCCGCGTCCGACGGCCGGGCGGATCGGCGGCAAGCCGGTGGTGGGACGCGAACTGCTTTCCTGGACCGGGGAGTTCCTCACGACGATCCTGGGCTCGTAGGGCGGGGCGGCGGCGGCCCGGCCGCCCTGAGGGCTCACGCCCCGGGCGGCCGGGAGCCGCCAGGCCGGCCACCGCCGCACGGGGTGACGGTCCGGCGCTGCCGGCCGCCCGCCGTCGCGGCCGGTTCGGCTGATGCCCGTCTTCCCCGCCCGGCGGATGCTCCCTCTTCCCGGCCGGCTCCCGGCCCGGCGGATGCTCCCTCTTCCCGGCCGATTTCCCCGGGGCCTAACCTGGTCCACTGTGACGCCTCCCGCCGCAAGTCCCCGCCCCCGCCTGCTCCCCGTACTGACACTGGCGCTGACGAGCGCGTTCGGCCTGACCGCGTGTGAGGGGGTGGGCAATCCCCTGGAGTCCTCGCCGACACCGGCAGGCTCGGCGGCCCAGGCCGTCACCACCCTGACGGTGAAGGGCCGGGCGCCGAAGACCGGTTACGACCGGGACGAGTTCGGGTCCGCCTGGGCGGACACCGACCACAACGGGTGCGGGACCCGCGACGACATACTCGCCGACCAGCTCGACGACGTCTCCCGTGCGGCCGACGGCTGCAAGGTGCTCAGCGGCGTCCTGGACCCCGACCCGTACACGGGGACGCGCATCACGTTCGCACGCGGGCGCAGCAAGGTGGACATAGACCACCTCGTCGCCCTGTCCGACGCGTGGCAGAAGGGCGCCCAGCAGTGGAGCGACGGCAAACGCCGGGCTTTCGCGAACGACCTTATGTTGGCGGCATAGATGTCTCACGGTGATGTGTCTCAGGGGCGGGGTGGCCGAGTGTCCAGGCGGTGTCTCACGAGCGGCGTGCTGCATGCCGGCGTTGTACTGGTTGTCGGGGCGGTCCTGGCAGGCTGTACGGGGGAGCTCTCCGGCGAGAGCGGTTCATCAGGCGGCGGCATGTCCGCCAGGTACGGGACGAGTCCCTTGGTCGATCCTGACGGAACCAAACCAGGGCTGGCCCCGATCTCGGCAGAGAAGGACGAGGCGACAGCGCGGGCGCTGATCTCCAAGGTGACCACCAAGGGGAGAGGGCCGAAGACGGGTTACGACCGGGACGAGTTCGGCTACGCGTGGATGGACACGGCGGACGGGGTGCCGCTGTCGCGAAACGGCTGTGACACACGAAACGATCTGCTGAAACTCCACGGTCAGAACATTGAGTTCCGTACCGGTTCCGACTGCATTGTCGTGTCGATGGACCTGTACGACCCGTACACCGGCAAGGACATCGCCTGGAAGAAGGCCAAGGCCACCGAGGTGCAGATAGACCACGTGGTGCCGCTGTCGTACGCCTGGCAGATGGGCGCCGCGCGCTGGAGCAAGGAGAAGCGGCGGCAGCTGGCCAACGACGTGCTGAACCTCTTGCCGGTCTCGGGCTCCACGAACTCCGCCAAGCGGGACTCGGGGCCGGCATCCTGGCTGCCGCCGAACAAGGCGGTCCGCTGCTCGTACGCGGTGAGGTTCGCTCAGGTCGCGGAGAAGTATGAGCTCCCAGTGACGGCCCCGGACAAGGACATGATGCTCAAGCAGTGTGGGGACTGAGAGGAGCCCGATGACCTGGGGAAAAGCCGTCGCTTCCGCGCTGTGGGACGCCTAAGCTCCGTTGCCGTGGCTGATCGCATACAGAAGATCGTGACGGAACTGCCGGGCTTGAAGAGTGTCACCGACGTCTGGAAGGTGGCCGACCGGCGCCTGGCGCAAGGGGACGCCGCCTTCGTCGCGGACCTCGGCATCGCGCTCGCCGGGGCGTACGG
Organism: Streptomyces sp. NPDC020780; assembly: GCF_044334475.1. Taxonomy (NCBI): domain Bacteria; kingdom Bacillati; phylum Actinomycetota; class Actinomycetes; order Kitasatosporales; family Streptomycetaceae; genus Streptomyces; species Streptomyces sp. NPDC020780. Next base: position 106,604 of record NZ_JBIRTB010000010.1, on the reverse strand, counting down.
CTCCGAGCCCAGACCGATCTGGCAGTACGGGAGCGTCTTCGACCACCTGCTCCGGCTGCTGGCCACCAATCCCGGCCCCGGGAACGTGAGGCAGGCGCTGCGGCTGGTCTCCTCGGCGGAAGCCGCCCACAGGAAGCTGGACCACTACACGGCATCCTTGCTGGCCTCCAGCCACCCGGCAGAGGAACTCACCGAGACGTTCACCGACAACGCCTCCGAGGAACTGCGTGCCTGCCTGGTCCATGAGCTCGTACTCAGGGGCGTCGCAGTCACGGAGACGCCGGGGATCGCAGGGTGGGCGACATCGCCGCACTGGAAACACCATCCTCTGGGTTGGCTCCCGTTGGCGCTGTCGGACATAGAGGGACAGCCGGATCTGCCGAGCTACAGCACCCGGGGCAGCAGCCACTCGATGCCGTACGGCCCGTCGGAGAACGGTCGCGTGGTGGTCGAACGCGGGGCGCACGTGCCGCCAGTCGAGGAGACGACGACCCCAGCCGCTGCCGAGGGCATCAGCGCGGCCGTGGCGAACTGGGCAGAGGAATCGAACGGCCGGATCGAGGCACGAATCTTCGGTCTGGCAGCTCCTCTGGACGCCGAATCGGTACCGAGCGCGTTGCTGGCACTGGGGCTGCAGTGCCTGAAGGGTGCGGGGAGGAAGACCGCCTTCTCGATCGTGGCCTGTCCGCCGGGCCAGGTATGGCGAGTGATCTTCGCAGCCGCCTCCTCGGGAGGGGCCTACAACTCCGGTGCTCGTGGCGCATACGGCCGACTGGCCGCGTGGCAGTCCCTGGCCGGCCTGGCCGGGGCCGCGGAGGGTGCTCCTGCTGAGACGGTCGGGGCACGTGTACGGGAGTGTGCCTGGTACGCCTTCGACGCCGAGACCAAGTGGTTCGAGCGCGTGGCCTGGGATATCGGCCTTGCCTCGGCCTCTCCAGAAGGCCGGCGGCTGGCGGTGCTGGCCGCGACGGACACCGACTGAGCACGGTCCTGCGTGTCGCTCGCGACTGAGGCTTTCACATGGCCGGTTCCTGCGATCGCCTCAGTTGTTTGACCACGTCTGTCCGGCCTCCGTCGAGCTGAGCTTGAAGCCGCCGCGTGTCTGCCTCCAGCTCCACGTTCCTGAGGGCCAGGGCCTGGATCTGGTTCGCGTACGCCGCGACGGTGGCACGCAGTTCCCTGATCTCACCCGCCTTCTCCTTCCGGAGTTCCCGCTCGGACTGTTTCAGGCGTGTGATCTCCTGCCTGAGCTCGTCGGACTCCGGCCGTCTGGCCTCGAGAGAATCGAGAATCCCCTTGATCACCGCGGCGACGGGAGAGCGGTAGTACGAGGCTCGGGAGACGCCGGCTTCGGCGCAGATGTTCACTGCCGACGTGCGGCCGTCGGTGATCTCGGGGCGGCCGAGCATGAGCTGCTCGAAGGCGTGCATGATCTTGTGGTCGATTTCGGTCAGCCCGGGGTTCTCCCGCGTCAGGCGAGCGAAGGCCGTGCGGACGGTCAGGAGGGTGTCGTTCGTGGAATCGGTCATCGTCGGGCGCCCTCGTGGTTGATTTCGGCGATCAGGCGGGTGAGCGTGGCCAGGTGCTCGGTGATGGCCAGTTGCTGAAGCCGTCGGAGGCCGGTGGCCTCGCCCAGTTCGGACTCGGCCATGTCATGCGCCCGCTCCAGGCGGGGCACGTGGACGGCTGAACGGCGTGAGTTGGGACAGGGCATGCACATGTCGAGCATGGGGACGGGGCGTCCCAGCGGCTTGGCTCGCTTGCGACACACAGCCGTCTCCGCCTGGTAGAAGCAGTCGTTCAGCACGCCTGGGTGCAGGGTCTTCGTCAGGTGGTGCAGCAGCGTTCTCAGCCGGGAGGGGCTGGCCACCACACCTGGCAGGTCGCCGAGTTCGGCGCGGATGCGGTCGAACTCGGCCTCGATGCGGTGGGCGGCGCCACCCGCGGAGTGGCCGCCCTCGTTCCAGTCATGGTAGAGGTCCTCGACGTAGTCGAGTTTGGCGACGGCCTCCTCGATGGCGACCTCGTCGGCGAAGCCGGAGGCGGAGGTTCCCGCGTATCCCTCGAACATGGTGATCGCGGCGTGCTTGTACTGGCGGGCACCCGCGACCACGCCGAAGGGCTGGTGTGCGATGTGCCAGGCGAGGGTGCGTCGGAACTGCCTGGTGTCGAAGGCCCAGGGAAGCGTCGTGGGCGCCGGCGCGTCTTCCTCGACCTCGTCCTCCACCGCCGGGGAGCGCTCGTCCGTCGTCGGCAGCGGGATGTAGAGCTCATCCGCCGCGCTGAAGAGCTCGTTGAGGTGGTCGCGGAAGGCTCTGATGCGCCGGGGCATGTTGCTGAGGAGCACGTACCCGTTGCGGCCACCGCCGTCGTAGCCGAAAAGATGGCCGGGGTCGTCGTTGATCTCCCTGAGAACGGCGACGGCCCGGTGCACGACGTCGAGGACTATCCACTCGGCTTCATCCCCGCTGAGCTTGCGGTCCTTCCCCTTGTAGACCCGCCCGCGGAGTTTGTATCGGGGCCGACCGTCGGCACCGGTCTCGATAGTGGCGCAGTCGCGGTCCAGCTCACGAACTTCCACGTCCCGCATCCCCGACAGATAGGCGATGGTGATCCAGCACGCCGTTCGCAGGAAGGACAGCTCGTTCGCCAGAGTGAAGGGGCTGAGTCGTGGGCGCCAAGGCATGTAGGTGGTCGGCCACTCGGACATCGGAGTGTCCAGGCCGCCTTCCTCGTAGCCGATTTCCTCGCCGGCCTGACACATCAGCGGTCGCAGATGTGCGGCGTTGCCGCAGCCGGTCAGAAGGGAGATGAGGCTGTGGTTGGGGCTCTGCGGCACGCCGTCGACGGTGATGGCGTCGGGCACGGTGTGCGCGGTCTCGCGAGGGAGCGCGGGGATACCCCGACCGGCCGCGCGGCGTGCGGCGATGAAGGCCAGAACCCGTTCGCGTGCCTGGCCGTGGCCGCGGTTCTGGCCCTTGCGTGCTGCTTCGAGCGCGGCGATCTCCCCGCAGGCGGTGAGGATGTCGCCGCTGGCCTTCTCCACGTAGAAGACCGCTGCTCGCAGCAGCGGAGCGAGGACCTCCTCGGGGATGCGTGGGGTGGCGTTCTCTCCCTTGATCCGCCGCGCGCCGACGACGGCGTAGGCGCTGCGGCCGTTCCAGGGCAGGACGTTCAGCCGGTCTTGGGACAGGAACGGCCCGTGGGCCGCCAGGTGCTTGAGCAGCGTGACGTTGCGGACGGCGTTGTCCGGGCTGGGCTTCCACCTCGTCAGCACGGCGTCCAGGTGCGTGCGGCCAACGGTGGACAACCGAGGGGCGCCCACCTCTCGCAGACCCTTCATCACGGCGATGAAGACGCGTAGCTCTGCGGCTGCTGCCGTGGCCTTCATGGGGGCCGAGGCCCAGGGAGCCCCGATGGAGGCGGGAGGCGACGTACTCCTTCGCCGTGCGCCGTGTCACCGGATCGCCGATCTGCGTGAAGTCGAGCCGCCACGTCCGCCAGGTGCGGGGCAGCACGCACCGCAGATCCCAGACGTCCTCGTACAGAAGCGGACCCCGGCTCGGCAGCCCCCGCGTGAGCCGCTCCGGGAGCACGTACTCCGCGGCCGAGGACAGGTCGTGATCATCAGCCTGCGGCTTGGGGGCGGCAGTCATGCGATGACCTCCAGGAACGACGGGGGCAGCAGCAGGCGATCGCCGTCGGCCTCGGCGATGGCCTGCGCCGTGGCGATCTGGGGCGTGCTGAAGCGGGCTCGAACACCGTGGACGACACGGTCCCACGCAAGACCGAACCGCGCGGTCCACTCGGCGGCGGAATACTCCTCACGTTGTCGCTCCAGAAAGTCCAGGAAGGACAGCAGACTCGGCAGGTGGCGGCTGGTGAACACCGCGTTCGGGCACTCCAGGCAACCCCAGACCGGGACAGGGCAGGCCGCCCCGGCCTTGCGCGCGAACGGCGAGGCGAAGAAGTTGCGGCAGGAGGCGAGCCATACGTCCTGCTCGCTGGAGAGGGCTGACTCGATCTCCAGCGCGGTCAGTGCGGCCTGGCCGTCGTCAAGCCGTGCGCCGTCGTCCGACAGCACTACAGGTGGTGAAAGCGCCGCGCCGAGCGCCTGTTCAAGTCCCGCCTCCACTGCCTGCTCGTGGGTCTCCTCGTGCGCGCCGATGTCCGCGTAGTGCTTCGCGGCGACCGGCCGGGTATGGCCGGAGGCGAAGTCCTCAAGGACCCCGCCAGCCCGCAGATACTGACGGGACTTGACGGTCTTGCGTACCCGCCGCAGGTCCAGGGCGACCGGCCCGCCGTCGCGGTCGGTGAGGCGGTCGAGCCCATGCCCGGACATCCACTGCCGGCTCACGGCCGAACCCTGCGGACCGTCGAAGGATGCCCGGACCTGCCCGTGACGACCGATGTCGCACCACAGTGCGTCGCTGTCGAACAGCTCACGGGCGCGTTTCGTCAGACGCAGGGCCAGCCGGATCACGCCGCCGGGGAAGCGCAGCGAGCCGCCATCGGTGACCCTGACTGTCTTGTGCGTGGAACCCGGGGCGCGCTTCTTGACGTAGGCAATGCTGACGTAGCCGCGTGCCGGACTCGCCAGACAGTCGGAGCGGAGCTGTCGGAGGCACTCGGGTTCCATGCCCGTCTGGCAGGCGAGCAGAAGCAGGAAAGGCACCAGGTCTCTTGCGGTGAGGTGGAGACGACCGTTGAGTTCCTCTCTTCCACCCCAGGAGCGCAGGATCTTGTACGAGGCGTCATCGGGGGTCAGCGGGCCTTGGTTGGCGATGTACCAGAGGATGTTCTCCAGCCGGTCCCATCCGTGCTGGCGCGGGTCACGGCCCGCGGCCGCCAGCTTCTCGCCCTCCAGGATCCGGTTGCGGATACGGGCGACGTCGTCCCGGGCGGCGGCCTCCAACGCGTCGAGCACCGGGAACGGATACGCGTCGAGCGGCTCCGACGCCCGATGGGCCGACGTCGACGTGAAGCCCAGACGGGCGTGAAAGGCGGCCCCGAAGGCGTCGGGGTGCGCCTCATGCACCAGCTTCAGCAGCCGCACGAGGTACGTCATGGTGAGGTACGGCTCCTTGCTCGTCTCTCCGTACTGAGCGATCAGCCGTGTCTCGAACGCGTCCAGGAGATCGGGCTCCAGGTCGCTCAGACGCAGGTCGGCGGCGGAGTTCGGGAGGGCAGCGGCTGTGAACTCGACGAACTCCCGGATGCGTTTGACGACGTAGCGGACGCCACTGCGGTCACGCAGGGTGCCGGGAGCGCTGACGACTTCAGCGAGAGCGGCGGCCAGGGCTCGGGTGAGACGTGGGCACGGGAGCCCTGACAGGTCGATGCTTTCGGGACTCCCGTTGAGATCCACAGTGAAGATCACGGGCCCGATCGTCGGCACCGGCTCGGCCGCGGCAGGGGACTCGACAGAGCCAGGGAAGCGAACGCGGCGCGGGCTCACCGATCCTCCTCCGCGTCCGAGTGGATCCGCTCGAAGGCGGCGGCCTGTCCGTCCCAGTCGCCGAGCGCCGCGAGCACGATTTCCTGGGCCTCGTCCAGCACGTCGAGGTACGTGTAGACAGTCGCCTCGTGGCGGTGGCCGAGGAGGAGCTGGAGCTTGCGCAGAGGGTTGCCGATGAGCAGGCGTTTCACTTCCGCGTGGGTGAACCGGCGGTCCTCGCGCATGCCGAGGGCCCGGACAGTCTGTCGCAGCAGGAGGCCGAGCATGTGCACCGCGAACGTGTGCCGCAGGGTGTGCGGGTGGACGTTGAAGTCGAGCCCGAACGCCGCGCACCGACCGTTTGCCCGCTGGAAGACCGACTGCCAGGTACTCCTCCGTAGCGGCATACCGTTCTCACCGAGCCACAGACACAGAGGGCCGACCGTGCTTCCTCGGCCGTCGACCTGGACGAGTCGTGCCCGGTCCGCCGCACCGATGCGCGAGTACGACCAGCTCGTTCCGTTCTCGATCACCAGCGCGTGTCGGCTCGCCTGGCGGACTGGTAGCCGCTCCGCAGCCGCTTCGTACACGCCTCGGACGCGCCGCCGCTGCACCAGCTCGTCACGCTCCATGCCGACGTAGTGGTGCAGGTCGCGGGCCACCCGGGGGCGGACGTACACCGTGCGTGCCTTGCCGCGCTTGGCCACGGCCGCCGAGACGGTGATGTCGCCGATCAGGCGCCTGCCGGTCACCGGAGGCAGTTCCGTCGTCAGCAGGCTCGCAGCCTCGCCCAGCCGCATGCCGGTACAGACCAGGAGATCGGCGAAGAGAGCGTTGCGTTCGCTGTTGCGCCCGCGCCACCTGACATCCGGGGAGCCGTCCGGCAACAGCCCGCGCAGTCCGACATCCCGCCAGAGCATGAAGTCCTCGTGCGATAGGAACCGAATCGGCTGCCTGGGTACCTCGGGCTCGGCGTCCGCGTTGACCCGTACGCGCTTCGGTCCCTGCGGCGACACCACGGTCTTGTCGACGTACCGGAACGGCGCGGCCGACAACAACTCCTCGTACAGCGACCACTGCACCCACTTGTCGAGTGCGGCGATGGAACGGTTCCAGGTCGCCACCGAGATGCTGCCCGGTCCATCGCCGTGCAGTCGTACGGCCTTGTAGGCGCGGAGGTCGGCACCGTCCGTCTCCCAGATGGATTTGCCGCCCCGGGACTCGTGGAGGAAGCGGCAGTAGAGCATGACGTCGGTGCTGTAGGCGGTGCGGCTGTTCTCCGATCGCACGCCCCAGTGCTCCAGGTCGCGCAGGAAGCGGTTCAGGTGGTGGTCGTAGCCGCCGTCCGGTCCGAGGATGAAGGGTCTGCCCTCGTCGGCGCCGGCTCGCCGAAGGACCGCGTCCCCGTCGAAGGGAAGTGGGTCGATGGGTGGCGCCCCGAGCGCCGTCCGGTGCAGTAGTACTGGTGCCCCGGAACAGGCGTCCGCTTCTTCTGACTCCATCACGTGCAAGCCACCCTCCCCGTGTGAGACAAGCAGTACGCGCACATAACGGGGAGATCGATGAGACAGTTACGGGTGCCGACATAAACGACCCGCTCAATCTGGTGGCCGCCGACTCGTCCACCAACCGCCGCAAGGGCGACGGGGACACCGCGACGTGGCTGCCGCCCAACAAGGGCTACCGCTGCGCGTACGTGGCGGGGCAGGTCGCGGTCAAGAGGAAGTACGGGCTGTGGGTGACCGCCGCCGAACGGGACGCGATGACGGAGGTGCTGTCCGGCTGCCCCCGTCAGAAGCTCCCTACGGGCGGCAACCCGACCGACTCACCCGCCCGTTGAGCGATGCCGGAGTGTCCGCCGCCCGGTCGGCGGTGCGTGGCCGGGGAGTGTGCTGCGGCGGCCGCGTGAACACGGGGCGCGTGTGGACGTGGCGGCTGACGGCCGTGGTCGTGAACGTGCTGCTCGGGGTGCCGGGCGTCGTTCCCCTGTGGCTGGTGTGGTATTTCCTGTCGAACGGCCCGCTCGCGGACGCCGGCTGGACCGTCCGGGAACCGACGGAGAACGACGGCATGCTGCTCTGGCTGGTCATCGTCGTGCCGGTGGTGGCGGCGTTCGGGATCGTCCGGTGGCTGGTCAACGAGCCGCTGCGGCGCAGGGCCGCCCTGGCCCCGCGCTTGTACCGGGCCGGCGGCGTGCTTCTGACCCTTCTGCCGACGGGCGTGCTTCTCGCCCGCACCTGAGGGCGGTCCCGCAGGTTCCGGCACCGTTCCGCCCCCGGCCCGATCCGGCCTGCCCCGGCCGAAGACCCCACGGGTCAGGTGGGGGAACAGCACATGGCGTCGTGGGGACGAACGGACGGGGCCGTGGCCTCCAGGCCGCCCTGGTGGGCGGGCCGGGTGCCACGGCGGGCTCCCGGGCCGATCCGGAAGCGGTCCTCGTCCTTCGGCCTGTCAGAGCTTCAGCTCCCACTGGCTGGCGTCCCAGTCGAAGCCCGGGCCGACCTCCACGGTCAGGTTCCCGGCGTCGGCCGGAGCGTCGAAGGCGTACTCGGCGGTGATCTTCCTGCCCGGCAGGACAGTGCCGGTGAAACCTTCCCCGACCTTGCCGTCGAAGATCTGCTCCGCGTCCACGCCGCCCTTGCCAGCACGCGCCTCCAGCGTGACGAGCGTCGCGTCGAACTTCTCCTTGCCCTTGTTCTCGATGACCACCGAGACCAGGTAGGCGGTGTTGCCCTTGGTGTGCCCGGCCGCGAACTCGTCCGGCGTGTAGGGGGCGGGGGCGTTGACGGTGACCTCCAGGCCGTCGTCGTACACGGCCGAGTCACCCTCCTCCAGGGCTTCGTCCTTGGGGGCGTCCCCGCCCTTCGCGCCGTCCTTCGCCGTGCCGTCCGCGTCGCCCGGCTTCGCCGAGGCCGAACTGCCCGACACGGACTTGTTGATCTCGTCCACCGCGTCGTCCACGGCCTTGAACGTGATGACCACGCCGACCACCGCGAGGACCAGCGAGACCAGGCCCAGGACGGCGCCGAAGGTGGCCACGCCCTTGTTGGTCGCCTCGCCGCGCTTCGCCCGGCCGCGTCCGGCCAGACCCAGGACGAGGGCGATGACGCCGAGGACGCCGGCCAGCCAGAAGAGCAGCGGGATCAGCCCGGAGACGGCGCCGATGATGCCGAGGACGAGGGCGGCGATGCCGAGGCCGTTGCGGGCGGGGCGTTCGCCCGGCACCTGGGCGGGGGCGTAGGGCTGCTGGGGCTGCGGCGGCTGCGAGAACTGGGACATGGCTGTGCCCTTCGGCGAAGAACGGGGAGTGTGAGCGGTTCTGTACGCCACCTGTTGCGGCGACGAGTCAATAAGACCAGAGCCTGTGAATCGAGTCAACACAGTTCACGCGGAAAGTGGCATGCTTGGCTGTGAACCGGAGCGGCCTCCGTCAGTCGGTATGCTCACCGGCACGACGGATCGACTCACGACGGATGTACTGGGGAGACAGTCAGTGCCGGAGAACCCGACAGAGGTGACCGCCGCGGGAATCGCCCGGCTGGCAGGGGTGGGGCGGGCCGCCGTCAGCAACTGGCGCCGGCGTCACGCCGATTTCCCCCGTCCGGTCGGCGGCACCGACACCAGTCCCTCCTTCTCCCTCCCCGAGATCGAACAGTGGCTGCGCGACCAGGGAAAACTCGCCGAGGTCCCCCTGCGCGAGCGGGTCTGGCAACAACTGGCCGGACATCCGGAGGGCGCCGTCGCCGCACTGATCCACACCGGGTGCGGCCTCCTCCTCCTCAGGGACAGGCCGACCGCCTGGCTGGAGATCACCGCGGTATCGGACGCCCGGATGGCAGGGGTCCTGCCGGGCGCCCTGGACGACGTGCTCACCGCGTACTTCGGACCCGGAGGTGTCGTCCGGACCCCCACCGCGGTCGCGCTCCTGCCGTCCGTCCCGCTCCTGCGCGCCGCCGCCGACCTGGCCGCGGGAAGCGGCGTCCGGCAGGCCTTCGAGTTCCTGTTCGGCCGCCAACTCGATGCCAACCCGCGCCAGTACACGCTCACCCCCCCGGGCCTCGCCGCACTGATGGCCGCCCTCGCGGAGCCCGCGAACGACCGGAACGGCGGCGAACGGCCCTCCCGGACGGTCCTCGACCCCGCCGCCGGGACCGGGGCCCTGCTACGCGCCGTCGGAGGGCCCGCGGCGCTGTACGCCCAAGAGGCCGACCCCGACCTGGCCGCCCTCACCGCCCTCCGCCTCGCCCTGCACTCCGAGGGCACCCGGACGGACGGTCCCCGCCTCGCCGTACGCAGCGGCGACACCCTGCGCACCGACGCGTTCCCCCAGCTCACCGCGGACACGGTGCTCTGCCACCCGCCGTTCAACGAGCGCAACTGGGGTCACGACGAACTCGCCTACGACCCACGCTGGGAGTACGGCTTCCCGGCCCGCACGGAGTCCGAACTCGCCTGGGTGCAACACGCCCTGGCCCATCTCGGCGCGGGCGGTACCGCGGTCCTGCTGATGCCGCCGGCCGCCGCCTCCCGCCGCTCCGGACGCCGTATCCGCGCCGACCTGTTGCGCCGGGGAGCGCTCCGGGCCGTCATCGCCCTCCCGGCCGGTGCCGCACCCCCGTACGGCATCCCGTTGCACATCTGGGTCCTGCGCAAGCCGGGCGCCGAACCTCATCCGGCGCCCGAACTGCTCGTCGTCGACAGCGCCGGACCCGCCGAACCACCAGGGACCACCGCCCCGTCCGGCCGTGACCGGCCGGACTGGCAAGCGGTGCGCGACGCGGTGCTCGGCGCATGGACCGCATTCGACGCGCCCGGCCGGCGTGAACCCGTGGAGGGACGCCCCGGGACCAGCCGCGCCGTCCCCGTCATCGAACTCCTCGACGACGACGTGGACCTGGCCCCCGCCCGTCACCTGCCGCCCCCCGCCACCGGCGGAGGTGCGGCCGAGCTGACCCGCGTACGGGAACGGCTCGACGAGACCCTGAGGCTGACCGCCCGGCTCACCCCGCCGGCCCCCGCGCCCACCGAACCGGCCCGCCGGCCCCTCACCACGGTCGGCGAACTGGCCCGCGCGGGCGCCCTGCAGCTGCGCACCGGATCCGGATCCGGCGGCCCCGCGGCCCCCGTCCTGACCGAACACGATGTCCTTGCCGGTACCGCCCCGAGTGGCACACCCGCAACCTCGACGGCCGCCCAGCCGGACGACGAGCCGTTCCTCCTGGAAGCCGGCGACGTCGTCGTGCCCGTACTGGGCGGAGGCTCGGCCACCCGGGTCGTCGACGACGCCACCGCCGGGGCGGCTCTCGGCCGCAACCTCCAGGTCCTGCGCCCCGATCCGGCCGCTCTCGACCCCTGGTTCCTCGCCGGGTTCCTCCGCGCCACCGCCAACAACCGGCAGGCCAGCAGCTACGCCTCCACCGCGACACGGCTGGACGCCCGCCGGCTCCAGGTGCCGCGGCTGCCCCTCGCCGAACAGCAGCGGTACGGCGAGAAGTTCCGGGCGCTCGCCGCCTTCGAGGACGCACTGCGGACGGCGGGCCGCCTCGGCGGGCAGCTGGTCCAGGGGATGTACGACGGGCTCACGGACGGCACGGTCTCCCCCAAATGACCTGAACCACAACGATCGCGCACAACGGGGAACGGCTTGCCGTACCGGTGTATACGCTCACTGCACCTGTTCGACCACGCCTTCCCAGGAGCAGCACATGCACGGCTACGGCTATCCGCCGCAGCAGCCCGCACGCCGGCCGTCCCCGGCAGCACTGATCGCGCTGCGGGTGGTCTTCGTGGCACTGGCCCTGCTGAGCTTCGGGTTCCTGTCCTGGGCGGCGCTCCTGCGGCTGGCGCTCGTCACCCGTAAGGGACGGGACTGGGCCCTGCTGGCGCTGGTGGTCGTGTGCAACACGGCCATGTTCGTCCACATCGTCACCACGCCGGACAACCAGGAGGAGCTGACGGACGCGCAGGCGCTCACGTTCCTCGGCTGGCTGGTCTGCACCGTGGCCGGCACGGTCACCTATTACCTCTACACCGACATCCGGCACTTCGGCCGGCCCGGCGGGTCCGGAGGCCACGCCCCGTACACCGGGTACGTGCCCCCACGGGCCCCGGCCGCGGGCATCCCGGCGCCCACCCCCGGCTACGGCTACCCGCCGTCCCCGCCCGTCCCCGCCCGGACGCCCGCGCCGCCGCCCCCACCCACCGCGCCGCCGTCCCCGACGCCCCGGCCCGCGACGCCCCAGCGCATCGACCAGGTGCGTGCGGAGCTCGACGAGCTGAGTGACTACCTCCGCAAGGAGGGCGACAGCCGGTGAACGGCCGCGTCATCGCAGGACGCTACGAGCTGGCGACCCTCCTCGGCCAGGGCGGCATGGGCCAGGTGTGGACGGCGTACGACCAGCGCCTGGACCGCCGGGTCGCGGTGAAGCTCCTGCGCCCCGACCGGGTCACCGGCCCCTCGGACAGCGCCGCCGCGGACGAACTGCGCCGCCGGTTCGTCCGCGAGTGCCGGGTCACCGCCCAGGTCGACCATCCCGGACTGGTCACCGTCCACGACGCGGGGAGCGACGGCGACGACCTCTACCTCGTCATGCAGTACGTGGAGGGCGCCGACCTCGCCGACCACCTGGCCGAACACGACCCCTACCCGTGGCCCTGGGCCGTCGCGGTCGCCGCACAGCTGTGCGCCGTGCTCTCCGCCGTGCACGCGGTGCCGATCGTCCACCGGGACCTCAAGCCGCGCAACGCGATGGTCAAGCCCGACGGCACCGTCACCGTGCTGGACCTGGGCGTCGCCTCCGTCCTGGACTCCGACACCACCCGCCTGACCCACACAGGGTCGCCGATCGGCTCGCCCGCCTACATGGCCCCCGAACAGGCGATGGGCGGCGCCGTCGGCCCGTACACCGACCTGTACGCACTCGGCGTGCTCCTGCACGAACTGCTCAGCGGCGACGTGCCGTACGCCGGCTCCACGGCCCTCGGCGTGCTGCACCGCCATCTCTACGAGCCGCCGCTCCCGGTCCGCCACCTCAGGCCCGAGGTCCCCGAGCCGCTGGAGGCGCTCGTCCTGCGGCTCCTCGCCAAGGACCCGCAGCACCGCCCGGCCTCCGCCCAGGAGGTGTACGAGGCGCTGCGCCCCCTGTTGCCCACCCGGGGCGCACCGGCCGGCCCCCTCGACCCCACGCGCCCGTTCCTCCGGCCGCAGGCGCCTTGGCCCGACCGGGTGGCCGTCCCGTCCACCGGTCCGGTCCGCGCCCAGCAGCCGCCCGTGGCCGCCGGCAGCTCCGCGCCGCCCACCCGGCCCGATGTGGTGAAGGCGGTCGACGAGGTGAAGCGGCTGCTGGGCGAGGGCCGCATCACGCAGGCCGTGGACATCCTGGGCGGCATCCTCCCGGCCGCCGCCGCGGAGCACGGCGAGCGTTCCCCGGTCGTCCGCGTCCTGCGCAAGCAGTACGCGGCCACGCTGATGGACGACGGGCAGTACCGCCGCGCCCTGCCGGAGCTGCGCCGGCTCGCCGACGACCGTACGGCCGAAGCGGGCGCGGCCGACGCCCAGACCCTGCAGTTCCGCTACGACGCCGCCCAGTGCCTGGAGCAGCTGGGGGAGCCGGCCGCCGCGCTCGCGGAGTACCGCGCCCTCCTTCCGTACTACGAGACCACCTCCGGCGCCGTCATCGCCGACCACGGCCGGGCCTACGACATCCGGCACCGCATCGGCCATCTCCTGCTCGCGGTCGGCGACCACACGGCGGGCCGCGCCCAGTTGGAGGCACTCCTGTACGACACCGAGCGCGCCTACGGCCCCCACCACCCGCTCCCGGCCGAACTGCGCCGCCAACTGACCCACCACCAGGGACTGCGCGGGTCGTTGTGAAGGAGAGGCCGGCCGGGAAGGGCGACACGGACCGGGGACGCGTCCTCGGCCCCCACACCGACGGGTCCGGAAATCGTTGGTCGAAGTGGTGGCCCGAATCACGTCCGCTGCCTAACATCGATCACCGCAAGGCTTTGTGCACTGATGCACAAACTCTCCCCGGGAGGCTCCTTTGCACCGCCGTCGTCGCACCGCGCTCGCCCTGTCCGCCGCCACGCTCGTCGCGGCGCCGCTCCTGACCGCCTGCGGCGGCGAGGCCCACCCCGGCGCCGCGGCCGTGGTCGGCGGTGACCGTATCGCGGTGTCCACCGTTCAGGCGCAGACGGCGGACGTGCGCGGGGCACAGCAGGCCTCGGCCCGGTCCGCGGAGCTCGAGAAGTCCTCCGGGCAGCTCACCCGGGTCAAACTGTCCAGCCTGATCTTCGGCCGGGTCCTGGACCGTGCCGCGCAGGACGCCGGAGTGAGCGTGAGCCGCAAGGAGATCCAGCAGACCCGCACGGCAGCGGCAGCGCAGTCCGGCGGGGACGAGGGCCTGCGGACGATGATGCTCGAGCAGCGGTGGGTCGCTCCCGGGCAGATCGACGACAGCCTCCGCCAGGAGGTGCAGCTCCCGAAGCTGGCGCAGGCGCTCGGCGCCGACCTGCAGAGTCCGGCGGGGGTGCGGACGGTCGGGCAGGCGCTCACCAAGGCGTCGAAGGCCCTGCACATCGACGTCAATCCGCGCTTCGGCACCTGGGACGACGCGAAGGTCCAGCTCAGCACGGTCAAGGTCCCGTGGCTCAACCAGGTCACCACGTTCCCGGACCAGCAGCCCGAGACGAGCGCCTGACGCCGGGAACGCGGTGGTACGGCGGCGGGTGTTCCGTGTGGCAAGGTAGGCCGGTCATGCGCGCTGAGCCGTGCACAGTCCCGAGAGGTCACAGCCCTGGTGGGGTGCGGTTTCGGGCGCAGTTCTCCGCTCTGCTCGCCGCACCGTACTTTCGGCCCACCTCAGGGATGTGTTGTGAACGCGAGACGCCGTCGGGCGCTACTGGTCGCCGTTGCGAAGATGCTGGGTCCCGGGGAGCGGGTCGAGGCGACCGCGCTGGTGAATCTGAGCGAGGTCTCGTTCAAGAAGAACCTGGCGATGGGGGTTGCCGCGGCGATTCTGAGCGGTGGTGCGATGACGATGGCCATGGCGCCGCAGCCGATGTACCTCGCGGTGACCGGAGAGCGTCTGTTCCTGTTCCAGGCGAACCAGACCTTCGCGAAACCCGACCGGTTCGTGGGGACGTTCCAGCTCGACGACGTGAAGCGGACCGAGGTCGAGCGGGGCCTCCTGAAGCACTCCTTCGTCCTCGTCGACGAGGCGGGGGAGAGCGCTCTGCGCGTCTACTTCCCGCGGATCGGCGGCGGCAAGGAACTGGACGCGGTGGCACGGCTGATCCCCGTGGTGTCGGCCGTAGCGGCATAGAGCCGGTTCGGGCGCTCCGGCGCCCGAACCCGGGACGCCGCACCGGGTTCCGTCCGGGGTAGGTTCGAAGGGTGAACGCCGAAGCCCCGGGCCGTATCGTCCTGCTCACCGCCAGCCACCGGGTCGCGCCGGGACTGCTGTCCTGGCCTGCCTGGCAGACGCTGCACGCCGCCGACCGCGTGCTGTGCGCCGAGGCCGACCATCCGCAGCTGCCGTATCTGAGGGAGGCGGGGGTCGCCGTCGAGCACGCGGCACCCTCGGCCGAGGAGCTCGTGGACGCCTGTGCGGGCGGGCGGACGGTCGTGGTGCTGGTGGGCGGTGAGGGCAACCAGCCGCTCACCGACGGACTGGCCCGGCTCGGCGGATCGGGCAGGGTGCACATGCCGGACCTGGAGCTCCTGCCCGGCTCCTACGACCTGCCGGGCGCCCGGCTCCTCGACCTGGTGCAGGTCATGGACCGCATCAGGCTCGCATGCCCGTGGAGCTCGCAGAAGACGCACGAGGGCCTCGCGAAGTACGCCATCGAGGAGGCGTACGAACTGGTCGAGGCCATCGAGGACGGCGACCGGGACGAGCTGCGCGAGGAGCTCGGGGACGTACTGCTCCAGGTGGTCTTCCACGCCCGGATCGCCCAGGAGGACCCGGACGAACCGTTCGCGATCGACGATGTCGCCGGCACGATCGTGGAGAAGCTGATCCACCGCCACCCGCACGTCTTCGGTGAGGAGACCGCCGAGACCCCGGACGACGTGCGCGCCCACTGGCTTCGGACCAAGGCGATCGAGAAGCAGCGCGATTCGGTCACCGACGGGGTGCCGCTCGGCCAGCCCGGCCTGGCGCTCGCCGCGAAGCTGGCCGGCCGGGTCCGCACCGCCGGGCTGGACGTGGCGCTCCCCGAGGGCGACGGCGTCGGCTACCGGCTCCTCACCCTCGCCGTACGCGCCGAGCAGGACGGCACCGACCCGGAGGCCGCGCTGCGGGCCGCGGCGCGTGCGTACCGGGACGCGATCCGGGCGGCGGAGGGCCACGGGGCGGCGCCGGATACCGTCGAGGAGTGAACGACAGCCCCGCCGACAACCGCGCGGACCCCTCGGCCGACCGTCCCGCGGATCCCCCGGCCGCCGGTTCCGGGTGTCCTCCGGCCGCCGTCTCCGGAGGAAACCCGGCCGCCGCCGCGCCCCCCGAGAGCCCCCTCGAGGGCACCCCCGGTGGCGCCCCGGCCGGGCCTCCCGCCGGCTGCCCCGTCGACCACCCCGCCCCCGGCGGCGCCCCCGAACTCTTCACCTGGGAGTTCGCGACCGACCCGTACCCCGCCTACGCCTGGCTCCGCGAGCACAGCCCCGTTCACCGCACCGCGCTGCCCAGCGGTGTCGAGGCCTGGCTGGTGACCCGGTACGACGATGCCAGGCAGGCCCTCGCCGACGCCCGCCTCTCCAAGAACCCCATGCACCACGCCGGGTCGGCGCAGGCCAAGGGGAGGACCGGCATCCCGGGCGAGCGCAAGGCGGAGCTGATGACGCACCTGCTCAACATCGACCCGCCGGACCACACCCGGCTGCGCCGGCTCGTCTCCAAGGCGTTCACCCCCCGCCGGGTCGCCGAGTTCGCGCCCCGCGTGCAGGAGCTGACGGACCGGCTGATCGACTCCTTCGTCGAGGAGGGCTCGGCGGACCTCATCCACGACTTCGCCTTCCCGCTCCCCATCTACGCGATCTGCGACCTGCTGGGCGTCCCCCCGGAGGACCAGGACGACTTCCGCGACTGGGCGGGCATGATGATCCGCCACGGCGGCGGCCCGCGCGGCGGTGTGGCCAGGTCGGTCAAGAAGATGCGCGGCTACCTCGCCGAACTCATCCACCGCAAGAGGGAGAATCCCGGCGACGACCTGATCTCGGGTCTGATCCGGGCGAGCGACCACGGTGAGCACCTCACCGAGAACGAGGCCGCGGCGATGGCGTTCATCCTTCTCTTCGCCGGTTTCGAGACGACCGTCAACCTGATCGGCAACGGTACCTACGCGCTGCTGCGTAACCCGGAGCAGCGCGGGCGACTGCAGCGCTCCCTCGCCGAGGGCGAGGAGGGCCTGCTGGCCACCGGCATCGAGGAACTGCTGCGGTACGACGGGCCTGTCGAGATGGCGACCTGGCGCTATGCCACCGAGCCCGTCACCCTCGGAGGTCAGGCCATCGCGGTCGGGGACCCCGTGCTCGTGGTCCTGGCCGCCGCGGACCGCGACCCGGAGCGATTCCGGGATGCGGACACCCTGGACCTCGCGCGGAGTGACAATCAGCACCTCGGATACGGGCACGGCATCCACTACTGCCTGGGAGCTCCCCTGGCCCGTCTGGAGGGGCGGACGGCGCTGGCCACCCTGCTGCGGCGCCTTCCTGACCTGCGGCTCGCTCCGGAAGCGGCCGACGTACGGTGGCGTGGAGGGCTCATCATGCGCGGACTGCGCACTCTTCCCGTGGAGTTCGATCCCGGACACCGGTCCGTCGGGAGTGACCCTCCGTCAAGTCTGTGATGTTCGCGTGATCTCCGCTGCATCGACTTGTGACACACGTTCGAGTCCGGCTAGGTTCACCGTTCGACTCACCAGCCACACGTCGGTCACACGGAAGGCAATCCCATGGGCTCCGCGAACGGCAGACACCGTCGCCCTCGTCAGGCACCCGCCATCGTCGTCGCCGCGGGCGTGACGGGATCGGCCATCGCCATCCCGCTGCTCGGTGCGGGCGGCGCCCACGCCGCCGAGGCGTCGACCTGGGACCGGGTCGCCGAGTGCGAGAGCGGTGGCACATGGAGTGCCGACCTGGGCAACGGCCAGTACGGCGGTCTCCAGTTCTCGCAGGACACCTGGTCGGCCTTCGGTGGTACGGCGTACGCGGCGCGGGCCGACCTCGCCAGCCGCTCGCAGCAGATCGCGGTCGCCGAGAAGGTTTTGGACGCCAAGGGGCCGCAGGCCTGGCCCAGTTGTGCGCTGATCTCCGGGCTCGCCGTGGACGGCACCCTGCCGGGTGTCGACCCGGGCGGCGATCCGGCCGCCGAGCCGTCGGACTCCGCGAGCCCCTCGGGCGCCCCCTCGCCGGAGGCGTCGGACCGTACCGGCGAGGCGGACGCGAAGGGCGGCACCGCCGCGGACGAGAAGGACCGGCCGAGCGGCACGACCGGCAAGCAGGACGAGCAGGGCAAGAGCGGCAGGGCCGACGCCGACTCGGCCGACCCGTCCTCGCCTTCCGCCACCCCCTCGCCCGCGGCATCCGAGGCTTCCCAGGGCTCCGGGCCCGCGCGGGGCGAGAGCGCCAAGGGCGGCAAGCACCGCGGTACGCCTGCCCCGGAGGCGAGCGCCGAGGCGGACGCCGGGAGCGCCCGCGAGTCCGGCCGGCACGCCTCGCGCGGCGACGCAGGGGCGCGCACGGGCGCGGAGGCGGGCACGGACGCCTCGTACACCGTCCGCGAGGGCGACAACCTCTGGGCGATCGCCGACGCGCAGGAACTGCCCGGCGGCTGGACGGCGCTGTACGAGGCCAACAAGGACGAGCTGGGTTCCGACCCCGACCTGATCCTCCCGGGCCAGAACCTCGACCTGAGCCTCCAGGGCGCCTCCGACTCCGCGCCTGCGGACGCCGGTACGGGTACGGGGAGCGGCGCGGAAGCCGCTGCCGGCAACTGATCGAAAACGGGAAAACACCCCGAAAGCGGGGGCAGTTCAGAGGCCTATGTCCACTTATGCGTAAGTGAGACATGGGTCTCTTTGCTTCAACTGGCGGTTCGCGCCCGCCCGGTCCGCCCATATCCGCTCCGACCTGCGGAAATCATCCATCTCCCCGGGGTGGTACGGGCTGATTGGTCGTTATGTCCATCTTTGAATGTCGGGCTTGCCTGTGTTTACGGTCGGAACCGCTCGCACCGCGGGCACCTTCGACCGTCACGCCGAATCCTGCCGTCGGACGAAGGGGACAGACGCGTAAAGCGCCGTAGGCAGGAGCGGGGGACCCAGGTAAGTGCCGGGCCCGGCCGTCGAGAGACGGGCGAGGACCGGCTCGGGGTGAAGTCGGCCGCGAGAGCGGGCGACCGGGCGACTCACAGCCCGAACCCGACAGCTCACCTCGTAGGCGTCGGTGAGGAGAACCATGCTGCTTTCCAGCAAGGGCAAGCACCGCCGCCCGTCCAAGGCCGTCCGTGTCGCCACCCTGGTCGGCGTGGCCGGTGCCGCCGTCGCCGTCCCCCTGATGGGTGCGACGGGCGCCTCAGCCGCTTCCGTCGCCACGTGGGACGCCGTCGCGCAGTGCGAGTCCGGCGGTAACTGGTCGATCAACACCGGCAACGGTTACTACGGCGGCCTGCAGTTCTCGGCGTCCAGCTGGGCCGCCGCCGGCGGCACGCAGTACGCCGCCCGGGCCGACCTGGCCTCCAAGGCGCAGCAGATAGCCACCGCCGAGAAGCTTCTCGCCATGCAGGGCCCGGGTGCCTGGGCCTGCGCCGGTGCCGGCGGCCTGACGAACGACGGTGTGGACCCGGGTGTCGACACCGGTTCCGCGAAGAACGGCGACACGGCCCCGCAGGCCGCGCCGGAGCGCAAGGCCGAGCAGCCCACCACGCGCAGCGAGACCCGCAAGGCCCCGGAGGCGGCGAAGACCGTCACCACCCCGACGGGCGGCAAGGTCAAGAAGGGTGACGGGGAGTACAAGGTGAAGGCGGGCGACACCCTCAGCAAGATCGCCGAGGCGAAGCACGTCAAGGGCGGCTGGCACAAGCTGTTCACGCTGAACGACGACATCGTCGAGAGCGCCGACCTCATCTTCCCGGGGCAGCAGCTCCACCTGAAGTAGTCCCGGGCCCTCCTCCTTCCCAGGGACGCGGGGTGCCCGGCGGCACCCTGCGTGCTGTCCGGCCCGGCGCGCTCACACCCCCCCGTGCGCGCCGGGCCGGAGGCGTGTCCGGGGCCTCGTAGGGCTGCCGGGTTCGCGGCTGACCGTTCAACCTTTGTAGCTACTGGCCGGTATTTCTTGGACCTTTGCCCGGAATGCAGGCTCTTGGGTCCTTTTTCGTCCCAGGGGACGGGCGGTCGGCCGACGGAGCGGGCCGGGCCGGTTAGGCTCGTGTCGCAAGGCCACAGTGACCCTGCACAACCAGTGTCATATCCCAGAAGGAGATGCCTCGTGCCGTCCATCGACGTCGTCGTAGCCAGGGAAATCCTCGACTCCCGGGGCAACCCCACGGTCGAGGTCGAGGTCGGCCTCGACGACGGCAGCACGGGTCGTGCTGCCGTTCCGTCCGGCGCCTCCACCGGTGCGTTCGAGGCCATCGAGCTTCGCGACGGCGACCCCAACCGCTACCACGGCAAGGGGGTCGAGAAGGCCGTCCTGGCCGTGATCGAGCAGATCGGCCCGGAGCTCGTCGGGTACGACGCCACCGAGCAGCGCCTCATCGACCAGGCGATGTTCGACCTCGACGCCACCGAGAACAAGGGCTCGCTCGGCGCCAACGCCATCCTCGGCGTCTCGCTCGCCGTGGCCCACGCGGCGTCCGAGGCCTCCGACCTCCCGCTGTTCCGCTACCTCGGCGGCCCGAACGCGCACCTGCTGCCCGTTCCGATGATGAACATCCTGAACGGCGGCTCGCACGCCGACTCCAACGTGGACATCCAGGAGTTCATGATCGCGCCCATCGGCGCCGAGTCCTTCTCCGAGGCCCTGCGCTGGGGCGCGGAGATCTACCACACGCTGAAGAAGGTCCTCAAGACCAAGGGCCTGTCCACCGGTCTCGGCGACGAGGGCGGCTTCGCGCCGAACCTCGAGTCCAACCGCGCCGCCCTCGACCTCATCCTCGAGGCCGTCAAGGAGGCCGGTTACGTCCCCGGCCGCGACATCGCGCTCGCGCTGGACGTCGCCGCCTCCGAGTTCTACAAGGACGGCGTCTACGAGTTCGAGGGCAAGTCCCGTACCGCCGCCGAGATGACCGAGTACTACGAGGAGCTCGTCTCCGCGTACCCGCTGGTCTCCATCGAGGACCCGCTGTACGAGGACGACTGGGACGGCTGGAAGGTCATCACCGAGAAGCTCGGCTCCAAGGTGCAGATCGTCGGTGACGACCTCTTCGTCACCAACCCCGAGCGCCTC
Organism: Streptomyces sp. NPDC020780; assembly: GCF_044334475.1. Lineage (NCBI taxonomy): Bacteria > Bacillati > Actinomycetota > Actinomycetes > Kitasatosporales > Streptomycetaceae > Streptomyces > Streptomyces sp. NPDC020780. Next base: position 85,716 of record NZ_JBIRTB010000010.1, on the reverse strand, counting down.
GCCCGTGGCATCGAGGAGGGCTCGGCCAACGCCCTGCTCGTGAAGGTCAACCAGATCGGTTCGCTGACCGAGACCCTGGACGCCGTCGAACTCGCGCAGCGCAACGGCTTCAAGTGCATGATGTCCCACCGCTCCGGCGAGACCGAGGACGTCACCATCGCCGACCTCGCCGTCGCGGTGAACTGCGGTCAGATCAAGACCGGCGCCCCGGCCCGCTCGGACCGCGTCGCCAAGTACAACCAGCTGCTGCGCATCGAGGAGATCCTCGACGACGCGGCGGTGTACGCGGGTCGTTCGGCCTTCCCGCGGTTCCGCTTCGAGGCCTGACAGACCTCGGCAGGACCTCGGCGCACCAGCCTCCGTCCGTCCCCGCACCCGGTCCCGTACCGTGTGCGGGGACGGACGTGCGTAACGGGGAGGCGTGAGAGATGGCCGGGAAGGACCGCGACCGGTTCTCCACCACGACCAGGCTGCGGTTGCTCGGCGAGCAGACGGCGGCCCGCGTCTACCGGTCCCAGAACCGCCGTCAGGCCCGCCGCTCCCGGCTCACGGGCCGGGCGGCGTTCCTGGCGCTGATCGTGTGTTCCCTGGTGGTCGCGCTCGCGTACCCGATGCGGCAGTACATCTCCCAGCGCGACCAGATCGCCGAGCAGGAGAGGCTGTCGAGGGAGGCACACGAGCGGACCGAGGAACTGCGGGACGAGAAGGCGCGGCTCAAGGACGACGCGTACATCCGCCGCCTGGCGCGTGAGCACCTCCACTACGTCATGCCCGGGGAGACCGGTTACACGGTGATCGACCCGGACGCGGCCGAGGTCCGTCGCGGGGAGCAGGGCGCGACGGGCCGCCCCTGGCACACCAACCTCTGGGACGGCGTCGACAGCGCGGACCGCGAGTGACCCCGTCCGCGTACGGGGCCGGGCGCCCGCACCCGTCCGTCCCGCACCCGTACCCACACCGATACATACAGACCCACCGATGACATTCAAGGCAGGCATGGACACGCCCCCTCCGCAGACCGAATCCACTCCGCCCACCGCCGCGGACATCGCCGCGTTCGAGCAGCAGCTCGGCCGGCCGCCGCGCGGACTGCGCGCCATCGCGCACCGGTGCCCGTGCGGCAACCCGGACGTGGTGGAGACGCAGCCCCGTCTGGAGGACGGCACGCCGTTCCCGACGACGTACTACCTGACCTGCCCGCGTGCCGCGTCCGCGATCGGCACGCTGGAGGCCAACGGGGTCATGAAGGAGATGACCGAGCGGCTCACGACGGACCCGGAGCTGGCGGCCGCGTACCGCGCGGCGCACGAGGACTACATCGCGCGCCGCGACGCCATCGAGGTCCTGGAGGGCTTCCCGAGCGCGGGCGGCATGCCGGACCGCGTGAAGTGCCTGCACGTCCTGGTCGGCCACTCGCTGGCGGCGGGGCCCGGGGTGAACCCGCTGGGCGACGAGGCGATCGCGATGCTGCCCGAGTGGTGGGCGAAGGGCCCCTGCGTGACGCCGTGCGCGGTTCCCGGCTCGGGCGGGGACGCGGGCGAGGGCGAGGACGCGGGCGAGCCCGGCGAGGGGGCGGGCCGGTGACCCGCGTCGCCGCCGTCGACTGCGGTACCAACTCCATCCGCCTGCTCGTCGCCGATCTGGAGCCCGCCACCGGGGCGTTGACCGAACTCGACCGCCGGATGAAGGTCGTACGGCTCGGCCAGGGCGTCGACCGCACCGGACGGCTGGACCCCGAGGCGCTGGAACGGACCTTCGCCGCCTGCCGCGAGTACGCGGAGGTGATCAGGGAGGCCGGCGCGGAGAAGGTCCGGTTCGTCGCCACCTCCGCCTCCCGGGACGCCGAGAACAGCGAGACCTTCGTCCAGGGCGTCGTGGACATCCTGGGTGTCGAGCCCGAGGTCGCCACCGGGGAGCAGGAGGCGCAGCTCTCCTTCGACGGGGCCACCAGGGAACTCGCGGGCAGCGACCACCTGGAGAAGCCGTACCTCGTCGTGGACATCGGCGGCGGCTCCACGGAGTTCGTCGTCGGCGACGACGAGGTCCGGGCAGCCCGTTCCGTGGACATCGGCTGCGTGCGCATGACGGAACGTCATCTGGTGCGGGACGGCGCGGTCGTCGACCCGCCCACGCCCGACCGGATCACCGCGATCCGCACGGACATCGAGGCCGCGCTGGACCTGGCGCAGGAGACGGTGCCGCTCGCCGGGGCGGCGACCCTCGTCGGGCTGGCCGGCACGGTCACCACGGTCGCCGCGATCGCGCTCGGCCTGCGGGAGTACGACGCCGAGGCGATCCACCACTCCAGGGTCTCGCTGACCCAGGTACGGGAGATCACCGCGCGGCTGCTCGCCTCGACGCACGAGGAGCGGGCGGCGATCCCCGCGATGCATCCCGGGCGGGTCGATGTGATCGCCGCCGGGGCGCTCGTCCTGCTCGCGGTCATGGAACGGACCGGAGCCCATGAGGTGGTCGTCAGCGAGCACGACATCCTCGACGGCATCGCCTGGTCCGCCGCCTGATCACCGCGTGCCGCACGGCGCTGCGAGGGGCGCGCTCAAACGCGTTGCAACCTGCCCCTTTGAGCCTTTCGGGGCCTCTTCGGGCCGGTCCGGAGGGGCCTTTCGCGGGGCGCCGCGACGAAGTTCGTGAACTTCTTCACAAGGAATTCGGCCCCCGTGGGTGAAGTTCTTCCGTCAGGGGGCCGCCCGGGTCGCTCCCGGGGTCGCGGGAGGGGGGTGCGCGGGTGTTTCGGGCGTGTGGCGCCGGAGTGTCACGGGCGGCCGGTTCGCCGCGCCCGGGGGCTCAAGGGCCAGCTCACAGGTGGTGAACAACGTCCGCGCGCACGCGGTGGTTCCCCGTCGGCGTCATGACCTGGGTCACGTGGGCGGCGAAGTGTAGCAGAGGGTGGCGCAGACCTTGTGAAGGGGCTCACGAGCCTGCCCCCCGAGGGGGGTGGATACTCGATGGCATGAGCACCACGGAGCGTCCCAGGATCCTCGTTGTAGGCGGTGGGTACGTAGGCCTGTACGCAGCTCGTCGCATTCTGAAGAAGATGCGGTACGGGGAGGCGACCGTCACGGTCGTCGACCCACGCTCGTACATGACGTACCAGCCCTTCCTCCCCGAAGCTGCTGCCGGCAGCATCTCGCCTCGGCATGTCGTCGTCCCACTGCGACGCGTCCTGCCCAAGGCGGAGGTGCTCACCGGTCGCGTCACGACCATCGATCAGGACCGCAAGGTCGCCACGGTAGCGCCGCTCGTCGGCGAGGCCTACGAGCTGCCCTTCGACTACCTGGTCATCGCGATGGGCGCGGTCTCCCGCACCTTCCCGATCCCCGGCCTCGCCGAGCAGGGCATCGGCATGAAGGGCATCGAGGAGTCCATCGGGCTGCGCAACCACGTCCTCGAGCAGCTGGACAAGGCCGACTCGACGACCGATGAGGAGGTCCGCCGCAAGGCGCTGACCTTCGTCTTCGTGGGCGGCGGCTTCGCCGGCGCGGAGACCATCGGCGAGGTCGAGGACATGGCGCGCGACGCCGCCAAGTACTACTCGAGCGTGAAGCGCGAGGACATGCGCTTCATCCTGGTCGACGCCGCCGACAAGATCCTTCCCGAGGTCGGCCCGAAGCTGGGCGCGTACGGCAAGGAGCACCTGGAGAGCCGCGGTGTGGAGATCTACCTCTCCACCTCGATGGACTCCTGCGTCGACGGTCACGTGGTGCTGAAGAACGGCCTCGAGGTCGACTCCAGCACGATCGTGTGGACGGCCGGCGTGAAGCCGAACCCGGCCCTGGCCCGCTTCGGCCTGCCGCTGGGCCCCCGCGGTCACGTGGACACCTCCGAGAAGCTCCAGGTGCAGGGCACCGACTACATCTGGGCCGCGGGCGACAACGCCCAGGTGCCGGACATGGTCGGCCGCCGGGCCGGCAACCCCAACGCCTGGTGCCCGCCGAACGCCCAGCACGCGCTGCGGCAGGCCAAGGTCCTCGGTGACAACGTCATCTCCGGCATGCGGGGCTTCCCGCAGAAGGAGTACAGCCACGCCAACAAGGGTGCGGTCGCCGGTCTCGGCCTGCACAAGGGCGTCGCGATGATCGTCATGGGCAAGGTGAAGATCAAGCTCAAGGGCCGTCTCGCCTGGTACATGCACCGTGGCTACCACGGCATGGCGATGCCGACCTGGAACCGCAAGATCCGGATCTTCGCCGACTGGACGCTGGCCATGTTCCTCAAGCGCGAGGTCGTCTCGCTCGGCGCCATGGAGACTCCGCGCGAGGAGTTCTACGAGGCCGCCAAGCCGAGCCCCGCGCCGGTCGCCGCCAAGGCCGAGGGCGAGAAGGCGAAGGCCTCCTAGCCACCCGCACGTCACCGAAGGGACCGTCCGCCATCCGTGGTGCGGGCGGTCCCTTCGGCGTTTCCGCCGGCGGGGCCAACTGTATGGCCTATGCAGGTATTTTGCCGTTCTGTTGCACCGCTGCGGGAAGGCCCCTGGTCCGAGTGGCGTTGGGTCAGGTGTACCTCGCCGTCGCCCCGAGGTGTCGCGGCCCGGTTCGGGTGCGTATATGCGAATTTAGGCACGTTGGGAAACACCACCACGGAGGTGTGCGCCATGGCAGACGCCGCGTCGCGGCTGACCGCTCTCGCCGAGGAGTTGCTGGGAGAACCCCTGCCGGTCCGGATCCGGGCCTGGGACGGCAGCGAAGCAGGGCCGCCGGGCGCCCCGGCCCTCGTCCTGCGCCATCGCCGCGCCCTGCGCAGGCTGCTCTGGAAGCCGGGCGAACTCGGCCTGGCCCGCGCCTGGGTGGCCGGTGAGATCGACGTCGACGGCGACCTCTACGAGGCCCTGGGCCATCTGGCGGCGCTCCTGTGGGAGCGCGGCGCCGACGCCAAGGACTCCGTCCACCCGGTACGGGACCCGAAGGTCCGCGCCTTCGCCGGCGGCCTCGTACGGCTGGCCGGGCCCTGGCCGCCGCCGCACCCGCCCGCCGAGGAGGTCCGCCGCCGCTCGGGAGCACTGCACACCAAGCGCCGCGACAAGGAGGCCATCAGCCACCACTACGACGTGGGCAACGACTTCTACGCACTGGTCCTCGGCCCGTCCATGGTCTACTCCTGCGCCTACTGGCAGGACGGCGGCACGCTCGAGGACGCCCAGCGCGACAAGCTCGACCTCGTCTGCCGCAAGCTCGCGCTGAAGGAGGACGACCGCCTCCTCGACGTCGGCTGCGGCTGGGGCTCCATGGCGATCCACGCCGCCCGCGAGTACGGCGCCCGGGTCACCGGGGTCACCCTCTCCGCCGAGCAGGCGGCCTTCGCCCGCAAGCGCATCGCCGAGGAGGGCCTCACCGAGCGGATCGAGATCCGCGTCCAGGACTACCGGGACGTCAGGGACGGCCCGTACGACGCCATCTCCTCCATCGGCATGGCGGAGCACGTCGGCTCCGTCCGCTTCCGCGAGTACGCCGATGATCTCTACGCCCTGCTGAAGCCCGGCGGCCGGCTGCTGAACCACCAGATCGCCCGCCGCCCCGAGAAGGACGAATCGGCCTACCACGTCGACGAGTTCATCGACGCCTACGTCTTCCCGGACGGGGAGCTCGCCCCCGTGGGCCGCACCGTGGCCACTCTGGAGGAGGCCGGTTTCGAGGCGCGCGACGTCGAAGCGATCCGCGAGCACTACGCCCTGACCCTGCGCCGGTGGGTGGCCAACCTGGAGGAGAACTGGAAGGAGGCGGTCCGCGCCACCTCGCCCGGACGCGCCAGGGTCTGGCGGCTCTACATGGCCGCCTCCGCGCTCTCCTTCGAACGCAACAAGATCGGTGTCAACCAGATCCTCGCGGTGCGCCCGCAGGAGGGCGGCCCGGCGGGTATGCCCCTGCGCGCCCGCGACTGGACGGCCTCGGCGGCCGGCTGATCCCCCGACGCGGAAGGGCCGGCACCCGCAGTGCGGATGCCGGCCTTCACGTCTGTCGTCCACGGGGTGTCCCGCGGTTCCCGGCGGGCGCGCGACGACAGCTACGGCACCTCGCCGCAGGGTCGGGACGTCCCCGTACATCCCGTACGCGGACGTCCCTCCGGCCCGCGGTGCCGTCGTGCCCGACGCCGCGCGCCGATCCGCCCGGAATCGTGGGGCGGGCCCTACTCGGTCTTGATGGCGGTCAGCATGTTCAGCTTCGCTCCGCTGCGGGCCGGCCACAGGGACGCCAGCACACCCACGAGCCCCGCCAGCACCAGGAAGAGCGCTATCCGGTCCCACGGGATGACGAGGGCGTACCCCGGGATGGAGGAGGACAGGGCCTTTCCGATCGCCCAGCCGAGGAACATGCCGAGGGCGACGCCGACCACCGCTCCGAAGAGCGAGATGACCACGGCCTCCAGCCGGATCATGCGCTTGACCCTGCGCCGGTCCAGCCCGATCGCCCGCAGCATGCCGATCTCCTGCTGCCGCTCGAACACCGACATGGCCAGGGTGTTGACGACCCCGAGGACCGCGATGACCAGGGCCATCGCCAGCAGCCCGTACATGATGTTCATCGCGGTGTTCACGAACCCGCCGAACGTGTCCCGGATGCCCTGGCGGTCCATGATGCTCATCGCCGGGTTGTCGCCGAGCGCGTCGACCAGCGCCTGCTCGTTGGCCGCGTTTTCGCCGCCGTCCATGGTCAGCCACACCTGGAAGATGTCGGCGAGGCCCTCGTGGGGTGCGATGACCTGCTCGGGGACCAGGACCGGAGAGAGGAACTCGTTGCCCTCGTAGAGAGCCCCGACCTTCAGGGTCTCCTTCTTGTCGTCCAGGAAGGTCACCGGAACGCTGTCACCGGTCTTCCAGCCGTGCGAGGTGGCGGTCTTGCGGTCGACGGCGATCTCGCCGTCCTTCAGCGACGAGAGCGAGCCGGAGACCGTCTTCAGGGCGAAGACCTTCTCGATGTCGCCGGGGGTGACGCCGGTGGCCGAGAGCCCCGCCTCACCGACGGTGAGCCAGGTGGCCCGCTGGGGAGAGGCCGCGGTGACGCCGTCGGCCTTGCGCAGGGCGGTGAGGGCTGACTCGTCGAGCGAGCCCCCGCTGGCCATCGAGACCATGTAGTCGGCCCGGATGTTGTCCGTCGTCACCTTGTCCACGGCCTGGCCGAGCGTGACGCCCAGCACCGAGATCCCGGTGACCAGCGTGAGGCCGATCGCCAGCGCCGACGCGGTGGCGCCGGTGCGCCGCGGATTGCGGACAGCGTTCTGTGCGGCGAGTTTGCCGGAGACGCCGAAGAACTTGCGCAGCAGCGGACGCACCAGGGCGATCACCGGGCGGGAGAGCAGGGGGATGAGCACGATGACACCGGTCAGGGCGAAGAACGCCCCGACACCGATGACCACCTTGCCGTCCGCGCCCTGGGAGGAGCCGAGGACGACCGCCGCGGACCCGAGCAGGGTGAGTACCCCGCCGACCGAGTTCCGCAGGACCAGGGACTTGGTGCTGGCCACCGCGTGCACGCTGCTCATCGCCGCGACCGGCGGGATCTTGGCGGCGCGGCGGGCCGGCAGCCAGGCGGCGAACACGGTGATCAGGACGCCGACGGCGAACGCCGAGACCACGGCGGTGGGGGAGACGACCAGGGGCCCGGCCGGGATCTTCCCTCCGAACGCGCCCATGGCGGAGCGCAGGCCCGTCGCGAGCCCGACACCGAGCAGCAGGCCGATCACCGAGGCGATCAGGCCGACCACACCGGCTTCGGAGAGGACGGCCCACTTGACCTGCCGGCGGGAGGCGCCGACGGCGCGCATCAGGGCGAGTTCCTTGGTGCGCTGGGCGATGAGCATGGTGAACGTGTTGGCGATCAGGAAGACGCCGACGAAGAGCGCGATGGCAGCGAAGGCCAGCAGCAGCTGGTTGAGGTTCTTGAGGCCGTTCTCGGTCTGCCTGGCCTCCTCGTCCGCGACGGCCGCACCCGTCTTGGCCTCGGCGCTCTCCGGGAGGAGGGGCTTCACGGCGTCCAGCAGCCGCTGGTCGGAGGCGCCGGCCGCGGCGGTCACGGTGACGTCCTTGAACTGTCCCGGCCGCAGGTAGAGCTGCTGGGCTGTCGCGGTGTCGAAGAGGACCAGGCTGCCCCCCGCGTTCACGGCGCCGTCCTCGGTCGTGAAGACACCGGAGAGGGTGTATTCCTTGACCGGGCCGTTCGTGGCGACCCGCACCGGGCCGCCCACGCGGTACTCGCCCTTGCGCGCGGTCTCCTTGTCGAGGGCGACCTGGCCGGCCTCCGCCGGCCCGCTGCCCTCGGTGAACGTGTACTGCGCGTCCTTGCCGTCAGCGCCGGGGGAGAAGTTGGCTCCGGTGTTGGACCAGCCGTTGCCGATCAGTTTGCCGTCCGGGTCGGCGACACCGGCGAACCCGGAGACCCGCCCGGTGGCCTCGGCCACGCCGTCCAGGGCCCGGATCTTCGCGAGGGTGGCCTCGTCGACGGCCGGGGTCTTCTCGTCGCCGCGCTCGGCCCAGGTGGTGACGGCGACGGCCACCTTGTCGTAGTTCTTGGCGGACTGGTTGCGGAAGGCGTTGCCGAGGGTGTCGGTGAAGACCAGCGTGCCGGAGACGAAGGCGACGCCGAGCATCACGGCGAGCACGGTCATCAGCAGTCTGGCCTTGTGCGCGAGGACGTTGCGCACAGCGGTACGGAACATGTCGTGGATTCCCGGGGGGAGTTCGGTAGGGGGCGGCGGGGGCGGGCAGCAGCCGTCAGCTGGTGCGGCCCTTCGCGTCGAACGCCTTCATCCGGTCGAGGACACCGTCGGCGGTGGGGTGGAGCATCTGGTCGACGACCGCCCCGTCGGCGAGGAAGAGCACGCGGTCCGCGTACGAGGCGGCGACCGGGTCGTGGGTCACCATCACCACGGTCTGGCCGAGTTCGCGCACCGAGTTGCGCAGGAAGCCGAGCACCTCGGCGCCCGAGCGTGAGTCCAGGTTCCCGGTCGGCTCGTCGCCGAAGATGATCTCGGGCCGGGACGCCAGGGCGCGGGCCACGGCGACGCGCTGCTGCTGACCACCGGAGAGCTCGGTGGGCCGGTGATGGAGGCGGTCGGCCAGGCCGACCATGTCGATGACCTTCTGCAGCCACGCGGCGTCCGGCTTACGGCCGGCGATGTCCATCGGCAGGGTGATGTTCTCCAGCGCGGACAGGGTCGGCAGGAGGTTGAAGGCCTGGAAGATGAAGCCGATCTTGTCCCGGCGCAGCTGGGTGAGCTGCTTGTCCTTCAGCGTGCCGAGCTCGGTCTCGCCGATGCGTACGGAGCCGCTGCTGAAGCTGTCGAGGCCGGCCACGCAGTGCATCAGGGTCGACTTGCCGGAGCCCGAGGGCCCCATGATCGCGGTGAACTCGCCCTGGGGGAAGTCCACGGTCACCCGGTCCAGGGCGACCACCTGGGTCTCACCCTGTCCGTAGACCTTCGACAGCTCCGTGGCGCGGGCGGCGACCGCGGTGGTGCGGTGAACGGCGGTGGTGGTCACAGGGGTACTCCTGGTTCGGGTGGTGCGGGGCCTGCTCGGGGACCCCTCCATCCTCACCGTCGTTCTCCGCCCGGTCGTCAGTCCCCGTACCCGTTCCGGGAACCCTCTTGAGTCGCACCGGCGGGGCCCCGGAGTACTTCTCGGGTATGACACCGCCCCTGAGAGCGTCCGCCCTCAGGGGCGTGGGGCGGCCGGGCCGCCGCGCCCTCGAACCCGGTGGCCGGGTGCGGGGGCCTGGGTGCCGTACGCCGGGATGTCGCGGCTCAGCGCTGTCGGTGACGGCCGGACCACCCGGGACAGCCAGGGGTCGTCCCAGGCGACGGGCGACGGGCGACGGTCCGGCGGCAGGCCCCGGCTCCTCTGCCGGGCGAGGGACAGAGCCCGGCGACCGCCCTGATGTCGTTGTCGTGGACATGGGCGGTCGGCCGCGCCCGCGCACGTGCCGGTCACTCGGGGTGACGCATCGGGCGGCGGTCACCGGGGGACGATCGACCGCGCCGACCGCCTGCGCGAGCTGGCGCTCCTCCCCGACCGGCTGTACCCGGCTGCCGGGGTGGACGGCATGCTCGTTACGCTGCTGCCCGGCGAGAGCGCCGTGTTCCGTGTCGCGGGGCCCGTGCTGAAGGACCCGGAGGTACGGGGACCCCGGCCGGTCCTGGGGCGCGTCGGTGACGACACCACCGGTGAGGTGGCGAAGAGCCGGCGAACGGTGGCGCGCCCATGGCGCTTGGCCCGGACGGGTGGGGCGACTTTCCGTCATTCCCGTTCGCCGGGGTTCGTACCCCCCGGCCCACCCGGGCACGCGCTGACGCCTGTCACCTGTCTGACGGTCCATCAAACAGTCAATAAAATAAGACAACATCGAGCAGATGTTCCGCTGCCCGAGGGACGCCCCCCGATAGGGTCTTGTGCCAACGCGGAGCCGCGCGCCCACGCCCGGGTGGTGGAATGCAGACACGGCGAGCTTAAACCTCGCTGCCTCCTCGGGGGCGTGCCGGTTCGAGTCCGGCTCCGGGCACTCAACTCGCGGTGCGGGTTGAGCTGCCGTCGAAGCCCGGCGCACACCGGATCCGTGCGGTCGAGGTGTGCGTGGCAGGGTTGCCTGCCGCCGGCGCGAACGGAACCGGGGCGGCCGCCCGGTGATTCAGTGGTCAACTTCTCCGAAAGATCCTCCTCCGGTAGTGGACGGATTGTTTTGCCTACCCATTACTCTTGTGGGAAGGCCACGCTGGGTGGCCATGGAGGAGTGAGATGAGGAGCAGCAACCCGGTCTTCTCGCGACGGGGGTTCAGCCGCGACAACGGCTACGCGGGCTTCAACGCGGCGCCGCAGGCCGGGGCCCCCGCAGCGGGTGCCAACCCGTACGCGCAGGGCGCCGCCGCCAACCCGTACGCCACCAATCCCTACGCCCAGCAGGACACCCGGTACGGCGCCCCGCAGGCGCCGGCGCGCACCGACGTGATGACGATCGACGACGTCGTCACCCGTACGGCCATGACGTTGGGCACCGTGGTGCTCACCGCCGCGCTCTCCTGGGCCCTGCTGCCGGTCGACGAGGCCAATCTCGGCAAGTCCTACGGCATCGCCGTCGGCGCCGCCCTGGTGGCCTTCGTCTTCGCGATCATCCAGTCGTTCAAGCGCAAGGCGTCCCCGGCGCTGATCATCGCCTATGCGGCCTTCGAGGGTGTCTTCCTCGGGGTGATCTCCAGCACGGTCAGCACCTACATCAGCCCCGGCACCGTGATGCAGGCGGTGATGGGCACCATGTGCGTCTTCGCCGGTGTCCTCATCGCGTACAAGATGCGCTGGATCCGCGTCACCCGCCGGTTCTACGGCTTCGTGATGGCCGCCGCCATGGGCTTCGTGCTCCTGATGATGGTCAACCTGCTGTTCAGCGTGTTCGGCGGGGGTGACGGCCTGGGCTTCCGCAGCGGCGGCCTCGGCATCCTCTTCGGAGTCATCGGGATCATCCTCGGCGCCTGCTTCCTGGCCCTCGACTTCAAGCAGGTCGAGGACGGCATCAACTACGGCGCCCCGCGCGAGGAGTCCTGGCTGGCCGCGTTCGGCCTGACCCTGACCCTCGTCTGGATCTACCTGGAGATGCTGCGCCTGCTCTCCATCCTCAACGGGGACGACTGACCCCGCAGGCACACCACACACGGCGCGGCCCGCAGGCTCCTGAGCCTGCGGGCCGCGCCGTTCGGTTGCCCCCGGGGCCGGGAGGCGCTCGGAGCGGCTTCCGGGCCGCCCGCCCCAAGTGGTATGCGGGGACGATCGCCTGGCGTGGCCGTAGGTGAGGTCGCGTCCGCTCCGCCGCCGGCCGGCCCACTCCCCGAAGGGGGAGAGGGCCCTCCTCCGCGGGGCGGAGCGGGTCAGCGAGACCATCACCGGTGCGACCGGGAATCCGGGAGAGCCGATTGCGGGGTCTCCTCGGAGAAGCCATGAGACCTCGGCGCCTGCGACGCGGTCGCGGTACGCGGTTCTGGTCCTTCCCGGCACCCTGCGCGAGCGGGGGCCCGTTCGGCAACCGTCCGGTGGGGCGCGTAGGGTCGCGGCGTGCTCGATACGACACCTCTGATCACCGCTGTGGACCGATTCGCCGACCGCCTGCGCAGCGCTCCGCAGAGCAGGCTGCAGCGCGGGGCCGGCGCCGAGGCGCTGGCCCTGGCGAGGGAACTGTCCGCGCGCGCCCAGCGCGTGGAGGCGCCGGAGCGGGAGCCGCGTGTCATGCCGGACGCCGGGATATTCGCGGTGGGCGACCAGCTCGCCGTCGCCGGCCGCGATCTGGCCGTGGCACTGGAAACGGCCTCGTCCCAGGAACTGGACGAGGCCGTGCGCTGTGTCGAGGCGGCGGCGGAGCGGGCCTTCTCCTCCGGGTCCGGCTGACCGGGCGCCGCCGGGCGGTGTCAGAACGAGGCGATGACGCGGTCCGCGAGGATGTAGACGTTCTCCTCCCCGCACGAGAACGTCAGCGCGTAGGCGCCGGAGACGCCGGACCCGCCCAGCAGCACGGGCTGCTCGCCCGCGCGCAGCGACTCGGCGAGCCGCTCGGCGGTCTCGCGGTGGCCGGGGGTCATGCAGAGGGTGGTGCCGTCGGCGAAGACGTACACGTCCAGCGTGCCCAGCGGGCCCGGGCGCACGTCGGTGAGCTGGGTGCCGGTGTCCGCGAGCCGCTCCAGCCGGTTCACGGTACGCTCATGGTCGGTGACGACCGGTGTCTGCGTGGGAATGAAGTCCGGGTGTGAAGGGTGGCGGCGACGGGCTGCGGCCAGCTCCGGGGAGTCCTCGGCGAATTCGGCGACCTCGGGCAGGTCGGTCAGTTCCACCAGCTCTTCGAGGGCCTCGGTGGCTTCGAGGTCCATCGCCTCGAGACCGGCGAAGTCGGCCTGGCGGGGCATGAAGAACGGGACGTCCTCACCGAGACCGGCGATTCCGCCGAGCAGGGACGGGGCGTCGGCGGCGTCACGCGCCTCCTGCGCGGCCCAGAAGGCGCGGGCCTCGGCGAGCTCGCGCTCCCGCTCCTCGGCAAGTGCTTCGGCCACCGCCGTGCGTATCTCCTCGGCCGTGGTGGCGGTGCTCCGGTTCTGCTGCTCGGGGACGGAAACATGGCGGTCGCGGCCCTCCGCCAGCTCCGTCCGCAGGGCCGTGACCTGCTTGCGCAGCCCGTGAGCAGCGTGCAGAGCGGCGGCGCCGACGGCCGTGGCAGCGGCGGTGGTCAGCAACAGGGCAAATGACATGGCGCTCACTGACATACTCCCGGTTTCAATCGACACCCCCCGACTTCTTACATCAGCTTGTCCTGTGCCTGCGCCTGCTGTCAGTGCATTACGTCACGAAATGGACAGGTCTTTGGGCCCGGTGTTCCGTCCTGGGGCGGGTGTGACCAGGGAAAACGATTCTCCCCCGGGACGCAGATCACATCCTGGGGGAGATTCGGTCACGTTCGGAGCTCAGCCCGATTCAAACGGGCCCTCACGCGGGACAGGGGAGGCCCACCTGACGCCGTCGGCCGCCTCCCGGGACCACCGGAGGCCGCCTTCGCTGCGGCTCAGCTCAGCCGCGTGGTGTCCTTGGTCGCGTTCGCTTCGCCTCCGCTGCGGGCAGGTGCCGCCTGCGGCGACCCCTACCCTTCGCTGCGGCTCAGCTCAGCCGCTCGATGACCATAGCCATGCCCTGGCCGCCGCCCACGCACATCGTCTCGAGGCCGAACTGCTTGTCGTGGAACTGCAGGCTGTTGATCAGCGTGCCGGTGATGCGGGCGCCCGTCATGCCGAAGGGGTGGCCGACGGCGATCGCGCCGCCGTTGACGTTGACCTTGTCGAGCGGCAGGCCGAGGTCCCGGTAGGACGGGATGACCTGGGCGGCGAACGCCTCGTTGATCTCGGCCAGGTCGATGTCGTCGATGGTCAGCCCGGCCCGCTTCAGCGCCTGCTTGCTGGCCTCGACCGGCCCGTATCCCATGATCTCGGGGGAGAGCCCGGACACGCCCGTCGAGACGATCCGTGCCAGGGGAGTCAGACCCAGCTCGCGCGCCTTGGTGTCGGACATGATCACGAGGGCGGCGGCGCCGTCGTTGAGCGGGCAGCAGTTGCCCGCGGTGACCAGCCCGTCGGGGCGGAACACCGGCTTCAGGCCCTGAACGCCCTCCAGGGAGACGCCCGCGCGCGGACCGTCGTCCTTGGAGACGACCGTGCCGTCCGGCGTCGTCACCGGGGTGATCTCGCGCTCCCAGAAGCCGTTCTTGAGGGCTTCCTCGGCGAGGTTCTGCGACCGTACGCCGAACTCGTCCATGTCCTGACGCGTGACGCCCTTGATCCGGGCGAGGTTCTCCGCGGTCTGCCCCATCGCGATGTACGCGTCCGGGACCAGGCCCTCCGCGCGCGGGTCGGTCCAGCTCGCTCCGGACTCCTCGGCGCGGGCCGCGGTACGCGCCTCGGCCTCGGCGAAGAGCGGGTTGTGCGTGTCCGGCAGGCTGTCGGAGTTGCCCTTCACGAAGCGGGACACCATCTCGACGCCGGCGGAGATGAAGACGTCCCCCTCGCCCGCCTTGATCGCGTGCAGCGCCATGCGGCTGGTCTGCAGCGAGGACGAGCAGTAGCGGGTGACCGTACATCCGGGGAGGTGGTCCATGCCCATCTGCACGGCGATGATGCGGCCCAGGTTGTTGCCCTGCTCCCCGCCCGGAAGGCCGCAGCCGAGCATCAGGTCGTCGATGTCCTCCGGATCCAGCTCCGGGACCTTGTCCAGCGCGGTCCGGATGATGGTCGCGGTCAGGTCGTCCGCGCGCAGGTCCTTGAGAGACCCCTTGAAGGCCCGGCCGATGGGCGAACGGGCGGCAGAGACGATCACGGCTTCGGGCATCACGCGGCTCCATGAGGGCTGGAAGGCAGGAAGGCTGGACATGGACTGACTTGGAAGTTACCCGTACGTACAGCTGAGGTCACCCGGCAGGCGATGTGACGCCGACCTCTTTTCTAAGCAACCGCTCAGTCGCTCGGGTTGTTCCCGCCGGGCCCGCTCCTGAACCGTCCCGTCCCGTTCCTGACACGGGCCGCCACGTCGCTCCGGAACCCCGGCGAGGCGGGCGGCGGGTCCTCGCCGGCCTCCTCGTGCGGCACCGGCTCGGTGTGTGCGGGCAGCCTCCGCCGCCGCCGGTGCTTGAGCAGGGCCCACGGTGCCCGCGCTGCCGTGACCTCCGTACCGGCCTCGCGGGCCGCCTGGGACGCCGCCTTGGCCACCGGCAGGATGTCCTCGCGCCGCGAGCCGTCCAGATGGTCGGACTCGGGCCACAGGCCCAGGGCCGCGCACAGCGTCGGCAGCATCGCCATCGCCGCCGTCGCATAGCCCTCGGCCGAGGGGTGGTAGTTGTCGGGGCCGAACAGCTCCCGCGGGTTCGCCTCGAACTCGGGCCCCAGCAGGTCGCCCAGCGACACCGTCCGCCCGCCCTGCTCCACCGCGCCGATCGTCTGCGCCGCCGCCAGCTGCCTGCTCACCCGCCGGGCCAGCCACCGCAGCGGCTGGTATACCGGCTCGATCGTGCCCAGGTCGGGACAGGTGCCGACGACCACCTCGGCGCCGGCCGTGCGCAGCCTGCGTACGGCCGTGGTCAGGCAGCGCACCGACTGCGTGGCCGGCATGCGGTGCGTCACGTCGTTCGCGCCGATCATGATCGCGCAGACGTCCGGCATCCCCGACGGATCCGCCAGGACCAGCGACACCTGGCGTTCCAGATCGTCGGACCGTGCCCCGGGCAACGCCACGTTCCGCAGATCCACCGGGCGCTCGGCCACCGCGGCCAGCCCGGACGCCAGCAGCGCCCCCGGTGTCTGGCCGGCCCTGCGCACCCCTTGGCCGGCCGCCGTCGAGTCGCCGAGCAGCGCGAGGCGCAACGGGTCGGCGGGACCGGCGAACGCCACCCCGTAGCGTCCGTCCGCGCTCGGCGGAACCGGTGCCGTACCCCCGCCCACCTGCCGTTTCGCCAGCTGCACCTCCGCCAGCAGCAGGCCCACCGCCGCGGCGCCGATCAGCCCGACGCTGCCGCCGCCGTAGGCCGCGCCCGCCGCGATCCGCCGTGCCACCCTCGCTCTCGACACAGTCCGGTCCACCTCCTCCATGCCGTACAGCCGTACACAGCACTACCTGCCCCGCGGGGGGCATTGCCCAATCGCACCCCCCGTTCCCGTGCGCCTGCGCATAGTCTTGCCTGACCATCTCGGAGATCCCGGAGTACACGGTGCAATTCCACGATTCGATGATCAGTCTTGTCGGCAACACCCCGCTGGTGAGGCTGCGCAATGTGTCGGCAGGCATTCAGGCGACGGTCCTGGCCAAGGTCGAGTACTTCAATCCCGGCGGGTCGGTGAAGGACCGCATCGCGCTGCGCATGATCGAGGCGGCCGAGCAGAGCGGCGAGCTGAAGCCCGGCGGCACGATCGTCGAGCCGACCAGCGGCAACACGGGCGTCGGCCTGGCCATCGTCGCCCAGCAGAAGGGCTACAAGTGCATCTTCGTCTGCCCGGACAAGGTGTCCACGGACAAGATCAACGTGCTGCGTGCCTACGGCGCCGAGGTCGTCGTCTGCCCGACGGCCGTCGACCCCGAGCACCCGGACTCGTACTACAACGTCTCGGACCGCCTGGTCCGTGAGACGCCGGGGGCCTGGAAGCCCGACCAGTACTCCAACCCGAACAATCCGCGCTCCCACTACGAGACCACGGGCCCGGAGCTCTGGGAGCAGACGGACGGGCGGATCACGCACTTCGTCGCGGGTGTCGGCACCGGCGGCACGATCACGGGTACCGGCCGCTATCTCAAGGAGATCAGCGAGAACCGCGTGCAGGTCATCGGTGCCGACCCGGAGGGCTCCGTCTACTCCGGAGGATCCGGCCGGCCGTACCTCGTGGAGGGCGTCGGTGAGGACTTCTGGCCGAGCGCCTACGACCGTACGGTCACCGACGAGATCGTCGCCGTATCCGACAAGGACTCGTTCCGGATGACGCGCCGCCTCGCCAAGGAGGAGGGGCTGCTCGTCGGCGGATCCTGCGGCATGGCGGTGGTCGCCGCGCTGGAGGTGGCCAAGCGGCTCGGCCCCGACGACGTGGTGGTCGTCCTGCTGCCGGACAGCGGCCGCGGATACATGAGCAAGATCTTCAACGACGAGTGGATGGCCGACTACGGCTTCCTGGAGGACACCGGCCCGTCCGCACGGGTCGGCGCCGTCCTCGACTTCAAGGAGGGCCCGCTCCCCTCGCTCGTCCACATGCACCCGGAGGAGACGGTCGGCGAGGCCATCGAGGTACTGCGCGAGTACGGCGTCTCCCAGATGCCGATCGTGAAGCCGGGCGCCGGGCACCCGGACGTGATGGCCGCGGAGGTCATCGGCTCCGTCGTCGAGCGGGAGCTCCTGGATGCCCTGTTCACCCAGCGCGCCTCGCTCTCCGACGCTCTGGAGAAGCACATGTCGGCCCCGCTGCCGCAGGTCGGCTCGGGCGAACCGGTCGAGGACCTGATGGCCGTGCTCAGTGGTACGGACGGGGCCGATGCGGCGATCGTCCTCGTCGAGGGCAAGCCCAAGGGGGTAGTGAGCAGGCAGGACCTGCTGGCCTTCCTCGCCAAGGACGCCACCCCCAAGCAGTGACGCCCCGGTTTCCGGGCTTCGCGAAAACGGTACGAGCGCGACACGTACGCGCAGCACCGGCTTAACACGGCTGCGGCAGAGTGATCGGTGCCGGCAGGGAAACCCGCCGGCACCGAGTACGGCGACACGGACTACGGAGCGGCTCCCGGACCTCCACCGTCGCCCGGACGCGACACCCGGCCCTGACCCGGGACCGCGTCCCTCGTGGGGACCGCCGTCGTCCCGCCCCCCGGGTGACCGGGGGTGCGGCGGTCCCCACGACAACTCGCCGCCCGGAGCTCCCGGTCTCCCGTCCTCCGGTTCCTGGTTCCCGGCTTCCTGCCTGGGGGCTCTGGGTCTCCCGTCTGCCGTTTCCCGGCTTCTCGCCCCGGTCTCACGTCCCCCGGTCTCCGGGCCCCGTCCTTGCGGCGTTCTCAGTCCTGTCGGCCGGCCGCACCGGGCCCGGTGCGGAGCCGGGGCCACGCGCGGGCGGCGTGTACGGCGTTGACGCCGACGACGCCCAGCCAGGCCACGACGAGTCCGCCCGTCCCCGCGTGGGCGGCGCCGATCGCCGACAGTGGGACGGCCAGCACCAGTGAGACGACCACGAAGCCGAATCGCTCTCCGAAGCTCCCTCCCGCTCCTTCGGGCCGCGCGGCGGCGCGCACGGCGCTCGTCCGCTGCTCGGCGACGTGCCTGCGCACCTGCCGGTCGAGCCTGCTGTCGAGCCGCTGCTCGACCTTCTCCAGGAACGAGTCGACGAGTGCGCTCTCGAACTCGGGGCCCAGCTCGCCGCGGGCCTGGAGGGTGGCGTCGAGCTCTCGCCTGAGCTCGGGGTCACGGGCTGCTTCCATGCGTGTCACGGTACGGAGCCGGGGCGCCCGGGTCATGGGGGCTGACCCCCGTGTTCGCCCTGGGGGCAGCCTGCCGTCAACCGAACAACGGGGCCAGGTGGTCAACAAGGACAACGCCTTCACCATGCGGACCGTGCCGCTGATCCACCTGTGGGGCGCCGCAGGCAAACCGGGCGGCAAGAACCCGCCGGCCGGCGAGACCACCCTGCGTCCCATGAGCCTGGCCTGCACCGAGGGCGAGATCTTCGAGATCATCCGCCGCTACCAGGGCTGGGGCGTCCAGGTCGAGATCGACGCCGCCAAGCGGAGGGGGCTCTACCACATCTCGGAGTACAACAACCTTGTCCGACAGCTCACCGTCGGGTGAGGTGGTCACCATGACGTCCCAGTATCCCGCCGCCCTGCCCCTGCTGCTCGGCGTCGTCGTCGCCGCTGTGACCGCCTTCGGTCTCGTCGGATACGGCTTCCCGGCGATCGGCAGGGGCGGCCGTGGGGCCGTGGCAGGCGGCGGCGCCGCGCTTGCCGGAGCCCTCGCCGCAGTCGCCTACGCCTGGGGTCTGGTGTCGCTCTTCCTCGACGAGAGCGGCACCGCACTGGCCTGCCAGGAAGCGAACCCTTCGCTGTACGGGCAAGTGAGCGGGTACAGCGTGTCCTACCTGCCACCGGCCCTCGACTGCCGCCTCACGTCGGGTGGTGCGTACGCGGCGGCCGTCCCTGACTTCGTTACGCCCGTGATGACGGCCGGTGCAGTGATCGCGGCGACGCTCGCCCTGATCGCCGTCGCCGAACGCCTCCACGTCGGAAAGGGCGCCGACAACCCTCGTGGACGTCCATGACAAGCGTCGCCGCTCGGCCGCCGACGCCCTCGCCCGCCGCCGGCACGACGAGACCTGACGCCGCTCCGCGCGGCTCGGCGCTCCGGTGGAAGAGGGGCCGAGGACGGCCTGGGGGCGTGGCATTCAGCGGATGCGGGCCACGCCGGCTCCTGACGCCCGGCTCCCGGCCGCCCAGCAGCGGATCGACCGTCTGCCGGGTGGCCGGAAGCCGTCCCGCACTGCGAGCAGGTCCGGCTGTATATGGACATTCAGCCTGCGTGCTGGCTGAATGGATTCGGCGGTGCCGGTCCGGCGCGCCGGATCTCTGGAGGGGACAGCATGAGCGGGAGCAGCCCGGCCGCGCGGTTGCAGGGGCTCTTCGAAGGGCGCCGGCTCACGCCCACCCAGCGGCGGATCGCGCACTCCATGGTGCGGCGGGCCGCCGACGCCCCGTTCCTGTCCAGCGTGGAGCTCGCCGAGCTGGCCGGGGTGAGCCAGCCCTCGGTCACCCGGTTCGCCGTGGCACTCGGCTTCGACGGGTATCCGGCTCTCCGCAGGCACCTGCGGGAGGTCGCACCGGACGGGGCGGCGAACGGCGTGGGCGCGGACGAGGGCGGGGGCGAGGGCCTCAACGAGTACCAGCAGGCCGTGCGGGCCGAGATCGAGAACCTGCGGCACCTGGCCGACCTGCTGGCCGACCCGGCGCCGGTGGAACGGGCGGGACGGCTGCTCGCCGCATCGCGGCCCCTGCTCGTGCTGGGGCTGCGGGCCGCGTCCTCGCAGGCACGGGGCTTCGGGTACTTCGCCGCCAAGGTGCATCCGGACGTACGGGTGCTCGACGAGGGCGGCAGCATGGTCCACGACCGGATCGACGCGGCCCGCCGCGCCGGAGCGAGTGTGCTGCTGTGCTTCGCGCTGCCGCGCCATCCCCGCGAGGTCGTGGACGCCCTGGCCTACGCACGCGAGCAGGGGCTGACGGTCGTGACCGTGGCCGACTCGGCGTTCGCCCCCGTGGCCGCTTACAGCGACCTGCTGATTCCGGCCGCTGTGGGGACCGGGCTCGCCTTCGACACCGCGTGCGCGCCGATGCTGCTGGGGCGGGTGCTGCTGGAAGCCATGTGCGACGGGCTGCCCGAGGCGCAGGCCCGGCTGGAGGAGTTCGACGCGAAAGCGGTCGCGAGGGGTCTGTTCGTCGAGTAGGGAACCGGCTGAGCGCCCGTCCCGGTCAGCCGGACGGATCGTCCGCCGATTCTCAGACACCACTCATCCGGACCCATTAATCTCCGCGCCCAGAAGGTCCACAGGGAGCTGCGGAAGGGGTATGGACGTGGGGCGCGGAGCGCAGTCGTTGGCGAGGGTGGCCGTGATCGTGAGGGCCGGGGCCGCGCCGCTGTGGTGGCCCGGTCTGCTGGCGGCGGCGGTCGGCGCGTTCGTCCCGGGGCTGACCGGCCGGCGCGTCGGGCTGCTGGCCGGCGCGGCGCTGTTCCTGGTCACCGCGGCCGCGGTGAGCACCGTGCGGACGGGGCGGTACGCGGAGCTCGCCCGGGCGGCCACGCGAGCGGGGCGCGGTGACTTCCTGCAGGACCGCGCCGTGACCGTGCGTACCTGGCGCCGGCGGAACCGGTGGTGGTTGCCGGCCGCCTTCCTGCTGGCCGTGTGCAGCGCCTGGGTGCTGCCGGGCGCCGGGGGGCTCCTGCTCGCCGGGGCCGGTGCCGGGCTCTGGGTGAAGGCCGTACGGCTGGGGCAGCGGGAGCGCCGCGACGACGTCCTGTACTGGGTGCGGACCGACCGGGTCGAGCGGGGCCGGCCCGCCGGCCGGCAGGTGGAGGCGTACCGGACGACCGGACCGATGGCGGGCGACGCCGCGCCCGGTGGGGCACGGCGTCGCCGGTGAGCGTGGCGGGGAGGGGCCGGCGGCGGGGGAGCGCCCAGGGCCGGGCAGCCCCCGGGCCGGCCTCCTGCCGGCGGCCTGCTCGGCGTCCGGCCCGCCGCCTGACCCTCCGGTCCCCGGCAGGGAGCCGGCGTCCGCCGGGTCAGACCTCCAGCTCCGCCTCGATCTTCCTCAGCTGGTGACGGGCCATCGCGAGGTTGGCGCGGCCGGAGTCCAGTACGAGGTAGAGGAACAGGCCGTTGCTGCCGCGGGTCTTGAGCAGCCGGATCAGGTGGTACTGCGCGCCGAGCGTGATGAGGATGTCCTCGATCTCGTCCTTGATGCCCAGGTGTTCCATGGTGCGGAGCTTGGCGCGTACGACGTCGGTGTTGCCCGCCGCCGCGACCTCCAGGTTGAACTCCTTGCCACCGCCGAGGGTGCCCAGAGCCATGCCGCTCGTGTAGTCGACGAGTGCGACGCCGAGGGTGCCCTCGATCGACGTCATCGCTTCCTTCAGTGACGCTTCGGTGTTGGCCATGAGTGCTCTTTTCCTTTCCCTGGCCGGCCCAGGTGGCCGGTCCGTCTTCCGGTGGGTGGTGCGGTGCTGTGTCACGAGGGGTCCGGCGTGGTGCGGCGCGGGAGGGTCCGGGACTGCGGGGTCCCTGCGGGAGGCGCCGGACGGTCGGCGCGTTCGAGCGCGGCGTCCACCACCTCGCCGATGCGCGCACCGGACCTGCGGCCCTCCAGGTGCAGCCGGCCGACGTTGATGCGGTCCTCGGCCAGCAGGGTCAGTACGGCGGAGGAGCCCGCCGCGTACGTCGCGATGTAGCCGCTCCCGCCGCGGATCAGGAGTTCGCGGAATCCGCCGCGGCCGGTGGCGTCGGTCATCCGGATCGCTACGCCGAGCGCGGCGGCGGTCAGCGCGGCGACGCCCTCCGCCTCGATGCCCGGGGTGTCCTGGGCCACCACCAGACCGTCCGTACTGGCGGCGAGGGCTCCCGCCAGGAGCGGTACCCGGGCCCGTAACCGCTGGAGCTCGTCCAGGACTTCCTGCGCTTCGGCCTCGGGCACCATCAGCTGTCTCCTCCCGGCACGCTGTCTGAGCGCGCGTATCACAGGGCCTCCAATGCGTCTCTGAGCCGGCGCAACAGGGCGACGTCGGGGTCGGCCGTGACCTCGGGCAGCGCGATCCGGCCGGGCGCGGAGGCGGGCCCGGCCGCGGCCGGGCGGACCGTTTCGACCAGTCCGGCGGCTGCCAGCCGCCGCAGGTCGACCAGGATGTGGAAGGCCGAACGGCCCAGCTCCTGTGCGAGGTCCGTGGCCGTCCGCACACCGTCGACCAGGTCGAGGACGCGGCGCTGGCGCGGCGGGACCGGCGCGTCGAGCGGGTGCGCCGCGCGGACGAGCGGGGCGCTGTCGGTGAGCGGGTCCGGCCAGATCCGGTCCAGCAGCTCCCGGCGCCGGAGCGTCTCGCGCTGCACGGCGTCCACGGGGACGGGGCGGACGGGGCCGATCCAGTGGGAGACCCCGTAACGGAACCGGGCCGGCGTGTGTGTCGGGGCCAGCGCGAAGAACGCCGCGTCGTACAGCGCTCCCAGGTGGCACAGCTCCAGCGCGCCGCCCGGCACCCTGCCGCTGTCCACGAGGTAGCGGCCGACCCGCTGACCGGCACCGGCCTGGGCGACGGCGTCCCACCAGCCTTCGCTGCGCAGGGCGCCGCCGGCGGTGAGCAGGACGTCGATGCCCGGGGTGGCGGGGCTCTCGGCGTGGACGACCTGGCCGTCGGCGAGGTAGAGCGTGCCTCGGTCACGCATGAGCGCGCCGGTGGCGCGCTCAGCCGCGAGCCGCTGGAGCATGGGCGAGAGGACGGAGTGCCCGGGTATGCCGGACGGGGCGGTGGCGGCCGGGCTCATGCCAGGACCAGCCGCTCCGCGATGTCACCGAGCCGCATGCGCGCGAGGGCGAGGTTGCCCTCGGCGCGGTCCAGCCAGAGGTGGAGGAAGACGCTGCTGTCGAAGGACGTCTCGACGAAACGGAGGATGTGGTAGCCGGGTGCGGTGGTGACGATGACGTCCTCCACGGCGAGGCCGGGTAACCCGGGGGGAAGGGGCGGGATCGCCCCGGGGGTGCGGGTCTCCGGACCCGCCGCCGGATCGCCTGCGAAGACCGGCTGTTCGGCCGCCATCCGTGCCACTTCGGCGGTCTCCGCTGCCGTCGCCTCATGGTCGCCGTTGGGCGATTCACCGATGGTGCCGAGGGCGAGACCGCTCGTCCAGTCGACCACCGCGGCGCCCCGGGCACCGGGCAGCCTCATGACCTCGAGCAGGCACTCGTCGATTCCGGGCACCGCGGACTCCCCTCCCGACGTGGCGTACGGCTGTAGTGCAGAGGCTACGCAACGTGCTCACGGCGGGTGGGAGTTCTGGCATTTTCCTTTGGTACATGCGAGCGGTCGTGTAAAGGGCGCAGGTGGGTGTCCGGCGACGGGCCGGGATCGCGGCAGTCCGGAAGCCTGGCAGCTCGACGGCCGGCCGCCCCGGCAGGCCAGCAGCTCGACGGCCGACCGCCCGGAAGCCCGGAGGCCCGACAGCCCGGCAGCCGGCCCTGGGGTGTGCGGGGCCGGACCTCCGCCCGGGGTGCGGCCGCGGGCCCGCCCGGTCGGCGAAGGCACCCCACCTGTTGACTAGGAGTATTCAGGACGCCAGGATGTGAATACAACTTTCACAGTGCTCGGTCTTCAGTCATGACGGTCGCAGTCGCGAGGAGGCATTCCCCATGTCAGGACCCCGCCCCGTACGGGCACCGCGCGGTACGGAACTGAGCGCCCTGGGATGGCAGCAGGAAGCCGCCCTCCGCATGCTGCAGAACAACCTCGACCCCGAGGTCGCCGAGCACCCCGACAAGCTCGTCGTCTACGGCGGCACCGGCAAGGCGGCCCGCGACTGGCGGTCGTTCGACGCGATGGTCCGTACGCTGCGGACGCTCAAGCAGGACGAGACGATGCTCGTCCAGTCCGGGCGGCCGGTCGGGGTCATGCAGACGCACGAGTGGGCGCCCCGGGTACTGATCGCCAACTCCAACCTGGTCGGCGACTGGGCCAACTGGGAGGAGTTCCGCCGGCTGGAGGCCCTCGGGCTCACCATGTACGGCCAGATGACCGCCGGCTCCTGGATCTACATCGGGACGCAGGGCATCCTCCAGGGCACGTACGAGACGTTCGCCGCCGTCGCCGCCAAGCGGTTCGGCGGAACGCTGGCGGGCACCATCACGCTGACCGCGGGCCTCGGCGGCATGGGCGGGGCCCAGCCGCTGGCCGTGACGATGAACGACGGGGTCGCCCTCTGCGTCGACTGCGACCCCCGTGCCATCGAACGGCGGATCGAGCACCGCTTCCTGGACGTACGGGCCGACTCGCTGGAACACGCCCTCCAACTGGCGGTAGAGGCACGGGACGCGCGGCGGCCGCTCTCCATCGGCCTGCTGGGCAACGCGGCGGAACTGCTGCCCCGGATGCTCGCCGAGGGCGCGCCCGTCGACATCGTCACCGACCAGACCAGCGCCCACGACCCGCTCGCCTACCTGCCGGTCGGCGTCGACTTCGACGACATGGCGGCGTACGCGGCCGAGAAGCCCGCCGACTTCACGCGGCGCGCCCGCGAATCGATGGCCGCGCACGTCGAGGCCATGGTCGGCTTCATGGACGCCGGGGCGGAGGTCTTCGACTACGGCAACTCGATCCGGGGCGAGGCCCAGCTCGCCGGTTACGCAAGGGCGTTCGACTTCCCGGGCTTCGTGCCCGCCTACATCCGGCCGCTCTTCTGCGAGGGCAAGGGGCCCTTCCGCTGGGCCGCGCTGTCGGGTGAGGCCTCGGACATCCACAAGACCGACAGGGCGATGCTCGAACTCTTCCCCGAGAACGAGTCGCTGCACCGCTGGATCAGGATGGCCGGTGAGCGGGTCCACTTCCAGGGGCTGCCCGCCCGGATCTGCTGGCTCGGGTACGGGGAGCGCGACAGGGCAGGTGAGCGGTTCAACGACATGGTGGCGAGCGGTGAACTCGCCGCACCGCTGGCCATCGGGCGCGACCACCTGGACTGCGGGTCCGTCGCCTCGCCGTACCGCGAGACCGAGGCCATGCTCGACGGCTCGGACGCCATCGCGGACTGGCCGCTGCTGAACGCCATGGTCAACGTGGCGTCGGGGGCGTCCTGGGTGTCCCTGCACCACGGCGGCGGTGTGGGGATGGGGCGCTCCATCCACGCGGGGCAGGTCACCGTCGCCGACGGCACGAAGCTGGCCGGCGAGAAGATCCGGCGGGTCCTCACGAACGACCCGGGCATGGGCGTCATCCGGCATGTCGACGCGGGGTACGACATCGCCGGGTCCATCGCCTCGGACAAGGGCGTACGGGTTCCCATGGCGGAGGGTGACAGCCGGTGACCGGCACCGTCGGCGGCCGGCCGCACGGCACGGAGCCCTGCCGGGGGACCGCGGCGGAGACGGCCGACGGGGCGCCCGGCGCCGGGCCCGGACCGTACGAGACGGCGGAGCCCTCCCGCCCGCGCTCCGAACCGCAGTCGTTCGACTCGATGTGGCGCTCACTCGCGCCCATCGGGCGCCACGCCGACAGCGGCGGCTACCGGCGGTACGCCTGGACCGGGGCCGACCTGGACTGCCGTGCGTGGTTCCGTGCCCAGGCGGAGTCCCGGGGCCTCGTCCTGGAGACCGACCGCAACGGCAACCAGTGGGCCTGGTCCGGCGACCCGCTGGCCGGGGACGCCGTCGTCACCGGCTCGCACCTGGACTCCGTACCGGACGGCGGAGCCTTCGACGGACCTCTCGGTGTGGTCTCCTCCTTCGCCGCCTTCGACGAACTCCGCCGCAGGGGAGTGGAGTTCGTGAAGCCCTTCGCCATCACCAACTTCGGTGACGAGGAAGGGGCCCGCTTCGGGCTCGCCTGCGTCGGCTCCCGGCTCTCCGCCGGACAGCTGACTCCCGCGAAGGCACACCTGCTCCGGGACGGGGACGGCGTCCCGCTGCCCCGGGCCATGGAGGCGGCCGGACACGACCCGGACGCCATCGGCCCCGACCCCGAACGGCTCGCCCGCATCGGCGCCTTCGTCGAACTCCACGTGGAGCAGGGGCGGGCCCTGGACCTCGACGGGCACCCGATCGGCGTCGCCTCGGCCATCTGGCCGCACGGCCGCTGGAGGTTCGACTTCCGGGGGGAGGCCAACCACGCGGGGACCACCCGCCTCGCCGACCGCCGCGACCCGATGCTCACGTACGCCGAGACCGTGCTCGCGGCCCGGCGCGAGGCGGAACTCGCCGGGGGTCTGGCGACCTTCGGGAAGATCGCTGTCGAGCCCAACGGGGTCAACGCCATCCCCTCCCTCGTACGGGGCTGGCTCGACTCGCGCGCCGCCGACCAGGCCACCCTCGACGCCGTCGTCGGAGGGATCGAGCGGGTCGCCCGGGAACACGCGGAGCGGGCCGGGATCGACCTCGACGTCGTACGCGAGTCCTTCACGCCCGTCGTGGAGTTCCAGCACGCCCTGCGGGACGAGATCCGCCGGGTGCTGGGGAAGCGGGGTCCGGACGGCACGGGGCGCGACGTGCCCGTGCTGGGGACGGGGGCAGGACACGATGCGGGTATTTTGTCCGCTTCCGTGCCGACCGCCATGCTGTTCGTACGGAACCCGACCGGGATCTCGCACTCGCCGGCCGAACACGCCCGTGAGGACGACTGCGTGGCCGGGGTGATGGCACTCGCCGACGTACTGGAAGGTCTCGCGTGCAGCTGACAACCCGACCGACGGGCACGCCGGTCACCGCCACCTACTGGATGTCCCACGCCTGGCTCGGCACCCATGTCGAACCGGATGTCGCCCTGGACGTGGCCGGAGGCCGCATCGCCGGTGTGCGGACGGGCGCCCGGACGCCGCCGCCCGGCGCGACCGTCCTGCGCGGCCTGACCGTTCCCGGGCTGGCCAACACCCACTCGCACGCCTTCCACCGGGCTCTGCGCTCCACCGTCCAGGTCGGTTCGGGGACCTTCTGGACATGGCGTGACCTGATGTACCGGACCGCCTCCCGGCTCACCCCCGACTCGTACTTCGACCTGGCCCGTGCGACGTACGCCGAGATGGCGCTGGCCGGCATCACCTGCGTCGGTGAATTCCACTACCTCCACCACGCGCCGGGCGGCACCCCGTACGACAATCCGAACGCGATGGGGGAGGCGCTGATCGCGGCGGCGGCCGAAGCGGGCATCCGCATCACGCTGCTCGACACCGCCTATCTCGCCGCAGGCTTCGGCCGGAAGCCCGACCGGCACCAGCTCCGCTTCTCCGACACCACCGCCGAAGCCTGGGCCGAGCGCGCCTCCCTCCTCAAGGCCGACGGGCAGGCGCTGATCGGCGCTGCCATCCACTCCGTGCGCGCCGTCCCGGCCGGGGAGCTGGCCACCGTCACGCGATGGGCGCAGGAGCGTGACGCCCCGCTCCACGTGCACCTGTCCGAACAGACCGCGGAGAACGACGCCTGTCTCGCCGCGCACGGGCGCACCCCGACCCGGCTCCTCGCGGACCACGGGGTCCTCGGGCCGCACACCACAGGCATCCACAACACGCACCTCACGGCCGAGGACATCGAGCTGCTGGGCTCCTCCCGGACCGGCACCTGCATGTGCCCCACCACGGAACGCGACCTCGCCGACGGCATCGGCCCCGCCGCCGCCCTCCAGCGGGCGGGTTCCCCGCTGTCGCTGGGCAGCGACAGCCACGCGGTGATCGACCTCTTCGAGGAGGCCCGGGCGATGGAGCTCAACGAACGGCTCCGCACCCACGCCCGGGGCCACTGGACCGCGGCCGCCCTGCTCAGGGCGGCCTCCGCCGACGGTCACGCCGCTCTCGGACGCCCGGACGCGGGCACGCTCGAACCCGGGGCGCCGGCCGACCTCACGACCGTCGCACTGGACTCCGTCAGGACAGCGGGCCCGGTGCCCCGACTGGCAGCCGAAGCGGCCGTATTCGCCGCCTCCGCGGCGGATGTGCGGCACACCGTCGTAGGAGGCAGACACATCGTCCGGGACGGTCACCACACGCTGGTCGAGGACGTGCCCGGAGCGCTCGCGTCGGCCATCGCCGCCCTGCAGGCCTGACCGGCCCCGGAGGTCTCACCCACCGTGCGATCCTGACCCGCCGTGCGAGCCTTCCCCGCGCGCGTCCGACCCACCCCGCGAGCCTCACCGACCCCGCACGTCCGACCCGCCCCGCACGTCCGACCCGCCCCGCACGTCCGACCGACCCCCCAGGCCTCGCCCGCCCCGCGCGCCGTGCGATCCGCCCGGGGACTCGCCCCGCACCTCGGCCCATGGCCCACACCCACGACGAAAGCAGCGCCCGGATGACGACGACCGCGGTCACCGACATCGCCGTACTGGTCACCAACGACCCCTCCCTCGGCAACGGAACCCCCCTGGGCCTGATCCGCGACGCCGCCGTCGTCATCGAGGGCGACCGCATCGTCTGGACCGGTGAGTCCAGCAAAGCACCCGCCACTGACAACACCGTCGACGCGGGCGGCCGGGCCCTGATCCCCGGCTTCGTCGACTCGCACTCCCACCTGGTCTTCGCGGGAGACCGCACCGACGAGTTCAACGCGCGCATGTCCGGCCGCCCCTACTCCGCGGGCGGCATCCGCACGACCGTGGCCGCCACCCGCGCCGCCTCCGACGAGGAGCTCTCCGCCAACGTCGCCCGCTACCTCGCCGAGGCGCTCCGCCAGGGCACCACCACCCTGGAGACCAAGTCCGGCTACGGCCTCACCGTCGAGGACGAGGCACGCTCCCTGCGCGTCGCCGCCCGTCACACGGACGAGGTGACCTACCTCGGCGCCCACATCGTGTCCCCCGACTACGCCGACGACCCCGCCGGGTACGTCGACCTGGTGACCGGGCCGATGCTGGACGCCTGTGCCCCGCACGCCCGCTGGATCGACGTCTTCTGCGAGCGGGGCGCCTTCGACGGCGACCAGGCCCGCACGATCCTGACCGCCGGCCTGGCCCGGGGGCTGAGCCCACGCGTCCACGCCAACCAGCTCGGCCACGGCCCCGGGGTCCAGCTGGCCGTGGAGCTCGGCGCGGCCTCCGCCGACCACTGCACCCACCTCACGGACGCCGACGTCGACGCGCTCGGCCAGGGGGACACGGTCGCCACCCTGCTGCCCGGCGCGGAGTTCTCCACCCGCGCCGACTGGCCCGACGCCCGGCGCCTGCTGGACGCGGGCGCCACGGTCGCCCTGTCCACCGACTGCAATCCCGGCTCCTCCTTCACCTCCTCCATGCCGTTCTGCGTGGCCCTCGCGGTACGGGACATGGGGATGACCCCGGACGAGGCCCTCTGGTCGGCCACCGCCGGGGGCGCCGCCGCACTGCGCCGTACCGACGTCGGCCGCATCGCGCCGGGTGCCCGCGCCGACCTCGTCCTCCTCGACGCGCCGAGTCACGTCCACCTCGCCTACCGGCCGGGAGTCCCGCTGGTCCACTCCGTGTGGCGGCGCGGCGAGCGGGTCGCGGGGGCCCGGTAGCGGCGGATCGCGGTGCACGGCGGGGGGCGTGTCGTGCGCGTCGTGCGCGGCCCGGGTGGCGGCGGGCCCCCTTTCCTGGCAGGCGGTCAGACATGCGGAAGGACCCGCCCGTTGCCGGGTCGGGTCCTTCCGCGACGACGCGCCTGCGCGTCCGTGGGCGGGTCACTCCTCGACGGTCAGGCCCTTCCTGAGCTTGACGAGCGTCCGGGAGAGCAGCCGGGACACGTGCATCTGCGAGATGCCCAGCTCCTCGCCGATCTCCGACTGCGTCATGTTGTCCACGAACCGCAGCGAGAGGATCGTGCGGTCGCGGAGCGGCAGTGAGGCGATGAGCGGCTTGAGGGACTCGATGTACTCGATGCCTTCGATGCCGTGGTCCTCGTAGCCCATACGGTCCGCGAGCGCGCCCTCGTTGTCGTCGTCCTCCGACGTGGCGTCCAGCGAGCTCGCGGTGTACGCGTTGCTCGCCGCCATGCCCTCCACGACCTCGTCGTTGCTGATGCCGAGGCGCTCGGCCAGCTCTCCCACGGTGGGCGTGCGGTCCAGCCGCTGCGCCAGCTCGTCGCCCGCCTTTGCGAGGTCGAGCCGCAACTCCTGGAGCCGGCGCGGGACGCGCACGGACCAGCTGGTGTCCCGGAAGAACCGCTTGATCTCACCGATGACGGTGGGCATCGCGAACGTCGGGAACTCCACGCCCCGGCTGAGCTCGAAGCGGTCGATCGCCTTGATCAGGCCGATGGTGCCGACCTGGACGATGTCCTCCATCGGCTCGCTGCGGGTGCGGAACCGGGAGGCGGCGAACTTGACCAGGGCGAGGTTGAGTTCGACCAGGGTGTTACGGACGTACGCGTACTCGTGGGTGCCTTCCTCGAGCACTTCGAGCCGCGCGAAGAGCGTCTTCGACAACGCCCTTGCGTCGAGGGCGCCGACCTCGGCGTAGGGCGGGATCTCCGGGAGATCGCCGAGGCCCTGGCACGGAAGGCCGACGGGTGTGGTGTCACCGGCGGCGGGGCCGGTGCTGTGGCCGGTGCGCGGGCCGGGTACGGCGCGCGCACCGGGAAAGTCTGAATCGGTCGGTCCCTGAGGACATGCCGACGTCGCGATGCGGGTACGCGATACGTCGAGCCGGGGTGACATGGGTCTCCTCCATCGTTCTCGGCATATGGCTGCCGATGCCCCTACGTGTTCCTGCGGTGAAGCGGCGCCTCCGAAGCCGATCGAGCGTCCAGGTGATGTGGTGCCCTCTACCCTTACCCGGTTCCAGCCACGAGTTACAAGCGCCAATTAGTCATATATGTCCGGTTTGTTGAGTTCTTCGACTACCGTGTGGTGAGGGAAACGCGTAATGTTTCACGGACGTCGGCGTAAGCCGCGGAGACAGCCGCGGCAAAACGGCGCGGACAGTGTCGGACGGCGAAGAGGGACGGGCATGGACCGCGGGACGGTCGGCAGTGCGAACCGGGGTCGGCTACAGGTCGAGGTCCGGACCGAAGGGCTGAGCGAAGTCGTGACGCCGGTGGGTGAGCTCGATCACCACACCGCGGATCTGCTGCGCGAACCGCTGGAGAGCGCGGTCGGGCAAGGGCGGGTGCGTCTGGTGGTCGACTGCTCACGCCTCGAATTCTGTGATTCCACCGGCCTCAACGTCCTGCTCGGTGCCCGCCTCCAGGCCGAGGCGGCCGGGGGAGCGGTTCACCTGGCGGGAATGCAGCCCATGGTGGCCCGCGTCTTCGAGATCACGGGTGCGGAGGCGGTCTTCACCGTCCACGCCTCCCTCGAAGACGCCCTGAGTTCCTGACGGCGGTGTCTCATGCGCTGCTCCGGTGCCCGCCGCCTTCCGGCCGGCCCGCGTCATGCTTTCGGCGTAGCCGAAGGGGGTGTCGTCCCCAGGCGATCGGGCAGGAGACACCCCGGTGGCGCCTTCAACGGCCTCCACACTCTGTAACTGACCAGTATCTGTTCGATGGCAACACGGTGAATCGGTGAGGTGAAGCGCTGATGAGCACCACCCGGCAGCATCCGCCGGGCGGCCTCGGCCGCGAGCCGGACGGTACGGGCGCCGCCCCTGCCGCGCCGGCCGACCGGCAGTGGCGCTCCCTCTCGCTGCGGGAGGCGACGGGCATCGTGCCGATGGCCCGTGACTTCGCCCGGCAGGCCCTGCACGACTGGGGCTGGCTCCCCGCGTCCGGGGCCGACCGCAGAGCGGCCGCCGAGGACGTACTGCTGGTCGTCTCCGAGCTCGTGACCAACGCCTGCCTGCATGCCGACGGTCCCGAGGAGCTCCGTCTCGCCTGCTCGCCCAAGGCGCTCCGGGTCGAGGTCGTCGACCGCGGCACGGGGCAGCCCGCCCCCCGTACCCCGCACCGCGCGGGACGGCCCGGGGGGCACGGCATGTTCATCGTGCAGCGGCTCTGCCTGGACTGGGGCGTCTCCCGTACGCCGGACATGCCGGGCAAGACCGTCTGGGCGGAGCTTGCGGCGCCCGAGTAACCCCGCTCCACCCTCGGCGCGCCGGAACGCCCGGCGCGCTTTTTCGCGTGCCCGCTCCGGGCGGCCCGCCCCGTACGGCTCCCGCCGGATACGGCCAGGGGCCGCCGCACCGGATCGGTACGACGGCCCCTGGCCGCGTGAGGGCCCGCGAAGGGCTCCGCGTCAGCGGACGTTGCCCATGAGCGTCTTGACCTTCCCGCGGTACATGAAGATCGCGACACCCGCGAGGACCGCCAGGGTGGCCTGGAGCGCCACCACCCCGGTGCCGTTGAGTTCGACACCCGCGATGGACAGCAGACCCGTGGTGCAGTCGCCCGCGGTGACCGCGAGGAACCAGACACCCATCATCTGGCTCGCGTACTTGGCCGGAGCCATCTTCGTGGTGACCGAGAGGCCTACGGGGGACAGGGTCAGCTCGGCCACGGTCTGCACGAAGTAGATCGCCACCAGCCACATCGCGGCGGCCTTGTGGCCGTCGCCGGCGATGGTCAGCGGCAGCAGGAAGAGGAAGAACGACGCGCCGACCAGCACCAGACCGGAGCTGAACTTCACGATCGTGCTCGGTTCCTTGCCCCGCCGGTTCAGCGCCATCCAGAAGGCGGCGAAGACCGGGGCCAGCGCCATGATCAGCACCGGGTTGACCGACTGGTACCAGGAGACCGGGAAGTCCCAGCCGAGCACCGAGTTCTCCGCCGAGGAGTCGGCGAAGATCGCCAGCGTCGATCCGCCCTGGTCGTAGATCATCCAGAAGATGGCGGCGGCCACGAAGAACCAGATGTAGCCGGACATCTTGGCCTGCTCGGTGTCGCTGAGTGCCTTGTCGCGCTTGATGCGCGTCAGGACCATCACCGGGATGACCAGGCCGGCCACGGTGATCGGGACCAGCAGCCAGTTCAGCGTGTAGACGCCGGTGACGACCGTGCCGATGTAGAAGACCGCGGCGACGCCCATCCAGATCATGGCCTTGCGCAGCGTGGACGCGCGCTCGTCCGCGGACAGCGGCTTCGGCACGACGAGACTGCGCGGGTTCAGATGGCGGGTACCGATCAGGAACTGGGCGACGCCCAGACCCATGCCGAGTGCGGCCAGGGCGAAGCCCAGGTGCCAGTTGACGTTCTCACCGACGGTGCCGATGACCAGCGGTGCGGCGAAGGCACCCATGTTGATGCCCATGTAGAAGATCGTGAAGCCACCGTCACGGCGCGGGTCGTCCGGGCCGTCGTAGAGGTGGCCGACCATCGTGGAGATGTTGGACTTCAGCAGACCGGAGCCGATCGCCACCAGGCCGAGGCCGGCGAAGAAGGTGCCCTGGGTGGGCAGCGCCAGCGTCAGGTGGCCGAGCATGATGACGCCGCCCGCGATGGCGACGGTCTTGCGGGGGCCCCAGACACGGTCGCCGAACCAGCCGCCGGGCATGGCGAGCAGGTACACCAGCGACAGGTAGACCGAGTAGATCGCCGTGGCCGTGGCGGGATTCATGTGAAGCCCGTTGGGAGCGATCAGGTAGAGCGGGAGAAGCGCGCGCATGCCGTAGTAGCTGAAGCGCTCCCACATCTCCGTCATGAAGAGAGTGGCCAGGCCGCGGGGGTGGCCGAAGAAGGTCTTCCCGGCACCGGTAGTACTGGCCGGGTCCTTCGTCAGGCTGGACGCCATGGTCGATCCTTGCTGGTCGGGACGCGTCGCCTCGAGAGCGGTACGCGCCCGGTGGGGGGTAGCCGGCACCGGGACGGCCGCGCCCCACCCCCGACGCCTCGAGGGGATTCGATCCGGTCACCGGCTCCGGAGGGAGCGGGGGCGGACTCGGGGACCGGCCACACCGGGATCCACGCCCGGGGCGCGTCCTCGCGCTCCGGGCCCGGCCCATAGGTCATTCACTGGTCAGGGCCGGCGGGAACCGGCCCACACACAAAAGTGACCCTTGGCGCGAATAGCTGCCCAAAGGTCCTCAGGTGGTGCAACAGGCGTCGAGCCACCATACGACACGACACACGGGCATATGGAAGGACTTGAGACGCGGATCACAGGTTTCGATGGAACCGAAGCCCCTATTCAAAGGCGCATGACCGTTTCGTGTCCTTGGACCGCAGGCCTTGACGAGTGCCTCACTTCGAGGCCCCGGTGCGGACTACCATCACCCCATGACCCGTGTACTGCTCGCCGAGGACGACGCGTCCATCTCGGAGCCACTGGCCCGCGCCCTGCGCCGTGAGGGTTACGAGGTCGAGGTCCGCGAGGACGGTCCGACCGCGCTCGACGCCGGACTCCAGGGGGGCGTGGACCTGGTGGTGCTGGACCTGGGGCTGCCCGGGATGGACGGCCTGGAGGTCGCCAGACGGCTGCGGGCCGACGGCCACGCCGTGCCGATCCTGGTGCTGACCGCCCGGGCCGACGAGGTCGACACCGTGGTCGGCCTCGACGCCGGAGCCGACGACTACGTCACGAAGCCCTTCCGCCTCGCCGAGCTGCTCGCCCGGGTCCGGGCCCTGCTGCGCCGCGGCGCCGCGGAGACCGCGCCGCAGCCCGCCACGCACGGCGTCAGGATCGACGTCGAGTCGCACCGCGCCTGGATGGGCGAGGAGGAACTCCAGCTCACCGCCAAGGAGTTCGACCTGCTCCGGGTCCTCGTCCGCGACGCCGGCCGGGTCGTCACCCGCGACCAGCTGATGCGCGAGGTCTGGGACACCACCTGGTGGTCCTCCACGAAGACCCTCGACATGCACATCTCCTGGCTCCGCAAGAAGCTCGGTGACGACGCGGCCAACCCCCGTTACATCGCCACCGTGCGGGGCGTCGGCTTCCGGTTCGAGAAGAGCTGACGTACAGAGACAGTCATGCGCCGCCGACTGATCAACTCCACGCTCGCCGTGGTTCTCGTCGTGATCGCCGTCTTCGGCGTCTCCCTCGTCATCGTCGAGACCCGCACCATCAGCAACAGCGCGCAGGAGAGCGTCGACTCCGAGGCGCTGCGGCTGATCAGTGTCGTGGAGAGCCGCCTGCTCGGCGCGGAGCGGATCACTCCCGGCGTCCTGTCCGAACAGGTCGACCCGAGCCGGTACGCACGCGTCGAGATCCCCGGACGCGCCCCCATCGAGGTCGGCGAACGCCCCACGGACAGCGTCCTGCGCAGTACGGAGACGGGGGAGGAGGGGGAGAAGGTCACCGTCGAGGAATCCCGCTCGGCCGTGACCCGCGAGGTCGGCCGGACACTGCTGATCATCGGGGCGGTGGCGCTCCTCGCGATCGTCTCCGCCGTACTCCTGGCCGTACGCCAGGCCAACCGGCTGACCTCGCCGCTCACCGACCTCGCCGAGACCGCCGAGCGTCTCGGCTCCGGCGACCCGCGCCCCCGGCACAAGCGGTACGGCGTGGCGGAGCTGGACCGGGTGGCCGATGTCCTGGACGCCTCCGCCGAGCGGATCGCCCGGATGCTCACCGCCGAGCGGCGTCTCGCCGCCGACGCCTCGCACCAGCTCCGTACCCCGCTGACCGCACTGTCGATGAGGATCGAGGAGATCTCCGTCACCGACGACCCGGAGACGGTGAAGGAGGAGGCGAACATCGCCCTCACCCAGGTGGAGCGGCTCACGGACGTCGTGGAGCGGCTGCTGACCAACTCCCGCGACCCGCGCACCGGCTCCGCCGTCTTCTTCGACCTCGACGAGGTCGTCAAGCAGCAGATCGAGGAGTGGCGCCCCGCCTACCGCAGCGCGGGCCGCGCGGTCGTCTGCTCCGGCAAACACGGGCTGAGGGCCGTGGGCACCCCGGGTGCCGTCGCCCAGGTGCTCGCCGCGCTGATCGAGAACTCGCTGATGCACGGCGGGGGCACGGTCGCGCTGCGCACGCGGGTCACGGGGAACCAGGTCGTCATCGAGGTCACGGACGAGGGCCCCGGCGTACCGGCCGATCTCGGGGCGCGGATCTTCGAGCGGACCATCAGCGGCCGCAACTCCACCGGCATCGGGCTCGCGGTCGCCCGGGACCTCGCGGAGGCGGACGGCGGCCGGCTCGAACTGCTCCAGCAGCAGCCCCCCGTGTTCGCGCTCTTCCTCAGCCGGGTCGCACCGGCCCACGAGGAAGCCGAACGCCCGGTGCGCTGAGGGCCCGGGGCGGCCCCGTCAGCGGGGCACGGGGCCGCGCGCTACGTCGTCGGCGGGTCGTCGCTGTTCCAGAAATCGTTCCGCGTTCAGCACGGCCTCCTTGGCGGGAAGGGCCTTGAACACCCAGGTGCGGTAGGACCAGAAGCGGAACAGGGTCGCGAGGGAGATGCCGAGGATCTTGAAGACGTTGCTCTGGACGGGGCTGTTCCAGCCGAAGCCGTACGTCGCGATGTACAGCACACCCGTCTCGATCACCGCCCCGACGGCGCTGAACAGCAGGAACAGTGCCAGCTCGCGGGCCCGGCCGGTCTTGTCGCGTTCCCGGTAGGTCCAGTAGCGGAAGCCGACGTAGTTGAACAGGATGGCGACGATCGTCCCCATCAGCCCGGCCCGCACCACCGGAATGTCCGTCGTGCGCCAGATCAGGTTGGAGACGGCGATGTTCACGACCAGCCCGAAGGCGCCGACCGCGCCGAACTTGGCGACCTCCCGGGCCAGCAGATCAAGCCGGGTCCGCAGTGCGCCCCGTTCGCTCATGTGGTCGCTCAGCCCCGTCCGGTCGGTTTCGTCAACGCGGCCATGCTAACGGCCACCCCCGCGGTGAGGAGCGGGTTCCCCGCCGCGCGGGCTGCCCGCCCGGCGCCCGCAGGGCCCGTGGCAGCCACCGGCCCCGCGCGGCGCAGCGGTCCCCCGCCGCAACGGGAGGACCCCCCGCCGCAGGAGGGTCGAAGGACGTTCCGCACGCCGGATACCCTGGAGCCGTGACGTTCCCGGTAGTCGGTATGGTCGGCGGCGGTCAGCTCGCCCGTATGACCCACGAGGCGGGCATCCCCCTCGGGCTGAAGTTCAAGCTGCTCAGTGACACCCCTCAGGATTCGGCCGCCCAGGTGGTGAGCGAAGTCGTCGTCGGCGACTACCGCGACCTGGAGACGCTGCGCGCCTTCGCGCGCGGCTGCGACGTGATCACCTTCGATCACGAGCACGTGCCGACCGAGCACCTGCGCGCCCTGGAGGCGGACGGTATCCCCGTCCGCCCCGGGCCCGACGCCCTGGTGCACGCCCAGGACAAGGGGGTGATGCGCGCGAAGCTCACCGAGATCGGCGCGCCCTGCCCCCGCCACCGCCTCGTGAAGGACCCGGCCGACGCCGCGGCCTTCGCCGAGGAGACCGGTGGCTTCCCCGTCATACTGAAGACGGTCCGCGGCGGCTATGACGGCAAGGGCGTCTGGGTGGTCCGCTCCGAGGCGGACGCCGCCGAGCCCTTCCGGGCCGGTGTCCCCGTGCTCGCCGAGGAGAAGGTCGACTTCGTACGGGAGCTGGCGGCGAACATCGTCCGCTCGCCGCACGGCCAGGCCGTGGCTTACCCGGTCGTCGAGTCCGTCCAGGTCGACGGCGTCTGCGACACGGTCATCGCGCCGGCCCCCGAGCTGGACGAGCGGCTGGCCGGCGAGGCCCAGCAGCTCGCCCTGCGGATCGCCGCCGAGCTCGGTGTGGTCGGCCACCTCGCGGTCGAGCTGTTCGAGACCCGTAACGACGACGGGACCCCCGGCATTCTCGTCAACGAGCTGGCCATGCGCCCCCACAACTCCGGGCACTGGACCCAGGACGGCGCCGTCACCTCGCAGTTCGCCAACCACGTCCGGGCCGTCCTGGACCTGCCGCTGGGCGACCCGCGGCCCCGCGCCACCTGGACCGTCATGTGCAACGTCCTGGGCGGCGACTACCCGGACATGTACCAGGCCTACCTGCACTGCATGGCCCGCGACCCGCAGCTCAAGATCCACATGTACGGCAAGGACGTGAAGCCCGGCCGCAAGGTCGGCCATGTCAACACCTACGGCGACGACCTGGCGGACGTGCGGGAGCGCGCCCGGCACGCGGCCGACTACCTGCGAGGAACGATCACCGAATGACCTCTTCCGGTACCGCACCCAGCCCCGTCGTCGGCATCGTCATGGGCTCGGACTCCGACTGGCCCGTCATGGAGGCTGCGGCCAAGGTCCTCGACGAGTTCGAGATCCCCTACGAGGTCGACGTCGTCTCCGCACACCGCATGCCCCGCGAGATGATCGCGTACGGCGAGTCCGCCGCGGACCGTGGGCTCAAGGCGGTCATCGCCGGGGCGGGCGGGGCCGCGCACCTGCCGGGCATGCTGGCCTCGGTGACCCCGCTGCCCGTGATCGGCGTACCGGTGCCGCTGAAGTACCTCGACGGCATGGACAGCCTGCTCTCCATCGTGCAGATGCCCGCCGGAGTCCCCGTCGCCACCGTCTCGGTCGGCGGCGCGCGCAACGCCGGCCTGCTCGCCGCCCGCATCCTCGCCGCGCACGACACGGAGCTGCTGGCACGCATGAAGGACTTCCAGCAGGAGCTCAACGACCAGGCCACGGAGAAGGGCAAGCGACTGCGCGCCAAGGTCGAGGGCGCCGACTCCTTCGGCTTCGGGAAGTAGGGAAGCGATGAGCAGCGCGTACCACCTGGACCGGGCACGCCGCCTCCTCGTCGACCACCCCGTCGTCGACGGCCACAACGACCTCCCCTGGGCGCTGCGCGAACAGGTCGGCTACGACCTGGACGCCCGCGACATCGCCACCGACCAGACCGGCGTCCTGCACACCGACATCCCGCGGCTG
The DNA here is from genome assembly GCF_044334475.1 of Streptomyces sp. NPDC020780. Classification (NCBI taxonomy): domain Bacteria; kingdom Bacillati; phylum Actinomycetota; class Actinomycetes; order Kitasatosporales; family Streptomycetaceae; genus Streptomyces; species Streptomyces sp. NPDC020780. The sequence goes on along the minus strand of NZ_JBIRTB010000010.1, from coordinate 46,762 downwards.
CGGGCGGGCGGCGTCGGCGCGCAGTTCTGGTCCGTCTACGTCTCCACCCACCTCGCCGGCGACGACGCGGTCAGCGCCACGCTGGAACAGATCGACGTGGTCGCCGAACTGCTGGAGCGCCACCCGGCGGACCTGCGGCGCGCGCTGACCGCCGACGACATGGAGAAGGCCCGCGCCGAAGGCCGCATCGCCTCCCTGATGGGCGCCGAGGGCGGCCACTCCATCAACAACTCCCTGGGCACCCTGCGGGCGCTGCACACCCTCGGCGTGCGGTACATGACGCTGACGCACAACGACAACACCGACTGGGCGGACTCGGCGACCGACTCCCCGCGCACCGGCGGACTCTCGGAGTTCGGCCGCGAGGTCGTACGGGAGATGAACCGCGTCGGCATGCTGGTCGACCTCTCCCACGTGGCGGCCACCACCATGCGGGACGCGCTCGCCGTCTCGGTCGCGCCCGTGATCTTCTCGCACTCCTCCGCCCGCGCCGTCTGCGACCACCCGCGCAACGTCCCCGACGACGTGCTGCGGATGCTCGCGGCCAACGGCGGGGTGGCCATGGCCACCTTCGTACCGAAGTTCGTCCTCCCGGCGGCCGTCGAGTGGACGCTGGCCGCCGACCGCAACATGCGGGAGCACGGCCTGCACCACCTGGACACGACGCCGGCCGCCATGCGGGTCCACGCGGACTTCGAGGCGGTCCACCCCCGCCCGCCGGCCACCGTCGCGACGATCGCCGACCACCTCGACCACATGCGCGAGATCGCCGGTGTCGACCACATCGGGATCGGCGGCGACTACGACGGCACGGCGTTCCTCCCGCAAGGCATGGAGGACGTCTCCGGCTACCCGTACCTGATCGCGGAGCTGCTCGCCCGCGGCTGGTCGGACCAGGACATCGCCAAGCTGACGTGGCAGAACGCGGTGCGGGTCCTGCGTGACGCGGAAGCGGTGGCCCGGGACCTGAGTGTCCGGCTGGGCCCGTCCCACGCCACGATCGAGCAACTGGACGGCCCGCTGCGCTGACCACCCGCCGGCAGGTCGCCGGGCGGAGTCGTACCGCCCCGCGTCCTGCGGGGTGGTACGGCCCTCAGGCCTTCGGCCGGCCCATCGCCCGGTACGTCCACCCGGCCTCGCGCCACACCAGCGGGTCGAGCGCGTTGCGCCCGTCCAGGACGGTGCGCCGCGCGGCCACCTCGCCCAGCGCCGCGACGTCCAGCTCGCGGAACTCGCGCCACTCCGTCAGGTGCAGGACCACGTCCGCCCCGCGCACCGCGTCCAGCGCCGTGTCCGCGTAGCCGAGCGTGGGGAACAGCCGCCGGGCGTTGTCCATCCCCTTGGGGTCGAAGACGGTGACCTGCCCGCCCTGCAGGTGGATCTGCCCGGCCACGTTCAGGGCCGGCGAGTCGCGTACGTCGTCCGAGTCCGGCTTGAAGGTCGCGCCCAGCACCGCGACGCGGGTGCCCAGGAACGACCCGCCGCCCACGGCCTCCCGGGCGAGCTCCACCATGTGGCCGCGACGCCGCATGTTGATGGAGTCGACCTCCCGCAGGAAGGTCAGCGCCTGGTCGGCGCCCAGCTCACCGGCGCGCGCCATGAAGGCCCGGATGTCCTTGGGCAGGCAGCCCCCGCCGAAACCGACCCCGGCCCGCAGGAACTTCTTCCCGATCCGCTCGTCGTGACCGAGGGCCTCAGCGAGCTTCACCACATCGCCGTCGGCCGCCTCGCAGACCTCCGCCATCGCGTTGATGAACGAGATCTTGGTCGCCAGGAACGAGTTCGCCGAGGTCTTGACCAGCTCCGCCGTCGGGAAGTCCGTCACCACGAACGGCGAGCCCTCACCGACCGGACCGGCGTACACCTCGCGCAGCAGCTTCTCGGCCCGCTCGCTCTCCACCCCGACGACGATCCGGTCCGGGTGCAGCGTGTCGTTCACCGCGAAGCCCTCGCGCAGGAACTCCGGGTTCCAGGCCAGCTCCGCGTCCGTGCCCACCGGGGCGAGTTCGGTCAGCCGGGCCGCCAGGCGGGCCGCGGAGCCCACCGGCACGGTGGACTTGCCCACCACCAGCGCCGGCCGGGTGAGCTGGGGGGCCAGGGACTCGAAGGCGCTGTCCACATAGCTCATGTCGCAGGCGTACTCGCCGTGCTTCTGGGGAGTGTTCACGCAGACGAAGTGCACATCGCCGAAGGCGCCGATCTCCTCCCAGGAGGTGGTGAACCGCAGCCGCCCGGACGACCCCTCGATGCCGGCCACGTGCTTCCGCAGGAGCTCCTCGAGCCCCGGTTCGTACATCGGGACCTTGCCCGCCGAGAGCATCTCGATCTTCTCCGGCACGACGTCGAGGCCGAGGACCTCGAAGCCGAGCTCCGCCATGGCCGCGGCATGGGTGGCGCCGAGATAGCCGGTGCCGATCACGGTGATCCTGAGGGCCATGGGTGCTCCTGAACGATGCGGACAGACGTGCGGAGCCGAGCATATCCGGGCCGTCCGGGGACCGGTTTTCCGGCGGCCCCGGGGCTGTCGGCAAGCTCACGTGTCCCGCCCGTATGCCGGAGTGAGGACCTGGAACTAAAATTGGGTTACTTAACGGTAGTTAGCATCCCTGGGGAGTGAACGTCTTGGCGGGTTCGACCGACTTCGATCTGTACCGTCCGGCCGAGGAGCACGACATGCTCCGCGAGACGATCCGTTCGCTGGCCGAGGCGAAGATCGCCCCGCACGCCGCCGCGGTGGACGAGGAGGGCCGCTTCCCGCAGGAGGCCCTGGACGCCCTGGTCGCCTCGGACCTGCACGCGGTCCACGTCCCGGAGGAGTACGGCGGCGCGGGCGCCGACGCCCTGGCCACGGTCATCGTGATCGAGGAGGTGGCCCGCGCCTGCGCGTCCTCCTCCCTCATCCCGGCCGTGAACAAGCTGGGCTCGCTCCCGGTCATCCTGTCCGGCTCCGAGGAGCTGAAGAAGAAGTACCTGGGCCCGCTCGCCAAGGGCGACGCGATGTTCTCGTACGCCCTGTCCGAGCCGGACGCCGGATCCGACGCGGCGGGCATGAAGACCAAGGCGGTGCGCGACGGCGACTTCTGGGTCCTCAACGGCGTGAAGCGCTGGATCACCAACGCGGGCGTCTCCGAGTACTACACGGTGATGGCCGTGACCGACCCGGAGAAGCGCTCGAAGGGCATCTCGGCGTTCGTCGTCGAGAAGTCCGACCCGGGTGTCACCTTCGGTGCCCCGGAGAAGAAGCTCGGCATCAAGGGCTCCCCGACGCGCGAGGTCTACCTCGACAACGTCCGTATCCCCGCCGACCGCATGATCGGCGAGGAGGGCACCGGCTTCGCCACGGCGATGAAGACCCTGGACCACACCCGCATCACCATCGCCGCGCAGGCCATCGGCATCGCCCAGGGTGCCCTCGACTACGCCAAGGGCTACGTCCAGGAGCGCAAGCAGTTCGGCAAGCCGATCGCCGACTTCCAGGGTATCCAGTTCATGCTCGCCGACATGGCGATGAAGCTGGAGGCGGCCCGCCAGCTCACCTACGCGGCGGCGGCCAAGTCCGAGCGCCTCGACGGAGACCTCACCTTCTTCGGAGCCGCGGCCAAGTGCTTCGCCTCCGACGTCGCCATGGAGGTCACCACCGACGCCGTCCAGCTCCTCGGCGGCTACGGCTACACCCGCGACTACCCGGTGGAGCGCATGATGCGCGACGCCAAGATCACCCAGATCTACGAGGGCACCAACCAGGTCCAGCGGATCGTCATGGCCCGCAACCTGCCGTAACGGCGACCCCTCACCACACACCCGCGGCCCCCGGCACCCCGCCGGGGGCCGCGCGTGTGTGCCCGGGGGTGGGGCCGAAGGGGAGGTCGCGCGCCGGATCGGCGAGGAGGACCCGGACCGAACGGCGTCTACCAGCCCGCGGTACCCGGGGGCGCCTGAACCGGCCGTAGGCCGACGTTGCCCGCCGTGCGCGTACGGGAGCGGTGAACACTCCCGCACACGTCACACCGCGCGCCCTGCTCCCGGAGCGGGATCCGCCTCGGCGAACGTCTCCTCGGCCGAGTCGGCGGTGGTGGCTCGGCGGAGCCATCGGCGCAGGAGTTCGGGGTCCTGGCAGTGGCTGATCCGGTCCCGGTGTTCGTCGGTGAGGGCGATGCCGCGGGCTTCGAGGAGCAGCAGCAGGCCTTCGGTACGGCCTTCGGTACGGCCTTCGGTGCGGATTTCTTCCGAAAGGGGTGAGGTGTAGAAGGAGAGGTCCACGGCCACCAGTTTCCTCCACTGTTGTGCGGCGGGGCGATTGCCCAGGCCTTGTGCGGTGAGTTCGACGATGGGTGCGGCGATCGATTCCGGGACGTCACGCAGCGCTCCGGACAGCGATTTCAGTATGGCACCGACGTCCGGGTCGCCCGCGTGTGTGATGGCGGACAGCGTGGCGAGGGCCAGGTCCTTGCGCGCTTCGGCCACGTCGGTGACGGCCGGGATGTTGTGCGGGCCCGCCACGAGCGGGTGAAGGGTGAGTACCGGCCACTGAGGTGCGCCGAGCGGCACCGGGCGGGCTGCCCATGCGGCGGTGGCGCGGTCCTGGCAGACCACCAGCAACGTCGTCGGCAGCCGGTACTTCTCGAGCAGGTAGGAGACGTAGTACGCCCAGCTCGTCGGTTTGTCGGGGTCCTTCTTGCCCTGGGCCTCGACAGCGAGGAGGAAGGCCCCGTCGCGCTCCGTTTCGATACGCAGGAGCGTGTCCACCCGGCGCTCGACAGGCCGCGCCTCGGTGAGGTCGGTGGTCATCACTTCCGCGGAAGTGACAGGCGGGAAGGCGACTCCGAGCACTTCGGAGACCCGGGAGAAGAGCCTCGGGTACTCCTGGAAGACGCGGTGCATCGCCTCGTGGGGTGCGCTGACCATGGAGGTCCGTTCGGGTTGCGGGCGGTGTGCCGGGTCAGGCCGCTCTCCGGGGGAAGCACGGTCGCAGCGACGCGGTACGGGTCATGGGCGCTGGCATGGGAAGGCGGTGATCCGGCGCCGAGGTCGTCCGGGCGAGCATATGCCGGGCAACCCCTTCCATATGCGGCCGAGTTGCTCTGACTCACCCGTGCGAGTGACGTGTGTGGTTCCTACGCCGGCGGGTCACCGTACGAGGCGGAGACCCGCCCGGCCGGTCCTGCGGGGTGAGGAGACGTGCGAGACGCGCGCCCCGGCGGGTGGGGGACAGCAGCTGGGCGAACTCCCGGACGGGAGCGGAATGTTCGGTTCGGGTGATTCCTGGTTCCCACGTCACTCAGCGTGGCCTCGCCTGCGTACCGTGAACAGCGATCGCTCCGCTACGTACGGTGATTGTCCAGCGCTTGTCCAGCGTTGTCCCGGCTGTCCGGGGTGACGTGCCGGGGACGACCGGAGTTGAGCGGGAACGGCATGTACGGCGGAAGTGGGGCACGGATGAGCGTGGACGAAGCCGGTACGGGACGCGTGTGCGGCGAAGCGGACGAGCCCGGCTGGGACGTCGATCCCGACGACGAGTCGGGGGCGGCCGTGGTCGCTGCGGTGGGGCGCCAGATCAAGGCGTGGCGGGAGGCGGCCGGGCTACGGGCAGGCGAGTTCGGGGCGGCGATCGGTTACGGCGAGGACCTGGTCTACAAGGTCGAGGGCGGCAGGCGCATCCCCCGGCCGGAGTTCCTGGACAGGGCGGACCGGGTCCTGGACGCCGGCGGAAAGCTCGCCGCGATGAAACGGGACGTGGTGGAGGTCCGGTACCCGAAGAAGGTGCGGGACCTCGCGAAGTTGGAGGCCACTGCCGTCGAGTTGGAGGCCTACCACCACCACAACATCAACGGTCTGCTGCAGACCGAGGAACACATGAGGGCGCTGTTCGCGTCGTGGCTCCCGGCCTACACATCGGACGATCTGGAGCGGGTGGTGGCCGCCCGCATGGCCCGACGAGCCATTTTCGACCGGGATCCTCTCCCCTCGCTGAGCTTCGTCCAGGAAGAGGTAACCCTTCGCCGTCCGGTTGGAGGCACAATGGTGATGCGCCGACAACTTGAACACCTGCTCGAGATGGGCCGGTTGAGGAATGTGGTGATCCAGATCATGCCGACGCATCGCGAGGAGCACCCGGGGACCGGTGGCCTGATCGAGGTCCTGAGGTTCCCCAACGGCACTGCGGTGGGACGTTCCGAGGGCGCGTTCAGCGGCCGTCCCGTCTCGGACGCCAGGCAGCTCAGGATCCTCGGGCTGCGTTACGGGATGATCCGGGCCCAGGCGATGGCGCCACGTGAATCATTGGCCTTCATTGAGCAAGTGCTGGGAGAGACATGATCCTCAAGCCCTGTGCCGGCACCTCCGTGGAGCTGGAGTGGTTCAGGAGCAGCTACAGCAGCAGCGGCGACGGCAACGACTGCGTCGAAGTCGCCGCCGCTCCGGACGCGGTGCACGTCCGTGACTCCAAGCGCGCGTCCGGCCCTCGGCTCGGCTTCACGTCCCGCGCCTGGGCAGTGTTCGTCGGCTACGCGGGTGGAAGCTGACCCAGCGGCCGGTGCACGGCGTCGGCCCCGTACACCCTCTGTGCGGCACACCGTCGGTCTGTGTGGGCGGCCTGCGTCGCGCGGTACGACGTCGAGGAGCGTGACGCGGTCCAGGCCGATGAGCCGGAGCCGTGACTGACCCGCACCGGTCACGGCGGCCGATTGCCGGATACGGGCAGGATCCGTCGGAAGCCCAGGGGTTCCTCGCCGGACATGCGGCCCGATGCGGCCGGCCGAGCCGCTTCGTACCGTCAGCTCGTATCTCGGCCCCCGCCTTGCTCGGAGTCGTATCCCTCCCACGCCCGAGTGGCCGTTTCCTGTCAAGGTGCGGCGCGGTACTCCCGCCGGAGCCCGCGTGCTCGTAGCGTCGGGCGGGGGTATTCGCCTGCTCCGGGTGGCAACGGCACGTCCTCGTACGCGTCCCCGGTGCGGCCCCCGTTGATCGGAACAGGTCGTCGACATCGACGAGCCCTGGCCACACCTGTGGGCGGTCGGTCGCTCACGCGGACAACGAGGTGAATCGGTGAAGAAGTACGCCTTGCGCCTGATGGGCGCATTCGCAGGGTTTGTCATGTGCATTGCAGCCGCCTCGACGGCGACCGCGCACTCCAGCTCCACCCCGTCGCCGAACGGTGTATCGCCGTGGCACTACTCGGAATCGTGGACCCTCAGCGGCTCATGGTACGGAGAGGGTCTGCACGTCGACTACTACAACGGCGAGCACTACAGCGACTACTACGGCCTGGACTTCTCCCTCAAGGGTTCGCCGTGCGGCAAGCGGCTCTACCCCATCTGGGACGGCATGACCGTCGACACCGTCGACCGCACGATCGGCCGTCTCACCATGACCAAGTACGTCAACGGGGTGAAGTGGCGCCTCAAGTACATGCACATGGACTCGATCAACGTGAACGTCGGACAGTCGGTCGGCTCGGCCACACTGCTCGGGTACACCGGCAACAAGGGACAGTCCTCCGGCTGCCACCTGCACCTGTCCACCCAGCACTGGTCGGGAAGCGCGTGGGTCTCCCATCCGCCGACCTTCTGCGGCCGTACCTACCCGCACGACCACACGACGGCCTGGAAGGGCTGCTGACGACAGCAGGGTGGGCCGGAGTGCACGGGCGCACAACGCCGCCCGTGCACTCCGGCCCGGGTGACGGGGCACCTCGGTCGAGCGGGCCCGCGGTTCAGGGGCCTGTGCGCCTCCCGCTCCGCTTCCGGCACCACCCCGCTACGGTCCCCACACCCAAGCCGCTGATCAGGCAAAACAGCAAGGTCCGGCTGGAGTTCCACGGGGCATCAGGGCCGTGCAGGCCTGGCCACGTGGCCAGCTTGATCCCTACCGAACCAGGAACGGTTCACGGTGTGCTCCTGAGGGGGACTGCGGGCTCAGCGCGGGTCCCGTCTTGCGAGTGCACCACCAGACGATCGCGGTGATGACGATGACGGCGAGGGCCGGAAGGAGCAGGGTGGGGGAACCGACTCCGGAAGACCGGTCGGAGAGTTGCCCGCCCAGGTCGACGCGCAGCAGCGACGCGCCGAGCAGGGCGCCCGTATTGAGAATGGCGTGGAGGGCGATCGCGATCTCCAGGCCCCCGGTGCGCCAGGTGATGACCGCCAGGCAGGTCCACAGTACGAAGTACCAGATGTTGATGTAGAGGTCGGTGGAACCGTGCACAGCCGTGAACAGCACACTCGACACGAGTACGCCGGCGACGAGTCCCGCTCGTGAGCTGCGGGTCCAGCTGCCGATGACGCGGAAGATCAACCCGCGGACACCGTATTCCTCTCCCGTTGTCTGCAGGGGTGTGAGGAGGAGCGTGGCGACGAACATGCCGACGAGGTCGGAGTGCGTCCAGGCCGCCTCGGTACTCGGGGCCAGCAGACCGATCAGGTTCACGGCGGCCCAGACGGGGCCGAACACGAGAAGAGCCTTGCCGAACAGGTCGAACCGGAACCGGGAGGTCACCGAGTGCAGTGCGGCGCCGGGCACGCCGTAGAGCCAGCGCTGGATGAGCATGCTCCACGGGATGAGCAGGGCGAGTGAAATCATCGAGCCGGCGTGGAAGAGCGGGGTGTAGTCGTCGCCGCCGATGATGGGCGGGGTGTCGCCCATCCGCTGGTCGATGGGGGCGAGCGCCCTGCCGATGGCGGTGGGGAATATGACGAGTCCGGCCAGCAGCAGCACGATCGCCAGAATGCCGCGTCCGATGCGGCGCTTCTCGCCGGCGAGGACGCGGTGGTAGGGCACTCCGCCGGGCACGCCGCGCACGTTGCGCGGCGGGGCGGGCGTGAGGAGCCAGCTGGGTGTGGTCATCGAGTTCAAGTGCCTTTCTCCTGGACGGATCAGCGGCTGGCGGCGTCGAGCAGGGGGAGTACCGCAGCCGGTGGGCGCGCTCCCTGCCTGGCGGCACGGCTCCGGCGCCAGGGGTGATGTTCGGTCACAGCGGTAGGTGGACGGGCGCTTCGAACGTCCCGCCCCTCTCCGCCACCTGTGGGATTCCTGAGAGGGGTTCGGCGGGCTGGGGCAGGTTCAGGCCCACGCCGATCAGAGGCAGCAGTACCGGTGCGATGCTGAGCCCCCTGCTCGGCGTCGGGTGGTCGGCGCCGGAGCGGACTCGCCATCCGTCGGCCGAGGCCGGACGGGAGTGGGCTGATGCGGTAGTCCGGCCGTGGGGCAGGAGTGGCCGCCTCATCCCGAGGTTGCTCGTCACGTTGTCGTCGCCACCTCGATGACGCCGCCTTCGACCGGGAAGGCCGCAGGCAGTTTCGCCTCGGCTAGACGTCTTGCGTCCTGGAACAAACGTGCGCAGATCTTGCCGTCGTCCAGCCGCACCCCGTGCCGCACGTCGACGGCATACATCCGGCTGTGGCCGTCGGCAGTGGCCGGATGCAGCCGGAACAGCGAGGGCAGGGGTGGCTGCCGCCGGCGGAACGGGCGCAGTTCCCTGTTCGTCTCCTGGCATCGAACGCTTCGACGCCATCTGTCGCTCAATGGCATGCACCTGTCCCCTTGAGCCCTTCGGTCACGTTGTCACTAGTACGCCGTGTCAGTAAGACGCTAGCACGGTGTACTAGTGATTGCGTAGGGCCCGAGGAGCAGGAGAAGAGCGGGGCAGGGGAACGCGCGAGAGGATCTTGCGCGCCGCGGCTGAGATGCCTGCCGCAGGCATGGCGGCGAAGCTGAGCGTTCGAGCGGTCGCGGTGCGTGGGGGAGTGAGCGCGGGCGTCCGGCCTGCGCGGCGCGGCTGCTTCTGCAGGTGCTGCGTGCCGTACCGGCCCGTTGACCAGGTGAAACAGCAAGGTCCGGCTGGAGTTGCCAGGCCCTGTTTCGAAAGTGGCGTCGTCTGCCCGACGGGCAGGTCCGGGGGCATCCGGTGCGTGCGATCGCAAGGCGGAGGGCCGTCCCGATATGGGATGTATCGGAATGATCCCGATGACGCGCCGAGTGCGCGTGCCGGGCGTCGCCGGGCGGGCGGGACTTTCGCAATACGGTCTGGGGGAGGGCCCCCGGCGGCAGCCACCCGGTGCAGGGGTCTCCCGCCCGGATCAGGTACACCGGCCCGTGAAGACGTCTCGGAGGATGTCAGGGCGGCGGGGCGGCTGAAGCCCTAGCCCATGCCACGGGGCCCGGACGGTGAACCGTCCGGGCCCCGTGGCATGGGCTACGTCAGCTGCCCTTGACCGTGACCTTCTCGTCGTTCTTCAGCTGCTCCACGAGCTGCTTGACCTTGGCCTTGTCCCAGATCAGGTTGCCGTTCACGCTCTGACCGGAGAGTGGGATGTTCATCGACGTGCCCTCGCCGCCCGTGACGCCCTTCATCGCGAAGAACATGTTGCCGAGCGACCAGAGGGACATGTCCTTGTCGACGATCAGCGTGTCCAGGCCCGCGCCCATCGTGGGGTAGAGCGTGAACGGGTTGAGGATCGTGGACGGGGTCGCCGTCTGGGAGGCCAGTGCCGCGAGGAACTTCTGCTGGTTCTTCGTGCGGTCCAGGTCGCTGCCCGCGAAGGCGTACCGGGTACGGACGAAGGCCAGCGACTGCTCACCGTCCAGGGTCTGCTTCCCGGCCTGGAAGTCGGCGCCGGACTTCTTGTCCTTGAACGCCTTGGGGATGTCCAGCTCCACCCCGCCGATCGCGTCCACGATCTTGGCGAAGCCGCCGAAGCCGATCTCGACGTAGTGGTCGATGCGCAGGCCGGTGTTGAACTCGACCGTGCGGACCAGCAGCTCCGGGCCGTCCTCCGCGTACGCGGCGTTCAGCTTCGTCGTGCGGCCGGTCCCCGCGAACTTCTTGCCGGACTCGGAGCCGACGAACGAGGGGATCTCGACGTTCGAGTCACGCGGCAGGGAGACCAGCGTCGGGCCGTTGGAGCCGTCGTGCAGGATCATCATCGAGTCGGTCCGCTTGCCCTCGGCGGAGCCGGTGTGCAGCTTCTTCTTGTCGTCGGCCGTCATGCCCTCGCGGCTGTCGGAGCCGACGATCAGGTAGTTCGTGCCGTCGCCCTCGGCGGGGCGCTCGATGACCTTGGAGAGGTCGACCTCGCGCTTGAGCTTGCCGTCGGCCCAGAAGTACGTGCCGATGGAGACGGCGAGCAGCACCACCACGAGGGACAGCGTGCCGACCTTGATCCGCCGGCCCCAGTCGGCGGGCGGGCGGGGCTGGACGTAGCCGCTGTCGCCGCCGCGGGGCCCGCCGCCGTAACCGCCACCGCCGCCGTGGCCCTGCCCGCCGCCGCCTCCGTAGACCTGACCCGTGTTGTAACCACTGTCGTAGCCGGGGGCCTGGTCGTACCCCTGCCCCTGCTGCGGGGGGATGCGGGGCGGGGACTGCGGCGGAGCGGAGCGGCGCCGGACATGGGGCATCGCGCGGGCACTCTCGGGGTGGGAGCTCGCACTGCCCTGTCCGTAGCGCTCGCCGGGTACGCCGTTCCGCCCATCGGGCCAATCGCTCATGGGCAACAGTGTGCCGTCTCGGCCCACGGCTCTTACAGGGTGTACCGGATTTCGGACCGGGGCTGTTGCGAACCTGATGCAATGCAACCACGGGCAAGCCCCCGCATAAGGTGGAGGGCATGACAGATCAGGCCCAGCGCCCGGAGAGTGGGGTTCCGGACAAGCCGACCTCGGCCTCCCGGACCACCCTCAGCCACATCATGACCAGCCACGACACCAACCTCCTGGGCACCGTCCACGGAGGCGTGATCATGAAGCTGGTCGACGACGCGGCGGGTGCCGTCGCCGGCCGGCACTCGGGCGGCCCCGCGGTGACGGCCTCGATGGACGAGATGGTCTTCCTGGAGCCGGTCCGCGTCGGTGACCTTGTTCACGTCCGCGCCCAGGTGAACTGGACCGGCCGATCCTCGATGGAGGTCGGCGTCCGGGTCATGGCGGAACGGTGGAACGAGTCGACCCCCGCCCAGCAGGTCGGCAGCGCGTACCTGGTGTTCGCCGCGGTCGACGAGGAGGGCAAGCCCCGCCCCGTCCCGCAGGTGGTGCCGGAGACGGAACGCGACAAGCGGCGCTACCAGGAGGCGCAGATCCGGCGCACGCACCGCCTGGCCCGCCGCCGCGCGATCAAGGAACTCCGCGAGAAGCGCGCCGCCGAGGGCATCGACGAGCAGTGAACCGCGTCGCTGTGAGACTGGTGACGGGCAATGCGGGGCATTTCGCCGCACTCGCCGTCCCCGGCCTCACAACGACGCGACGCCGTCCTCACGGACAGACCACCTGGTCACCCGTCACCGCGTCGAACTCGCCCCGCTGCGGATCCTCGCCCCTCACCCGCCGCACCCCGCTGAAGTCGGCGCCCGCCGTGACCTTCATCGTCGCGCCCTGCCCCTTCACGGCCTTGAGCTCGCAGCCGGGCAGCGCCGCGGCCAGGGACCTCGCGGACCGGTCCCACCGCGGGTCGTACCTGACAAGCGTCCGCTTCAGCACGTCCGGGCCGTCGTTCAGCGGCAGGCGGGTGGTGTTGAAACCGGTGCCGCGCAGGGCCGCGTCGACCTCCTGGCCGAGGCCGTCCCGTGGCGTCCCGTTGTAGACCTGCACCCGGATCTGCTGCGGGGCGACGGCCACGAGGGTGGCCTTGGGCTGCTTCGGCAGGTGCGCGGTGAGCGGTTTGTCCTCCCGCAGCGCCCGGAACAGCTTCTTCGCCTTGGCCGCGTCCCACTTCACCGTGGCGCCGATGCCCTTGACCCGGTACCCGTCCGCCTCCAGCGGTACGGAGGTGAACTCCGACGAGGCGGGCGTGAAGCGGCGCATGGCCTTGCCGAGCTCCAGCATCTGACCGGTACCGAAACCGCTGTCGGCGCGGACCGAGTCGAGCATCGACGAGGCGACCTGCTGGAACTTCACGGGGTTCATCAGGACGCCGCTGCTGGTCACCTGCTTGATCAGCGCGGCCATGAACTTCTGCTGGCGCTGCATGCGGGCCAGGTCCGCGGCCCCGTCGACGTGCCGGGAGCGCACGTACTGCAGCGCCTGGCCGCCGTCCAGCTTGTGGGGGCCCGCGCTCAGGTCGAGACCGGTGTAGGAGTCCTTGAGCGGCTTGGCGGTGCAGATCTCCACCCCGCCCACGGTGTCGACCGTCTTCATGAAGCTGGTGAAGTCCACCTCGAGATAGTGGTCGATCTTGATGTCCGTCATCTGCTCGACCGTGCGCACGGTCAGCTGCGGGCCGCCCTCGGCGTACGCGGCGTTCAGCTTCACCGGATGGGGGGAGTGCTGCTTGCCCGTGGTGCGGTCGGTGTGCGCCGGGATCTCGGCGTAGCTGTCGCGCGGCAGGCTGACGACGCTCGCCCGCTGCTTGTCGGCCGAGAGGTGCACGAGCATGAGGGTGTCGGTGCAGTGGCAGGGCGCTCCGCCCAGCCTGTACTTCTTCTTCTCGTCCTCGCTGATCCGGTCGCGGCCGTCGGTGCCGACAAGCAGGAGATTCGTGCCGTGACCGCCCTGGGGGCGGTTCTTCATGTCCTTGAAGGGATCGACCCGGTCGATCCCCGTCTCCAGGCCGCTCACCACCGCATGGCCGATCCCGCCGGCGCCCAGCACCAGCACGGAGAGCCCGGTGGCCACCCGCATGCCCCACCGGGGCGGCACCTTCCGGCCGCCCGGCAGGCCCGCCCGGCCGTTTGCACGGCTGCTGCCACGGCCGCCGCCACGGCCGGTGGCGCCCGCCTGCCGAGCGGTTCCGCGCGGCGCGGGGGCGGTGCGGGGACGAGGTGGACGGGGCGATCGGTGCGGCGTGGGCACGAGGGACACCTCCGCGGTTCGGGTGGGACTTTCGCACGGTAGGCCCATACGACTTGCAGACCGGGACGAGACCCGGCGGCGCGCGCCCGTGTCCCCCGTTCGCGGTAACGTGGCGGCCGAATCACGCCGCCTTCCGGGGTGCGAAGCACCCCGGAGCCCCGGCACCCCCGAGGACCCCCCGAGGACCACATGTCTGCCGCGCAGTACCCCGCCGTCTCCGTGATCATGCCGGTGCTCAACGAGGAACGCCATCTCAGGAACTCGGTCCGGCACATCCTGGAACAGGAGTACCCCGGTGAGATGGAGGTCGTGATAGCCCTCGGTCCCTCGGCCGACCGCACCGACGAGATCGCCGCCGAACTGGTGCGGGAGGACTCCCGGGTCCACACGGTGCCCAATCCGACCGGCCGCACACCCGCCGCGCTCAACGCCGCGATCAAGGCCTCACACCACCCGATCGTGGTACGGGTCGACGGCCACGGCATGCTCTCGCCGAACTACATCGCCACCGCGGTCCGGCTCCTGGAGGAGACCGGTGCGCAGAACGTCGGCGGCATCATGCACGCCGAGGGGGAGAACGCCTGGGAGGACGCCGTCGCGGCCGCGATGACGTCGAAGATCGGCGTCGGCAACGCCGCCTTCCACACCGGTGGAGAGGCGGGCCCGGCCGAGACCGTGTATCTGGGGGTCTTCCGCCGCGAGGCGCTGGAGCGGGCGGACGGTTACAACGTGGAGTTCGTCCGGGCCCAGGACTGGGAGCTGAACTTCCGCATCCGCGAGGCGGGGGGCGTCGTCTGGTTCTCCCCGGAACTGAAGGTGCGGTACCGCCCGCGCCCCAGCGTCCGCGCGCTGGCCAAGCAGTACAAGGACTACGGCCGCTGGCGCCACGTCGTGGCCCGGTACCACTCCGGCTCGATCAACCTGCGGTACCTGGCTCCGCCGACCGCCGTCTGCGCGATCGCCGCGGGCATCGTCGTGGGTGCCGTCGTGACCCCGTGGGCGTTCCTCGTCCCGGCCGGCTACGTCGCCGCCATCGTGGCCGGGTCGCTGCCCGCGGGCAGGGGCCTGCCGCTGAAGGCGCGGGCGCAGATCCCGGTGGCACTGGCCACCATGCACATGTCCTGGGGGTACGGCTTCCTGACCAGCCCCCGCTCGCTGGCGAAGAAGGTCATCGCCAGCCGTCGCCCGGCCGTGCGGGAGCAGACCGTCTGACGGCTGCCGTACGGAGCAGGGGGCCCGCCGGTTCGCCGGCGGGCCCCCTGCTCCGTACGGGCTCTACCAGGTGTAGTTCGGGTTGACGTGCATGCACGCCCCCTCGTCCTCACCGTTGAGCGCCTTCGCGGTGTCGGGGGTCTTCTCCTCGGCACTGGGCGCGGGATAGCTGCCGTCCTCGCGCCAGTCGGCGCCCACGGCCAGCGTGACACCCGAGACGTCGGTCGACTTCTTCACCTGGGACAGCGGGATGCCGAGGGCCTTGGCGACGGCCTGCGCGTCGCCCTCCAGGTCCGCGGAGGGGTAGAGGAGGCCGGTACGGGCGGCGGGTTCGACGTTCTGGGAGTCGGTCGTGGCCCGGGCGAAGCCCGCGTCCGTCAGGAGGTCCTTGACGGTCGTCGCACGGCCCTTTGCCGGGGCGAGCGAGTCCGTGCCGGTCGCGTTGCGCACGCTGACCGCGATCTCACCGGTCGGTGCGGCCTGGTCCTTGGTCACGGGGGCCTTCCGCTTGGACGCCTTGCCGTCCAGCGGGATGTCCTCGCGGACCATCCGGAACAGCTGCTCGGCGTCGCCCGGCTTGGGGAACACCCGGCCGCTGAGACCGCCCGTGCCGTAGACGTTCGGCATCGTCGTCATCGTGATGCGCCCGGTCGGGGCCTTCTTGAGCTCTTCGGCGAGGTCGTACAGCTTCTTGACCGTGTCGAGGCCCTTGTCGACCGTCAGTGCGCTGGTGGCCGCCTCGGCGAGGTCCATCAGCTTGCCGGGGTCGGTGAGCTTGGTGCCCTTGCGCAGTTCGCGCACCATCGAGTTCAGGTACTGGTGCTGGGCCTCGGCCCGGCCCAGGTCCGTGTTGTCCTCGAAGCCGTACCGGGTGCGCAGCCACTGCAGGGCCTGCTTGCCCTTGACGGGCGTGGTGCCCTTCTCCAGCTTCAGACCGGAGCCCTTGCCGTCGCTGCCGTGCGAGTAGATGTTGGCGTCGACGCAGACCGGCACGCCGCCGACCGCGTCGGCCATCGACACCACACCGGAGAAGTCGATCATCATAAAGTGGTCGATCGTGATGCCGGTGAGTTCGTACCAGGTGGCCACGGTGCAGCCCGGACCGCCCCTGCCGAGGCTCTCGTTGGTCTGCACGTTCCCCGTGCTGGCCGAATACACCTTGCCCGTCTCGGGGTCGGTGCACTTCGGCATCTTCAGCATGGTGTCGCGCGGCATGCTGACGACCGAGATGTTGCTGCGGTCGGCGGAGAGGTGGAGCAGCATCTGCACGTCCGCGAGCGGCGCGGCGCCGAACGTCTCCTTGGCGCCGCCCAGCTTCTGGTTCTCCTTGGAGTCCCGGGCGTCCGAGCCGATGATCAGGATGTTCAGCGGGGTCTGCCCGGCGGCGTTGGCCTTGTGGTCGGCCATCTTCTTGTCGCCGAGCGTCAGGTCCTCCTTGCGGAGGTTTCCGTTGAGGTGCCTGTAGTAGAGGTAACCGGCGGCGCCGGTGCCGAGTATCAGGAAGGCGAGTACGGACGCGGTCCAGCGCAGTATGCGTCGCTTGCCGCTCCTGGGAGCACGCCTCGAGCGGCGGGCCGGTCCTCCCTGGCGATGCCCGTCCTCCGGCCCGTCCGACCGTTCCCGTCGGCCGTGCCCGCCGCGCCCCTCCCCCTCCCCGCCCTCGCGGGCTCCGTCGGCCGGGCCCTCGTGCCGGACACGCGACCGCGTCCCCTCCCCGCGCGTACTGCTTCGTCCCACCAGGACCCCCCTGCTGCTCAGACTTTCGCTGTGGCGCCGCGACGCCTCGTCACTTCGCGCATTCCGCCTTGTCGGCGCTGGCCTTCTGTATGTCGTCCGGCGCCTTGGCCGGACCGGCGACGGGTACTCCCGCGCCCTTGAAGTCGGCTCCCAGGGTCAGGACCATCGCCTGAAGTCCCTCGGCATCGGTCGTTCCCTGCTTCATCGCCGTGGCGGGCAGCCCCATCATCGCCGCCAGGGCGCGGGCCTGGTCCGCCTGGTTCGGCGCGTACGCCAGGGTCGTCCGGTCGGTCTTCGACGGGGCGTTCGCCTTGTTGGTGGACTTGAGCACGCCCTGCTCGTTCTGCAGCCAGGTGACCGTCGCCTGGGCGGCCCCCGGGGTGTCGCCGCCGTTGAGGACGTCGACGCGTACGTCGGCCGGGGCGGCCTTGGGGCCATCGAGTGCCGCCGCCCGCTCGGTCCGGGCCGCCTTCTCCTTCTTCTTCACCTCGGTCAGGGAGGTGTCGGAGCGCATCACCGCGAACAACTGCTGCGACTTCTGCGGGTCCACGACGACGGTGACGGGTGTCGGCTCGGCCGGGTTGTCGATCACGGGCAGCGTCACGAAGGTGATGTTCTTCGTGTCGATCCTGCCGAGCTCCTTGGCGAGCGACGTCAGCTTCTTGATCGAGCCGATGCCTGAATCGACGGTGAGTGCCTTGGTCGCCGCGTCGGCGAGGCGGAAGAGCTTGGAGGGATCGGTCAGCGTGTCGTCGGACTTCATCTGCCGGATCATCGAACCGATGAACTGCTGCTGGACCTTGATCCGGTCGAGGTCGCTCTCGTTGCCGAAGCTGTGCCGGGTGCGGACGAAGGCCAGTGCGTCCTCGCCCTCGACGATGGACTCGCCCGCCGGCAGGTCGAGGTGCGAGTCCTTGTCCTTCACCGCCTTGGCGAGGCAGACCTTGACGCCGCCGACGGCCGTGGAGAGTGTCTTGACGGCGTTGAAGTCGACCATCATGAAGTGGTCGACCGAGAGACCGGTGAGCTCCTTGACCGTACGCATCGTGCAGCCCGGGTCGCGCCCTTCCTGGCCGAGGCTGACGTTGAACCGGACGTTCTGCGAGCCGGGTATGACCTTCTCGGAGCCGTCCGGCTGCTTGGTGGTGCAGTCCGGGACGTCCGTCATCAGGTCGCGGGGGATGCTCATCGCCGTGGCGTTGGTGCGGTCCGCGGAGACGTGGAAGAGGATGTTGGTGTCGGCGTGGCCGGTACTGCCCTTGTCGCCGTAGCCCTCGTTCCCCTCTCCGGTGCGCTTGTCCGTGCCGATGATCAGGATGTTGAGCGGGCCGTCGGCGGCGATGTCCTTGCTGCCGGCGTCACCGACGTCGACGGTGGCGAGGTTGCCGTTGAACTTCTGGTAGAGCGCGTACGCTGCGCCCGAACCGGCGACGATCACGAAGGCCATGACCCCGCCGGTCCACAGCAGGGCTTTCTTCCGCCGTGACCTCGGGGACGGGCGCTTGCGACGGCCGGTCTGGGGTGCCGGGGCGCGGCTGCTCCGTGCCGAACGGCGGTCGCGCTGAGCGGGCACCTCGGTGCCGGAGGGAGGGCGGTCCGCCGTGCCCGGGGATTCGGGCGACTGCCTTCCGGAGTGGTTCAGTCGCAGTTCGTAATGGCCCGTCCGCGGGTTGAGCACCCACTGGTCGGCGGGATCGATTTCACCCGCCTGCCCACGGCTATGCGCGTCCACGTCTTCCTGAATCCTTCGTCGGTGCCACGCGAGGCGCCTCCCCCGGAAAGCGCTCGATCGGTCCCCCCGGCGGTGCGCGGCCTGACGGCCGCAAGCACCGGATCGCGTCACACTATCCGGCCGATTCGGCCATCGGAGACACGCGTGAGGTATTCCACGCCCCTTACAACTGGGCATTCCGGCTATTCCGTTCCGTTTGCCTCTCCTTCCTTGAATATCGCTTTACGGATCACACAGGTCGTCGGCCGCACTCGATCCCGAGTAGGTGGGGGACGGCGCCGGGCTTCCGCTCGCGGCGGGGGGCCTGACGCCGGACGGGGTCTCGCCGGAGCTGTGACCCGCCTGTGAGTCCCCTGTGCGGATCTCGTCGGCGGGGACCACGGTGACGGGGTCGTCCTCGCGCAGCTGCTCGAACAGCCGGCCGGCGTCGGGCTGGAGCAGCTCGTCCCGGTTCGCGTTCCCGCGGTAGGCCTGCCGCGGCACGGTCAGGAACTGCACCTTGTCCGTCGGTACGTTCCGCATTCCGCGCACCAGGTCGTACAGGTCCCGCAGGGAGCTCAGCCCCGGGTCGGTGGTGAGCGACTTGGTCGCCGCGTCCAGCACCGGGTAGAGCCGCCCCGGATTCAGCAGGACCCCGTTGCTCTGCATCTTGTGGACGAGGGCCCCGAGGAAACGCTGCTGGCGTTCCATCCGCTCGGTGTCACTGCCGTCGCCGATCGACTTGCGGGCCCGTACGTATCCGAGCGCCTGCTCTCCGTCGAGCTGCTGGCGCCCGGCCGGGAGCTTCAGGTGGGCGTCGGCGTCGTCGACGGGCTTCTTGAGACAGACCTCGACGCCGTCCACGGCGTCGACCATGTCCTTGAACCCGTTGAAGTCGATGACCATGTGGTGGTCGACGCGAATGCCCGTCATCTTCTCGACGGTGCGGATCGTGCAGGCCGTGCCGCCGAGCTCGAAGGCCCAGTTGAACTGGGCGAACTGCTTCTTCGTGGCCTTCTTGCCGGCCGTGCGGCAGCTGGGGATCTCGGCCATCAGGTCGCGCGGCAGCGAGACCGCGGTCGCACTCCTGCGGTCGGCGGCGAGGTGCAGCAGGATCGTGGTGTCCGAGCGCTGGCTGCCGCCGTCGTCGCGGCCGTACCTGCGGTTGTCGCCCGCCCGGGAGTCGGACCCGATGAGCAGGATGTTCTGCGCGTCCCGGGCGATCGGCCTCGGCCGTTCCTTCTCGTACGCCCTGAGCTCGGCGGCGGCGCCCGTGTCGGTCGTGATGTTTCCGTCGAGCTTCTTGTAGAGCCACCAGCCGGTCCCGGCGGCCACCAGCACCAGGAACGACGCGGCGAGGGCCGCCCAGCGGACCCAGTGGCTCCGGCGGCCCGGCGGCCCGGCCTTCGGCCGCTCCGCCCAGGTGCCGACCCCGGCGTCGCCCGCCCCGGCGGCGGGGCCGCCCTGTTCGGCGGTCCCCGACGCGTCCTGCGTCCCGTCCGTGGGCTCGTCCCCGGACGAGGGGTCCGGGCGGTCCGGAGAGCCGGCACTGTCGGTCACGTCTGCGTCCATCCTTCACGTTCGGCGGCGCGCGGGGCCCGCCGGTCGCAGAAGTAGACGGCTGAACCTCACGCTTGGTTGTGCCTTCGGGTGGAGTGGTAGGTACCGCCCGATCATGTACCGCCGTGCGTGCTCAGTCCCGGGGGCTCGGCCCGCCCTGGGCCGGACGGGTGGCCCTGGGAGCGCTTGTCATACCGCGCTGCCGGTGACCCGCTCGCTCTCCACGCGCCGGGCCAGACCCTCCTCGTCCAGCCGGTCCAGATGACGGCACAGGACCACCGAGGCGCCCGCGGCCAGCGGCGCGAACAACCCGGCGGAGAGCCCGTCCCAGGTGTCGTACGTACGTCCCGTCAGCAGCCGCGACCCCGGGGCGAGTCCCAGCTCCGCCGCGTCCTGCCGGGCCCGGGCCACCAACCGGTCCGCCGTCAGCTCGGCGCCGCCCACGGCCAGAGCGGGAGCGGCGGGATCCACCGGCGCGTACGGGGCGAAGCGGTCGCCCTGGCCCGGTACCTCCACCGCGTAGTCCGCGAACCCGTCCGGAGCCTGCGGGAAACGGCCGCCCAGGGGGCGCAGGGCCAGTGCGACCCGCTCCCCGCGGCAGGCGCGCGCCCGCTCCAGCGTGTCCGGTCCGCTGACGACCAGGTCCGCGCCGGCGGGGTCGCCCTGGACATCGGCGACGACACCCACCGAGGAGCAGGCGAGCAGCCAGACCGCGGACTGCCAGTGGGCCGGCAGCAGCAGGGCGAGCCGGTCCCCGGGCTCCGCGGCCAGGTCGCCCTGCAGCAGATTGGCCGTCTTGGCCACCCAATTGGCGAACGTCGCCACCGACAGTTCGACCCGTTCTCCGGTTGCGTCGTCGTAGAAAGTGACGAGGGGGCGGGCGGGATCCGCGGCGAGCGCGGATCGCAGCAGGTCGGCTGGGGTGCGATCACGTGCGTTCATCCGGGCAAGGGTACGCGGGGGACGTCGCCGGGGACGGGCGGGCGGGTGACGCGTACACCGGTTCGGCAGACGGTCCGTCAGGTTTCCGCGGATGCACTCCAGTAGCCGGGAATGCCGGACTCCGCCAAGGATTTCCTGTATGCGTGCACTTCTCTCCACTTCCATCGGCGTCACCTGCGCGGCGGCACTCACCCTCCCGCTCGCCGCACCCGCGCCGGCCGTCCCCGTTCCCGCCCCGGTCGCCCACGCGCCCGCGGCCGCCCCCGCCGAGCCCCTGGGCTCGACGCAGTCCCTGCCCCTGCGACCGCTCCCCGGCGCGGCCTCCCGGGCCGCCGGCGAGCCCACCGGCTCCGCGTCACTCTTGTCCCCCGCCGGACAAGGCCTGCGGCGGCTCGACCCCCACCGCTTCTCCCTCGTCGGCGTGGTCTGGGACGACGCCGACACCGAACTGCACGGCACCGTCCAGGTCCGCACCCGAGCGGCGGGCACCGGCCGGTGGTCCGGCTGGCAGGACCTGGAGACGCACAACGCCGACCACGCCGCCGACGCCGGCAGCGCCGAGCGCGAGTCCGGCACGGTCCGCGGCTCCACCGCCCCGCTCTGGGTCGGGGACTCGGACGGTGTCGAGGTGCGGGTGCACGGCGAGACCGGCGGGCCGCGCACCGGAGCGGGCGACACCGCCGCGCTCCCCGCAGGCCTGCGGGTGGAGCTCGTCGACCCCGGCGACGACCCGCAGCAGCCGTCGGCCGCGGGCGCCACCCCGGCCGTGGCCACCTCCTCCAGCTCAGCCGCCACACCCGCCGTCTCCCCGCAGCCGGGCTCGCTCCCCGACTCCGCGGGCCTCACGGTGGCCGCGGCCGAGAGCTCCGCGGTGAACGCGGACCTCGCCCCGCTCGGCGCCGCCGAGATCCCGGCCCTGAGCAAGGCCGAGTCCGAGGAGCAGGCGGTCGTCGCGGCGGGCGCCAAACCGTTCGTCGGACCCCGCCCGCGCATCGTCACCCGCAAGGGCTGGGGCGCCGACGAAAGCCTGCGCGAACGCGCCTTCGCCTACACGAGCACGGTCAAGGCCGCCTTCGTCCACCACAGTGCCACCGGCAACAACTACACCTGCTCACAGGCACCCTCGGTCCTGCGCAGCATCTACCGCTACCACGTCAAGAGCAGTGGCTGGCGGGACTTCGGCTACAACTTCGCCGTCGACAAGTGCGGGAACATCTACGAAGGACGGGCCGGAGGTGTGACGAAGGCGGTCCTGGGGGCCCACACGCTCGGGTTCAACACCAACAGCATGGGCATCGCGGTCCTCGGCTCTTACGGCTCCAAGAACCCGCCCGCCGCCGCGGTGAACGCGATCGCCAAGCTCACCGCCTGGAAGCTCGGACTGTTCGGCCGTAACCCGAAGGGCAAGGTCACGCTCGTCTCGGGCGGCAGCGGCAAGTACAAGAAGGGCGCGAAGGCCACGCTCAACGTCATCGCCGGCCATCGCGACGGTTTCGCAACCGAATGCCCCGGAAGCCGTCTCTACAAGAAGCTCGGCACGGCCCGGACCGCTTCGGCCGCCCTGCAGGGCCGCTGACCGGGAGAGCTCCGACCGGTCTGCATACACTGGCCAGCCGATACGAGGCCCGGCCCCAGCAGGAAGCAGAGACGGTGCTGTGACAGAGGCAAGAGAAGCGATCCTCCTGGTCGGGGGCAAAGGCACCCGGCTGCGTCCGCTCACGGTGCACACCCCGAAGCCGATGGTGCCGGCGGCGGGCGTCCCGTTCCTCACGCACCAACTGGCGCGTGCCAGGGCGGCGGGGGTGGAGCACATCGTGCTCGCGACCTCCTACCTGGCGGAGGTGTTCGAACCGCACTTCGGTGACGGTGCGTCGCTCGGCCTCTCCATCGAGTACGTCACCGAGCACGAACCGCTCGGTACCGGCGGAGCCATCCGTAACGTTGCGGAGCGACTGGTCTCGGGCCCGGACGACCCCGTACTGATCTTCAACGGGGACATCCTCACCGGCCTCGACATCCGGGCCCTGGTCGCATCGCACGCCACCTCCGGGGCGGACGTCTCCCTCCACCTCACCAGGGTGGAGGACCCGCGCGCCTTCGGCCTCGTGCCGACCGACGCGACGGGCAGGGTGACGGCCTTCCTGGAGAAGCCGCAGACGCCCGAGGAGATAGTCACCGACCAGATCAACGCGGGGGCGTACATCTTCCGCCGGTCCGTCATCGACACCATCCCGGCCGGCCGTCCCGTCTCGGTGGAGCGTGAGACGTTCCCCGGGCTCCTCGCCTCCGGCGCCCACCTCCAGGGCATGGTCGACTCCACATACTGGCTGGACCTCGGCACGCCCCAGGCGTTCGTACGCGGTTCGGCCGACCTGGTCCTGGGGCGCGCACCCTCCCCTGCGGTGCCCGGCCGCTGCGGCGACCGGCTCGTCCTGCCCACCGCCTCCGTGGCCGTCGACGCCAAGCTCACCGGCGGTACGGTCGTCGGCGAGGGTGCCGTCGTCGGGGAGGGCGCCAGGATCACGGGTTCCACCGTGCTGGCCGGTGCCGTCGTCGAACCGGGCGCTGTGATCAGCGACTCACTGATCGGGGCCGGTGCCCGGATCGGCAGCCGTACGGTCCTCGCGGGCGCCGTGATCGGGGACGGCGCGCAGGTCGGCGCCGACAACGAACTGCGGGACGGCGTACGCGTCTGGTGCGGTGCGGTCCTCCCGGACGCCTCGGTCCGCTTCTCGTCCGACCAGTGAACGGCCCCGGCCCGCGTACCGTCCGAGCGGCGGGCCGGGCCTTCGCCGGGGTCTCCCGCGGCCGGTGAACGGTTTCCTCCGGCCGTACCCTCGACAAGGGCTGTCCCGTAGTTCCCGGCGGGCGCGCGAAACGACTACGGCACCTCGCCGCGTCGTCGGAACATCCCCGTACCCCGTGCATGCGGACGATCCGCCGCCGTTCCGCACCGCATCCGACGCCGCCCGCCGATCCACCGGGACCTGCGGGACAGCTCTCAGGCACCCCGACGACCGAGGACCTCAACCGTGGCAGGACGCTTCGCAGCCCGCACCACCGCCGTACCCCGCCGGCAGCCGGCGGCCGCGGACGCGTCCGCCTCGCACCTGACCAGGACGTGGACGCCGCCGTGGCCGCTGGACCTGCGGCTGGTCCTCGGACCGCTGCGGCGGGGCCCCGCCGACCCCGCCTACCGGGCGCTGTCCGACGGCTCGTTCTGGCGGGCCACTCGCACCCCGGCCGGCCCCGGCACCCTCCGCGTCTCGGCGACCCGGGACGGCCGGATCTCGGCGGCGGCCTGGGGCCCCGGGGCCCAGTGGCTCCTGGACCAGCTGCCCGCGCTGCTCGGCGAGGGCGACGCACCCGACGCCTTCCGCCCCCGCCACCGGCTGCTCGCCCTGACCCACCACCGGCGGCCCGGCCTGCGCCTGCTGCGCACGGGGCTGGTGATGGAGTCGCTGATTCCCTCGATCCTGGAACAGAAGGTCACCACCGACGAGGCCTACCGCGCCTGGCGCCTGCTCGTCCGCACCTACGGCACCCCGGCCCCCGGCCCGGCGGACCCGGACTTCGGCACGTACGGGTTGTACGTCCTGCCGGACGCCCGTACCTGGGCGACGATCCCGTCCTGGGAGTGGCACCGCGCGGGCGTGGACGCCAAGCGGTCGGCGACGATCCTGCGCGCGGTACGGGTCGCCCGCCGTATGGAGGAGGCGGCGTCGATGGAGCTCCCGGAGGCCATGGCACGGCTGCAGCTGATCCCGGGCATCGGCCCCTGGACCGCGGCGGAGACCCTGCAGCGCTCCAACGGCGCGTCCGACGCGGTCACGGTCGGCGACCTCCACCTGCCGGGGATCGTCGGCCACGCCCTGGCGGACGACCGGAACGCCGACGACGAGGCCATGCTCGCCCTGCTGGAGCCGTACGCGGGCCAGCGCCACCGCGCGACCCGCCTGATCCTTCTCTCCGGCCGCATCCCGCCCCGTCGGGCCCCCCGCATGACGCCGCGGGACATCGCCCCTCTGTGACAGGCGGGGGCTTTCGCACACGCCCTGGCATGCCGACGGGGCCCGTACGTCCCGCCTACCGGACGGTGATGAACGCCCCCGCGTCCCGGGCACCCCGGGCCGGCGGAGCCGTCTTCGCGTGGCCCACGGCCACCGCGCCCAGCGGGTCCCAGCCGGCCGGCAGGTCGAGCACCTCACGCACCACGTCCCGGCAGAACATCGTCGAGGAGACCCACGCCGAGCCGAGCCGCTCACCCGCGAGTGCCACCAGGAAGTTCTGTACGCCGGCGCCCGCGGCGACCACGAACATCTCGCGCTCCGCCGTGTCCCGGCGCTCGTCCCCGTAGGTGTGCGAACCGTCCATCACCAGGCAGGGCACCGCGAGGTAGGGGGCGTTACGCAGGACGTCGCCGCGACGCACCCGCCTGGTGATCGACTCCTCGCTCCGGCCGTCGCGGCGCAGGTCCGCGATCCACGCGTCCCGCATGGCGTCGAGGAGCCGGGTGCGCGACCGTGCGGACTCCAGCAGGACGAACCGCCACGGCGTCGTGTGGTGCGGCGCCGGGGCCGTCACCGCGGCCGCGACCGCCCGCCGGACGGCACCGGGGTCCACCGGTTCGTCCGTGAACTCCCGCACGGTACGGCGCAGTCGGAGCGCCTCACGGACCGCCTCGGAGGTCCCCAGCCGGAACATGTCGTCGGCCGCGACCCGCACCATCGCCCTGGCGCCGTCCTCCGGGCCGTCCTCGGGTCCGGGGCCGGCCACCAGGTGGGCGAGCCCCCGCACCACGGCGACCGGCAGGCCGGACGCCTTGCCCTTCACCAGGTCACCGGCCGAGGCCAGTTCGTCGGCCGTGGCGACGACGGTGGCGCTCAGCGGATTGCCGTAGGTGTCCGTGCCGCCCCGCAGGTCGTCCAGTACCCGGACCCCCGCGGCACCGATCGCCACATCGGTCAGCCCGTTGCGCCACGGGCGCCCGAAGGTGTCGGTGACGACGACACCGACCTCGACGCCGAGCGTGTCCCGCAGCCCGTCCCGGATCGACCGGGCAGAGGCGTCCGGGTCCTCGGGGAGCAGCAGCACCGTCCCGGCCGGGGTGTTCGACGCGTCGACGCCCGCGGCGGCCATGACGAGCCCCTGCCGGTTCTCCACGATCCGGAGTGCCCCGCGCCGGGCGACGACCCGGACGGTCTCGGCGTCGATCGCGGCCTCACGGTCGGCGGCCTCGACGATCCGGCCCTCCGCCTTGGAGACGATCTTCGAGGTGACCAACAGCACGTCACCGTCGGCGAGGCCGGGCTCGGTGGCGGCGATGAGCTTGGCCAGGTCGTCGCCCTCCCGGACCTCGGGCATCCCGGGCAGGGCCCACACCCGGTACGAGGGCGTTCCGTCGCTCATGCCCGGACCTCCTCGGCCAGCGCGAGCGCCTGCCGTGCCATCTCGGCGGTGGCGTCCACGTCCGTCATCATCAGCGGGACGGCACGGCAGCGGATACCGGCGGCCTCCACCTCGTCGACGGCTCCGGCGTCCACGGTGTCGACGAGCCAGCCGTCGAGCAGTCCGGACCCGTAGTGCCGGGCGACGGCGGAGGCCGTCGACTCGACGCCGACCGCGGCCAGTACCTTGTCGGCCATGCCGCGGACGGGGGCGTTCCCGACGATGGGGGAGAGGCCGACGACCGGCACCCCGGCATCGGCGATGGCTTCCCGGATGCCGGGTACGGCGAGGATGGTCCCGACGGACACGACCGGGTTGGACGGCGGGAAGACGATGACGTCGGATCCGGCGATGGCCTCGAGGACGCCCGGCGCGGGCTCGGCCTGTTCGGCGCCGACCGGGACGACGGCGTGCGCCGTGACGGAGGCGCGCAGCTTCACCCAGTACTCCTGGAAGTGGATGGCCTTGCGTTCGCCGTCGACGTCGACCGCCACATGGGTCTCCACGCGGTCGTTGGACATCGGGAGGAGCCTGACGCCCGGTTTCCAGCGGGCGCAGAGCGCCTCGGTGACGGCGCTCAGCGGGTAGCCCGCGGCGAGCATCTGCGTACGGACGATGTGGGTCGCGAAGTCGCGGTCGCCGAGCCCGAACCAGTCTGGCCCCACGCCGTACGCCGCGAGCTCGTCCTTGACCTGGAAGCTCTCGTCGGTGCGCCCCCAGCCCTGTTCCTCGTTGATGCCACCGCCGAGGGTGTACATCACGGTGTCCAGGTCGGGGCAGACCTTCAGCCCGAACAGATGGATGTCGTCACCGGTGTTGCCGATGACGGTGATGTCCGCGTCCGGGGCGGCCTGCTTGAGGCCACGCAGAAAACGAGCACCACCGATACCGCCGGCCAGAACCACAATGCGCATACAGACAGTCTGTCAGGCGGAGCCTGGCGTTGTGGGGGTGGTGGTGGGCGACGGGTGGGCTGTCAGGTGGTCAGGGTGTGCTGGGCGCACTGGGTCGCGTGCATGGGCATGTCGGTGAGGCCCGGGTGGTAGATGTGGAGGCTGACGGCCGGTTCGAGCGAGCGGTTGACGACTTCGTGGACGTAGCCGGGGGCGAAGACGCGCTGTGAGCCGGCGTCGAGCGCGTGTGTCCCGCGCCCGGTGTGTTCCGTCAACCGGCCTTCCAGGACTGTCAGTACTCCGGAGGACGGGCCGTGGTCGTGGAGTCCGCTGCCCTGGCCGGGGACCCAGCTGAGCAGCCATACCTCGTAGCCGGCCGGGGTCTGTCCTGCCGGGCCGGAGCCGGGGGCCGGGGGGAGCGTTTCCAGCCGGTGGTACCAGCGGGTGGTGGTGTCGTACCGGACGAGCGGGGCCCACCGGGCGCGGTCGGCCGCGATGGTGCGGGCGAGTCCGGCGAACTCGGCCACGGTGGAGGGATGGGGGCGGGGCGGCTGGAGGAGGTGCTGGACCTCGAGGATGTCGCCGGCGATCTGGAGATCGCTGTCGCTGTTCATGGGTGCGGGGATTCCTCGGCGTGGGGAGGCGCGTGCGGGGGAGGCGTCGCGGGTGCCTGCCGCGCGGACGCGGGTGGCGGGCGGGGGCGCGGGTGTCGCGGGGACCGGGAAGGCTCGGCAAGGGACCGGGTCGCAGGAGGAACCGGGTCAGAGCTGGAGCGTCGGGCTCAACAGCTGTGACAGCTGGAACAGCAACAGCGGGCCTGGACAGCCGTACGGAACCCACGGATGTGGGCCGGGTACATCGCTGCGGTCGCTGGCATACGGCCAAGGAGACCGGTTGGGCAGGTGTCCTGTCAACCCGGTGCCCGATGTGGCGGCAATCTTTCACCTCATCCGGTCGGCGAGGAAGAAGAAAGGTTTTAGCAGGGCCAGGAGAGGCAAGGTGGCGCAACAGCCGTCTCCTCGAACGCGGCAGGGCGACCGTGACCCGAATGTGATCTTGGTCGCTTCGGTGATCGAATCGAAACACCGAGGTGGCGCGGGTCGTCTCGCACGGTGAGAAGCCGTGCCGGGAAGGCCTGCGACAGATGTCAGGTTTTTGGTGATTTGCACACTTTCTGCATACGCTTGGTTCCGCAGAGTGAATACCGGGGCCAATAGCAGATCTTCGCTTGACTGGCTCAGAGATACACACTTGTAATTTCACTCGTGTTGTTCGGCCTCACGTAACGGCCGCAGCACGGGGACGCAAGAGACAGACGAGGGGCGCACATGACCGAGCTGTTCCAGCAACTGCTGGTCGAGGACGCGGACGAAGAACTCGGCTGGCAGGAGCGCGCGCTGTGCGCCCAGACCGACCCCGAGTCCTTCTTTCCCGAGAAGGGCGGGTCGACCCGCGAGGCCAAGAAGGTCTGCCTCGCCTGTGAGGTCCGATCCGAGTGCCTCGAGTACGCCCTCAACAACGACGAACGGTTCGGTATCTGGGGCGGCCTGTCCGAGCGTGAGCGGCGGCGCCTGAAGAAGGCCGCCATCTGACACACCGCGCGCCCGGCTGCCCGGGCGCCTCCCTCCCCGCCGGTCAACCGCTCGGCGCGGGGCGCACGTGCCTACCGTTAGTGTGGGGCCCCGTCCGAGAGACGCGCCAACGCCCCGTCGGGGCGCGCGTGTACACCGATGCAGCCCCCGGGGGGACGCCCCTCCGGACCCGGCCGGAGGGCCCGTACCTCGATGTCCGTGCACAGCCACCCGGCGGCGCCGAATCCGGCCGCCGCCGCCCCAGAGTTCCCCCGGCACGTCGTCACCGCCGTGCTCGTCTCCCACGACGGCGCACGCTGGCTGCCCGATGTGCTGACCGGGCTGCTCGGGCAGGAACGCCCCGTACAGAACGTCGTCGCCGCCGACACGGGAAGCGCCGACGACTCCGCGCGCCTGGTCGCGGAGGCGCTCGGCGGTGAACGCGTCCTGCACCTCGCACGCCGTACGAGCTTCGGCACCGCCGTCGAGGAGGCGACCCGCACGGCCGGCGTCCTCACCCCCGACGACCTGCCCTACCTCAAGCGCCCCAGCGGCTGGGACCCGGTCAGCCGGAGCTGGCGCGACGACGCCTACGACCTGCCGGACCTCCCGCACGGCGAGCCCGTCCAGTGGCTCTGGCTGCTCCACGACGACAGCGCGCCCGAGCCGGACGCGCTCGCCGAGATGCTGCGCGTCGCCGACCAGGACAAGCACGCCGCGATCGTCGGACCCAAGCTGCGTGGCTGGTACGACCGCAAGCAGCTCCTCGAAGTCGGCGTCTCCATCGCCAACAGCGGACGCCGCTGGACCGGACTCGACCGGCGCGAGCAGGACCAGGGTCAGCACGACCAGGTACGCACCGTGCTCTCCGTCTCCTCCGCCGGCATGCTCGTGCGCCGCGACGTCTGGGACGAACTCGGCGGCTTCGACCGCAGGCTGCCGCTCATGCGTGACGACGTGGACCTCTGCTGGCGGGCCCACATGGCCGGCCACCGCGTCCTCGTGGCGCCCGACGCGGTCCTGCGGCACGCCGAGGCCTCCGCCAGGGAACGCCGCCCCATCGACTGCGCCGGACGGTCCGTCGCCAGTCCCCACCGCGTCGACAAGGCCGGCGCCGTCTACACGATGCTCGCCAACGCACGGGGCAGGCAGCTGCCGTGGGCGCTGGTCCGCCTCGTCCTCGGCACCCTGCTCCGCACCCTGGCCTACCTCGTAGGCAAGGTGCCCGGGCAGGCGCTCGACGAGGTCGCCGGGCTCCTGGGCACCCTGTTGCGGCCCGGGCGGATCCTCGCCGCGCGCCGCGCACGCGGCAAGGGCGGGGTGGACGCCGCCGAGCTGCGGTCGCTCTTCCCGCCGCCCGGTGCGACCGTCCGCGCCACCGTCGAACAGGTCGCGGGCAACTTCGGCAGCCGCACCGACGCCGACTCCGGCGGTTCACGGCACGGAGCCGTCGAATCCGGGCCCGGCGGCGACGACGCCGACTTCCTGGAGATCGAACAGTTCGCCCGGGTCAAGCGCGTCGTGCGCAAGCCGGGCCCCGTACTCTTCGCACTCCTCCTCCTGGTCTCCCTGGTCGCCTGCCGCGGTCTCCTCAGCGGCGGCGCCCTCGCGGGCGGCGCACTGCTCCCGGCCCCGGCGGACGTCTCCGACCTCTGGGGGCGGTACGCGGACGCCTGGCACACGGTCGGCACCGGCGGCACCCAGACCGCTCCGCCCTACCTCGCGCTGGTCGCCGCCCTGTCGGCCCTGTTCTTCGGCTCCACGGGCTTCGCGCTCACCGTGCTGCTGGTCTGCTCCGTCCCGCTCGCCGGGCTCACCGCGTACTTCGCCTCCCGGCCGCTGCTGGAGTCCCGGCTGCTGCGGGCCTGGGCGAGCGTCGCCTACGCCTTCCTGCCCGCCGCTACGGGGGCGCTGGCCACGGGCCGCATCGGCACCGCCGTACTGGCCGTGCTGCTGCCCCTGATCGCCCGCGCCGCCGTCGCGGCGCACGGGATGCGCGGCGACGGCACCACGCGCGGCAGTTGGCGCGCCACCTGGGCGTACACCCTGCTGCTCACCGTCTCGATGGCCTTCACACCGGTCGTCTGGCCGCTCGCGGTGGTCCTCGGGCTCGGGGTCCTGATCCTGCGCCGGGGCGACGTCATCGCGTACGGGCTGCGCTTCCTGGCCACGGTGGGAACGCCGCTGCTGGTCCTCGCCCCCTGGTCGCTGTCGCTGCTGACCAGCCCGTCCGGCTTCCTCGAGGAGGCCGGCCAGGACCTGGGCACGGGAACGGCGACCGCCCTCGACCTGCTCGGCATCAGCCCCGGCGGACCCAAGGCCGCGGGCGGCGTCCTGCTCCTGGGCATCGTCCTGGCCGCACTGGCCGCGCTCCTGCGCGGTGAGCGGCAGTTCGCCGTCCGTGCCGCCTGGGCCACCGCGCTCGTCGGGCTGTTCTTCGCCGGCCTCTCCAACGGTTCCACCTGGGCGGGCCCCGCCACCCTCGTCTACGGCAGCGCGCTGATCGCCGCCGCGCTCGTCGGCGCCGACGGTGCCCGGGTGAGGGTCGCCGAACTCAGCTTCGGCTGGCGCCAGCCGGTCGCCGCGCTGATCGCGCTGGCCGCCGGGATCGCTCCCGTGCTGGCCGCGGCGGGCTGGATGATCGGCGGCGCCGCCGGTCCGCTGGAGCGCCGCGACCCGGTCCAGGTGCCCGCCTTCGTCGCGGAGGAGAGCACCACCCGGGACCAGCCACGGACCCTGGTCCTCGCGGGCTCGTCGCCCGCGGCCGTCTCGTACAGCCTGGTCCGGGGCTCGGGCGCCCGGCTCGGTGACGCCGAGCTCACCGAGGCGGGCGGCGGCAACGCCCACCTGGACAAGGTCGTCGCCAATCTCGTCGCGGGTTCCGGCGCGGACCAGGGCAGCCAGCTCAGCGGCTTCGCGGTCCGGTACGTCCTCGTACGGGACGGGGCGCCCCGGGAGATGAACCGGGTGCTCGACGCCACCCCGGGGCTGAGCCGGCTCAGCCAGCTGGACGGCAGCGCCCTGTGGAGGGTCGACCGCCAGGTATCCCGCGTCATGATCGTCCCGGCGGGTGAGGGCGCCGAGCCGGTGACCGTCGGGTCACTGCCCGTCGAGGCGCACTCCGAGATCCCCGCCGGCGAGGCCGGCCGGGTGCTGCGGATCGCCGACGGGGCCGATCCGGGCTGGCAGGCCACGCTGAACGGCCGGACCCTGGAGCCGAAGACGGTGGACGGCTGGGCGCAGGGCTTCGCGCTCCCCGCCGAGGGCGGCAGGCTGGACCTCACCTACGAGACACCGCTCGCGCACACCGCCTGGGTCTGGGCCCAGGTCGCGCTCGGCGTCGTGCTGGTGGTCCTGGCGCTGCCGGGCCGCCGCCGGGAGATCGACGACGACCTCCCCGAGGAGACCGTGGCCGTCGCGGCCGAACCGGTCGCGGGCGAGGGACGCCGGGCGCGCAGGCTGCGGGCCGCCGCCCAGGCGGAGGCCGCCACGACCGGTGAGAACGGTGAGGCCGACGAGTCCGGTGCGCTCGGTGAGGCCGGGGAGGCAGCCGTCGCGTACGGGGCCCCGCAGGACCCGCACGGTGACACCGCCCCGGACGCGGCCGAGCCGGCCCAGGAGGGCTACATCCCGGCGCAGCAGAGCACCGATCCGTACCCCGCGGGGACGGACACGGACACGGCCGGCCAGGACGGCACCGGTACGTACGCGGCGGTCGGACAGCCCGGCTACGGGGACGGCGGGTGGGAGGCCCAGCAGTACCAGGGCGCCGGCTACGACCAGTACCAGGGCGGCCAGGCCGACCCGTACCAGGCCGGCCCGTACTACCAGACCGATCAGTACCAGCAAGGGGCGTACCCCCAGGAGCCGTACCAGCAGGACCCGTACCAACAGCAGGGCGCCTACGACCCGTACGGCTACGCCCAGCAGCCCTACGCCCCGGGAACGGGCGGCGAGGGCGCCCCGTACGACGGGCAGGAGAACACCACCCCGTACGACGGGCACGACGAGAACCCAGCCCCGGGCCAGGGTCCCTGGCCGCACGGCAACGCATCGCGAGGCGAGTCCGAGTGAAGTCCACCCCCCTGTCCCTCATCGCGGGAGCCGTCGCCCTCGCCGCCGTCACCGGGTTCGCCGCGCTCAACGCGCCCGGCGACACGGGCGCACCGGAGGCGAAGGCCGCCGCACGGCTGCCCGTGGAGCGCTCCAGCCTGCTCTGCCCGGCGCCCAGCAGTTCGGAGCTGGCGGAGACCACCTACACGTCCTTCACCCCGGCGGGGGAAGGCGGCGGGGAGGCCGGCACGGCCGAACTGAAACGCTCCGTGCCGCTCCCGGCGGACGAGGACGAGAAGCCGGCGGACAAGGAGAAGGAGAAGGACTCCGAGAAGGCGAAGAAGGAGTCAGCCAAGCCCGTCGTCGCACTGAAGGAGTCAGGCAGGCCGGCCACCGCCGAGACCTCCGCGTCCGACGCCCCCGCCCTGATCGGTACGGCGACCGGCCGGCTGGCCCCGGGCTGGACCGCCCAGCAGACGACCATGACCTCGGCGGGCGACGCACGCGGTCTCCTCGGCGTCAGCTGCACCGCCCCGGACACGGACTTCTGGTTCCCGGGCGCCAGCACGTCGGAGGGCCGCCAGGACTACGTCCACCTGACCAACCCGGACGACACCGCCGCCGTGGCCGACATCGAGCTGTACGGACCCGAGGGGCCCCTCAAGTCCGATGCCGCCGAAGGCATCACGGTCCCGCCCGGGGGGAGCGTCCCGCTGCTGGTCTCCACGCTCACCACCGAGGCCGCCGACGACGTGACGGTCCACGTGACCACCCGGGCCGGCCGCGTCGGCGCGGTCGTCAGGGTCGGCGACGAGAAGGCGGGCAGTGACTGGCTGGCCGCCTCCGCCGATCCGGCGGGCACCCTGGTCCTGCCCGGCATTCCCTCCGACGCCACCTCCGTACGCCTGGTGGCCTTCGCGCCGGGCGAGGCCGACGCCGATGTGAAGGTGCAACTCCTCGGCAAGAACGCGACGTTCTCGCCGGCCGGTAACGACACCCTGCACATCAAGTCGCGGATGACCGCGAGCGTCGACCTCAAGGACGTCACCCGGAAGGAGCCCGGCTCGCTCCGGCTGACTCCCGAGAGCGGCAGCGGGACACCGATCGTCGCCGCGCTGCGCGTGGTGCGCGGCAGCGGTGCGAAGCAGGAGATCGCGTACATCCCGGCGACCGGGCCCGTGGGTCCCCGGGCGAGCGTCGCCGACAACCGGGCGAAGGGATCGGTGCTGTCCCTGACCGCGCCGGGTGCGACGGCGAAGGTCAAGGTGACGGCGTCCGCGGGCAGCGAGGGCGGTGAGAGCACCGTCACGACGTACACCGTCAAGGCGGGGACGACCCTCGAAGTCACCCCCGAGGTTCCGTCCGGGCTCAAGGGCGCCTACGCGCTGACCGTGGAGCCGGAGTCGGGCGGTCCCGTCCACGCGGCCCGCACGCTCACCGTCGCGGAGAACGGCATCGACATGTTCACCGTGCAGACGATGCCGGACGACAGGGGCACGGTCGCGGTGCCCGCCGCGGAGCAGGACCTGTCGGTCCTGGACCGCTGAGCGTCCTCCCCGTCGCGGGGGTCCGTGGACCGCGGCGGGGGTGCTCCGGACAGTTGCGGAGCTCCCGGCCGCCACGGTTCCCCGGACATCCGCGAGGGCCTGCGGAGAACCGGGGCGTCCGGTGAGCGCGGCCGGGGCGACCCCCGGCGGCGGCGTCCCGCCCGCAGCGGGCGGGGTCAGTCCTGCCCGTAGCGCGGGTCGACCGACTCGGGGGAGAGGCCGAGCAGTTCGGCGACCTGCTCCACCACGATCTCGTGCACGAGCAGGGCGCGCTCGTCGCGGCCCTTCGCGCGGATCTCGACGGGGCGCCGGTAGATGACGATCTGCGCGGGCTGCCCCTTCACGGCGGACACCGCCCGGCCGAGCGGCACGGTGTCCTCCAGCGACCCCGGCACGTCGAGTACCAGGAAGTCGACGTCCGTCAGCTGGGGCCAGCGCCGCTCCAGCCGCTCCACGGAATCCTGGACCAGGTCCCGGAAACTCTCCGCCCTGCTGACGGACAGCGGCACCTGGGGAGGGGCGACCGGCCCGCGCATGCCGCGGCCGTGACGGTCTCGGCGGCGGGGGCGTGGCTCGGACGGGTGGGAGGGTACGGGACTGTCCATCACCGACGCAGCGTAACTCTCCTGCGGCCCGGCGGATCACGGCTGCTCCGCAGACCGTACCTGTGTCCACACCTGAACATTCCGGCCAGTAATGAGTTCGGTTCCGGACTCTCGTCCGATCGCCGAACCTTCGCCGAACGGCTGCTCATGTGGGCCCCGGCGACCGGCGGAGACGCGTCCCGCCTCCGCCCCGGCCGGCTGCCGCGCAGGTCGGGGCAGCCGTGCAGAAACGATTCGGGCTGTGCGTCACCGGGCGACACGTTGAGGCAACCTGAGGGAGAGTCGTCGCAGCCCGCTCAAGAGTGCGGTACCGTCCAACATCGTGAGCCCTGTACGTCGCTGTTCGCGAACCGCGTGCGGCCGTCCCGCCGTCGCGACACTGACGTACGTCTATGCCGACTCGACCGCGGTCCTCGGCCCGCTCGCCACCTATGCCGAGCCCCACTGCTACGACCTCTGTGCCGAGCACGGTGAGCGGCTCACCGCGCCGCGGGGCTGGGAAGTCGTCCGGCTCACCGACCCCTCCGGGCCCAGCCACCCCAGCGGTGACGACCTGGAGGCGCTCGCCAACGCCGTACGGGAAGCGGCCCGGCCCCATGACCGTGCGCCCCAGACAGGCGGGCGGGGGCCCCGTGCGGCCGACCCGGTCGAGGTCGCGCGCCGCGGTCATCTCCGGGTGCTGCGCTCCCCGGAACCCTGACGCCCGGGACCATCCGGCGTCTCCCACCCGGTCGCCGAGGCCGGGAATCCTCCGCCCTTCCCGTGCGGGCGCACCACCGACCCGTCGTCCATGGTGCGGCGCGGGACGCTCCCCTGACGGACGGTACGGGGCCGACGGGTAGTTTGGGCGGTCCGTAAAGACCCCAGGAGGACCGGCCGTGGTTGCTGACCTGTCGCAGCTCGTGAAGGCGTACGACGTGCGCGGAGTGGTGCCCGACCAGTGGGACGAGTCGCTCGCCGAACTGTTCGGCGCTGCCTTCGTCCAGGTCACCGACGCGGACGCTATCGTCATCGGCCACGACATGCGGCCCTCCTCGCCCGGTCTGGCCGGCGCCTTCGCCCGCGGCGCGACGGCACGCGGAGCCGACGTGACCCTCATCGGGCTCTGCTCGACCGACCAGCTGTACTACGCCTCAGGAGCGCTGGACCTGCCCGGGGCGATGTTCACGGCCTCGCACAACCCGGCGCAGTACAACGGCATCAAGATGTGCCGCGCCGGAGCCGCCCCCGTCGGCCAGGACACCGGCCTGACCGAGATCCGCACGCTCGTCGAGGACTGGTCGCAGCACGGCGCCCCCGTGACGGCCGCCGCCCCGGGCACGGTCACCGAGCGCGACACCCTCGCCGACTACGCGGCGCACCTGCGGGGCCTCGTCGACCTCGCCGGGATCCGCCCCCTCAAGGTCGTCGTGGACGCGGGCAACGGCATGGGCGGACACACCGTCCCGACCGTGTTCGCCGGCCTCCCGCTCGACCTCGTCCCGATGTACTTCGAACTGGACGGCACCTTCCCCCACCACGAGGCCAACCCGCTCGACCCCAGGAACATCGTCGACCTCCAGGCCCGCGTGCTCGCCGAGGGCGCCGACCTCGGCCTGGCCTTCGACGGCGACGCCGACCGCTGTTTCGTCGTCGACGAGCGAGGCGAGGGCGTCCCGCCCTCGGCGATCACCGCCCTGGTCGCCGCGCGGGAGCTCGCGCGCAACGGCGGCACGGGCACGGTCATCCACAACCTGATCACCTCCTGGTCGGTCCCCGAGGTCGTGCGCGAGAACGGCGGCAAGCCCGTCCGTACCCGTGTCGGCCACTCCTTCATCAAGGCGGAGATGGCCGAGCACGGGGCGATCTTCGGCGGTGAGCACTCCGCCCACTACTACTTCCGCGACTTCTGGAACGCCGACACGGGCATGCTGGCCGCCCTCCACGTCCTGGCCGCCCTCGGTGGCCAGGAGGGGCCCCTCTCCGGGCTCGTCGACCGCTACGACCGCTACGCGGGCTCCGGCGAGATCAACTCCACCGTCGCCGACCAGGCGGGGCGGCTGGCGGCGATCAGGGAGGCGTACGGGAGCCGCGACGACGTGACCCTCGACGACCTCGACGGCCTCACCGTGACGAGCACCGACTGGTGGTTCAACCTCCGTGCCTCGAACACGGAACCGCTGCTGCGCCTGAACGTCGAGGCCCGTGACGCGAGGTCGATGACGGCGGTACGCGACGAGGTCCTGGCCCTGGTCCGCGCCTGAGGGCTCGCCTCCCGCACCGTGGCGGTGCGAGCCGCGGGCACTCCCGGAGGGTGGCGGGAGCGGTGTTTCGGCGGTGCGAGCGGCAGGCGCTCCTGGATGGTGGCGGCAGCGTTCTCGTAGCGGCGCGGACGGCAGCCCGCAGGTCGTCCAGGCCAGGGACGCCGCGCCCCGAAGCGCCCTCCGGCGGGAGCTCCGGGGCGCCGTCCCCTCGGCCGGCCCCTGGAGCCGCCTGCCGAGCCGCCCCGCGTCCGCCCTCACCGGCGGATGCGCGGCCGGCCAAGGACCTGCCGGGCCGCATCCCTCCCGGCCCGGCGGTAGGCTGACGACGCCCCCGCGCGCGGACCCCGACCGGTCCGCCCCCGATCCGTACCGGCGTGGACCCGCACGGCCCGCGCCGATCCTCACCGCATGCTCGAAGGGACCCACCCCATGCCGCTCGAAGCCGGCCTTCTGGAGATCCTCGCCTGCCCGGCCTGCCACGCCGCGCTCGACGACCGGTCCGCAGCCGACGACCCCGAGCTAGTCTGCACCGGCACGGACTGCGGCCTGGCCTACCCGGTACGCGACGGCATCCCGGTCCTGCTCGTCGACGAGGCCCGCCGCCCCGCCTGACGACGGGACGCGCGTATCGCGTCCGTACCTGATCAGCACGGTGATCGGAGGCCCACCGCCATGCTCGACGAGTCGTTGCTCGACGCCCCGGAAGCCCTGGCCCGGGCAGACCGGCGCGGTCTGCTCCGCGGAGCGGCCGAGGCCGGTGCCCGGGTCCGCACCGCCGCCCGGCACGCCTCGGAGGCGGGCATCGGGAGCCTCGCTCCCGAAGGGCGGCCGCGCGCAGTCCTCGTCGCGGGCCCCGGTACCGCCGCACGTGGTGTCGCCGACCTGATCGGCGCCCTCGCGGGCGCCGCCGCGCCCGTCACCCAGATCCGCCCCACCGGGGTCGCCGCCGCCGCCGGAGCCCTGCGCTGGGCGCTGCCCGGCTGGACAGGGCCGGTGGACCTGCTGCTGATCGCCACGGCGGACGGATCGGAGCCCGGCCTCTCCCTCCTCGCCGAGCAGGCGTACCGCCGCGGCTGCACGGTCGTCGCCGTGGCCCCCGACCGGTCGCCGCTGCGCGAGGCCGTCGACGGCGTCCACGGACTGGTCGTGCCGATGGCCGCCGCCCCGCACGGGGAGTACGACGCCGAGACGTCGGCCGCCGGCCCGGGAACGCTCTGGGCCCTGCTCACACCGCTGCTGGCCCTGCTGGACCGGGTGGGCCTGGTCGACGCCTCCGCCGACGAGCTGCAGAAGGTCGCCGACCGGCTCGACCGCACCGCCGAACGCTGCGGCCCGGCCATCGCCACGTACAGCAACCCGGCCAAGACCCTGGCCGCGGAACTGGCCGACAGCCTGCCGCTCGTCTGGACCGAGGGTGAGAACGCCGGACCGGCCGGGCGCCGCTTCGCCGCGGTACTGGCCGAGCTGGCCGGCCGCCCGGCACTCGTGGCGGAGCTTCCCGAGGCGCTTCCCTCCCACGGGGCCCTGCTCGCCGGAGCGTTCGCGGCGGGGGCCGACCCCGACGACTTCTTCCGTGACCGGGTGGACGAGCCCGAAGCGATGCGGGCCCGCGTCGTCCTGCTCCGCGACCGGCCGGCCGGTGGGCTCACCGCGGCGCCTGCGGCACGGGAGCTGGCCCTCGGCCACGACACGGCCATCAGCGAGATCGAACCCGAGGAGGGCGGTGCGCTCGAAGCCCTCGCCGAGCTCCTCGCGATCACCGACTTCGCCGCCGTCTACCTCGCTCTCGCCTCCGACAACCGGCGGTGACGGGCTCCTTCCGAGCCCCGTCACCGCCGTACGCGTCCGGGGCCAGGGCACGCGCCGAGCCCTTCGGCCGGTGCGGGACCTCCTGGCCGTTCCCGCTGCTGTGCCCGACCCGCGCCCTGCGCCCCGCCCGTACCTCCCACGCACCCCTCTGGGCACCCTCCGGCCCTGTCACCCACATCCGATGAGGACGAATCTCCATGGACCGGCTCTCCAACACCGTGCGCCCCTACGCCTGGGGCTCCACCACGGCCCTTCCTGAGCTGCTCGGCAAGGCCCCCACCGGCGAACCGCAGGCCGAGATGTGGATGGGCGCCCACCCGGGAGCACCCTCCCGCCTCACCCGCCCCTCGGATGCCGGTGCGGAACAGGCCCTCACCGAGGTCATCGCGGCCGATCCCGAACGCGAACTCGGCCCGGCGGCCGTGCGCGCCTTCGGCCCACGCCTCCCCTTCCTGCTCAAGCTGCTCGCGGCGGGAGCCCCGCTCTCCCTCCAGGTCCACCCCGACCTCGCGCAGGCGCAGGCGGGGTATGCCGACGAAGAGCGCCGGGGCGTCCCGATCGACGCGCCGCAGCGCACGTACAAGGACGCCAATCACAAGCCCGAGCTGATCTGCGCGCTCACGCCCTTCGACGGACTCTGCGGCTTCCGCAGGCCGGCCGAGGCCGCGGACGTGATGGCCGCACTCGGCGTCGACTCCCTGAAGCCGTACGTCGACCTGCTGCGTGCCCGCCCCGAGGAGGCGGCGCTGCGAGAGGTGCTGACGGCCGTCCTCACGGCCGACCCCGCGGAGACGGCCGGCACGGTCGGCGAGGCGGCGGAGGCCGCCGGCCGGCTCGGCGGTGCCCACGCCCCGTACGCGCAGATCGCCCACCACTACCCCGGCGACCCGGGCGTCATCGCGGCCATGCTCCTCAACTACGTACAGCTGCAGCCCGGGGAGGCGATGTTCCTCGGAGCCGGTGTGCCCCACGCCTACCTGGGGGGCCTCGGGGTCGAGATCATGGCCAACTCCGACAACGTGCTGCGCTGCGGCCTGACCCCCAAGCACGTGGACGTGGCCGAACTCCTGCGCATCGTCCGCTTCGAGCCCACCGAGCCCGGCATCCTGCGGCCCGAGGCTGCGCCCTCCGGGGAGGAGCTGTACGAGACGCCCGTCGACGAGTTCCGTCTCTCGCGCTACGTCCTGCCCACGGGCGGGGCTCCCGTCGGCCTGACTGCGGCCACTGCGCAGATCCTGCTGTGCACGGCGGGCGCGCCGGTGGTGGGCGAGTTGACGCTCGCGGCTGGGGAATCGGTCTTCGTCCCGGCGGACGAACCGGTCGAAGTATCCGGTAACGGAACACTGTTCCGTGCAACCGTGGTGGTCTGACGTACCGTCCGCACCAGCGGCTGCAACAATGTCGGGCCGTACCGCGGCGCCCGTGCCGCAGCAACCGAGGAAGGGACACCAGGCACCCATGAGCGCGTCAGGCGGAACCAAGGCGATCGTGGCGGCACTCGCCGCCAACCTCGCGATCGCGGTGGCCAAATTCGTGGCGTTCCTGTTCAGTGGCTCCTCGTCGATGCTCGCGGAGAGCGTCCACTCGCTCGCGGACTCGGGCAACCAGGGGCTCCTGCTGCTCGGCGGCAAGAAGGCGCAGCGCGAGGCGACCCCCCAGCACCCCTTCGGTTACGGGCGCGAGCGGTACATCTACGCCTTCCTCGTCTCGATCGTGCTGTTCTCGGTCGGTGGCATGTTCGCCATCTACGAGGGCTACGAGAAGATCAAGCACCCGCACGAGATCGAGGCCTGGTACTGGCCGGTCGGCGTGCTCGTCTTCGCGATCATCGCGGAGGGCTTCTCCTTCCGTACGGCCATCGCCGAGTCCAACCTGACCCGCGGCGCGCTCTCCTGGACGCAGTTCGTGCGCCGCGCCAAGGCCCCCGAGCTCCCGGTGGTCCTCCTCGAGGACCTCGGCGCGCTCGTCGGTCTACTGCTGGCCCTCGGGGGCGTCGGCCTGGCCCTGGGCACCGGCAACGGCGTGTGGGACGGCATCGGCACCCTCTGCATCGGCGTCCTGCTGATCGTCATCGCCATCGTGCTGGCCGCCGAGACGAAGTCGCTGCTGCTCGGTGAGGCGGCCGGCGTCGAGGACGTCGAGAAGATCAAGGCCGCCGTGGTCGACGGGGAGACCGTCACCCGCATCATCCACATGCGGACGCTCCACCTCGGCCCGGAGGAACTGCTGGTCGCCGCCAAGATCGCGGTGCGGCACGACGAGTCCGCCGCCGAGGTCGCAGAGGCCATCAACGCCGCGGAGGCCCGCATCCGGGCGGCCGTCCCGATCGCCCGGGTCATCTACCTCGAGCCCGACATCTACAACGAGGAAGCGGCCGCTGCGGGGAGCAACCCGGGTAAGACGCCCGGCGGACCGGCATCGGCCGGCCCGGCCTCTCCTTCCGCCCCCTCGGCAGCTTCCGCTCCATCTGCTCCTTCCTCGCCTTCCTCGTCTTCCGAACCGACCGAACCGACCGAATCCGGCCACTGACCGT
Source organism: Streptomyces sp. NPDC020780 (assembly GCF_044334475.1). Taxonomy (NCBI): domain Bacteria; kingdom Bacillati; phylum Actinomycetota; class Actinomycetes; order Kitasatosporales; family Streptomycetaceae; genus Streptomyces; species Streptomyces sp. NPDC020780. The sequence continues at coordinate 5,122 of NZ_JBIRTB010000010.1, read as the reverse complement.
CGGAGATGAGTCCCGGACGGCCCCGCGACGCTTCCCGATGCCCGGATGGGCTGGGGCTCGCTGGGCCGTTCGGTGTAGATTCGTCTCAGTACCAGACGTCGCTGCTGATGGCGGTCGATCGGTCCGCGGTTGCGGGCCGGCCGAGGGAGAGAGGGCCTCCGACGGACTGCACTGTGATCGCCCGGGCATTCGTATGCCCGTGCCGCCGCAGCCAGCCAGCCCACCCTCGACCCATCACGAGGAGCAGCCCGTTATGACGACGGCCGCCAATCGCCAGGACTTCAAGGTCGCCGACCTCTCCCTGGCCGCCTTCGGGCGCAAGGAGATCACCCTCGCCGAGCACGAGATGCCCGGCCTGATGTCGATCCGCAAGGAGTACGCCGCCACGCAGCCGCTGGCCGGCGCCCGCATCACCGGCTCGCTGCACATGACGGTGCAGACCGCCGTGCTCATCGAGACCCTCGTCGCCCTGGGCGCCGAGGTCCGCTGGGCGTCCTGCAACATCTTCTCCACGCAGGACCACGCCGCGGCCGCCATCGCGGTCGGCCCGAACGGCACCCCGGAGGCGCCCGCCGGAGTCCCGGTCTTCGCCTGGAAGGGCGAGTCCCTGGAGGAGTACTGGTGGTGCACGGAGCAGGCTCTGACCTGGCCCAACACCCCCACCGGCGGCCCGAACATGATCCTCGACGACGGTGGCGACGCCACCCTCCTCGTCCACAAGGGCGTCGAGTTCGAGAAGGCCGGCTCGGCCCCGGACCCCTCCACCGCGGACAGCGAGGAGTACGCCCACATCCTCACCCTGCTGAACCGGACCCTCGGTGAGTCCCCGCAGAAGTGGACCCAGCTGGCGTCCGAGATCCGCGGTGTGACCGAGGAGACGACCACCGGTGTGCACCGGCTCTACGAGATGCACCGCGACGGCACCCTCCTTTTCCCGGCGATCAACGTCAACGACGCGGTCACCAAGTCGAAGTTCGACAACAAGTACGGCTGCCGCCACTCGCTGATCGACGGCATCAACCGCGCCACCGACGTCCTGATGGGCGGCAAGACCGCCGTCGTCTGCGGTTACGGCGACGTGGGCAAGGGCTGCGCGGAGTCCCTTCGGGGACAGGGCGCCCGGGTGATCATCACGGAGATCGACCCGATCTGCGCCCTGCAGGCCGCGATGGACGGATACCAGGTCACCACCCTCGACGACGTCGTGGAGACCGCGGACATCTTCATCACGACGACGGGCAACAAGGACATCATCATGGCCAGTGACATGGCCCGGATGAAGCACCAGGCCATCGTCGGGAACATCGGCCACTTCGACAACGAGATCGACATGGCCGGTCTGGCCAAGATCGACGGCATCGTCAAGGACGAGGTCAAGCCTCAGGTCCACACCTGGACGTTCCCCGAAGGCAAGGTCCTCATCGTGCTGTCCGAGGGCCGACTGCTGAACCTCGGCAACGCCACCGGTCACCCCTCGTTCGTCATGTCCAACTCGTTCGCGGACCAGACCCTGGCCCAGATCGAGCTGTACACCAAGCCCGAGGAGTACCCCACCGACGTCTACGTGCTGCCGAAGCACCTGGACGAGAAGGTCGCCCGCCTCCACCTCGACGCGCTGGGCGTGAAGCTCACGACCCTGCGGCCCGAGCAGGCCGACTACATCGGTGTCTCCGTGGACGGCCCGTACAAGTCCGACCTCTACCGCTACTGAGCCGCCCGCCGGCCACCGGCCGGCGCGCCCTCACAGCAGCAGATCCGAGCGCAGGCCCCCGCACCCCCGTGCCGGGGGCCTGCCCCGTTATCGCACCCGCACAGCGCGAGGAACCCGAAGGACCCCATGCCCCGCGGCCGTTATTCGCTCCACGATCTCCACGACCACACCCCCCTCGGCGAAGAACACTTCCAGTGCGCCCCCGGCCCTTCCGGCTGGCGCTACGTCTCCCGGACCACGGCCCCCACCGGAGACCACCTGGGCTCCGTCGATCTGGCCCTGGACGAGCTCGGCCGCCCCATCCGCCTCGAACTGCACGCCGCGAGCTGGCAGGTCCGCGGCGCCGCACTCGACGGGGTCACCTGGGTGCGCACCGATCCGACCGGGGCCCACGCCGCGGAGGGCAACGTCCGCGCCCACACCTTCTCCGGCACATCCCCCGCCTTCTTCGTCGCCACAGCCCGGCTCCTGCGCCTCACCCCCGATTCCCCCGCGACCCGGGTACGGCTGGTCACCTTCACCGACCCGGTGCTCGCCCCCCGTACCGTCGACCAGTCGTGGGTCTTGGTGAAGAGTGAAGCGCACGCCACTGACAACGGCTCCCTGATCGTGGACGAGTACCAGGTCGACGCGTTGGACACCGGCGATCGGCACACCGTCCACATCGCCGGTGACGTGGTCCTGGCGGCCCCTGGGATCGAGCTCGAAGACCTGGAATCCCCGCCGTCGGGCTCAGGGCGTTAGGCAGGCGGGGCGAATCCGGTCCCGGCGCTCACGGAGCCGCCCGACGTGCCCTGCGGCGCGTGCGCGGGCGGCCCGGCCGTCGCAGCCGCCGACGCGGCGGGGGAGGGCGTGGCCCGACCGGCAGGGACGCCGGCGGGCACGGTCCCGGTCCGCTGTACCGGCTGCATCCCACCGGGCGCAGCCGCGCTCCCGGGCGTGGGTGCGCCGCGGCCCTCGGCGGCGACCACCCGCCGGACATCCCGCGCCTGCCGCTCGTTCACCACGGCCGCGAGGTAGGCCGGCGCGGGCACCCCCTGCGGCACCGGGGCGCCCGTACGGGCCGCGAGATCCGAGGACAGCCGCTCGGCCATCGACCGCCCCACTTCGGCTTCGAGCTCGTGCATCCGCGTCAGGTACTGCCGTGTCGCCAGCCAGAGGCCGTCCGGGACGGCCGACAGGTCCAGCTGTGCGAAGCGGCCGACGAGCCACGGCGGGGGCGGGGGCACGGCGGCGGCCCGCCCGGCCGGTACGCGCTCACGTACGACGATCGTTCCCGCGAACACGTCACCTAGCCGCCGCCCACGTGCCGACGCCAGGGACGAGACGCAGGCGACGATGCCGAACGTCCCCAGGATCTCCACGACTCCCATCGCCCCCCGGACGAGCGAGTGCCGGAACCTGATCGGTCCGCCGTCGTCCCGCACCACGCGCAGCCCGCAGGCCAGTTTCCCCAGGGAACGGCCGTGGCTGAGCGTCTCGACCGCGACCGGCCCTCCCACGAGCACCAGCAGGAGCGCGGCGACCGCGATCGCCGCAGTCGCGGCCTCGTCGAGCGTCAGGCTCGCAACCGCCAGACCGACCGACACGAGTACGAACGTGGTCAGAACCACCGCGAGATCGATGGCGATCGCCAACGCCCGGCTCGGCAGCCTGGCCGGCTGCAATCCCAGTACGACCGCGTCCCCGGTCACGAGCTCATCCATGGCCACCCCACCCATCGCCGGCCCTACCTGCCCCTCTGACCATCAGTCTGCCAAGCTGACCGGCAGCGCGCCGTAGTACGGACCCGTACACACCCATGCCTGGAGCAGCAGCCGACCATGGATCTCGACGTCTTCGTGACCACCCACCGCGCCGAGTGGGACCGCCTCGACCACCTCCTGCACCGCGGCCGCGGTCTGACCGGCGCGGAGGCGGACGAACTCGTCGACCTGTACCAGCGCACCGCCACGCATCTGTCGTTGATCCGGTCCAGCGCCCCGGATCCCTCGTTGACCGTCCGTCTCACGCAGCTGGTGGCGCGGGCCCGTGCCACCGTGACGGGCACCCGCCGCGCTTCGTGGCGCGACGTGGCCCGCTTCCTGAGCACGGGTTTTCCCGCCGCCGTCTACCGCTCGCGCCACTGGTGGGTCCCGACGGCTGTCCTCTCCACCCTGCTGGCAGCCGTCATCGGCTGGTGGATCGGCACGCACCCGGAGGTCCAGGCGGCGATCGGTGCCCCCGAGGACCTCCGCAGCATGACGCGGCCCGGCGGGGAGTACGAGACCTACTACTCCAGTCATCCCGCTGCCTCGTTCGCCGCCCAGGTCTGGACGAACAACGCCCAGGCAGCCGCGATGTGCCTGGTGCTGGGCGCCTTCCTCTGTGTTCCGGTGATCTGGATCCTCTTCGTCAACGTCCTCAACCTCGGTGTGGGCATCGGCTTGATGTCGTCGGCGGGCCGTCTGGACACCTTCCTCGGGCTCGTCCTGCCGCACGGCCTGCTCGAACTCACCGCCGTCTTCGTCGCGGCCGGGACCGGTCTCCGCCTCGGCTGGACGGTCGTGGACCCGGGGCCACGGACCCGCAGGGACGCACTGGCACAGGAGGGCCGCGCTGCCCTGGGCATGGCCATCGGTCTGGCACTGGTCCTGTTCGTCTCCGGTGTCATAGAAGGCTTCGTCACCCCGTCCGGCCTGCCGACCTGGGGCCGGATCACTATCGGCATCGTCGCCGAGTCGGCCTTCCTCGGGTACGTCTACGTCCTGGGAGGGCGGGCGGCCCGGGCCGGCGAGACGGGGGACGTCGACGTGGACGAACAGAGCGCCCGCCTTCCCTCCGCGACCTGACACGCCCGACCGCTTCCGACAGGCCCCCGCTGCCCGTGACGGATGTGCGTCGGGCGCCGCTGAGCTGCTAGTCTCTCCTCGCCCACAGAAAACTGTTGACACGGTTCGCGTGGGGAGGTAGATTTTAACGGTTCCAACGGACTGGACACGTCCAGTCGGGAACGGCTAAGTTCATCTCGCTCGTGCTGAGGGCAAGACCCCGGCAGAGCCGATCGATTCTTCTCATTCAAGCAATCAGCCGATTAGGTTCGGATGAATCGCTTCTGATAAAGTCGAATCAGCCGGAAGGCAAAGACCCTCCGTAGGTCGCTGGAATCGAATTCGAACCGGAAACGGAACGAAGAGATTCTGGTAGAGTCGGAATCGCCGGAAAGGGAAACGCGAAAGCGAAGAACTGGAAAGCACACCCGCTTCGACCGGGAATCGGACACGAAAGAGTCTGATAGAGTCGGAAACGCAAGAACGAAGGGAAGCGCCCGGAGGGCCCCGGTGAAACGGGACCGAAGGAAGCGTCCGTTCCTTGAGAACTCAACAGCGTGCCAAAAGTCAACGCCAGATATGTTGATACCCCGGCCTGCTT